>JACKFU010000001.1 GCA_020632295.1 Candidatus Peribacteria bacterium
GTCATGGTATTCGTTTGGTGTATCCAAAGAAAAACCAGATCAACTGTGTTCACCCAATCTCTCGTGTTGCGGGGGATGCAGTTACCAGTGCTGTGGTTAGTAAGCTCAATGAACTTCCAAATTCTTATTTTCATTCCGATCAAAACGTATATGAAGAACTTAGAGCGCCAGTACAAACCTGAAGTAGACGACTTTGAAGTTACGGAAGGCTACATCGAAGATAAGCCATATCCTATCAATATTTCAGATATTGATATCAAGTTTGTAAGAAATCTTAATCGAGAAGATGGGCTTATCGGCTTTGCATCCTGTGTACTCAATAGACAATACTACATTGCAAATATTGCGATCTTCAGTAAAGAAGGTGGTAAATATTATGTTTTGGGCTATCCAAAGAAGGAAGTATTGCAATCTAGGCTTCAGTATCATCGCCCATTTAGTAGAGCAATGGCAATTGGAATGAAGACGGCAATCCTAAACAAGGCAAAAGAGGAGCTTGTAATCGAGCGTAAAAAGCGTAGTTCCCAAATGAGAAATGTCTGATGAGATATATGGAACAACAGGCTGGATAGGACTGGAACGTTCGATGATGGATGAACCTATGTTTAGCAATGCAAATTTATGGCATGTTTACAGTTATTTGGCAATGAGATCAAGATACTCATCCAGTCCTAAAAAGATTGCTATTGGAGGCTGCGTAGTTACCCTAGAGCAAGGTGAGGTGATTTTTGGCAGAAGGTCTTGTGCCAAAGACATATGCATGAAAGAAAGTACTGTATATGCACAGATACAGAAGCTCATAAAGATGGATGCAATTGAAGTTAGAGTCATCAGTGAGAAACAAAAAAATGTCTTTAGTGTTATACGAGTAAAGAATTACAAAGAAAGATTTCGCCCGTCCTCTTACAAGGATAAGGAGTTCGACGAGGCAGCAATGTTTGCTCAAATGGATGCCGAAGATAAAGAGTTCCATGCAGAGATGGGTATAACCGATGCATAACACCGTACCTACTCTTACAATTTACCTTATTTTAGCTAAAAAACGATTGCCCATTTCTTTATGCATAACAACCTTATAACAACGTAACAGCAAGGTGATAGCTAAGCCCAGACAACTACGTAACACAAATAAGAAAGTAATAACGTAATAACGGAAGAACATAACAACGGAAGTGGCACAGTATGTGCGCTAGGTTAGCGCAGACGTTTTGACTATTGATTTCTATATATTATCTGTTTGCACGAAAACAATTAGATCATGTTATGACAATAGCTTACTACGCTAATAGTTACAGACTGGAAAAGGGGCGGATTCGGAATTATATTTGACTATGTAATGTTATAATATATGGCTTCTATAAGCCAAAAAGTCTTGATATTTGACGTTGTTTGTGCTACAGTGTTTAGCACTTCTCCCCTCTCTCAAAAACGGCTGTAATACCCCGTAAATTTCATGAGAGAGTGCAGAGACGTGCATACACAACATAGAGGCTCCGTTAAGAAGAAGGCTAGTAGTGCTACGCTAGCTCCTGCGATGGAGTATGTGTACGTACCTGCGGATGACTTTGATGCAACTATGGATGAGATTGTTGAATTAATCATGCAACCAGCGTAGTCCTAAGGAAGTTCTAGCGATATACTTGCAGCATGTCTGCTGCAAAAAGTAATAAACCAAAACGTGTTGCTCAGTACATCAGGGTTAGTACCCTTGAGCAGGCAAAGGAAGGAAATAGCCTAAAGGGGCAACAGGATAGTTTGTCCTATTTTATTAAAGCTCATAAGAACGAAAAGAATTGGATTACAAATAAGAGTCTCCTATACATAGATGATGGATATTCAGGAGCCAACGATCAGCGACCTGAATATCAACGTATGATGCAAGATGCTCGTGATGGAAAATTTGATGTTATTCTTGTGTACAAGATTGACAGGCTATTTCGCAAAACGAAGCTATTACTGGATGCAGTCGAGGAGTTAGAAAAGAACAACATAGAATTTTGCTCTCAAGGCGAAGCTATTGATACAACAAAAAAAGAGGGGCGCTTCTTTCTCACGGTGTTAGGGGCAATTGCAGAGATGGAAAGAGAGACTATTCGTGATCGCACCATTATGGGGAAAATTGCAGGAGCAAGAAAAGGGCGCTACGTAGGCGGTAAATATCCTCCTTATGGCTACGATGTAGATAAAAACGGAAAAATGGTTATAAATAAAGAAGAAGCAAAGATCGTGAAAGAGATTTTTCATATGCTGGTTAAGGAAAAGAAATCTGAAACAGAGATTGCAAAAATTCTCACAGCAAGAAAGGTGCTTACAAAAGCAGACAAAAAGAAGGTGAAACGCAGAACAAACGCAAAGGGCTTCTGGGGACAGGCTGCAATTGCAGCACTTATCATTAAGGATGAATACTCAGGAACGTATTATTACGGAAAGAGAGAAACAATTGTTGATGAAAATACCAAAAGCAAAAAACGGCAAATACTTCGCCCCAGAGGTGAATGGATACCCTTGAAGTGTCCAGCCATTATTAAGGACAAAAAACTCTTTCAAGCGGCTCAGAAGATCGCCAAGGCTAACAGGAGATATTCACTGGGAGATGACCAACATCAGTACCTCCTACGGAGCAATGTGCATTGTGGAGAGTGCGGAGGTAGATATCAGGGATACCCTAAGCGTAAAGATGGAAAAATCCATTACCAGTATCGCTGTAGTAGAGGCAATGCCAGTAAAACAGATAAACCTTGTACGAATACGGATATTTCAGAAAAGAAACTGGAAGCAAGGGTCTGGGAACCCATCGAAAAGCTCCTGAATAACCCCAAGCAATATCTTGCTGCACTGGAGCGAAAACTAAAGCAAGAATCCCGACTGCCTGAATACGAAGAGCAGTTAGCTGATACCAATAAGAAGCTAAAAGGGAAAGAGATAGAACGGAAACGCTTGAATAAAGCCATGAAGACAGGAGCGATGTCCTATCAAGATTACGATGAAGAAATAACGGAAACTAGGGAAGCGGAAGTCCTTCTCGAATCAGAAGTAAGACGTTTGACAGCTTTGATTGATGGTGAAAAAGAGAAAGAGCAGATGCTGAACTCCATCGAAAAATTGGCAAAAACTTATCAGAAGAAATACAAATCTATGAATAAAGAGACGAAAGAAAGAATAGTACGCCTCCTCATACATAGAGTAGTTATCTATCCAAATAGACCTCCATTGGTGGAACACAGAATCCCAAAATTAGAAGAAGAGGACGATTCGGATAATTCTGATAATCAGTTATCGAATCATGGTGGAGATGCCGGGAGTTGAACCCGGGTCCAACGTGTGAAGAATGTGTTCATACTGTCATGTCCGGTCTGTATCGCTTACCGCATAAGGATCGGACGAAAAGTACGGTAAGAGGGTCGACGCTATCTCAGAATTACCGTCACGTCAGGTGGTAATTCGTTCTGCTAAGTGACGCCAGTCTTCCGTAGCAGAAATCGGGAAGGTGACGCGTTCGCAAATAGGCGAACTTAAGCAAACGCGAGAACAGGCTGAGCTACGCGAGCGAACCCACGAGCAGCTGCGTCACGGAATGCGGTCATTGCAGAGTTTGCAATTAAGGGTGCACCTGTGGGTAACGGGAACCGATGCCATCCCGAACAGAAACTATCAGACTCCAGAATTCACGATGTCGAAAGCCTGTCATCCCCACGAAGTACGCACTCACTACGTTCGTGCGACTTCATGGCAAGCCAAGAGAATATGCACACAGCGTACTGAGTGTCATGAAGTAGCGCCCTGCGCTTACTTCGTGGCAAAATCCAATATTGTTAAAGAGCATGGATACTCTAGCACAACGACAACTGTCTTAGCCCGGAATTCGCAGAGTAAATGTGCTTCCTTGCCCTGGAATGCTCTCAACGCGTACTTCCCCCTCTGCCTTCTCTGCAATGAGCTTAACGATATAGAGTCCAAGACCTGTCCCATTTGGATAATATTTTGCAGCATTTTTCCCCCTTGTCATTTTTTGGAAGATGCGAATTATATCCCGTTTATCAATACCCATACCATGGTCCTGCACTGTGATATTGAGCCATCGTCCTGCCCGTCTTGCAGAGAGCACTACCTCCTCCCCCTTGTCGCTATACATCATGGCATTTTGAATAAGCTCTGAAACGGCACTTGTAATGAGCTCTGCATCTATGCTGACTTTGAGGGCATCATCAACATCGGTTCGCACAGGGTGCTTGGCCTTGAGTTCAGGTAAGACACTATCAATCGCCATGTAGAGCACATCGGAGAGCATGCATTCCTTTCGCTGATATCGAACCCTGTTATGCTCTTTTCGTTCTACATCAATGAGCTCCTGGACAATACCATTAATGCGTTCAGCAGCTTTTTCGATATTAGAACATGCACTTTCTGGATCACACATTCCCTCTTCTTTCATCATCTCCACCCACCAACGAATAGAGGAAACAGGTCCTCCCAGCTGGTGCGTTGCGAGCGCCAGCAATGCCGAGCGCTCATTTTCGAGGACACGCTTTGCAGCAGCGCGCCGCTCCCAAATGATATAGACAATGGTAAACAGCAAAATGATAGCAATAAGAAACATGGCAATAAGCGCATAACCAGAAAATGCTTGCCTGGAAAGCTCGAGGAATGCTCGTGCATCCATATCAATACCAATGACACCGGCGACCGTTCCATCCTCTCGATAGATGGGTGCGTATCCAGAAATAAGTTCGCCCCACTGATCTACGGTTATTTCTTCATCGACTGTTGGCTTAAGAAATGCCACATCTTGGAGTGCATGCACTTCATTAATCTCATAGAAATCTCCTGGGTAGGATGACTCTTCATTTTCCTCGAATGAATCTGCATCAGCAACGAACTCTAGCATCATAGGATCGTTCGTTCTACGCATGATGTATGCGTACTTGATATCTGGAATCGTACTGCGAATATCCTGTAGTCGCTCAACAAACTCTTTGTAAAGAGGAGTATGAAACGACGCCATACCGGTAATGCGATCAATTTCTTCTCCTGTAAATTCTCTGGCAGCAAGTCCTGCAGCTGTTCGTAGACGGTCGTCGAGCTGCTGGTGCATTGCGTGGTTACTCTGGACATAGAGTAACGAGCTTTGAATGGCGATTGCTGCAAACAGAATAATGCTCAGACTCAACGCAGTTGCGTTCTCTGTAATAAACCGGCGGATGTGAACACTGGTCATTAAAAAATTTGCTTGTAAATCGTTCTATTATACCAAAATTTATTGCCTTGTGGTAGCCTTTTTTTCGGTAGTGCTATACTCTCTAGCAACCATGCCACCTCCGCAATCAACCGACGACATCCGGCAGGCGTATCTGGATTTCTTCCGGAGCAAAGATCACACCGTTATTCCCGGAGCGAGCTTGATACCAGAGAACGACCCAACAGTGCTCTTTACAACAGCAGGCATGCACCCACTTGTCCCCTATTTATTAGGCGAGTCTCATCCTGGAGGCAACCGACTTACCGACTGTCAGCGCTGTGTGCGCACACAGGATATCGACGAAGTTGGGGATAGCTCTCATCTCACAATGTTTGAAATGCTTGGCAACTGGAGCCTTGGTGATTACTTTAAAGAAGGTGCCATTCAGATGAGCTACGAATTCCTGACAACTGTCCTGGAAATTCCCGTCCACCACCTTGCAGTCACCTGCTTTGTCGGTGACAGCGATGCACCCAAAGACGAGGAAGCAGCAACGATCTGGATGAACCTTGGCATTCCCGAAGACCGTATCGGCTTCTTGCCAAAGAAAGATAACTGGTGGGGTCCCGCGGGACAGACCGGTCCCTGCGGACCGGACACCGAAATGTTTTACTGGATTGGCCAAGGTGAACCACATGGCAACCCAGCTGAAAACGACAGTGACTGGATGGAAATTTGGAACGATGTATTCATGCAGTACGACAAACAGGACGATGGATCGTTCGTACCACTTGCACAGCAAAATGTCGATACGGGTATGGGTCTGGAGCGCGTTGCTGCTGTGATGCAGGGCGTGAAGAATGTCTACGAGACCGACCGGATGAAGCCAATAGTTGAAAAAGTGGAAAGCGGAAAGGGAAAAGAGGAAAGAGATACTATCAAACATGTTCGCATTGTTACCGATCATATCAAAGCAGCCACGTTTATTATTGCCGACGGTGCAAGGCCAAGTAATGTGGACCAAGGATACGTTCTGAGAAAGCTCATTCGACGTGCCATCCGCAGTGCAAAGCAACTAGACATTGAAACCAGTGGTCAGTTCTGTGCAACTATTGCCAAAGAAGTCGTTGCCCAGTACGGACATATCTACGGACATATTCGCGACCAAGAAAAGCTGATTGCGGATGTCTTTGCACAGGAAGAACAACAATTTGCAAAAACGTTGCAGGCAGGAATGCGACAGATTGAAAAAGTCATTGCCGCAGTTCAGGGAAACACCATTTCTGGAGACGATGCATTCCACCTCTACGATACGTATGGCTTCCCGCTGGAACTCACCAGGGAAATTGCTGCAGAGCAAGGGCTCGCCATTGATGAAGATGCTTTCCACAAAGCATTCGAGCATCACCAAGAACTCAGCCGCCAAGGCGCAGAACAAAAATTCTCCGGCGGGCTTGCTGACCACAGCAGTGAAACCACGAAGTTGCATACCGCAACGCACCTCTTAAATGCCGCGTTACGCACTGTTCTTGGTGATCATGTGTACCAAAAGGGCAGCAATATTACCAAAGAACGTCTACGGTTTGACTTCTCGCATGATGAAAAAATGACCAACGAACAGCGGCAAGCAGTGGAACGTCTCGTCAACGACGCTATCGAGAAAGATTTGCCGATCAGTTTTCATGTAACCGATGTTGAGGGAGCCAAGAAGGAAGGAGCCATTGGCGTGTTTGATGACCGCTACGCCAGTGAAGTAAAGGTGTATGTTATCGGCGAAGGTAAGGACGTCTTCAGTAAAGAAATTTGCGGCGGACCTCACGTCGCACGTACGGGTATGCTCGGTTCGTTCACGCTGAAAAAAGAAGAGAGCTCCTCGTCTGGTGTCCGCCGTATTAAAGCAACTGTTCAGGGGGGGCCAGCAGAGATTACGGTCGCTAAAGAAGTGGAAAGTGGAAAGTGGAGAGAGGAAAGAGAATAATGTAGTAAATTTTTCAATTTTCAATTTTCAATCATCAATTCAACAAGCGGCTTTCACAGATTGTGTTAACCATCACCCTTGCAGTAATGCCAACCGTGTGTGCTGCAAAGACGACTGTTTGGGACATGCAAGTTCCAAAACTTGAGCACTGGAACCATAAAGGATTCACCTCTATTGAACTCGTGCCGCAAGGCCTTATGATGACGGCAACAGACCAACAAGGTCAGCTCGCACGGGAAGGAAACATCCACCACAGTGTTGATACGATAGATATACTCTATAGCTCCTCTGTTGGTGCGCATGGCATCTTCTTTTGGCAACCAAAAAGCATGGAAGGAAACCAGGCATATCATATTCCGATCACCTTCGAACCAACATCTGTTTCGCGCTCTATGCGGCTTGATCTTTCTCAGATTCCAGAATGGGACCCCAGTAGTAAATTAATTGGCTTTAACCTGAATCCCGGTTCGCAGTTAACGTTGCAGCATATTTCACTCACTGGCCCAGGGCTCCTAGAAAAATTGACAGCTGGTGCTCGCTCGCTCCTGACGTTCGATGTCATCCACGCCTACTCAGTTAACTTTCTCTGGGGACCAAGAATGGTATCCAACGTCGATCATGTTCACAGTGTATTTCAGGAGGTTCCCCCACGAGGAAGCAGCGTGAATGGTGCATTGTATGTGCTCCTTGTTGCTGCAGTTATTTTCGGTGCCCCCAACAATAGAATGAAACGCGTTGCTGTGCTGTTTATCCTCTTTTGGATTCTCTACGACCTGCGCATGGGAACGGAGATGATGACCTACGCAAACACCGACATAAAGACATGGTGGAGCAAACCGATAGAACTCAAAGACTACCGCGATCGTGGTAGTTTTACAGCATTCTCCAAAGTTGCTGCTGAATTTGTAGAAGATACCGATAAGAAGTACGTCCTCCTGACGCCAACAGGTTGGCCATACTTCAACACTATGCAATACGAGACGTACCCTGCTTCACCTACGACTAGTGACGAGGGTGCCTCTCTTTGGTTCGTCTTCGATATGCATAACGCATATGTAAATGACGAGGGTCGTATTCTTGTTGATGACAAACCAGTATCCCCTCCGGGGAAGGTTATTCTCTCCTACGAACCGGGTGCATTTATTTTCCGTACCAACGAATGATGTACCTCTGGCTTCTTATCGGCATTCCTCTTCCAACGCTCTGCGGATGGCTGCTTCTTAGAGTCATTGAAGGAACTACTCCCGTACTCAATGCACTTGAGCGATGGGTAGCGGGATTCATCGTCGGATCTATTTTTGTTCCCTTTCTCTTCTTTTTAGTTGATGCATCTGGCGTGGGGTTACTCACGCTTCCGTGGATGCTTGGTGTACAGCTTGTCGTAATTTTGTTACTCGTGATTCGTTATGCGTTATACGAAAGACGAAATACGATTTCTCTGCCACGCATCACGCATCACGAATCACTCTTCTGGAAACCTTGGGAAAAACTCCTCGCTGCTGCACTTGGTGTTTGGTTCATCCTAAAAGTAATTGCGATGTGGATACTCCTCATTGGACCTGCATACTTCGATGATACTCTCAAAAACTGGAACCTGCGTGGGAAAATGTTTTACGAGCAGGGGCATATTATCGTCGAGCCTGGTATTGGTTCCTATCCCCCAACAGTTCCCCTTATGAAGACCTGGCTTGCAAGCCTTAGCGGTTGGCATGAAGGGCTTGTGAATAGTATTCATATACTCTGGTTCCTTGCTGCGCTCTTCCTTCTGTTTTCTGTACTACGAAGATACATGAATACCAAGTGGGCACTCGTTGGAACCTATCTTCTCTCCACTACACCCCTCTACGCATTGCATGGGGGCATTGCCTACGCAGACCAGTTCCTATCAGTCGTTGTCTTTCTTGCTGTCTCCTGGTTATTACTTGGGCACAAAGAGCATACCTTCTTGCGACTTAGTGCACTTGCAACAGGCCTTCTCATCTTTACAAAGAACGAGGCATTGCTCTTGTACGTTCCTCCTATTGCTCTTATTGCGCTTATTAGACTAGGGAAACAGCAGAAGTCTGCTTTGCTCTGGTACATAGGCTTTGGCCTTGCGATAGCCTTACCGTGGCTTCTCTTTAAGTGGAGTCACCATCTGGATTTCGGTAATGCAAAACCTATCTCAGGCATGGCGCTTTCCTGGCATGCAGGTGTTCTAGAAACTATCTTCCGCAACACCTTCTTTATGGGACACTTCGCCCTGCTCCCCGCTCTCTTTGTTGCGTCACTCGTTCTTGGATGGAAAACAGTCTTCGGCACACCGCTTCGCGTTGCGGTTGCATTCCTCTTTGTCGTCTTGTTTGGGCAAGTGTGCATTTTTGTCTTTACAGATCTCGCTACAGAAGCGCTGAACCAAACAGGATACGCGCGGGGAGTTCTGCATCTTGTTCCAGTGATGGTGTTTATAACGACGGTGTGTTTGCAGTCAGTGTGTGATAAAGAGAGTTAGTGTGGTACACTTAGCTCATGCCTCAGTACGCAGCAGTCCTCGGTCATCAACCACATATCTCTATTGCAGAACTTGCTGCAGTAGTTCCGGGGTTTACGCTTGAAAGCATAGAACAAACAGTCGTAGCGCTCTTTTCTGCTGATGAAGAGCTTGATGATGATTGTATTGATCGCCTCGGTGGCACCGTACTGCTTGCGCGTCGCATAACCGAAGCAGACGTATCGATGAGTGATATCCCGCAACTCCTTGTAAACGAGTGTGGCAAAGTACGGAAGAAAGTGACGTTTTCACTGCGCTGCTACGATGTCCCCTCAAAGCTTATAAAAACGGCGTACATCAAAGGAAAAGAAGCATTCAAGTCTGCCGGAAAGCCCTGTCGATACGTTGGTAATGAAAAGAAGCATGCCGCTGTTGCACTCTTACACGACAGCGACGTTATTAGCGGCAAGAAAGGTGTCGAGCTCTTTATTGTGCAGACAGCATCGCAACTCTGGGTTGGTCGAACTATTGGTGCACAGGATATTGATCGTTACACCTGGCGTGATATGGATAAACCCGTACGCGATACAACTGTAGGACTCTTACCGCCAAAACTTGCACAGGTGATGCTCAACTTTGGTGCATGGATGGTAGAATCGGAAAGAGACAACAAGAAACGTAAAAAGCACATTGTCTATACGGTACTGGATCCGTTCTGTGGAACCGGTGTTATTCCACTGGAATGCTTGCTACAGGGCTGGCATGTTCTTGCATCTGATGTATCACAGAAAGCCGTAAACGGAACAAAGAAGAACCTCGATTGGGTACGGAAAGAGATGAAAATCTTAAAGAAAGACGTCTCCGATGATGTCTCGAAGCACGATGCATTAAAACCCTTCAAGCTAAAATCCTTACCAGACATGGTGGTAACAGAAACGACTCTTGGCCCAGCACTAACGAAAAAACCTACAAAGACGGATGTGAAGAAATACTTGAAAGATAGTGAAGCGCTGGAAGCTGCCTTTTTGCATAATGCTGCTGCCTCACTTCCCGGAGTGCCTATCGTCTGCATGTGGCCATTCTGGAGACTTGGAGGAGATGTCATCCGTCATGAAAAGATCTGGTCGGTCGCAAAAGAGTTAGGCTATCGAGCGGTTCTCCCTGCTGGCGCTCCGGTAGAAGACCCGGAAAAACTTTCGCTACTGTATCAGCGAAAAGACCAATTTGTTGGACGAGAAATTGTGCTGCTGCTTCCATAGTGACATGTCCTATCTTCGAGCACTCGTCAAAACGTGCATTGCTCTCTTCTGCATTTGGCATATGGCAGCAACGGGTGTGTACAGTTTGTACCATGTAGAGGGACAACCATTTCTCAACTGGCTTGATGGTAAACGTGACTACGTAAAGCCCTATGTCCTCACCACATCACAGTGGCAACGATGGAACGTGTTTTCCCCAGACCCACTACTGCGTGTCATTCAACTGACTGTTGAGCAGTATAATGGACAAACATGGCAACCTGTCGCTGTCATCAATGAACACACCGTACCGAGATGGCGAAAGGCAACCGAACTCAAAACTATCCGTCGTTTAGATGAAGAAACAATGACGCCGTTACAAGAACGTTACGCGCATGATGTTTGTATTCGTAATGCTGTTGCCTCTGGTATGCTGATTCGTATGACGAAGCAGTGGTTTACTATTCCCACACATGAGAAGCCTTACCCCAAAGTATGGTGGGACACTTGGCAACCTGAGTGGCAGAGCGTAGAACTGTTGCAAACCTATTGCCCAGCATCGTTATGAAAAAGATTCTTGCCTTCATCGACCAGTTCTTCTTCGAAGAAATCTCTGCGAGCAGTATTGGACTGATGCGTATCCTCTGGGCGGCAACGATACTTGTTTTTCTTATCCGTGGGATGCCCGATATCGTCCGATATTACAGTGATGCAGGTATCATGCCACAAGACCTTGGCTACTTGGTGTTTCGCAACCACCATCGGTTTACACTGCTCGCGCACCTCACAAGCCCTACAGCAGTCATTGGACTGTGGAGCATCTTTGTTGCCTGCCTTATTTGTAGCATGCTTGGCATCTGGACAAGAACAATGACTATTACCTCTGCACTCCTTCTTTTTAGTGTTCAGGAACGCAATCTGCAGCCACTTGGTGGGGGGGACACAGTGCTACGTACCATTGGTTTTATCTTGATGATTTGTCCCGAGATCAATGCATTTTCTCTCGAAAGACTTCTGCAGCAGTGGAAACGCTGGAAGCAAACCGGCACATTTTTACAGCCACTCACTGTACACATATGGCCGTACCGACTGCTGCTGTGGCAGATGATTCTCATCTATGTCACCTCCGGGTGGGATAAACTGCAAGGGACCATGTGGCTGAATGGCACAGCTCTGGAAGCATCCTTCCATCACCCTCATTTTGCCCGCTGGAGCATGGAAACGATGAACAATTGGATCTGGATGTCTCCGCTTGCCAGTGTGTATACACTCGTGTGGGAATTTTCATGGCTACTTCTTCTCGTGCCACTCAGCATGTGCAGATATACAATTCGACGCGTGATTCTCGTAGGTGGTCTCCTGTTTCACTGGACGATTTTTATCTTCATGAATGTTGGCTCCTTCCCTTTTGCTATGACGACCGCCTACACAGGATTGCTCCGTGCAGAGGATTGGACACTCGTGAAGCGTCTCTTGAATAGAAAATGGAATGGTTCAATTGTTGTGCTCTACGATGGCATCTGCACACTCTGTCGTCGTAGTATCTTTGTCGTACTGCTCCTCGATGTTCTCAGCCGCATTCAACCGGTTGATTTCCGTGATGCAAAACGCAAAAAGACGTTTGCTAAAGAAATTACGGAAACAGATCTCGACCGCGCCATGCACATTAAAATGCCAGATGGCACAACGTTCAAAGGGTTCGATGCCTTCCGGAAACTCACCTGGCACTTGCCTGCCCTGAGACTGCTCACTCCTTTCCTCTACATTCCAGGAGTCGCTCCTGTCGGTCGCATTGCGTACCGTGCCATTGCCGCGCGCCGAAATCGGTGTGCGGAGGGGGCGTGTGTTCATGTGCCAAAATCCTAAAAAAACCCTGTATCCTTAGAGTCAAATAGTTATAATGCCCTCACGTTGTGAGAATAATCCCGGGTAGCTCAGTGCCAAGGCTCAAAGCTTGCTCGGACCTGAAATCTTTTGCATCATAGATGTCACCAGAATAATCCCGGGTAGCTCAGTGGTAGAGCAGTTCGCTGTTAACGAATTGGCCGTCGGTTCGAGCCCGACCCCGGGAGCCAATCATCCCTTATTATAGAGAGCGTTTGGTTTTGGGCGCCTTTTTTTCATGTCCGAAAAAGTTAGGTATTCGTACCTTTCCAGAGTATTGACATATTTGTATATTATGATATTTTATCATATATGAGTCAATTTGTAGAATCAGAACGTAAGTACAAAACCCATGAAGGAGAGGATGTGTACAGCAAAGGCGAACTCATGATCGCTAACTATCTCCACAAACATGGTATCGATTATCACTACGAACCTGTTCGATATATCGATAGACGAAAGTGGGTACCAGACTTTCACCTATGGAAAGATGACGTTTACATCGAATATCTCGGTATGGCGGGAGATGAAACGTACGACAGACTCACGAAAGTAAAGATGGGTCACTACTACAGTGCTGGATACAAGGTGATTTACATCTATCCGTCTGAAATAGGTCGTGTAGGCAATGCTCTGAACTACAAGTTCAAGCGTTTGACTGAGAGAGATCTGCTATAGAACCCCCGATTCCAAATACTGAATTTTCTTTCTATTTGCATCTACTAAACATGGCACACCGATTGGAATAGTTGCAATAGGGTCTGTGTGACCAAAGTCCGCCCCGTAGATAACAGGTCCTTTCAGGTCTTTGGTTACTCGATTCAGCAATTCCTCAGGCTTCTGGTTGTCATTAAATCCTGAATTTGGGTGGAATCTACCTACCATCATTCCCTTTAATTCGTTGAATGCCCCAGACAGTTGGAGTTGAGTTAAATATCTGTCTATAGATCTACAATCACTATCATCTCCTTCTTCAAGAAACAGAATTTTGTCTTTGAATGATGGGAGGTACTCTGTTCCGAGTAAGGAGGTAAGAGTACTTATATTTCCGCCGACAAGCTCTCCCTCAGCTTCACCGGGTCGAATTACTTGGGTGCCAGGATTTGGTTTTTTATTTCTTGGTGCTGGATTCGTAGGATTTTCATACCAATTATCCGCTGAATACTCTGGACTTTCTTCAATCGAAATATCCTTCTTGCCACTCATGATTTCATCAAAATATTGCACTGTGTAATCAAACTGAAATGGGTCTCCAAATGTACAGAAATGAGGACCATAAAAAGTCACAAGACCGGTTTTTGTATGGATTGCATTATGAAGAGCTGTGATATCACTATAGCCACAGAATATCTTTGGATTCCTCTGAATTTTTTTGTAATCCAAATGCTGGAGCAATTGATTTGAATTGAACCCCCCAACAGCTGCGAGGATTGCTTTCACTCGATCATCTGTAAACATATCCATCATATCTGAAACACGCTGCTCAATTGTTCCTCCATTGCCATGCCAATCTTCTCTGCAATGATCAGAAAAAATTACATTTAGGTTTTTAGCCTCAAAATGTCGTATGGCTATATCGATCCATTTTTGATGGATCTGCTTCAACGACCTTGATGGTGCAATAACCCCAATGGAATCTCCACTTTCTAATTTGCGTGGCTTGATATTCATAAGGGAGTTATTGTATGTCGAATAATTGTTTTCAACAATGCTTTACGCATCGCTAGGTATCTCCTACGATTCTTTCATGATTGCTCCTAAACCAATTAAAAAAGGCGATACTATTGGAATAGTGTCCCCCTCCTCTCCAATTGCCGCATTTTGCCCAAGGAGATTTGAGCGTGGGGTTAATCATCTCAAAGAATTGGGTTTCGATGTGAAGGTGGGGAAATATGCAACAAGTAGGTATAAGCATACAGCAGGAACGATCGTTGAGAGGGTAGAAGATCTACATCTTATGTTTAGTGATCCAGATATTCACGCGATTATTTGTACTATTGGAGGGTTTAATAGTCATCAACTTCTCGAAAAATTGGATTTTGACCTAATAAAGGAAAACCCGAAAATTTTTATGGGATACAGCGATATAGTTGCGCTATTAAATGTAATAACAGATCGGACAGGAATGATTACGTATCACGGACCAGCGTTACTTCCTCAATTTGCCGAGTATGGAGGAGTGTTGAGCTATACTTGGAAGTATTTCCAAGATACCGTTATGAGCGCAGAAAATGAAATTTCCATTCTTTCTTCAAAGGAATGGACGGATGAACTAACACGATGGGATGAAGCAGATGATCGAAAAAGAAAGATGAAAAAAAATACTGGCATGAAAGTGCTAAAGCCCGGAAAGGCCGAAGGAAAGCTTTGGGGAGGAAATGCAGGAACCTTGCTCTTGCTAGCAGGAACTCCATTCTTTCCCCATGTGAAAGGTGGGATTTTGTGCATTGAGGAGGATGAAGCAGAAACTCCGGCTACCATTGATCGCTTTTTTACTCAATTGCGTCATATGGGAATCTATGACCGAATAAATGGAATTCTTATTGGTCGCTGCCATTCTTCTGTAGGGCTTTCTGCTGATGATAGCCTTGAGGATATTGTTCGAATAGCAACTGATGGATATGATTTCCCAATAGTTTTTGATGTTGATTTTGGTCACACGGATCCAATGATTACTATACCAATTGGAGGCAATTGTAAAATAGATGCCACTGATAATATCAGTGTAGTTTTTAGAAATGCCTAGCTATTTACACTATCAACAATACAGTTCGCTAGTCTTTGCGTGTATTCTTGAGATGTATCTCCAACATAAAGACGAATAAATGGTACAAAATCATTTTGTGCACTACCCGCACAGAGGATTCTTGGCTCAACTCCGCCGAAATTACTCACATTGCTAAGCACTATATCTGATATTTGAGCATCGGACACTATTTTGTTTGTAATTGCTTTTAGCTTACTAAACGAGATGTCTGGCGGTGCTTTGAGGACTAGATTACCACCCATATTCTTAAGTTTTTTGGCTAATAAATGATCTGGATGATTTTCAAGATCTGGATGCACAACAGAGAGCTTTGATGGTGGAAGCTCATTATTTAAGTAATGAGCAGCTTGAGCTGCATTATTACTTGTTCTAGTAAGTCTCTTTTTGTATGCATCCGGACTTTCGTCTAAGTGAAATGCAAAGTCAGATGCAGGATTGCTTCCTAGGTTTCTCCTGGATGCCTGAAGTGATGGAATAGAGTTTCTTGGTGAGACAAGAACTCCTGAGTTATGTGATGCCGTGTGCAATTGCAGGTATTTGCCTGCACTTTCAATATAATACATATTTTCATCCGAGGGAGACAATTGTGTTGTATTTGGCAACATGGTCCCATCAATTATAAGAGAAACTTCCTTTGCGTTATTTTCTCGAATTACATCTAGTAATGCTCCAATATTGGTCATACGCATTGCAGAGTCATTTCCCATTGTGTCTACAACGACAAGTTTGGGTTGCATGCTAGTTATATCAGCTTCAAGTTCTTCAATTGCTTTAAAGTGGATATTAAAAAACTTTCGTAGTCTTTCAAGTCGTTGTTTGATTCTATAATAGACACTTTCCGAACAAATAATAATATCTCCAGGTTGCATTTTTTGGTTAATGAGATGATCTTCTGCTAGTGAGTATGCACTCATTCCTGACGTAGTAAGCAATGATGAGTAGTGATCTACAATCGAGCCACAATAAACTCTTAGATCTTGTTCATGTATTGATAGATTGGATTCTGTTAGCATTTTGATTCTCTCTCGGTGAATGAGGTGTAAAAACGTTGATAAAATGTTTCGTATAGCTAGTCGTAATTGAATTATTTCACTTTCATCTTCTACAAAAGTATTGATCTGATCATTTACAGTACTAATATCTGCTTCCAGAAGCGACCTTGTTTGATCGTCAGTTTCACACGCACTAAGCAACGTGGATATCGACGATAGTTCAGCTACCGCTTTCTCGTGGCTATACATTTGATGGGAGTTTCTTAGCGATGGCAAATAAGTTGGCACCGCCCTTATAAGCGTTTTCTGGATTGAGGCACAGTCTTTTTTCTAATGCCAGAGCTTGTTCTCTGAAAATAGGGTTATGCAAAATATCATTTATTGTTGTAGCTTTTAGATGTTTTGTGTCTCCTTTTTCGGGATACATTGTCACGGGGTATCCAAAAACTTGCACATCAGCAAATCCTGCATCCAGAATCATGTCTTTAAACTCTTGTGGAGTGTAACAGAAAATCTCAGGCATTTCTTGCTTGAACTTTACAGTGCCATCCAATGCAATACGTGCGAGCTCTCTTTGATCTTGCTGTGTTTGACACACAAAGTTGAATGCATGAAATTTGTTAGGTGCAGTAAGTAATGCTAAGCCTCCTGTTTCAAGATGTTGATATAAATTTTCAAGTACTTTTTCAGTATCTCGGGCAAATCCGATAGGACAGTTAAAACAAAAGATGAGATTTGGCTTTTGATGGGGAAAATCTCCATATTCTTCCAGGTTGCCCTCTGTATATTTAATTGAAAGGCGGTGGTCTCGCAATTTTTGCTGAGCAACAGTTAACATTGATGTATTTCTATCAAACAACACTGCATCGCTGTTTCCGTAGTTATCGAGAACATACTTAGACCAATTTCCTGTTCCTCCTCCAGCATCAAATAAATGAATTGGGTCTGTTTCATCGAAGTGATTTTTAACTGAAGTATTAATGAGATGTTTGAGTAGATCGTGACTGAATGCCCAATATGGATTATTGAGATCACTATCATATCGGTTTGCTACATCGTGGAAGTAAGCATCAACTTGTCCATAATCAGAACTTTTATCTACAAACTCCATAGAGGTGCTATACTTCATTTTATTTCTAAAACGACTCATTTCTCTTTCTAAATCTTCTTGAGATGGCATTATTATTTTTGAGGACGATGAGGTGATTTCTATGGATTCACTCATGATTTAGGAATACGTAAAAATTTAAAAGCATTTTCAGAAAGTACCTTGTTTGCATCATCTGGACTTAGTACTTTTCTAAGTCTTTCAATGCTATCCCATCGCATTGCATCCCAATTACAGGCAATTCCAACGTTCCATCGATAGTCAGTACTGAACATAACGCTGTCAGGATCGGCCATCCTGAACAAGGTTTCAACATAGTCATCTGTTTTTGTAACCAAGTGATCTTGCCGAGCTTCAAGGTGACTGTCCGGACCGTGTGCCATGATCAATTTTTCTTCGTTGTTGATAATATTTATGGCTTCGGGATCAAGGCGTGCTCCGTGATTAATAATCATTCGTACATTATTTTTTAGTGCCCAATGGATATGAGCTAGCGGTGAATTTTGAGCACAAAGTTCATTTAACTCTTGCTCCATGGCTGACCTTCTTTTTGCTGTATCTAAATCAATATAATCCGTATGTGCAACAAGTGGCAGATCATAATGTATTAGCATTTCGACAACCCATGTGGGAATGTCATCAGGATTTGTATGGGTAGCCAGACCATGAATTTTTAGCATGACGGTCTCATCTCCAATTAGTTCTTCCAGTGCCGATTTGTCATCAAGAATCGGGTGAATCTTTGGAGTGAAATGCAAACGAATAGCATTCCTAGTTGCATTAAAATTTCGTACAAACTCTAATACAGCAATGTTGAAATTCCTGAAGGGGTTTTTCGGCTGCTCAACAGTAGTTACATTGCCAGTTTCTTGATTTTTAAGTGTTAGGTAATACCGGCTATTACCCATGTTTCCTGGTCTCCAATAACAACTGGTTTCAATTATACTGTTTTGCTGATGAATATGAGTTGGTGTAGGGTAAATCACTGCTCGAGCAATTCCGATTCTTTCTGCATTATTTCTATACAATTCAAAATCTGAGTTAGGTCCATATGGCGTGTCGCCATAGTTAACCTGTACATCAATGATCTCGCAGTTTTGCTCCATAGTAGCCTAAAATACCATTTTATTGTATAGCACACAATAAAAAAGGGCTGCAACCAAAGCTGCAGCCCTCGTTGGGACTTTCTCTACATCTGCGTTGTAGATGTTTCTACGGGGTCAATCGATTGGGACCCCGGTAGAGGTACGTCACTTCGCGGACGTTGCGGACATTCAGGAGGACCATCAGCATGCGCGTCAGACCGAAGCCGAAGCCACCATGCGGTGGACAGCCGAACTGGAAGAAGTCCAGATAGAACTGGATGGCATCGGAATCGATGCCCTTCTCCCTCGCCTGGTTGACGAGGATGTCGTACCGGTGTTCCCGCTGTGCACCAGTTGTCACCTCAAGCCCCTTCCACAGCAGGTCGAAGCTCTTGGTCAATTGAGGGTCGTGCTCATGCCGCATGTGATAGAACGGACGAACAGACCACGGGTACTCCGTGACGAACACGAACTCGTGCCCATGCACATCGGCGATGTGCTTCGAGAGCACACGCTCACCTTCGGGGTCGAGGTCACCTTCCTTACTGTCTGCAGGGGGAACGTGACCCTTGTCCTTCAGGGTTTGTTGCGCCTCTTCCATGCGCACACGAGGGAACGGAAGCAACGGAACGACCACGTCAACACCAAAGGTGTCTTTGATGGCGTCACCATGCTCGGCGCTGACAGCAGTCAGCACATGATGAATCCAACGCTCCTCCATAGACATTACGTCCTCGTGGGAATCCACCCACGAGATCTCCATGTCCACACTAGTGAACTCCGTGTCGTGCCGAGACGTGAATGACGGATTGGCACGGAACACGGGGCCGACTTCGCAGACGCGGTCGAATCCGGCAGCCATCGCCATCTGCTTGTAGAACTGAGGCGATTGAGCCAGAGAGGCCTTCTTCCCGAAGTACTCGAGCTGGAACAGTTCGGCTCCCGATTCGCTTGCACTGCCCATCAGTTTGGGAGAGTGCATTTCGATGAAGCCGTTCTGCGCCCAGAACTCGCGCATGGCGTTTTCAGCAGTCGTCTGGATCTCGAAGATCAGACGAACGTTTGGACGCCGCAGGTCGAGGAACCTCCAGTCCAGCCGCAGGTCAAGACCAGACTGATCGGTGATCGGAAGCTGTGGCTGAGCCAGGCTGTGAACCGTGAACTCATCCGGCAGAATCTCGATCTGACCGAGTTTGACCTTGTCATTCTTGACAACCTTGCCGACCACTTCCACAGCGGATTCCACCGTGAGATCGTTGATGGTCAGTTCGATCTGGTCACCCTCACCACCACGCGGGTGGGTTGCTTGGACACTGCCCGTGTGATCGCGGATCACGACGAACTGCATCTTCTTCTGGTTGCGGATGGTAGCTGCCCATCCCTGCACGCGAACCACCTGGTCGGTGG
Organism: Candidatus Peribacteria bacterium; assembly: GCA_020632295.1. GTDB lineage: Bacteria > Patescibacteriota > Gracilibacteria > Peribacterales > Peribacteraceae > UBA2170. The sequence goes on from JACKFU010000001.1 coordinate 20,106, forward strand.
ATGCTTGCAGATCTCGAATCAATATACGTTTCATGACGAAACTCCTCTTGGTTAGGTTTCAGACTGTTGAATGTGGAACTCTCGGAATGCGGATCTTTGTTACGGGAAGATCCGGCGACGGAACGTGCGCGGAAACGGAATCGTGTCCCTGACATGGGGAATGTCGAGAAGCCAGCGGATAAACCGCTCGAATCCCATTCCAAACCCCCCGTGCGGAACACAACCATTCTTACGCAAATCTCTCAGCCAGTCGTATCGCTCATCACCGAACTTACCCTTTTCCTGCATGCGCTCATCAAGCTCAGACAGGTCGTGGATTTTCTCGGCAACACCCAGCAGCTCTCCATAGCCACCAGTAGCGATAAGGTCAGCAGTCATCGTAACTCTGGTGTCCTTCTGGTCGACAACGTATGGGAACGGTTCAACCGCTCGCGGGATGCCGACGATCCAGAAGGGAGACACAAACTGCTTCGACAACGCCTCTTCCTCCTTAGAGCCCATGCTTTGTCCGAACTCGAACTCCATGCCCAGGTGGTGCAATCGCTCCACTGCTTCCGCATACGTGATGCGGGGGTATGGTGTGTCGAGCCCGTGCATGCACAGTTGAGTGCCAAGGGCGGACATGATCTCGTCGCTCTGTGGTTCAACCACACTGACGGTGTGGCTGATCAGATCTTCGACGATGCGGATCAAATCTTCCAGATTGACCCACGCAAGCTCAGCTTTGATGTGCCAGTACTCCATGAGATGGCGCTTGCTGCGGCTTTCCTCGCCGCGAAAGCTCGGACCGATGTTATAGACCCTCTCGAATGCATGGACTGCGCTCTCCAGATAGAAACCCACGCATTGCGTCAGAAAGACGCTGTCGTCGTGGACGTCCAGCTGGAGCGCCGTCTTGTCGTCGTAGAGAGGGAGAGGCGTCAGCACGGGTGCTGTGATTTCCACGTACTGGTGTTGATTAAACCAGTTATGGATAGCACGCATCAGGAGATGCCGAAACTTCAACACCGCCATCACTTTCTCATTGCGGAGATAGAAATGACGGCTCCTGAGCAGGTGATCCGCACGGGAAACGTCGAAGACGTCGAAATCCGAACGGGGACGGGGCGAGAGATCCAACTCTGCCTGTCCGACTACCTCCACTGCTGTGACGTGGACTTCCTTGCCACTCTGACCAAGTTGAACGACTCCGTCAGCTTTGATCGCAGATTCCTGCGAGGCAGCTTTCAGCAACCGGTATGGAGCACCAGCGACTTGTGTTGCCGTCGCAGTTGCAACCGGCTGTTCCATCTGATCTGGTGGACCGGATGAATCAGCTTGATCGCGTTTAACCACGATCTGGATAGAACCTGTTGAGTCGCAGAGATCTACGAACAACAGTCCTCCGAGGTTCCGCTTGGCCTTAAGCCAACCAAGCAGAGTGACCGCTGTCCCCTCAGGAACATGGTCAAGATCTCTTACGAAGATCTTCTTCATGGCATTAGTCCTCCTAATTGCCGTTGATGGGAAAGAACCCGTCTCTGCCACAAGGCAAAGACACAAATCCCAGCCACAAGGCTAGGCCGTACATTATTGACAATTAATAGGAAAATGTCAATTTTACATTACACTGATTTAGCTCCTGAATTGGCTTACAGATGCATAATGCATATTCATGATCGGTGTAGAGAACGTTCGAATCGCGTCCAGTACGCCGAGCCAATCTTGACAGATATATAAATTATTATAAGATATTCATATCATGAGTATCACACGTCTTTCTCGAACTGAATATGGCCGCACATTGCCATTCAACCTGAATATTTCTTCTGGTGTAGTTAAGCAGCTTGAAGGACATTTCAGTGAGATGCTTAAGGCGAAAGTGCCATTTGAAGAATTTTACTGGCCATCAGCAATGGCAGCTATTCAACCTCTGGTAGAACAATATGGGGATAGCCCCGAGCTTTTAGCAATTGCCTTGGATGAAATCAGTATTGATGAACTCATTACTAGTGCCAATGCACCTGCGAGCATTCGTGCTGTCCGATGGAGCATTTTAGATATAGCATCTCGAAATCTATGTAGTCCAACTAGCAATAGAAAAATGGACCGTGATATTTATTTGGCTACAGCAGAGGTCATTGGAGAAGTAAGAGAAGATGATGGAAAGCCAACTATCAACTACGATAGAGATGGAGTTGTGCATGGCAGAATTGTACTGAATAAACAGAGGGTAGTTCATGAATACCTCTGCAGAACTATCCCCTTCAATGATGATGATAGTCGGAGGCCAGACTACGAGTGGCCAATTCATCCAGGAGAAATATTTTTTAGGAATACTGCTCCTAAGCATGAAACCATTGATGGGGACGACGCGTAATCACACTGCGACTGCTAATCGCAAAGAGTCTAATTTTAAATGACGAAGTCCGTCATATATGTGTCGTAGTTCAGAAAGCATGTAATCTGCGGAGCCAAACTTTGTTCTATGGAAAAAACCACTTGAAACCAAAAAATCTATCGGTACTCTGCTTCGGACCATGGAGCAGCTACCAGATTACTGTCGGCAATGCCCACTCGCAAAGCAGGCACGCACTGATACTGAGCTTGCGAATGTGTGCTTGAAGGTAAAAACAGCTATTTACTCAGTACACCATAGTACTGGAACCAATCGTGAAATGCAGGAGAATATGCGGCAGCACGTTATTGCTGCGCTTCAGCCACATCGTGCAGAACTTATTCTTCATTCATGTAATCACCAATGTGCTGGTGGCGATGGTATTGAAGTGCTCCCGATGAAGAATGGAAAAATTATCTTTATGTACGACATTAATGGTCACGGAACACCTGCAACAATCAAACGTGCTGAAGTTATTACTGCTTGTCGTACGTTTGTAGATGATGCACATGTACAGAGCGCCTCAGATGTCGAGAAGCTTGCACATGCAATCAATAATGGACTCATAGAAACAAGTGAATACAATCTCCCGCGTATCGAAGGGATGCTTCTTGGGATTGATGAAGTAGAACATGCTCTGTATCCAGCAAAATTTGGTGCTATGAACGCGTATATTCAGAGTGAAGATTATGTCATTGATCCTCTAGTCGATGCAGCATCGCCTGCATCAGAAACATGGTTTGGCATACATGAATTTTCCAATCTGCATACAAAGCCCCGTCCGTACCATGCTGGTGATACGGTACTTCTTTGTTCTGATGGCATCGCGCCAATACGGGAGACTCAGGATGCGCTTATCGCTGCATGGAGCGCAAAACAGATGCAAGGCGTTCAAGGTCTTATGCAAGATAAGCATATGGAACAGCAGGACGATGTTACCGTCCTGCAGCTCACATTATTGTAATGCCTACTTAATAACTTGGTTCGTATGAACCGAACTCGAGTACTTCCTCAATGCATGAGTGAAGCCTCGTTCGTGTATATCCACGGAATGTGCAGTGACGATATGCACGGTAATGATCTCGTGCATCAGACTCGTAGAATGCATTACCATCCTCTTCTTCTGGAGCAGAGCCGTAGAGGAGCTCCTCCTCCTGTAAGGCACGAAGGCGTGCAACACGACGCTCCTGCTCGAGAAGCTGTGAGTTAATCTCACGTGTTACAGAACCATTCTCTAAACGGCGAATACTTGCGTATCCGTCAGATGGCATCATTGTTGAGCTAATCGTAGCACCAACGAACCCTGCCACGAGGGCAACGACAATGTCCTTGTTAGAAAGTTTGATATTCATATGTGTATAAGGAAAATGTTGCTATTATTATAGCATATTTCTACCTTCCATGCCTAGTACTTCTACTTTAGCCCTTATTACTGCGGTTTTTCTCTTGGTTTCTTGTCAGCATGACCCAATGCAAGACCCTGCATCAGCTGCCACGGGTGCTGCACTCTCATCGCAGCAAACAGAAGACATGCAGCATTCTGAGCCAGGAGAAAACCCCGAAAAAGAGCGTGATGTGCTGCTAGAGGCAATGCAACAATCGCACAAGCAAGCAACAGCGGTCCTCACCACTATTGAAGCTATCTGGGGACAATTTGACGAAGACGCACAAGCGATTTTGCAAGACGTGCTGGATGCCTGTACAAGCGACATCGCTCTTCTTGGTACGTACACTGATATTGCAGAACATGAATACCTTACCGAAGAAGAGAAAGAGGTTGTTGCAGCACTGCTCCTGGATATTCAGGATGCCATTGAGATTTTGGCATCAGCAATGGATAACCTACTCTAATAAAACTGCCTCAAAGCGAATACCATCTGTCGTATCGAGGAATGTATCGGTATCCGTAATAATGATATCGTTACGAAAGACAGAGCCGATAACCAAGTCTCCAATAATGCTATCTCCCTTGTATCTGCCACGAATCGTAAACGTGTCACTGTCGTCTTCTGTTAGCGCATCTGAAGTGTATGCACCTTGAAAGCTCAATGTATTGTCTCGCTGTAGCCGACCTGTGCAGAGCGTTGCCAGTGCGTCGATAGGTTTGCCATTTTCATCGCGTCCTTCTATCCAAAAGCGACAATCTATCTTTTCATTTGGATACAGAGTAAATCGTACTTCTCCATGGTAATCGGAGACAAACTGCCTCGCACTATTGAGTGCACTAATGGTTGCAAATTTCCCAACAAAGATACTGCCACTCTGCGACAACTCTCGTTGAATCGGCTGTGGATCTGCCGTGGCGAGTGTAAACGCGCCATCGACGGAACGTTGAACCGATGCTGCCGTGCAACCGCACAACAGAACAGCGCCTGTCAGTAAAAGCTTCTTCATGAGTGCTTGTTATACGTGAGCTTTTGCCTGTTGTACAGCCTCAGCGATTGCCAGCTTGTCATTAGTGTCATCTGCTTCTGGTAAGCCCTCGTATATATCGTGCAATTGTTCGCAAACAGTGCTCATTGTTGGTCGCTCCTGTGGCGAGTACTGCAGGGTTTGCATAAGAGTATCGTATGCCCAATGGTCGTGAGGAATGGTGCTACGCACCCTGTCCTCTGCGTCGAGCACAGCAGATATCTTTTCTTCGATCGTATGTTTGTCATCTGTTATCGAATAACTGAATGGGTGAATTGCACGGTAGAGCATGCAACCGAAACTAAATGTATCACCATCTGTACCGCATGTTGATGATAGTATTTTTTCGGGTGAGGAATATTCAATAGTATCAATGAGTTTCGGCAAACGGTATTCCTCCCTTGGTCTTAGCTTCAGGCTCATCGCAAAATCTGTTAGGTAATGACGACCTGTTATATCGATGAGTACATTTTTGCACCTCACATCATTATGAACAGTATGTGCTGCATGCACATCACGAATCATCTGTGCAGTATCAAGCATATGCCGCGAGACAACACTGTCGCGTTCTTTCGGTAGTGTCTTAAGAAGTTGATGACCATCAACACCATCAATGTAATCCATTATCAGTAGCCGCTGCCGTGCACACCACAGTTTTGGTGCAACTACACTGGAAAACTGGCCATGCATTTCTCCTTCGCGATTACACATTACTTGAATCTCTCGGTGCATCGATGGGTACTGACCCGGTACTTTAATAACACCATCATGTCGATCGCCCTTTAGAATAATACGATAGAGTTCTGACAAATTTGTTCTCGTCATCCACCGGATAGAGGAGATATCACTCCGCTCAAGATCTGTTTGCTCAAGCAATAATGCTCGTGCGCTTCGTAGTAATGCCCTGCAATCGCTTCGTGGTCGATGGTCAGATTCAGGCATACGGATGCCCTACTGTAGCCCTTTTTTATAGATTGGCAAATATTTGTGTCTATAAGCTTCTTTCCCTACTATAAAGGAGCTATGCGCAGTCTTGCCACTGTTCTCGTGCTTGCTCTCCTTCCCATGCCAGTCGGTGCGAGAAGCATGAGCGATTTTGAGCTACAATGCCGTGAGGCACTGAATATTGGCCAAAGAGAGCTTCAGCCCGGCCTCCAGAAGCAAGCGTTGCGCGATTGTATTCGCGATCTTGCCGCAGAAGCACGCAAGCCAGCGAAAACGATTGATGAGCCAGAGCGCCAGCTTGAGCGGCGCCAACAAGCAGTAGAAAAGGCACAAAATCTCCAGGATCAGACAACTGGAGACACCGCAACGGTTAATGGCAATACTGTCCGAGACACCTATGACGCAGAGTGTCGGGACCAGCTTGGTATCGAGCAAAAAACTCTCGTACAACCAGGGCCTACACTTGGCTCGCTCCTGCGCTGCATCGAACGCAAAGTCTCTGCTGCAAGTAGGGCAACGAATGTGATTCGTAGACGTACTGCAGTTGAAGAGCGCAAAAAAGAAATTTCTGATGCACTGCAAGAGAGAGAAGTAAACGAACTAAACGAGGAGTTGCAGTACAGAAGTACTTTGCGCAGAAAACGACTCGATTCACAGAAGCCACTCAGCACAACGCGATACTTAAACATCCGCCAAAGTGCACGCGCGCGAACGGATTTTACGCAAGCCTATATTAAAGGGAGCACTGCCGAGAAAAGAAATTCTGCGGATCAGTGTCGTCGTGTAGCGGCTACGGAGTGGGCACAGTGTATTCGTAACGCATTATCAACCAGTGATTGATACCATCATCCTGAGCATCTGCATTATTTCGCTCGGCATTTGCCTGCTACTCAGTCGAGAATTTGTGAAGGTCTCCGAAAAACGGGAAGAACTGTTTGAAGTATTTCATGGCAATATGCGTAGCACGAAACGATCAAAATCTATTCTGATTTTTGTCTACGTTGTCCTCACACTCCTGTTTACCATCGGACTTAGTATTCCTCTTCTGTACTCTTTCTGATGAATACCTCACAAGAACTGCTGATATACGCACGAAGTACCCACTGGGTGAAGTACATTCAAAAAACATTGGTGTATCTGCTTATTGCCTGCTTTGGACTCGCGCTTATGCCCATTGCCTTACAGTTATTTTCCAAAGCACCCGTACTTGCTTCTGCGGTGTACTTTATTGGCTTTACACTCTTCCTCCTCTGTCACCATCTTCTCTTTCATCTGTACTTTAGTGAACAGATGATTGACATCATTGTCACAAATCAACGCATTATCTACTTTGATGACTACCTATTCACGTGCGACGACGAACATGAGATTCCTCTCCACAAAATTGCAGCTGTAGAAGTGCAGCAACATGGCATTATTCAAAATATGCTGAACTACGGCATTCTCTGGTTTGATACTGGCGGTGGCAGCACAGATATGAAGCGCTCTATACCTCATGTTCCTCAGCCAGATGAACTGGCTAAGGTTATTCATGCGCAGCTTCAGTAGTTGCGTAAAAATCATTTTTCGCACACACTACACCTATGCATAGCATCCTCACCGCACTGGCTCTTGTGCTCTCTATCACACCACAAGCCTTCGCGCAGGATACCGCCATTACCACAAAAATTGATACGACGAGATTACAGCTCTTTTACGAGCAGCAAATTGCAGATCCAACAGATGATTATACGCGTCAGTTGATTGCCGATGAGCGTGCATCCATTCGCGATTTGGTTGAGGAAGAACTTACAAAAACTATTGCTCCGGTGCTTGAGGAAGAATACGTCGATGCTACGGAACTGACAAAAGCAGTCGATAGACAACGGAATGTTATTTCTGCACTACAGGAGCGACTCAGCGATCGTAAAGTTGACCTCGGACTGCTGATTACCGAAGAGCAGCGATTCTATACTGGCACTGGTACTGGCTCTGGTGCGACGAATCATAAATTTCGCCTGACAAAGAGTTACCCCGAACTCCTCGCAAAAAAAGCAGTCTTCGAAGAACGCATCGCGGTACTGAATTCTCTCATTGCCCTACAAGAAACGCGACTAAAGGAACTCTTGCATGATCAGCGCCTACAGCAATTTAGTCTGCTTATTTCTGTCGGAACATATCTGGCTATTATTATTCTCATTCTTCTTATAGAACGCGGTTTCCGTAAAGTTGTCCTCTCGCGCATTAAGAATTTGGATCATCGATACACTGCGACAAAGATGTTTACATCATCGGTGTACATTCTCATCTTTGCATGGATACTTGGTGTTTTGCTTAATAAGCAACCCGGGATTCTTGCGTCACTTGCCATCGTCGGTGCAGGTATTGCTATTGCACTGCAAGATGCAGTGAAAGATATTTTGGGCTGGTTTATTATCGTACAACATCGGCTCTTTTCGAGAGGCCACCGTATTTCTGTTGGTGATATGACAGGAGAAGTTGTTGACCTTGGACTATTTCGAACGACCCTCCTTGAAATTGGAACATCGAAACCTACAAAAGATCCCCTTGCTGTTTTAGAGCGAACTGGAAAAATGTTGTCGATTCCGAATCATACATACCTCACAGAGAGTGTAACCAATCACACCACTACATCCGATTTTGTTCGTGCAGAACTGCGTATAACGGTGACATTCGAAAGTAACTGGCGTAAGGCACAAGAAATCTGTAAACAGATCATTGACGACCTCACCCTGGAATATGTGGAACGTGACCAAAAGCAATCGCGCTACCGCATGCAAATGCTCTACATTCCTCACCGAACTGCAGGAAACCAAGTGTACGTCGACATTGCTGCAGATGGTGTTGAGCTGACACTGCGGTTTACTGTCCCCATTGGTGAGAGGCGTCCGATTAGTTCGAGTATCGCTGATATGCTTCTCGAACGCATCAATAAAGAAGATGACATTCACCTCGCCTACACGACACAGCGCATTCTCGCTGAGATGATTTCCAAATGATCATCCGATTGTTGCGGCAGGCATTTCTCCTTACATACATCTTTCTGACATTCTGTGGGCTGATGTATACGCTCTTTCGTGTTCAACTCCCGCATGTTCCGTGGCCTTTTGTGACCCACTTCTACGCGATGATGGCACCATTCCAAAACTACGTTACCGACGTTTCCATGGTGATGATTTATGGGAAACACCCTGATGGTTCATGGGAGAAGATCCCCTACGACCGCTACTTTCCCTTCGGTCTCGGTGAGTACAGTGTGCGCATACGACTTTCCCCTATCGTAGAAAAGAGGGAAGCGTATCGTAAGATTGCTCAGCATATTTTTGAACACGAGAAACGATCAGGTGCCGATTTCACCTCTATACGTCTCCAGTGGGAGATGTGGCCAAAGTCACAGTACGGTCTCTACGAGAACTATACTGCTGAACACGTGACGAAAACATTTATCACTGAATACCCAACACCAGAATGATACACGCATGGGAACATTGGTGGACACGAAGAGGACCTCCCGAGCTCATGGGTATTGTACGTATTGTCGTCGGTGGGTGGCTGCTGTTTTTTTGGGGTATTCGTCTGCCGCATGTGACGCTCCTGTACTCAACTGCTGGTCCTGTCCTTCCTTCTGTTCCTGCCTACATGCCAGCACGCCTTACATGGATATTCACCACCGTTCCAGAGCCCAGCGTAGCGCTGCTTATCTTTGCAGTACATCTGCTCCTGCTCCTGTGCGTTCTGCTTGGTATAGCAACTCGGCTTTCTGCCGGTCTTGCATTCTTGTCATCGTGGTACTACTTCTACCTGAGTCATTACCTCTTTCACTCATCGTTCGATCGGCTCTACATTATGGCACTTTTGTTTCTTGCGCTCAGTGGTGCGGGAGAAACTTTAAGTATCTCTGCATGGCGTCGATACGGCTCACCATTTAAATGGGAGAACATGATCTCCGTCTTTCCCCAGCGTCTCTTCGCATTGCAATTAATGATGACGTACCTCGGTGTTGGCTTCCAAAAGCTCTGGCTGCCCGATTGGCAAACAGGCGAGATGCTCTGGTACGCAATGATTGGCGTTTGGGGAACACCACTCGCTTTCAAGATTACAGCACTTGGTTGGACCCCTCTCTACCATGTCCTTGTGAACCTCGTGAAAATAATGGAATGCTTCTGGCCATTTGGATTTTGGATTCGCCGAGCCCATGTGCGCTTTATCGCCTTTGGCAGCGCTGCTCTCTTTCATATCCTCGTTGATCAACTGCTCTACATCTGGTGGTTTGCCGTACTCATCCCCTCCTACATCACCTTCTTTGAACCAGAGGAAGTTGAGCGGTGGCTCGCCTCATGCTCCAAAAGCCACCGTTTTCGCTCTGCTCCGAAGGCATAGTCACCAAGTGACCGATCTGCAGGAAGCACGCGATGACAGGGAATAATGAGGGGTAAGGGATTAACGTTCATTGCTGTTCCTACTGCTCGTGCAGCTCCGTTGTGACCAGAACGTTTCGCAAGTTCACCGTAGGAAATTGTCTCTCCAAAGGGAACGTTCATAAGCGTATCCCAGACCTGTATTTGGAATTCTGTTGCTGGGTACGAGAGTTGCAGTGAGTGAAATGCTGTACGCTTCCCATCAAAATATTCATTCAATTGCGATACAACATCGCGATGTACATTATCTGATTGTACGGTATCTGGTTTCTCATCAAGAAATGTAATCGACGTAATCCCTTGTTCTGTTCCAGATACCTCTAGGTATCCGATTGGTGTTTCGATGTGCGATTTTAGGAGGGTGATTGGCATGATTTGAGTATACATGACCTCACCCCCTAACCCCCTCTCCTTCCGCTGTCTGAACCATGATTCTCTTGATTAAAGGATTTCAAGATTTCATCGAATCAGAGTTTCCTGCATTGTCGCCACTGATTTTGCGTTTCGCGACTTCTATCTCCAAGAACACGGATACACTGTGCGCTCCCCTCTCCTCCTCAGAGGAGAGGGGTCGGGGGTGAGGTCCTCATGTTCTGCTATACTACTTCCATGTTTCACCTCTTCCATTTCGGCCATCAGCCCAAAGCACCACAGTTTGGCCATGGCTTTCTCTTCAATGGTCTTCTGTGTGTCTTCTTTGGTCTGGCTATCCTCGCTGCGCCGGAGCTGCTTGCGTACTTCGTTGCAACGGTGCTGCTCCTCATTGGTGCATCGCTACTCACCACGTGGTGGCGCATCCGTAATATGCTCTAGCCACGGATGTTGCTTGAGCAAAATGCGATGGAGCTGCGATGACTCGTCAAAGAATGCATTCGGCAGGAAGCTACGTATAGCACTCTCATGCTCGTACGCGCCTACGGTATCCCCAATAAGACTGAGAATGTGCAAAGCAGCACGATGTTCCATAATGCTCTGGTAGTAAAACGTATGTGCTGCATTAAGCGATGCATAGGTGCGCTCGCTATCACCCTGTGTAGCAGCTAGCCATGCACGAAGAATGTGCACCATGCCATCCTGCCCTGCAGTAAGGTGGTTGAGTATTTCAATAATCGCCTCAGTACTCTCTGCGATGCTCGCATCGCCTGGATTCTGTTCTAAGGCAAAAAGATGGACTTGTGCTGCATCAATCAGGTTTTGTCTGTCGTACTGAAATGTACGAAGCCCTTCCGTCACACGTGCCTGTGCATAAAGCCACCTGGCATGCATCCACTGCACGCTAACAACGAGTGCAATAACTGCTATGGCAGTAAATACGCACTGTACACTGCGCTCTACCCATTGTGGTGTAGAGACATCTTTGCCTTCTAAGCGTCCAATGCAGATGCCAATGAGTACCCAAAAAAATACCAGTGTGACAAGAGAAGGAAACCCAAAGAGCAGTGTTACTGCATACGCAGCAATACCTCTACCAGCAGCCTTCAACATGCCGCTTCGGTCTTGCTGGCCATGCTGCCAGCTACCATAGAGAACGCTGGCAACAAGGACGAGCCAGAGAGCGCACCCGACAAACCCAACACTCAAAAGCATTTGCAAGAGCTCATTGTGAGCACGGTCTACCACTGTCGTGAGTGACTCGTAGGCATAGATCTCCTTCCCAATATACCCCGGTGACGTAAAGGCCATTGTGTCGAGCCCCCATCCTTGCGGTCTGTGCGCTATCATGGTTGCTGCTACGCTCCATATCACCTCGCGAGCCGATGAAGACCTGCCTAGTTCAAACGACTGCGAGAAGCGCTGTGCAAAAAAGAGAAATCCTATAGAGGCAACGATGACAACAAAAAAAGAGAGAACAAACGCATGCCCTGCTTTGATGGTCGTGCGCTGCTCTTTCACCCATTGTTTAATAACAGGAGCGCTGAGCAATACGAGCACGCCTGCACCAAGCATTGCGCTACGACTAACGGTACCAAACAGAACAACCATATTGAGAGTGATGCACGCAAACCACCACAGACGAACAACACGTTGCTGTGCACGTTGCAGAACGATGCCGACAAACGGCAACGTTAAGACAATAAACTGCCCAAGCATATTGGGATGACCTATGGTTGAAAACACTCTGCCAAGAAATGCTTCATCTAACCACCACTGCTTGAATGGATCGAGCTTGAGCATCTGCATCGTTCCGTAGAGCACAACAAGCATATTCGTGCTGATAATGGCATACAGTAGAGTTGCTCTTCCCCGTTTGCTCTGAACCATGTGTGCTGCATCGATACCGAGTATCATTGCACAGCAATACGTGAGCACACCTTGAAACCGCGGAGCAACACCAACAATACTGGCAATGGGCGCAACCGATATGGCGATCGACAGAAGGACAGCAAGCCCAAACGCTAGGTAGAGCTTGCCTGAAATAGTACGGAGAAAGAGGCGAATTATTGGTTCTTTGCTCAGAAGTAGATGTAGGGCGGCAAGAGTGCTCAGCGTGCTCAGTACTACGAATTTCGGCAGTTCAAACCCCAGTGTCGGCAGTGGAATAACGACTATTGCCAGGAGGATTAACCCAAATGGCCGTATTTGACTATATTTTATCATTATTGTATAATATTCTTATTAAACACACATGACACGTTACTATCTCCTCCTTGGCACGGTCGCCGCATCCGTCGCAACGATGGTAGCCGTTGTCATTGTAACAGATCCAACACCAGGGCTGCATATGAGTGCACCGGTCACAGAGGATCCTTACACAAATGATGAAGATCTCGGAGCACCCGTTGAGAGTTACGAGAGCGAAAGTATGGAATACAAAATTACCTATCCCGGTACGTGGAACTTTGATGATTCCAAGACAACACTCAACGGACACATTCTGACCGATCCTTCTGAGCATGTCGTCATTATTATTACCGAAACAGAAAACGAAAAACTGCTGACAGTAGAGGGAACCAAGGCTATCGCAGACAGTCTCCAGGAATCACTGAAATATGATTCAGCATTTACCCTACAATCGTTTCAAGAGTTTTCTTGGAGAGGCCATCACACTCTGTTTACCGAAGGTGAGAGACTCATTGGAAACGACATGTACCACGTTAGCGAATACAACATTGTCCGTAGCGACCATACGAGCATGCTTAATGTAAGCATTACCACCAAAAAAAATCTCGAAGAGCTCTACGAAAAGCCAATTCAGCAGATTCTCGATTCACTGGAGGTTTGCCATGATATGCTGCTATGATGGAGCCCATGGCTCCTCGCGTGATCCTTGGACTTCTCCTCCTTGCCAGTATGGCATTTATTTCGTCGTACTCGCTTGGTGCAAATAACTTGGCAGGTCTTCGTGGTATCGAAATTCGGCCGTACGGGGACTTTACCATCGACCCAGGCGAGTCGCTTTTGATGACTATCGAAGGAGACTACGCAACCTACACTGTCCCCGTGCGCGGTGCATGGCGCATCACCGGTGGCGAAGAATATGGGTGGCTGACTGCGCGCTGTGATGCGAGTAAGAGCTGTGAGTTTCAGGCGGGTGACTACGGAGGTGAGGTAACAATTTATGTTGATGCCAATGGCCTCTCCGATGAGCAGACCATTCATATTCGAAAGCCTGCAGCACCGAAGCCTGTGAAAAACCCTTTCAGTGATGCAATCCCCGACTGGGCTGGAGAGCCGATTGTAGAGCTAAAAAATAGAAGTATTCTCCGTGGATACGATGATGGTCGCTACGGTGCTGGCGAGCTCTTAACACGAGGGCAACTTCTTACCATCTTCTATCGAACGCTTGTGAGTCTCCACGCGATTCAACCGGTCTCTTGCCAGCAGGTATACAAAGATGTTCCTGCGGGACACTACGCCTTTGATGCAGCATGTGCTTTCCGTAAAAACGGATGGATGGATTCGCTCTCTACTCTGAGCCCAGATGAGCCTGTGAGCCGAGGGGAAACTGCATCTCTTCTGAATCGAGCAATCGGCAGTACGCTTCTGAAAGCAAAAAACAAAAGCCTGGCTGACGTCATAGACAGTGGGCAGGTCTTTAGCGACGTTCCCGTCTCGCATCCGTACTTCATTGATACAGCAGTAACACGTACTGTAGGGCTCATGAAGGGAAACCCGGATAGGACCTTTGGGCCGGAAAAGACCCTCAATCGTGCCGAGGCAGCGACGATATTTTATCGCGTAATCCAGGGGGGTTCTTCCACCCTATAGAACCGACTTTTTGGCTTCTGTAAGCCATTTTTTTGATGTTGCCTTTTTGAGGTGTTTCCAGCGATATGGTCGGAAGAGGTGGGGTGTTGTTTGATGGTGGCATAGTTTTTCCCCTCTCGCTGTATGAAGAAACTTGGACGACAGCTCGCTCTTGAACAACTGGAAGACCGCCACATGATGGCAGGAGATATCCTGACATTTGATGGCATACTCGAGGATACAGGGTTTTCTGTTCGCGAAACGCTGTACCATGATGTACGGGAGAATATTGTCGATGGTGCACTGCAGATGGATGAATCTGTGCTCTACGTAAGTCAGGAGGAATATGTTCCTTCGGAGGATCGACCAGTGACATTTGAAGCAGACATTACGATCAAGTCAAATCAGCTAAATGGAATGCTTGTTGCCATGCGATCGGATGGGGAGACGGTTGGTCAGTATCAAACAGAGTTACGTAATGGTCTAACATTTACGATAGAACCAACGGGGATGAGTATCTACGATTATAACGTTGATGGAGGAGAATACATTGGTGGTGGGTACAACCACTTTCGTCAGGAGCTTGAGCGAGACAAGGTCTATCACCTTGTGATGGTTGATACGGGTTCCTCTGTTCGGGGTGCGTTGTATGATGGAGAGACAGAAATTACCTCTATTGAAGGAGATACCCATAACGCAATTCACGGCGGGAAGATTATCTTGCGCCCACAGGGACGACTCGGGCGACTAACGGGGACAATGGATAATGTGCAGATATCGCAGGGAGAGGAGGAAGAGGAGGAAGTTCACGAAGAGGCTGTTGATACGGTGTTTGCCGACATCGGTTCCGTACTCGATGATGTAGAACTTCCAGCGCCAGAAGCAGTGACGATTGCTGTCGAGGGCGACACGCCCGAGCAGCGACTGCTTGCCTTTCAGCAAAAGGTGCTTACCCTGCAGCAACAGATTGATGCACTGACGCTTGAGAAAGTCGACCTGGAGACAGACCATACTAGGCAACAAGCACTGTACGATGAAGCACAGGAGTTGATGAAACAGGCGCAGGAGGTGATGGAGGAATATGATCGGCAACATGACCCCGAGGCCCTAAAGGTTGCGCCTTCGTTTCGGGTCGATGCCGATCGGTTTACGCCACACTTCTTTGTCTCGTATGCCGATGTCCCTGCTGGGTATTCATTACAGTTTGCCGGTGATAATGTGTATTCGCTTTCAGGTTCTTCTGGGAGAGCAACTATCAATTACCTGCCACGACCATGGAACCATACCTACTTCGATTTGGATCTTCTGGATGCAAACGGGGTGAAGGTAAAGACCATTACCCGCGTGAAGATTGCCGGAGGACGGGTGAGTCGTGTTGGTTCGCTGCATCAGTCGTATACGCTCAATGACCTTGCTGTTGCTGAGGAGATTCCAGAAGATCAGGTGATTTCGGATGCAGCCCATGCAGAAGCTATAACGCAGAACAATGATGCAGAGTGTGCAATGCTCGAAGCAGAGTCTGCAATGACTGCACTGGATAGTTCGATTGCAGACCTTGCGTCGCAAATCCACGCACTAGAGCGGGAGCAGATTCCGTATAACAGGATGTTTGTTTCTCCTATTGAGGATATTCGTGATGTGCGAGAGCGAGGAATGTTTGTGATTAAGTACATGAGTAATCAGCCACAGACATACGTTGAAGTTGCCCTGGGACAACCAAACAATGTGATTATTCGTGAGACGATGAATCATCCAGGAGGAACGAGTGATACAGAGTTCGTTGCTGATATTCGTCGCCATGCAGGAGGCAGTGGGGAGCGGAAAAGTGATGATAACGATGTACAGTGATGATACGAAGGAAGAGGTACTCGATGCATTTACCGGAAGCTACAACGGCACAACAGAGACGGTTGCTGGGGAGAGTAATGGGCAGTGGGGGCAGCTTGAGACTGGTCGCATTGTGGAGAGTCCTCTTGCACCGTCGATGTCTGTCCTGCGTATGAGTGGCCCAATGGTCACGATTGCCGCCCAGACACCATACGACTACACAACATTTGAGCTGGATGGTGGTGGGTTCTTCTCAGAAGGTGCTCTGGATAGCGAAGGGGGTTCTCCGTATCAGTCACGGATGTTTGTGATGAATGGGGATATGAAGAGTGGTGACTATCAGCTGCATATGAAAGATGGTATGAACCGACGTGATATCGCTACCATGACGTTCCACTGGGATAGAGAGAGTAAGAAGCTGAGTCTCGTGGGTGATAACCACAGATTGACGCACTTGCAAGTGGAGAGTTTGATGATGAGGTGACGGTAGCACAGCGGCAGATTGATCACATTGCTGCACTTGATTCGATTGATGTTGAGTTCTGGTCTTTGCGTAACGTACAGCGAGACCGTCTGTACAGGGCCTCTACGTTTACGAAGACAGACAGCGAGTGGGAAAAGGCAGAACTTACCTTCCCTATTCCTGGCCATCCAGACCGTAATGGCATCTTCCACCAGGGACTTGCTGCATGGGAGGGGGCAATTGGAGAACTACTGGAGGTTGGTGTAGATCGTATTCTCAGTACCTTGCACGGTGAATCGCAACGTAAAGCGCGTGAAGAATTTGACCAAGCCTACACTCGCATTTGGCCAGGGCGCTATCTGCGGGAATTCGCCGCAGACTTTCATGTCGATGTCCCTGCAGTTGATGCACTCTTTACGGAAGCAACCCGCATCACGCTCGAACGCAACCAAATGCTGCATGACGCACAGTCGAAGAATGAGCAGATGATTAAGCGGGATGTGTATTTGGCGAATTTGAAGGTGCAAGAATCTGATGGACCTGGTTTTGGAGGTGGCGGCCTTCGTGTTGGTGAATTCGAAAGAGGATTGCGTGACCTTGCTCGTCGCTTTGGAGCAGGAAGCCCTGAATACCAGCTCTTCCTAGCCGAACACAAAATTCCCTACTTAGGGGATACACCGGTAGTACTTAGTGATATGAGTGTTGAGACATCGCAATTTATCTTTGGGCAAGAGCTTCTAAAAGTACTCAACCAAAATGACTGGGCAAGTATTATAAGGAAACAATTTGAAAGTAATAATACTGCTCAAGCAAGCGTAAACAATGAATCCACACCTATCTTTACTTGGGTAGAACAGGAAGTAGAAACTTCCTCATACTATGTCAGCCGTCCATTAGCATTTCCTGGACTAGGTAGAGTCGCCTCTCATAACTTCATTGTGACTGATGCTAAATATCTGGGAGATCCTGATGCAACAGTATTTTCATTTGGACACAATGATTCTGGTGACTTAGGAATGGTAGACTACTGCACCATCAATTCTTCTTCAGGTTCAACACATCTTGCTGATAGAAATGCGTGGCTTTCGCTAAAGGATAACTCTGATGGCAAAATCAAATTTAAGAAAATTAATGCTAGTAGCGAAAAGGTAAGAACAACTGCATTCTCAGTAATTGAAGACGATGACTATGCAATGTTCTCGGGCCTATTCGGTGTGAATAGCAACTCTGCTGCGCATGCTGTAGCAAACCACTTTGAAATAGAAGTTAAAGACCCTAGCCTAAGACTAGCTCCAGGAGCAGGAAATTCTGATAAGATACGTTTTGGCTTCTTTGTAAGAGAAAATGGATGCGGCTCAGGTATTCATTTCAAAGAAGATTTAGATTCTAACCCCATCTTCTGATGACAAAGTTTACACTCGATACTTTAGGGAAAATAGTGAAAGTTCTCATATTCCCTTTCTTCTTTTTTATATCTTTCATTGCAGGAGCAATAGTTATCGGAATTATGAGCCACTCATTTGAAAAAAATTTTTATGAGTCAGTTGCATCTATAGCAATCGCGACTGTTTATGTAGCTCCAATCGCATTTACTCTGCTGGCATTCATAAGTTTAATTTTTCTTAAATTTTTAAATAAAATGCACATATTAGCAAACGACAGTTTTCTACTGCTTTGGGGATGCTTAATGGGAATAACAACACTATCTTTATTCTTTGCTATAGAAAAAATTGAAAGTGTCCTATTTTATCTTTTTTAATTTCTTCTATGAACCCTGTTGGCAAAAATATAAGAGTTTCATTAGCTCTCCTCCTCACCCTCCCCCCTCTCCCTCTCCATCATTAATGTCAGCTCCATCTGTTAAAAGCGGCATCTACCTCATGAAAATGAGTATCATGCTCCACGATGCACAGTCGAAGAATGTGCAGATGATTAAGAGGGATGTGACTCGAGCTTTAATAAAACAAAAAGAAGATCCCAATTTCTCACTCGGAGCAGGGGGTATTGGCGCACTAGAAAGCGAACTTCGTTCTGTTGCTCTCAAACATGGCGCTGGCAGTGCTGAGTATACTGCTGTCCTTGCGCAGCATGGCATTGTGAAGAGTGATCAGAGTGTTGAGGTTCTTGTGCAGAAAACTATTGCTGATCGTGTTGTGGAGAGGTTGAGTGAGCGACTCAAAACCATGAGTCTTGAAGAACGTGCTCAAGCGCGAGGGCTACTGCGATTACAGCAACAGGGAAGGTTGGATGAGTATTTTGCTTCGCTGTTTAGTGGGAAGGGTAATGCGGAGTTGGACAGTGAACTGGAGGTAAATAATGGAGGTTATGAGATTTACTATCTTGTCGATAATCAATCAGTTAACGGAGCAGGTCATGCAGCAATGATTATGGGGTCAGAAGAAGAAGGCTGGCACTATTTTGCCTTTGGCAAAGGAGCCACCGGAGAAAATGGGGCGACAACATGGCAGGACTGGGTTACAACCAATGGGAACATGGATGCTAGATATTTTCCCACACTTAATGAAGCTAAAATAGAACTAAATCGATATTCACACTCAATAAAATGGAATGTTGATGTTTGCATGCAAGAGATGCATTTAAAACAGCAACTGGGTTTATAGAGTTCTATGGGTCGTATATCTCATGGAAATGTAAAAGAAATATATTTCCCTGTTGGTCATAACTGTGACGACATTGCTGTGGCTATTATTGAGTCCGCTTGGGTTGAATTAGATGATAAACTTAGGCCTAATATGTCATATCTGAATTTTGTAGAGTCTGGATATGAACCTACATCCTGGAAAACTCTCCAATAATATTATGCAACCCTCTATTTTTTCAAAATGATACCTATAAATAAACGAAAAATGCATGGCTTATGCTACAAACAGCTATGGCATGCTTATTTACGATGCATTTATTATCTACAAATGCTGGGCGGTATTTGGGTACACTTATTTTGGTTACATGGGCTTTTATCTGGTTTCCAGTAGTTCTAAGCTACATTGGTTCTTTTTGCTCCTCTGTACAAAAGAGTTTGTTAAGCTGACTAAAGGATTGAACTATGACCTAAGTATCCTGGCAAAAGATTTTTGCTATTTTTGTTGGAAATTGCATCAGTATTTTTTATTTATCTAAAACAAAAGGATGCCGAAACTCTTGAATGGTTTGGAAGTGTATTGATTTTCATAGGGCTGCCTATCCAATTACTACTTATTTGCTTGTTTGAACTTCTTTTTCATATCCACTCTAAGAATAAATCATGAGGCAATATCTTATTCTCTTTTTTGTTTCACCCTCCCCCTCTCCTCCGTAGAGGCGGCGAAGCCGTCACGCAGAACAGTGATAGAACAGGGGCAGCAACAACTGGAGAATGCAGTGCAGCAGAAAGTACAAAATACACAGCAAGCTGGTGCCATTCAGTATTCCCTAAGACCATCCCTCTCCTCAATTATCAATTTGAGCGACCTGCGCGGGAGGACGAGAAGGACCCTAGTTGGAGTATTAACAATGTTTCGGATACAACATCAGATTTTAGCACCTGGAAGATCTACGACGGCGACTACATCGCCATCATCGAAAACAGGCACGAGGAGGATTACTCCATCTTCATTACATCAAAAGATACCACTACCATCGCAACAATTGATGATGTCAAAGCCTACTGGGAAAAGATGCAGCGGCAACCAGACCACGATAACGTCTACGAGTACTCGCATCTGCCGTACATTCGGGAGCTCAATATCATCCGCACAGATGACTATGAATGCTTGGGAAAACCCGCGCTCTTCATCGAGTTTGCCTTCGCCAGCAACTGGAGCAAATTCTGGACGGAGACTGCTGTCATGTTTCCCCATGGCAAGAAGATCTACACTATCAAGTACCGCAGGAACGCGACAAGCAGGATATGTTTTACCATGTCTTCGAGCATGTCCTTGAGAGTTTCCGCTTCTTAACTCCAGAACCATCCTTATAGTTCGTTTAAAGACCTCTCTGCAAACCACCCGCATGCTCGGGCAATTGAGAGACTGAAGGATCTACGGATTATCGGTGGCTATAGTGATGGCAGCTTTAAGCCCGAAGCACGTATCAACCGTGCGGAGTTCATCAAAATTCTCACGTCAGAACCACTCGTTAATGCAACGGAGCTTGCGACGTGCAATACAAAGCAACTGCAGTTTAGCGACGTTCCTGCGGATGTCTGGTACGCACCGCACCTGTGCGTTGCGGTGGAGCGTGGAATGATTAGTGGTTACCCCGACGGCACTCTTTCGCGGTGCAAACGAGATTTCGTTTGCTGAAGCTGCTAAAATTGTTAGCACATTCTTTGCAAGAGATGCCGAAAGGGCTACATGGCCTGCCAGCAGTAGCCTTGGCGGAGGCTGGTATGGGCCATTTATACGATATCTTTCGGATAAACGTGCTATTCCCGTCGAACTCACCACTCCTGCTACCCTGTGACACGCAGTGTTATGTCAGAAATGATCTACCGCCTCTTCGATAAGATCGATGAGTGAGGAATCGCTTTCTACTGAAGATTTTGATCTGTAGAGCAATTTTTTGAATACATTTTGTATTCGTTAGAGGCAAATATCCATTCAAACGCGTACTCTATACAGTTATACGGCATTTTTCTCTATTTCTAGGGCTAATCATCGCTCTATGCCATATTTCATTACAATATTTTGCGATCTCTTGAATAAGATTTGCATTCTTCAAAAGAATATATTATAACACCTTTCCTATTTTTGTCTTTGACGTGTACCTTCCTAAGGAAAATATGTCTGATATGAGCGCTGCCCACTTCAAACTCGAGCACGAAATCTTTATTCTCGACGCTTACCTCAAGGATCCACTCGACCAGAGTCAGATGGAAAGTTGGACACGCAAGTTTATCGACGCAATTCTCGGAGCTCTACGCATGGGAAGAGCTTGGGCCACTGCAAATTTATCCTGCCCTCGACCTTCGTGCACCGGGCTGGTCGTTTATTCAGCCAATTACCACAAGCCACATCTCTGGTCACTACTTCGAAAAAACCAGGGCACCACACACATCCGCTTCTGGACTGTTATAGTTGTGCCTCCATTAACTGGAAGAAAATTAAGTTAAGGTCTGCGATGAATTTATGCACATGGGCCTGTGGCGAGCGACGTTCATCAATCGTCAAATTGATGAGGGACAGCGCGATGCCTTCCACATCTCCGGTGAAGGGAAGCATGGTACTCGATGAACCTAGATCTCTTGGATCATAACAAGCATCTTGTTGCCGCAAGGGCATTTGCAATGAAGGCAGAGGAGGAGCTTGTCAGTTCAAGAGTCACTAATGTCCATTGTCGAGTTTATGGAACGGCAGTACAAAGCACTTTAATGCTCGCGAAACTCTTGCAGCTGCAAGGGCTATCATGAGTTTAGTAAGTGCTGGCGGCAAGATGATGGTGTCACTTGCTGGAGCCATGAGTACTGCGGAGCTTGGCATCTCGCTTGCACCGCTTATTCGTGCAGGAAAAGTTCATGCTATTACCTGTACTGGCGCAAATATTGAAGAGGATATGTTCAACCTTGTTGCAAATAGCAAGTACAAGCTACAGCCGAAGTGGCGATATCTGACAATGGAAGCAGACTATAAGACTATGCAAGAGGGCTACAACCGCGTGACCGACACCTGTATTCCTGAAGATGTGATGATTGGTGTCCATGAAGCCATGCGAGAACTCTGGGCGCAGGCAGCGGAGAAGGGCGAATCGCACTTCCACTGGGAGTACTTCTACAAGCTTATTCGTAGTGGGTACTTCGAGGGGAAGAATGATGTCCCCATGGAAAACAGCTGGCTACTTGCTGCTTGCGAAGCAGATATCCCTGTGTACACTGCAGGGTTTGAAGATTCTACCCTTGGGGAACATGTTCTGTGCGGATGTCATGCAGGGAAAAGTGAAAAACCACAGCTGTATTCGCCATGGAACAGAGCAGTTTGAACACCTGACCAACTGGTACGAAGAAAATCAGAAGCATGCTGATATTGGCTTTTCCAGATTGGAGGAGGTATCGCCGGAGACTTTGCCATGTGCGTTATCCCCGGCCTCGTCTTCGACCACGAAAAAAGATGTTAAGTGCTGGAGGTACTTCTGTCACATTGGTGATGCAGTCACCTCGTATGGTGGCTACAGCGGCTGTCCAGCAAACGAAAAGGTTACGTGGCATAAGCTCGACGTCGACACACCGAACTACACCATCAATTCCGATGCCTCTATCGTCGCCCCTCTCATCTTCCAGTATGTGCTTGAGAAGCATGAGGAAGCGGCTGTTCATGCTGCAGAATCTGCTAAAGAGAAGGTTTTGGAGCGGAAGGAGAAAGAGGTTGTAGAGGCATAAAGACAGAGGGGTTCTTCCGCCCTATAGAACCTACTTTTTGGCTTATGTAAGCCATTTTTTTGATGTTGCATTTTTGAGGTGTTTCCAGCGATATGGTCGAAAGAGGTGGGGTGTTGTTTGATGGTGGCATAGTTTTTCCCCTCTCGATGTATGAAGAAACTTGGACGACAGCTTGCTGTAGAACAACTGGAAGACCGCCACATGATGGCAGGAGATATCCTGACATTTGATGGCATACTCGAGGATACAGGGTTTTCTGTTCGCGAAACGCTGTACCATGATGTACGGGAGAATATTGTCGATGGTGCACTGCAGATGGATGAATCTGTGCTCTACGTAAGTCAGGAGGAATATGTTCCTTCGGAGGATCGACCAGTGACATTTGAAGCAGACATTACGATCAAGTCAAATCAGCTAAATGGAATGCTTGTTGCCATGCGATCGGATGGGGAGACGGTTGGTCAGTATCAAACAGAGTTACGTAATGGTCTAACATTTACGATAGAACCAACGGGGATGAGTATCTACGATTATAACGTTGATGGAGGGGAATACATTGGTGGTGGATACAACCACTTTCGTCGGGAGCTTCAGCGAGACAAGGTCTATCACCTAGTGATGGTTGATACGGGTTCCTCTGTTCGGGGTGCGTTGTATGATGGAGAGACAGAAATTACCTCTATTGAAGGAGATACCCATAACGCGATTCACGGCGGGAAGATTATCTTGCGCCCACAGGGACGACTCGGGCGACTCACCGGGGCAATGGATAATGTGAAGATATCGCAGGGAGAGGAGGAAGAGGAGGAAGTTCACGAAGAGGCTGTTGATACGGTGTTTGCCGACATCGGTTCCGTGCTTGATGATGTGGAACTCCCTGCACCAGAAGCAGTGCAGATTGTTGTGGAGGGCGACACGCCCGAGCAGCGACTGCTTGCCTTCCAGCAGAAGGTGCTTACCCTGCAGCAGCAGATTGATGCACTAACGCTTGAGAAAGTCGACCTGGAGACAGACCATACTAGGCAACAAGCACTGTACGATGAAGCACAGGGGTTGATGGAGCAGGCACAGGAGGTGATGGATGAATGGGAGCGACAACATGACGCTGAGGCCCTCAAGGTTGCGCCATCGTTCCGGGTAGATGCCGATCGGTTCACGCCACACTTCTTCGTTTCGTATGCCGATGTTCCAGCTGGGTACTCGTTACAGTTTGCCGGAGATAATGTGTATTCGCTTTCAGGTTCTTCTGGAAGAGCGACTATCAATTACCTCCCACGACCATGGAACCATACGTTCTTCGATTTGGATTTGCTGGATGCAAACGGGGTGAAGGTAAAGACCATTACCCGCGTGAAGATTGCCGGAGGACGTGTGAGTCGTGTTGGCTCACTGCATGAGTCATATACGCTCAATGACCTTGCCGTTGCTGAGGAGATTCCCGCGGATGAGGTGATTTCGGATGCAGCCCATGCAGAAGCTATAACGCAGAACAATGATACAGAGTGTGCAATGCTCGAAGCGCAGTCTGCAATGACTGCACTGGATAGTTCGATTGCAGACCTTGCGTCCCAGATCCACGCACTAGAGCGGGAGCAGATTCCGTATAACAGGATGTTTGTGACTAGTGGAGGCGGCAATTTTTCTGTGCAGTATATGAGTAACAGAGAATCTGTGTACTTTGAAGTTGCCTTTGGCACGATGCAAAACGTCATCATTCGTGAAATGAAGGATCATGCAGGAGGAGAAAATACTGGAAGTTTTTTTGCTTCTCTCCCTCGCCATGCGGGAAGTAACGGAAGTGGAAAAGTGATGATAACGATGTACAGTGATGATACGAAGGAAGAGGTACTCGATGCATTTACCGGAAGCTACAACGGCACAACGCAACAGACTGCCGGTGAAAGTAATGGGCAGTGGGGGCAACTCGAGACTGGTCGCATTGTGGAGAGTCCTCTTACACCGTCGATGTCTGTCCTGCGTATGAGTGGCCCAATGGTGACTATTGCAACGCAAACACCATACGACTACACAACGTTTGAGCTGGATGGTGGTGGGTTCTTCTCAACAGGATCTGTTGATAGCGAAGGAGGTTCTTCGTATCAGTCTCGGATGTTTGTGATGAATGGGGATATGAAGAGTGGGGAGTATCAGCTGCATATGAAAGATGGGATGAACCGTCGGGATATCGCTACGCTGACGTTCCACTGGGACAGTGGCAGCAAGACGCTGAGTCTCGTGGGTGATAACCAGCAGATTGCAGCACTTGCGAGTGGAGAGTTTGATGATGAGGTGACGACTGCACAGCGGCAGATTGATCACATTGCTGCGCTTGATACTATCGATGTTGAATTCTGGTCTCTGCGTAACGTACAGCGAGATCGTCTGTACAGGTCATCCACATTTACGAAGACAGACAGTGAGTGGGAGGCAGTAGAACTCACCTTCCCTATCCCTGGTCATCCAGATCGTAACGGCATCTTCCACCAGGGACTTGCTGCGTGGGAGGGCGCAATTGGAGAACTTCTGGAGGTTGGTGTAGATCGCATTCTCAGTACCTTGCATGGTGAATCGCAGCGCGCTGCACGCGAAGCGTTCGATCTCGCCTATGCGCGCATTTGGCCAGGACGCTATCTGCGAGAATTCGCTGGAGACTTTGGTGTCGATCTTCCTTCTGCTGATGCACTCTTTACAGAAGCAACCCGCATCACGCTCGAACGCAACCAGATGCTCCATGACGCACAGTCGAAGAATGTGCAGATGATTAAGAGGGATGTGACTCGAGCTTTAATAAAACAAAAAGAAGATCCCAATTTCTCACTCGGAGCAGGGGGTATTGGCGCACTAGAAAGCGAACTTCGTTCTGTTGCTCTCAAACATGGCGCTGGCAGTGCTGAGTATACTGCTGTCCTTGCGCAGCATGGCATTGTGAAGAGTGATCAGAGTGTTGAGGTTCTTGTGCAGAAAACTATTGCTGATCGTGTTGTGGAGAGGTTGAGTGAGCGCTTTTCATCTATGACCATCGCTCAACGTGCAGAAGCACGCAAGCTCCTTCGTTTGCAAGAGCAAGGCAAACTTGAAGACTATCTCCTGTCACTATTCCAAGATACGACACGTGCAGAAATACGATCCATTATCGAAAAGGAGATTCCAAATAGTGAGAATACGATGATTGTACTGATTTATGGGTCGAATCAGTTTCCTGGGCAGCCAAGTGAAGACGGTGAATATCCGGGATTTGACGAATTAGTGGATTTATTGAAACAAGATTATAAGCACATATTACCAGTATCACCTGGACACAATCCTTCCAACCGCGGTAAAGACTTCTCACCACATGATGCATACGCAGAAATTCAGATGGAAGTAAAAAACGCTTTGGAAGCAGATTCCAATATATCGAATGTAGTAATTATTGGATATAGCTGGGGTGGTGGTGCCACGTACGAACTTTCAAATTGGATTACTAATAAATCAAATCTAAATATAACTATTGCAGGAACTGTATACGTTGACGCTGTTCAAAACCCAATTTCCGAAGATGTGATTAACATGTCCCGTCCAGAAAGTCAGCTTCCTCCAGGAACGAAGGCAATGTTAAATATATATCAATCCCAAGCAAAAATAACACTTTCAGATCCCTTTCGACTACATGGAACTAATATTGTTGAAATAAATAATTTAACTGACATTAGGCAAATTGATGTTGATCTAACAGGAAATCCGCAATCACATTCTACCATTGATGATGACAATGAAGTAAAAAGTACTATTATTCAATGGATCCATTCCCACATCTCCACTGCTAAAAAATGAGCAAATTTTTAGATAAATTCGGCATAGTATTAATTAACAAGTCATTTATTGTTGGAATGGTATTTGGTCTAGTAATTACTATTATTTTATTAACCCCTCTCAGACTCATTGAAGACTATGCTGCTCAACAATTATTCTGGTTTTCAGGATCATGGGTCTTATGGAGCTTTTTTGTCAACATTCCTGAAATACTGACTGGA
This sequence comes from Candidatus Peribacteria bacterium, assembly GCA_020632295.1. Lineage (GTDB taxonomy): Bacteria > Patescibacteriota > Gracilibacteria > Peribacterales > Peribacteraceae > UBA2170. The sequence continues at coordinate 47,119 of JACKFU010000001.1, forward strand.
ATAAAAGTGCCGGTTATGATGTTTAATACATTACTAGTCATGCTACTCCCGATAACATATGGCTTTGTGTTTCGATATGGAACAAGTCATGTCTATCGAGCTATTATTATATTTGTTCTTTTTTATTTAAATTATAAATTTATCATGTTGGGCTTTGGAGCAATGCACTAAAAATCAATCACATGATACTATCAAGAATTATATCATTGGCACTCCTCCTCACCCTCCCCCTCCCTCTCCTCCCAATAAATGATAGCCTCATCTCTTAAAAACGGCATCTACCTCATGAAGATGGGTATTATGCTCCATGATGCACAGTCGAAGAATGAGCAGATGATTAAGCGAGATGTGTATTTGGCGAATTTGAAGGTAAAGGATGATCCAAGTTATTCAGTCGGAGCAGGGGGTATTGGTGCACTAGAGAGCGAACTTCGTTCTGTTGCTCTCAAACATGGTGCTGGCAGTGCTGAGTATACTGCTGTCCTTGCGCAGCATGGCATTGTGAAGACTGATCAGAGTGTTGAGGTTCTTGTGCAGAAAACTATCGCTGATCGTGTTGTGGAGAGGTTGGGTGAGCGACTCAAAACCATGAGTCTTGAAGAACGTGCTCATGCACGAGGGCTACTGCGATTACAGCAACAAGGAAGGTTAGATGAGTATTTTGCTTCGCTGTTTAGTGGGAAGGGTAATGCGTCAATTGATAAATCAATGATTTTGGAAATATCAGCAATGCTTGGAATAGATGCTGTAACTGGCTTGTCACATCCTATTGTCTACAAAGAGAAAATATCTCCCGAAAATCAAGTATCATTTGATGTAGAAAACTTTGCTAAAAAAATGCTCAATCTAAAAACACTTGTTCCTATGGATACATCTGATTTAGATGATTGCCCTTATACTCTGTATGAGATAACTTACGCTGCTGATAATATTACTGATTCCACGGAAGCTGAAAGTGCTGTATTCCTCCAAGTATTTCACAAAGGCGCTAAGGCTGGGTACCGCATCGTAAGTGCAAATGGAAGTGGCCAACAATGCACCTATGATTCAAATGGAAATTTAATTATTTCCGGTAGTGCTGCTGGAACTCCCGACTTGGTTTCACCTGCTACTCCAAATTCACAAAATATTGTGGTTAAGTATGTAGGATTGGGGATTAATCTTATTAGACATAGCTTTGAAGACGTCATTCCAACGTTTAGTCTAAGTGAAGAAGAGTACCATCAGATTAGACCAATTAATCAAGGAGCGTCATACTAGTACCAATAATGAAAAAAAGGCTAATTATCATGGGCATTCTTATACTGATTGCTATAGCAGCGATGTATCAATACTTGGAAAGTAGTTACCAAACGAAAGCTGATGCAATCCGAATTGCAGATGTAAATCATATTGCTTCACTTGTTAGCAAGTATCATCAGGCAACTCACAGATTCCCCTTTCAAAAAGAATCGGATGAAATAGGAATAATGATATCTGTTTATATTGATGGCAAATCAACAGTCAATATTCAAGAATCTATTAGCCCAATTTCCGAACGAATCTATTCCTACCAGAAATTTGTTGATGAACTGCAAAGTGTTCTTGGAAATGATGCAGTTGTACCAATGGATCCACAAAAAGTTCCGTCATTTGGGCCAAATTGGTATGTCTATTCTGTTCAAAATGGCAATTACTTCATTGCAGCACATCTATACCATAAGAATTCGAATGCTCGATATGTAGAAAGTGAAGGATATTACAAGTACGAGATAAGTAATATTGAAGTTCCAGAAAAAAAGATTTATAAGTACCAAGATTGACGCTACGAAACCCATCAAGTTGATGATAGTTCTCCCTCTCCTCCTCACCCTTCTCCTCCCCCTCTCCTCCGTAGAGGCGTCGAAGCACGTATATAAGAATATGTAATTATTGTCTTCAATAAGCCTATTATTATAAAATAACATGTTTACTTTTTTGTCAATTCTGGCATAATGCTTGGCCTATGTGGCTAGTCTTCTCATTATTTGCCCCCTTCTTCTTCGCAGTAGTTCATGTGATGGACTCTTACTGTGTTGAAGATGTCTTTGAAAAACCGTGGATGGGAATGATTACAAGTGCGATAGCTTCTGTAATTGTATTTCTACCTCTTCCATATATTTTGCCATTTCTTAATTGGTCATTTCCCGGGTGGCATATTGTAATCGCAGCATTCGCATCAGGGGCACTAATTCAACTTAGTCAGGGACTATATTTTCAATCTATGTCGTATAGTGAAGCTGGAATAATTGCAGCGTATTGGAATATGATTCCGGCTTTGATTGTAATACTGAGTTTGGTATTTTTTGGAAATACACTCTCAATATATGAATATATTGGAATAGCAATTCTTGTAATTGCATCTACATATATTTTACTTGCAGATGAAAACTTTGAATTTCGGATAAAGGCTTTCTTAATGATGCTTTGTGCATCTCTTATGCAATCAATGACATATTTAGTCTTAGATGCGGTTTACAAAACAATAAGTTTTGGACATGCATTTATTTATGTGACAGCAGGTATTGTTTGTGCTGGCCTATCACCATTACTAGCAAAAAATACCCGGATAATTTTTCAGAGAAACGCTAATACTTTATCAAAAGGCAGTCGAATGTTTATTCTCATTGAGATTGCAAATCTAATTGCATTGGCATGTGCCGAAAAAGCTATAGATCTGTATAAACCAAGCATTGTTGCAGCAGTTGAAACAACGATGCCAGCATTCACCTTTGCTCTTTCTATAGGACTTTTATATACCACTGCTTGCAAATTTGGAGATATCAGATCAAAAAATAAAATTTATACCAAACTAGCAGCTGTTGGACTCATGACAATTGGAGTGATTCTGGTCTCTTAGTTTACTTTTTCTTCTTATTTGCTGACTCTAGAGGGATGCTTACTACAAAAGTAGCCCCCTTTCCTTCGGCGCTTGTAAATGCAATCTTTCCCCCAAGCGCTTCGACTGCACCTTTTGCTGCGTAGAGACCAAATCCATTTCCATCTACCTTCTGTACGTTACTAGCGCGGAAGAGCTTTCCGAATATCTTATCTTGCTCGTTCTTTGGAATACCACAGCCGGTATCGGTGACTGTGTAGAGCAGCTTATTATCCTTAATATCGACATTAAGCGTTACCTTGCCCTTCTTTGGCGTGTACTTCACTGCATTACTAAGAAGGTTCTCTAGTGTCATATGGAGCAAGCGTTTGTCCGTATTTGCCACAGGCCATTTCTTTGGTAGCTTCTTCACAAATTCAACACCCTGCTGTTCTGCCTTTGCGTCAATCACTGTCAGAACCTCATTAAAGAACTCACCAATATCAACATCGGACTTATCGACTTTCATGCGACCAAGTTGAATGCGTGACACATCAAGAATCATTGCTACCAGATCGGAGAGACTTGCAGCGGCAGTTTGCAGCGTCTTAACATGGTCACTCTGCTCCTTCGTTAACTTTCCTACATCTCCATCAAGCATCATCTCAAGGTACCACTTCATTGAGGATACCGGTGTAGCCAACTGGTGACTTACGATGCTTAGAAGTTCGTCTTTTTGACGGTCGATTTCTCGCATCACTTGCACTCGCTCATTGTAGAAACGAACTAAAATCAATGTTAGCAACGTAAGAAGGAATATAAGAAAGAAAATAAACAAGGCAAATGGCAAAAGCATTGCCTGTGTTCTTTCTTTAAAGTTATTAATCGTTACATCAATACCAACAATTGAAAGAGGATTACCGTTTTTATCTAATATTGGCGCATAAGCGGATAGCTGAACAGACCACTGGTCTTCTTCTAGATCGTTAGAGGCAACAGCATGGTAAAATGCTTCATCTCTCAGTGTGGGATACTCAGATACATCAAATGGATCTCCAGGTAATGGAATTTCTTCATCTTCTTCTACAATTCCATTTTCATTGAAATCCCACTCTTCATAGGGAAGTAAGCTGTCTGCATCAGCTACAAATTCAAATGTATTGATATCATCTGTTCTACGCATAATGTACGCATAGGTAATATCTGGATTTGCCTCCCTTATTCCACTTAGTGTGTTTACTAAATTTTCCATTTGAGGAGAATAGAGTTGCTCCGTACTTTGCACGTACAAAATATCATTAGGTTCAATTTCTTGAGCAGCAGTAGATACTATTGCTATCAGTCTTTCTTGAAGACGCTCCTTCAAAAGTACTTGAGTATAGTTATAGAGCACATAAGTAATAAGTACAGCTAGTGCCGCACATACACCTAGTACTATTACTACACGACCTTGCGCATAAATCTTTTCAGATAATTTTGTATGGCTATTTTTCTTTGTCATCTGATCAGTATACCAAATTTGTGTTTTTTTCTCAACCTAGTACAAATACGTTTATTGGAATTTGATACACAAATTGGTAAATTCTGTTATAATTTGCCCGATGAGCTGTGATTTTGACCAAAATGGGGCTGCAAAGGCTGGATCAGGCATATTTGGATTTCCATACAATGAAGAAATATCTGATCTAATACTGATACCTGTACCATGGGAAGCTACCTGTTCATATGGAGGAGGAACAAGTAAGGCACCTGCTCAAATATTTGAAGCTAGTATGTATGTTGAACTATTTGATAGTGACTTTAAAGATTTCTATAAAAAGGGTATTTACTGCCAAGGGGAAGATGCTGATTTGAAAGCCCTGAGTCAGGATACTCAAAAGTTGGCAATGCCAATTATTGATGCAGCTGGCATTCTAGATAGCGAGCTATCTGAAAAAAAAGAATGCGTTGATCAAGCTTGTGAAACAATGAATCAATGGGTTATTGATAAAACTGATACCGAATTAGTTAAAGGGAAAAAAATAGGTCTGATTGGTGGAGATCATTCCATTGCATTTGGTGCCATTAAGAGAATTAGTGAGGGTTATAATAATCTGGGAGTATTGCAAATAGATGCGCATTCAGACCTCCGAACAGAGTTTGAAAATCTCAAATATTCTCACGCATCTGTATTTAACAATGTGCTTAATGAGACAAGTATTGAGAAATTGGTTCAAGTAGGTGTTCGTGGTTATTGCCAAGAAGAAGCTGATAAAGTTAATAATTCAAATGGCCGTGTGAAAACATTTTATGAAAGTTATTTATCTGAAAAGCTCCTTTCTGGATCTCCCTGGGAAGTTCTGTGCAATGAAATAATTGCTACCCTACCACATAATGTATACATATCCTTTGATATTGATGGCTTAGATCCAAGCAATTGCCCAAATAGTGGCACCCCGATGCCAGGAGGTATTAGCTATGCACAAGCAATATTCCTATTGCGTACTCTTTCGCAAAAAAGAAATATCGTTGGATTTGATCTAGTCGAAGTCTCATGTGGGAAGAATGGCGAAACAAGCTGGGATGCAATAGTAGGTGCAAATCTTCTGTACAAGTTGTGCGGCTGTATCCTACAAACGTAGCTATTTACTTGTTTCTCTTAATAGGATTAAGAATCTGATACCAAGGAGAGTAGCAAAAATGAGAAAGAACCACATGGGGAAGAAAAATTGGTTTCTGACTGCATGATAAACTTCTGTTACATCAACATCTAATGCAAGAATGCCATACAAAACTCCTTCTTTTTGAATGGGGGCACTAGATGTAAGGTACACCCCCCATTGATCTACAATAAAATCTTTTTCTGCAACTGGCTCTTTTAAACCAATTGTGGAAATTAGCTGATCCCCCGCATAGTAATATACTCCGGGGGCAACATTCCACTCATCGTTATCTGCAATACCATTCTCGTTGTCATCACTATACGCAGGCAAATTGTAATTAGAATCTGCATCTGCAACAAAAACAAACATTCCCTGTTCTGTTGATGGCTTCAATATGTATGCATACGCAATATCATCATTGCTTTCACGTATATGATTTAACTTAGCAAAAACAGACTGGTACTCTTTTGTATTCATATCTCTTGCTACATTCAATGCACTTAAATTGTTAGTAGTAAATTGAGTTGCAGCTATCGCAGCAATTGATTGCAAGCGAGTACCTATCTCCTCCTTCATTAATTTGAGTGTGTATAAATAAAGTCCACTAGTAATTACAAAAGCTACAATGGCACAAGCAACTAAAACCAGTATTGCACTTTTACTTAAAAAACACCCCCTCAACGCCGATACAAGCTTTGTCTTCCAGGGGACCACTACTTCTTCTGTTTTCTTAGGTGCTTCCTTAACGTTCTGGCTTTCACGTCTACTTACTTGCTGCCACATCACCTCAAACAATTTCCTCTGCCCATCGGCGAGCTGTGGAAAGTGAATGAAGCTTGCCTTCAGTGTCTCTACGTCGATGCAGGCCACTGTATCTCCTACAATGTACTGCTCAAAGCTTACTGGGAACTCCGATGGAGGCACGAGACGCGTATCACGATACTCAAAGGCATCACGGCTTTGGAAGCGTCTTCCAAGGGGTTCGTCTGGTGCGAGGGCTCGGAGGAAGATCTTACCTTGGCGACGCTTCCGAAACAGCTGCACACGGTACTCCGCAAGTGGACCCTCCTCTTCCTTCGCAAGTGCTGGTGCAAAGTGCAACCACTTGGGTACCCCGAGGGCAAGCAGCTTTTCGAATGCGCGTTGAATGCCTTCCTTCCCCTCAAAAAATTCCATCTCGGGTCTGCCCTTCTGGTGCTCGACAGTACTTAAGAACGCATCGAAGTTCTCCTTCTTTCTTTTGAGGGCTGCGTGCTGGGCCATCATATCGCTCTCCACCCAGCGCTGAATAGCTTCGAGAGATCCTATCGTATACTTCTGCACATCATTTATAGACTCCTTGAGGACGATATTCTTCTCACTAAGCTTCTTTATCGCCTGGTCGAGCACCCCGGTGCTCTTACCGGTCTTTGCGGCAAGCTCACGGAGCGTCAGTGCCTCTCCTTCGAGAAGGCGCTTAAGGACGAGAATCTCTGTAGAGGAGAACCCTGCTTCCTGTAGGTACTGCTCGATACTGGCGGGTAATTGGGTCATACAATGGCTTAGTATAGAGAAAAAATCGTAGTGTTAAATATGCTTTACAATACGAAAATCTCCCTATAGGCAATATTCTATCCTATTGGCTAATATACGCCAAATATTTAGGTTCTATGGGGGGATGGAACGTACCCCAAAAATATGCTATACTGTAGTGAAATGCCACAAACATCCACCCCCGACACCATCTTTACCAAGGCAGCCGATATGGGTGCGTCTGACGTGCATATTGCTGTTAATTCCCCACTCCTTTTCCGTATTGATGGTGAACTCGAAAAGCAGGGCAAAGAGAACACATCAGCGGAGAAGGTAAAACAATTTATTAAAAGTGTCCTTGGTGCGGAAGCCTACAAGCGCTTTGAAGCGGATAGGGAGATCGATGCCAGCTACAGCACAAAGAAGGGTGTGCGCCTGCGTGTTAACTGTCACTTCGAACGTGGAAACCCCGGGCTTGCTGCACGTATTATCCCAACAGTTATTCCGACACTCGAGGAGATTGGACTCTCGAGTATTAAGCACCTGTGCGAGTACGACCAAGGGCTCATTCTGTTTACCGGACCAACGGGTGCTGGTAAGTCGACATCGCTTGCGGCGATGATTCAACATATTTCGCACGATAAGGGTGGACACATTGTGACACTGGAAGATCCGATTGAGTTCATCTTCCAGAGCGAGAAAGCACTCATTCGTCAGCGTCAGTTTGGTAGCGACTTCTTGTCGTTCCCCGAAGCACTCAAGCGCGTCCTGCGCCAAGACCCAGACATCATCATGGTTGGTGAAATGCGTGACCTCGAAACCATTGCCGCAGCACTGACGATGGCAGAGACCGGACACCTTGTCTTCGGTACGCTCCACACTCCAAACGCAACGCAAACTATCGATCGTATTATCGATGTCTTCCCACCCCATCAACAATCACAGATTCGCACGCAACTCTCCCTCTCGCTTCGCGCGGTCATTGCACAACGCCTCATTCCTTGTGCGCAAGGTGGTCGCATCGCACAGCGAGAAGTGCTCATCAACACGCCTGCAGTCGGAAACATTATCCGTGATGGACGCGCACAGGAACTCTCCTCTGTTATTCAGACGGGACGCGACACCGGCATGTGCACATACAAGAAGTGTGCCAAGGAGCTCTACAAGGAGGGTCTTATAGATAAAGAAACCTTTGAGTGGGCAAGGCAGTAAGCCAGCTACTCAGCAGTTCCGCCACGGGAGAGCGCAATGATCAGCTTTCCTATCTTTTCCATTCGGCCTTCGTCGAGGCCTTTCTCGGCAGCTTCTTCTAGCCAGAGAGAAAGCAGTTCGAGTTCTTCATCGGAAGAGAGGTTCTGCCCATCACAGATACGCACACGCTCTTCCAGCAGTTTGATAATTTGCTGATCGAGTTTCTCGAGTTGTTCTTGAATATCGACAAGAGTCATCATGGGCGGAATGTTGCTTGAATTTTCAGAGAATGCAAATGTATTTTTTAAAAAATGTATTCTGGTTATACTTACAGTGATGACACACGAAGAAGCCGCTTTGCGCGCGGCAAAACTCCGGGACGAAATATGGCGTTTAAACAAAGCGTACTTTATCGAAAATAGAGAAGAAGCATCGGAAGATGTGCGCGATGCGCTCAAGCAAGAACTCATCAAACTTGAAAAAGAATTTCCAGACATAATTACGTCCGACTCTCCCACACAGCGCGTCGGTGCGCCGCTTGATGGGAGGCTGCCGAAGGTAACACACCTGACACCAAAGGAAAGTTTGAGTGATGCATTTTCGCATGAAGAGCTCGTCGACTGGATCGACCAGATGGAACGTGCACTCGGTAACGAGTATGACGCGTTTACGTTTGTTTCTGAACTGAAAATTGATGGGTTGAACATTACGCTGATCTACCAGCATACAAACGACCATCGCTACGAACTGTTGCGAGCAGTTACTCGTGGAAACGGCATTGAAGGTGAAGATGTGACGCACACCGTAAAAACCATCGAATCGGTCCCGCTCTCGTTTGTGCTCAAGCGCGATGCTGCTCCGCAGCTTATAGAGGTGTCTGGCGAAGTGTATCTTCCGAAAGCCGCGCTGAAACAGCTGAATGCTGGGCTCCCGGAGGGGGAGCAATTTGCTAACCCACGTAACGCGGCAGCGGGGAGTTTACGCCAGCTTGACCCGCAAGTTGCCGCGAGCAGAAACCTTGCCATCTTCTGTTACGAACTCGGGCGCGAAACCACCGATGCACTTGGTATTGAAACCCAAAAAGAATTGATGGAGTGCATTCAGGAGATGGGCATTCCTATTAATACAGAACTCCGCATCATGCATAGTCTTCGCGACATCGAAGCGATGTATGAAGACTTTCAGAAGAAGCGGGGTAGCCTGCCCTACGATATCGATGGACTGGTGATAAAACTCAACGACAAAAAGATGCAGCGCGACCTTGGTTCGACGGCCAAGGCCCCACGGTGGGCTAGGGCCTACAAGTTCCCCGCAGAGCAGAAGACAGCCATTATTCTCGATATTCAGCTCCAAGTGGGACGCACCGGCGCTATCACCCCTGTTGCACACTTAAGCCCCACGCAACTTGCTGGAACCACCGTTACGCGAGCAACGCTCCATAACGCTGATGAAATTGCACGACTCGATGTACGCATCGGCGATACCGTCGTCGTCCAGAAGGCGGGCGACATTATTCCAGAGGTTGTGAATGTCATGGTGAATCTTCGACCCGAGGGCTCGCGTGCTTTTCACTTCCCAACCCACTGTCCCAGTTGTAACACTGCACTCGTACGACCAGATGGCGAAGCCGTTCACCGCTGCCCTAGTGATAACTGCAGTGCCGTGCGCCAAGAGAAAATTGAACACCTTGTCTCCCGGTATGCGTTTAACATCGAAGGGTTTGGCAAAGAGACCATTGAAGAACTGCTAAGCCAGGGGCTTGTCTCCGATGCTGCTGATATCTTCTTTTTGACCTACGATGACCTCATCAACCTGCCGCTCTTTAAGGAGAAGAAAACCGAGAATGTCCTGACAGCTATCGACAATGCACGCCATGTCCCGCTCGACCGTTTCCTGTTTGCTCTCGGTATTCGCCATATCGGTCGTGAGACGGCAGAAATTCTCGCGCGCAGGCTACGGTGGCCTACGTATCCTGCTATCACCATGGCTGCCATTGCTACCACTCTGCAGCAGCAATCGTTTCATGATCTCTCTGCCATCGATGGTATCGGCGAAAAAGTAGCAACGAGTATTATCGACTGGATAGCAGAAGACGATAACCGCGCACTCCTCCATAAGTTTGAAAACGCCGGCGTCGTTGCGATGCAGGCAGAAGACTCTCATGCCAAGCAGGTGTTCCAGGGTAAGACCTTTGTCCTCACAGGAACGCTCCCGACACTCTCGCGTGAAGAGGCAAAGAAGATGATTAAAGACCGTGGCGGAAAAGTAAGTTCCTCTGTCTCGAAAAAAACGGATTACCTCCTGCTTGGGGAGGACCCCGGCAGCAAGTTTGCAGACGCACAGAAACTGGGTACTACTCTACTCGACGAAGCAGCGTTCCTGCAGATGGTAGGTTAAACCTTCAACGCCTGGTTAATGAGATCAACAATCTCACTCAGGGTAATTCGCGATTTTACGAAACACTCCTTGGCGCCATTTTCTACGGCTTCTTCACAGTACTTCTCACTTCCGAGATTCGTGATGACGTAGGCAGGTGTGTCTGCGTTCTTCGTCTTTTTTTTGCTCTTGAGTACCTCGACGCCATTCTTCTTTGGCATGTGTAAATCGAGCAAAATAACATCGAATAGCTCTGCATTTAGCAGGGCAATTGCCTCTTCTCCGTCACTGGCAACAGTGGTGTTATACCCACTGAGCTTACTAAATTTCGTCTCAAGCGCTTTGGAAAGGGCTTGATCGTCATCGACGATGAGAACGGAGATGGTGTGCATTTGTAAAGGTATTATACTACAATACCACTATGAAGACAATGGCCCGAGCCAGCGGCGAATCTCCGAAGGCTGCTCAGCAGCACATGTAATAGCAAGGGACGCAATTCCACCGGTAGCACGCTCATTTGGTGCAATATCTAATTTCTTTGTAATGGTATTCCACTCCTGCACATATGCTTGCATTGCTTCTAGATCCCCCTCGGAGGCTTTGGCTGCAAAAACACGCTCTAAGAGTGAAAGGCAGGATCGCAAAGCAGTAGCGTCGCCACGACGGGGAGCAACATAATGATCAATGACGTTCTGTGGTTCTGCAGAGAGATACGACTCTCCTGGATCATCATCCACAATACCAGCAAGAGCCTTCTGCTGATTCTCCTCACCAATCGTTATCATTTCATTAATACAAAGGTCAACGCATGCTTCCCTCCACTCTTCATCTAGAGACATATCAGGTACAGCCTGTAATACCTCTGTAATATTCTGTCTTAGGCGTGTCGCATAGAGAACATATCGTGTAGATGGATACCTGGAGACATACTTACGCAGCTCATCGTCATCAAATACGCTGGTAATATTTTCCCGCCGCTTCAGCCAATCAACCAACTTCTTTTCGTCAGCGGTAAGATCAACAAGAAATATGGGGCGACCGCTTGTGTGTTCTTTGCTTGATGTACCGATGTTTCCAAACTGGGGATCCCCCTCTGGAATTCCCATGCGTTTAGCGCGATGCATGACATCAAGTGTTCCTTGCATAAAATTCACGTATTCCTCTTTGCCATAGCCGGTTTTTGCGAAACAAGCAGAATCCCTCGCTGCCCGATACGAGAATGCCTGCGCTAGCTTACGACGACTCTGAAAAATGCGTCCCATGGCAGGATTGGCACGGCTGATAGACCTCTCCAGTCGCCCTCGAATATCTGCGATAAAATCAGTAACTGCAAATGGCGTTTCCCGCAACGAAGGGCGAAACCACCAGGGCACACTCTGCTTAAACGTGAGCAAATGATGTTCATCCATTTCGCTATGCTCACGAGGCAGTTTTTGGGCATTTGGCATTGCCATAGCAGAGGAGATTAGGAGTATTTCCTCATTCTATCAATAAATATGCATTGGATTTCCCTGAAATCTCCTTGGATATTGTGGTACATTTCTGTACATTTACGCTGTTTGATTGCCCATCAGCCTTCGTCCTCATTGCATTCGGACTACGGACGGGTAAAAATTGGTAGACCTGCCTGCCGGCAGGCAGGCGCGCTAGCTTGAGGGGCTAGTAAAATACACCTCTGATCTTTACAGTATTGACCTCGTTATTGGTGCACATGCCCAGGTGGCGGAATTGGTAGACGCGCTAGCTTGAGGGGCTAGTGGGAGCTTTATTCCCGTGGAAGTTCGAGTCTTCTCCTGGGCACCATTCGACCTTCGGTCTCATGGCAAGCCGTTTTTCTATTTGCATATCTCAGACATGTACGTTATAATGTACATGTATGAAACGCGTAAAGGCAACCGAGGCAAGACGGCAGTGGTTTGATCTTCTAAAGCAAGCTGGAAAGCCTGGTGTATTTATTGTAATTCAACATAGGGACCAGCCGGATGTCGTTATGATGTCTATTGATGAATACGAAGGATGGATGGAGACAATGGAGATTATGTCTGACCCCACCTTACTGAGAGATATTGAAAAAGGAATGGCAGAAAAACAATCAGGTAATACCGTACCGCTTGAAGATGTGCTTAAAAAAATTAAAGCATAATGACATATCGTGTTCTTCTTTCTAAACGAGCTGAAAAATCGTTGTTCAAACTTTCTCTTAAAGATCAAAAGCGTATGGCAGAAGGCTTGCTTGCTCTGCAAAATAATCCATTTGCTGGCAAGAAACTCGAAGGTGAGCACAAAGGATTATGGTCATTACGTGTTTGGCCTTATCGCATTATCTATACAATTGAAAAAAAGATCGTCACCGTGACTGTAGTCGCTATAGGAGACAGAAAAGATGTCTATAAAAAGCTAAAATAACGATTCTAAAATATAGAAACCAGAAAACCCCTCGGCACCATTCATCAGCGCGCTTTGCGCGCTTCTTCATGGCAAGCCAGCTAAAACCACTGGAATAACAGGATGGATTCAGTAGTCGATTCCACTTTGTAGTGTGTGTACCGTTGCCCCCTGAGGAATTTCAGCAGCTGTAATAGGTACTCCCCACGCACACTCACGAGAAATATCTTCCGGGCTTACCACTGAAAGATGGGGATGCTTTCTATTTTGAAATCGTAGATCCACGTAACAGAAATCTCTATAAAACTGTCCATCTGGTCTTACACAATCCACGCCAAGGTGGCTTCTATCTTCTCTGTCTATTTCCATTATACGAATAACATCTGCATGTAGTTCATTTGTGAGAGATTTTACAAGGAACACTCCCTCTTTAGGCCCAAGTAATTTGGCAGCGATGATGTTCTTTTCGTCACGTGGCTCTTGAGAAGCTAGATATTCTTGTGGGGAAATTACTTCACTCCATCCTGAGTTATCATTTAAAAAATCAACTCCTCTCCTTACGAACCCTCCATACTCATCATAAAACCCACTTCGGTCTGTCTCATCATCATGAAAAGTTGTTCGGGACAATCTGGAATTTAGCTCAGGGTATCCAAGCCGTTCTCCAATATCCGTTAGTACGGATCCATCCACAAGAGACACTGGGGCAATAGACAATAACCGATCCATAGTCTCTGCGTCGACTCGTATGTAAAACCCCTCATTCAGAAACTGTTTCATGTGATCTAGTATTGCGGTCTCATGTCCATAAGCCCGACTATTAAACCGTACAAGGGGTGCATCTGGGTAGGATTGATGACATAGAAAAAGTCTAAAAAACATATTTTCATGAGAAGGCATTTTCTCTCGGGAATATTTTTTTTCAATTGCCCGAGTCTTAGGATTGAAAAACTCGATAGCTAGTGAGCTGGTAGTCGGACTTCCCTTGGTATCAGAGAAGCTTTGTACGCGTGCGACATATCCATCGTATGTGTTTGAAATCTCATCATCTGACACAAGAAGACTTCTGTCTTCAAAATACTGCCTTCCCTTATCGAGATTAAACACCGTTTGTTTGTAATACTGGTCATTGCCAGGCGAATACACTATTCGATCATCGCGCATCACAGCCTCGAAGAAATCAAATTCTCGATCACATTCGGGGTGACCAAGACCCCATGTACCATATCCATTTGGTTGCATTGGAGCCATTACTCCAGTACACCGGATATCACCATTGCGAAAATTATGAGTGTATGCATCATGAGCAGGAGCCCATTCAGCACTCATTCTACTGTTATCAGGATCATCTAACACCTGAACCAGGTTTACACGTGCAGTCTGTAAAGTATGAGGTAGAAAGACATGATCAAATGTATCCCCTCGAACACGATTTACTTCTCGTCCTGAGGATACAACATTCAACCAATGATTCTGTTTTTCAGGCATAGGAGATAATTTTTACAACTTCTTTAGACTATGTCTAGTATTTGGCCACAAACTCCTAGGAGCAAAGCCCAAAAGTTCTAACATCTTCTAATCGAGCGCACCATTCGATTCTGTGCTTAGATAAGCCATTTTAGTATTTCTCATGCACACAGGTGAAATCTGTTATACTGCTACTATGGCAGTCAAGAATCTCAATGCTCAACAATCTTCAAAGCTGCGCACCATGCGTCCGTCGATACTTCGTATTTCAAAAAAGCATGGCGCAACGAATGTACGGGTATTTGGTTCGTTTGTTCGCAATGAAGAACGCAAGAAGAGCGATCTCGATCTACTTGTACAACTTCCATCCCAAAGCTCACTACTTGACCTTGTAGGACTCAAAATAGATTTGGAAGAAGAATTGAAAATGCACGTTGATGTATTAACCGATGATGGACTTAGTCCTTATCTGCGAGATCGTATTCTTCAAGAAGCAACTCCATTATGAAAAAAGACCCTTGTGTATATTTGCTCCACATTCGTGATGCCATTGAGTGTATTACAACCTATACCTCTGGTGGAAAGAAGGTATTTCTTTCCGATGAAAAGACACAGGATGCAGTGATCCTTAATCTTGCCATTATTGGAGAGGCAGTCAAAAAATTATCCCCGCGTGTGAAATCACACTACCCAGAGATTCCATGGAAGAATATTGCAGGCACACGTGATGTTCTTATTCATGACTATGACAGCACGGAGATAATCAAAATATGGAATATTGTGAAGAAAGATATTCCTATTCTTAGAAGGACTATCAAAAAGATGTTGAAGGATTTGGCCACAAACTCCTAGGAGCAAAGCCCAAAAGTTCTCACTTCCTCTAACCGAGGGCACCAGAATGCACGATACAAATACATATAGGACTTTCTGCGTTTCTCTTGTATGATAGCTTCCAACATGCGTCGCTTCTTGTTGGTTGTTTTTGGGCTTCTCTTTATTCCGGGTATCGCGTACATGGTGGAGCTGTCTTGGACACTGAATGCTGTCGATAGCGGGTTTACAAGTGCGAAGATGTACATCGTGGATCTTGATGGGGATGGCGATAAAGATATCGTCGGCATAGCGCAAACGCCAGATGATGTTGCATGGTACGACAATGATGGATCCGAAAGCTTTACAAAGCGCACAATTGACAGCAATGCACCAGGCGTCCGCGATGTTCAGGTTGGCGATGTGGATAATGATGGAGACATCGACATTGTTATTTCTCAAGTAGACTCTACTCCTGATGGTGTGTACTGGTACGACAATGATGGATCCGAAAACTTTACAAAGCGTACGATTAGTACCGCAAATAATCCAATATACATCTCTCTTGTCGATATTAATGAAGATGATGAGCTAGATGTGCTTGCTGCACTGTGGTCCGATGGTCAAATTATTTACTATGAAAACAATGGAGGAACTCCTTCCACATTTACGACAAACTCAATCGCAACCGGCCTGACAAGCCCTGTTGACTTGGTAGCTGCGGATATTGATGGAGATAACGACATCGATATCATTGCCAGTCATAGCTCTACCTCCATTCCCTGGTATGAGAACGATGGATCAGAAACGTTTACCACACGTTCATTTGCAAGCATTCTCTCAAGCGCTTCTGTTCGAGAAATTCAGATTGTCGATGTCAACGAAGACGGTGACCTTGATATGGTCATATCGGGCACAACAAATCTTGATTTGTTTATCAGTGACGGAAATGATAATCCGTCTTTCACGCGTTCTACAATTGATAACACTGCCAGTATTGATCACTTCGATGTCTTAGATTTGGACGGAGATGGTGACCTTGATGTTGTTGGTGCAAATGAAACCACTTCCGGAACGCTTGAGTGGTTTGAGAACGACGGATCGGAAACATTCACAAAGTATCAAATTGATTCTAGTGTCACGTATCCTTGGTTAGTCGATGCCGAGGACATTGATGGCGACGGAGATAATGATGTTGTTGTCGGAAGTAATAACGGCGTAGAGCTATGGATCAATGGTGGCGAGGTTTCATCGGACACTTCTGCCGTTCATGGTCCAGCACAGGCTATACAACGTCGAGAGATGTACAAGCAATGGAGAGCCGGAATTTATGTTTTTGAAGATGTGGAGCCACCAACGTTGACAGATGTAGGTATTTTCGAACCCACAGAACAAAAGGTTCTCCATGCTGCAGCTGCAGGAACTGGCGCTACTCTTGAGAAGGTAGGCGTAGAAGAGGAAAAGGTGAAAGCGGAAGTAGAGGAAGCAGAGGAAAAAGGAGAGCCACTATATGAAAGCTCACAACATCAGCGTATTTGCGAACGTGTCTATCGTCGATTTCCTCATAATCAAACAATGATTGAACGGATTAACATCCGACTCCAAAAAGGGTATGGTTTTGTGTGTCCGTAAGTATATGCTTGCTTGTTGGCGCTCAGTGTCGGTTGTCCTTGCTGGAATGCTTATGTTTTCTCATGTATATGCCGCTTATAATACAGATGGCCTTGTTGGATATTGGAAATTTGATGAATCATCGACAGGAACTGCAGCAGATGCCAGCGGACATAATAATCATGGAACACACGTTACGGGGGGTAGCTTTGGCATTGCCACGGACGTACCGACAACATCCTTTACGAACCCTCGTAGTCTGAGTTTTGACGATGATTATGTCAGTATAGCAGACAGTACATCGCTCGACGTCACGAACATCACGATTGCATTTTGGGTAAAGCCAAGTGGCAACCTACAGACCAGTGGTGCAGCATTTGTATGCAAGGGTAATGGAGCAGGTGGTGAAGTATGGTGTATCGATATTAGTGGCAATAACTTCCGCTTCTTCTTTTGGAAAGGAGGTGTTGCGTATGCATCGCAATCTACTTCGGCAATCGGGACAGATTGGAAACATGTTGCTGCGACCTATGACGGCACAAATGCAATTGTCTATATCAATGGTGTAGCAGAAGATACTGAGGCACACGGCATCGGAAACCTCGATACTAATAGTCATGCACTCACCATTGGCGCACGACAATCGGGTAGTGCAGACTACGATTTATTGTTTGATGGACATATAGATGATGTCCGCATTTACAGTCGCGCATTGTCCTCTACCGAAATTGGCCAACTAGCGTCGGGAGATCATACAACTGCTACGTGGGATGGGTCATCAACCTCTGATTTTGAAACAGCAGCAAACTGGGATATTAATGCTGTTCCAGATCCGTATACCCACCTTCTATTTCCAGAAACCTACCCAGCAGCAGAGCTTAGTGCAGCAGTATCTGGGGCATCTCTCACAATTGAAGCCAATGGACTTACTGGTGCATCACTTGATCTTCATGGATTTGATTTTGAATTTGTCGATAGTGGAACATTAAAGGGTGGAGGCACACTAAGACTACTTGGATCGGAAACATTGCCTGGCATTGCAAACATCAGTACAACATCCACTGGGACAGTACTCTATTACGGTACAGGTTCATATAGTGGTCTCACTGCCGGCGATACCTATTATCGTCTCAACCTCAATGACGGGCTTGTTGGGTATTGGGATTTTGATGCATCAGAAGGAGGATATGTGCGTGATGTAAGTGGCTATGATGCAGATGGTGTTCGTGGTGGAACACCGAATGATCCAACATTTGTATCGACCCCCGCTCCGACTGCATTTTTCAACCGCTATGCACTTGAGTTTGATGGAAATGACAAAGTAGATCTGAATCATCCATTCCCCTTCCGTGCATCACAATATGCAGGGACAGCTGCAGTATGGGTTAAAACAGATAATCCTTCTTCTGATCAAATTATCTTCTGGACGGAGGAGAACAGAGATAGAGGCTTAATTATCGACGGAGGAAATAGTGCCTTTGCCGGTATGTATTACGATGCCAACGTTTCGCATATGCGTGTTGCTAGTGGCGGGACAGTTACAACTGCATGGCATCACGTTGCATACACATGGGATTTAACCAAAGGTACAGTACGATTATTTGTTGATGGTAAAGCAGTCGCATCGAGTGTTGGCTCTGCATCGACAACAAATAGTAATGATAATCGTTCAGGCATTGGTGAATATGTTGGTGCGGGGGATTTTGTATCGGGATATAACAATTTTGATGGCCTTCTTGATGACTTCCGCATCTATGACCGCGTATTACAAGATCAGGAAATATCAGCACTTGCATCAGGTAACGCTCCTGCAACAGCATCGGGCACATTTACATTGGATGCTGCACTGACTGTCAATGATAACCTTACATTGCCTGCTGGCTTGCTTGATGTTTCGAGTTCAAATTATCAAGTAACTGTTGGTGGGTCCTGGCAAAACTTTGGAGGACAGTTTAACGCACGTAGTGGCATTGTACGCCTTGATAGCAGTACATCTGATGAAGATATTTTTTCTGGCGGACAGGCATTTACAAATCTCTCTATTACCGGTGCCGGCTCATGGAACATCCGAGATGTATTAGATGCGGATGGGTATATAAGTCTGACTGGAGGAAACGTGGATGCCACAACAAATAATTACAATGTTCATGCGTACGATTTTGATCAATCTTCGGATAACTTTATCCCTCGCTCTGGAATGCTTGTGTTAAATGGCTCATCGGATGTTTCATCTACAATAACATCAACACTCAATGAACTGCAGATTGAAGACCCGACAGAAGATGGACTTCTTGCCTATTGGAAGTTTGATGAATGTCAGACAGACACTACAGAAGACGTATCGGGCAATTCTCAAACGGGAACGATTTATGGGCCGGCAGTGTGGACAGGCTCTGGCCTTCCTTCTCCGATTGATTTTGATAACCACTGTGCATTGAGTTTTGATGGTTCAGATAATCAATTTGTCGAATCTGCTAACAATTCTACGCTAACGGGAAATGCTACATTCTCCATTGCGCTCTGGTTTTATGTACCAACAGGAGCAAATACTGATGGATCGTATGGCCGTTTTATCGACTGGGGCACTGCATCGAATGGGCAATCGGCCCAAATATCGGTGTACAGTAGCACAATCAACCAGCTCTTTGTTGGGCACTGGGGAACCGGACAAGCATCGACTACGACGTTTTCGAATGATGCGTGGCATCATGTTGTCTGGGTCCGCGAGGGAGGATCGAACAACGGCCACCAAGGAAATACCTTGTATTTGGATGGTGTAGAAATTCCTTTAGATATTAATGTCAGTACTGCAAAAACAATTAATGTCACAGCAGACAAATATGACATTGGCGGAAGAGGGTCAGGCAATCTTTCGGTTGAGTGCATGCTAGATGACGTACGTGTTTATGACAGAGTACTGACACCAATTGAAATTCGTAGACTCGCCAGTGGCCAGTATGCTAACGGTGCAGTCAGCACTGCAACTGTAACACTGGGTGGTAATCTGGACTTAGACACAATGACTATTCTCAGTGGCAAGCTTGCTGCGAGTTCTCGTACGATTGATGTGTCTGGTGACTGGAATAACTACGCAGGCTCTGGAGCATTTACCAAAGGGACTTCAACAGTCGATCTTGATGGAGCTTCAACGCAAAACGTACGGGGTTCAACGGACTTCTACGACTTTGAAATCTCTACAAATAGTGCCCAAACTGTGGCATTTGGCTCTGGAACAACGCAGTACATTAGTCATGCGCTCACACTTGCTGGCGCTGCATCCAATCTGTTGACCTTAAACCCTCTTACCACGGCAATTGAATGGTTCCTTGATGTAGCAGAAGGTGCAACACAATCTGTGTCGTACGTCCTGCCAAGCTATTCCAATGCATCGCCCGGAGAAACGATAACGGCAACCAGTAGTACAGATGGCGGAAACAATACTAACTGGAATTTTTCAACAGGCACCAGCGGTGGTAGTGGTGGATGGCGCAGTAACAGGCAAGCCCTTGAGCGAGCCCAGAATGGGTATTCGGATGCCATAGCACCGGCACTTACTGCTGTTGGTATTGCCAATGAAACTGTTGCAGCAGTAACCAATTTTATTGGTGGTATTCTTCATCCTTCTCAACGTAACCAAGAACAAGATATAGCTGAATTTTCCCGTCGTGTTCAACAGGTTACCGCTGCTCTCACCGAGAGATTTCAGCAGGGTATTTACGAGTATCGAATTGCAATGCAAAAGTCTGCTGAAACGCTCAAAACATCTGCACCGAACCTTGATGATGCGACTCGACGACTACAACGCGCAGAGCGCAATGTTGCAGATAATTCACTCACTAAACTCACTGCATCTGCAATTGGTGAAAAACGTGGTCTCCTTGTCGCCATGGTTAAATCTGAAGAGGTTGTGTACGTTGATGTACCAGTTGATAGCTGGTTTACACCATTTGTCTCTGCAGTGATTGATGAAGATATTGCTACAGGATACGAAGATGCAAAGGGTAAACCTACAGGAGAGTTTGGCGTTCAAAACCCTGTAACATATGCCGAAATTCTTAAAATGGCTCTCAAAACTTCAGATACGGATATTGTTATTAGTGCACCCCCTCGCAATAGCTCTGCAGTAGGTACATGGGCATCTTCGTATGTATCGTATGCTGAAAGTAAGGCCATTAGCGTCATTACGCCCGACCGAAATGTTCATGCACCTGCAACACGCGGCGAAATGGTCCAGATTATTCTTGAAGTGATGGGCTTGCCTATCGCAAAGCAGGCATCGCACTTTACAGATGTTCCAGAAACTCATCCATACGCTCACGCCATAGCTACAGCAGCGTTTTACGGTATTATCACAGGCGATACCGATACAGAAGGAAACCTCCTCAATACCTTTAGACCAGATGCTATTATTAATAGGGCTGAAGTGGTCAAAATTATTGCACTTCTTAATGCTTTACATAATAAGTAATAAATAGTATAATATTACTATGAGTACCTATCGAGAAACACATCAGCCAAACCGTCATCCAAACAAGAAGCTAAAGGAAGAACCTGTAGAAACATGTTCCGGTGCAGACCTGGAGCTTGCTCGAGAGAACATTGACCGATTGCGTCGCGTACTTCAGTCGAGGAATGATGAACAGATAGAAGCAGGTATAGAAGATACAGAGCATCAGTGCGCTGAACTTTTGCGCATGAGAGATAATGGTGCATTGCCAGAAGTAATAGCTGACCTCAAGTCTACGCTTGAGGAGGCTCGAGGGTATATGCGGTAGGAGTATCTCCTAAAACCGAACGTCGTTCATAATTATTTTCTGAAGAGCTCGGAACATCTTCTCTTCCGTACTTTTTGCAATGTTTCTCAGTGGGTCGATATAGACATCTGGAATGGATGGTGACTGTAAACTACCTTCTGGTATTGCCGCTGAATCGTCTGCATAGAGACCCGACTGTGATACACGGAAAAAATGGATAGCACTTGGAGGAACAGATCCAGAAATACTAAACCCATCAGACAATTTTTGTGGAAATTCCTCTAATACTTGAATCAGTCGTGCATACGTTGAGAGAGCAATCATCATTGTACTCGTCTTGTGTGATGGATCATATGTATGCCCCATGTCAAAAAACACAGATCCTTGTGTAACAAGCTCACCATGTTCCATGACACCAAATATGGCAGATGGCTCCTGCCAGCTAGTACTGTTTTCATACTGGTGCGGATGAATTCCTGTTTGCATGACAGTAGGGTACTGCTCCATGCGAGAAAGACCATGAAATAGAATCCCTTGTTCTTCTGCAGCGACAATTACATCTTCAACTTCATCATCAGATATTCCCCCACCAATGGTCTCTGCCACTTCTTGATAATACTGACTTCTGGGTAAGTGTAACGCCATATGGGCATAAAATATACTACTATTTCTTATTGTCAAATTTTGTTAGCTGTAATACTATGAGGTTCTATGGCACCTAACCGAGAACATACTCTCATCCTGATAAAGCCTGATGCAGTGGAACAAGATCTTCATCTGACGGTACTTGCACGATTAGAGCATACTGTTGAAGGAAGCAGGTATGTTGCAAGCCGTATTTTACAGTTTAACCCAGACCTCTGCAGGGAGCACTACAGCCACCTAACCGAAAAACCATTTTACAAAAATATTGAAACGTACATGTGCTCTGGACATATTTGGGCTGCTGTACTGGAGGGGCCTCACGGAATGATACCTGCTATACGAGAAGATATTGGTGCTACCGATCCTACTGCGGCAGCAAAAGGAACTATTCGTAACACGTACGGAACAAAAATTGACCTTGGAAATGGAGAGTACTTCACACGGAATGTTGTTCATGCGTCTGAATCGCAACAAGAGGCATATGAAGAAATACGACGCTTGTTTCTGAAAGAAGAAATTCAAAACTCTGCCCCAGAATTTGCAGAAAAGCTGTGGCCAGCTACTGAGTAGTCGCCCTCTCCTTCACCATCTCCATCGTCTCTTCATCCAGCTGCACTCCGGTGAACCCGGCCTTGCGCTTTGCCTGCTTAAGGTAGTACCACGCATGTGGCCAGTCTTCTTTTGTCATTGATACTTGTGAGAGACCAATGGAGATGAGGTAATTGTTCGGCTGTATCGCTCGCGCATCTTCTAACAATTTCTCTGCAGGTTCGTACGCACCAAGTAATGTATAGAGCCGTGCTAGGTAGAGCCGCGCTTTAATGCCATCAGGCCGTAAAACGATCATCTCGTTTAGCTCGTTTTGTAACTGACTGAATTCCTCTTTCTTTATCTCCCCTGGCAGAATCTGCCGACTGAGCATCTTCGGTGTTACATACTTTATTACCCTTTCCTCTTTCTTATAGACCGCAACCCAGTCATCGAGATACACAAGACCCCAGTCATCAAGACGATCAAGAAGGTCGGTGTAGGGTAAGGGATTTTGCTCTGCTTGTGGTGCATAGTAGATAATTGCAAGCTTGAAACCATACTCTGCTTCCAGTTCTCGCCAAACAGACTCTTCCACCCCTGCATTCGTCGCCTGGACGAGGAAGTCGTAGCCGTAATCGATATTACGACCGTCGATGAAGACTTTGCGTTTGGGATACCCGCGATAGATGAGCTCTCCGCCTATGTTGTAATTGTTGAATATCGGCCCCTCTAGATGCTGCGACTCAATGAATGCATAGGCGCCACGACCGGGCTCAAATAGTCCGATGCCAAAGAGATGGTCAATACGGTTGATGTCATAGGTACGGATGTGGGCGTAATAGAGGGTACAGAGGGTGCAGAGGATGCAGAGGATGCAGAAGAGTTTGACGTTCTTATAGACTTTGTCGAGGAGTTGATTCCACTGCTTGTTATATTTGAGTTGGTAGATGGTGATAGCAAGTGCGGCGATGATAAACAGAGCTTCATGGCGCACTGCCTGGCGTGAGAGGTACCCGAGTCCGAGGAGAACGAGTCCGCTGAAGACGATATTTCTACGCGTCGTGATGAGTGCGGCAAGGGAAGCAACCCAAAGAACTAGTGTGTGCTGCAAATAGATGTTGCCTGCTGCCGGTTGCCATTCGCTAATACTTCGTGCAGTCTTATCGGTAAGAAGAGTAATAATGTAGCTGATGTTTCCTGTACCACTTGGCGTAAGGAGTAATGCTATAAACATGGCTACCATAAGGGCTAATAGCCATTTCCATTCACTTGTTTTTCGTGCTCCAGAAATCAGTCTTTGCACAACAAGAGCACCGACGACCGCAATGCCAATAAGGGACGCTGCACCATGGAGATTGCTCCACAGCATAATGCCGACTGGCAGGTAGAGAAGGATACGTTTTCGCTTCGAAGCATCTACTTCCAAATAGACAATACACAGACACGTGATGATACTGAAAAAGAGGAATGAAAAGAGCTGTGGCCTATCGGTGAATGCAGGTCTTGCCCCAACGGTAGCCAGTACAGCAAGTGTGCCGTTGACCCACATGTTCTTACGATGGAGAAGTACCGGAACACTGAATACCAAAAGCATGATGAGTATGCGCAGCACCGTGATACCAATCACTCCATCAACGTCCCAGACCAGCGACAGAAGAACCTGCGCCAACCACTCATGATTGGCAAGATACGGTAGGCCTTCGCGTGTATACGCAAAGGGATCTATGGTTATCCATCCGCTCTCCCGAAACACCTGACCAGCTTTGATGTGCCACCAGAAATCGGTATTTCCTACCTTGAACCAGCCTATATACATAATGAGTAGGACGTATGCCGCAATCGGAAGCCAGAACTGGAGTTTTTTTGTCACGCTGCCAGTTTTAACAAGTTCTTCTTATCCCCTTCAGGAATCTTGAGCGTCTCTATAAATGCTCTGAGATCTGCCTTGGTGACAGATGATCCTCGCGTCAGTTCTTTCATCTTCTCGTAGGCATTTGGTACGCCGTTTTTGCGAAGCACAGTTTGAATGGCTTCTGCAATAAGTTCGGGATGGGCATCCAATTCTTCTTGAATAACTTTTTTATTCACCGATAGCTTTCCGATTCCCTTCTTGAGAGAAGAAAGCGCAAGAATGTGGTATCCAAAAGCAACGCCGATACTGCGTTGCACCGTGGAGTCGGAGAGATCTCGCTGCAATCTGCTGATAGGAAGCTTGAGCGCAAAGTGATCGAAGAGTGCGCTTGCAAGACCCAGGTTTCCTTCCGCATTTTCAAAATCTATCGGGTTTACTTTGTGTGGCATGGTGGATGAACCGACTTCACCTTTAATCACTTTCTGCCCGAATACTCCTCGAGAAATGTAACTCCAAATGTCTCTTGAGAAATCGATACCAATGGTATTAAACCGCACCATGATGTGACTTAGCTCTGCAATGTCATCGTGCGGGTTAATCTGCGTCGTGTTTTTAAGGGGAATAAGCCCAAGACTCTTCATAAACTTCGACCCAAACGCCTCCCACTTCAGCGTCGGATACGCCGCTTTTTGTGCACTGTAGTTCCCTACTGCACTACCAAACTTTCCCTGCATACGAAACGCTTTAAGCCCTGTAAGCTGACGACTGAGACGGTCGACAAATACCATCATCTCCTTCCCAAGAGTGGTTGGAGTTGCAGGTTGACCATGGGTCAGGCTTACCATGCGAAGAGTTGCAGTGGCAGATGCAAGTTTCTTGATGTCTGCAATGAGTGCTGCTTGCTGCGGAATGATACTGTCTTTGAGTGCACGAGAAATCATCAGCCCATAGGCAAGGTTATTGACATCCTCCGATGTCAGACCAAAGTGAATAAATTCAATGTGCTTTTTGAGACCGCTCATGCTGGCAACCTTCTTTTTGAGATAGTACTCGACTGCTTTCACGTCGTGATTTGTGGTTTTTTCTATCGTCTTTATCTCTGCTGCTTCTTTCTCGGTAAACCCACTGATAAGAGCTACAAGAGCCTTTTCTTGTTTGGCATTCACTCGTGGCAGCTCTTTCACTCCGGCATCTTTGCTCAGTGCAATGAAGTACCGCACCTCCACCTCGAGACGTGCTTTGTTGAGTGCCTCTTCGCTAAAATACGACGCCAACGATTCTACTTTTGATCGGTAGCGGCCGTCGAGCGGACTCAAAGCTTGCACAGTCTTATTGTAGAGCGAAGAGTTGAAAGCTGAAAGCTGAAATACCTGTGTTATATCTTAGCTTTTAGCTCTTAGCTTTTCTCTTCTTTCCTGCAAAAATCTCGATGAATTCCTCTTCGCTCATGGTTTCTGTCTTGAGGAGTATTGTCGTAAGCTTCTCGAGTTTTGCTTTGTGCTTTTTCAGCATGCCAAGCGCACGAGCATACTGCTTCTCGATAGTCTCTTTTACGAATTCATCAATGTGACGAGCAAGTTCTTCACTGTAGTTTCTGGTAGTCATGGGGTCGACACCCAGGAACATCGTCCCCTGCTTTTCACCATAGGTAACCATACCAAGGTCATCATCTCCCATGCCGTAGCGCATTGCCATGCCACGAGCGATTGCAGATGCACGTTCTAAGTCGTTACTGGCTCCCGTTGTAATTTCTCCAAATACCATCGCTTCTGCCGCACGACCACCTAGTAGTCCGCAAATTTCATCAAGGAACTTCGCCTTACTTGTTGTGTACTGGTCTTCCTGGGGAAGGAACCACGTGACCCCGAGTGCTCCTCCACGAGAGACAATGGATATTTTGTGGAGTGCATCACTTTCTGGGCAGAGGTATCCGACAATCGCATGACCCATCTCGTGGTAGGCAGTAATCTGTTTCTCTTTCTCACTGAGTTTGCGTGAGCGCTTCTCTGGACCGAGTGCGACTTTCTCGACAGCATCGTCCATATCTTGCTGGGTGACGCCTTTGTGTTTTCGCTTCGCTGCAAAAATGGCAGCCTCGTTCATAATGTTTTCGAGGTCTGCACCTGCAAGACCTACTGTTTTTTTGGCAATGGCTCTGTAATCAACTTTAGTATCCATCTTCTTATTTTGTGCATGGACTTCCAAAATCTTTTCTCTTGCCTCAAGATCGGGCTTATCAATAAAGATGCGACGGTCAAAACGACCAGGGCGAAGTAGTGCTCTATCCAGCACATCCGGACGGTTGGTTGCAGCCATGACGATGACATTGGTGTCCTGCTCGAATCCATCCATTTCGGTAAGAATTTGGTTAAGAGTCTGCTCACGTTCATCATGTCCACCACCAAAGCCTGCGCCGCCACGCTGGCGGCCGACGGCATCAATTTCATCAATAAAGATGATGCACGGTGCATTGCGCTTGGCTTTCGCAAACAAATCACGCACACGGCTGGCACCGA
Source organism: Candidatus Peribacteria bacterium (assembly GCA_020632295.1). Taxonomy (GTDB): domain Bacteria; phylum Patescibacteriota; class Gracilibacteria; order Peribacterales; family Peribacteraceae; genus UBA2170. The sequence goes on from JACKFU010000001.1 coordinate 74,247, forward strand.
CACCGACAAACATCTCCACGAACTCTGAACCAGCAATGGAAAAGAACGGTACCCCTGCTTCACCGGCAACGGCACGAGCGAGCAGTGTCTTACCCGTACCCGGTGCACCGACAAGCAGTACACCCTTAGGAATTTTTGCGCCGATGCTGGTGTACTTTTTGGGGTTTTTTAAGAAGTCGACCACCTCAACAAGGTCTTCTTTCGCTTCCTCCATACCAGCAACATTGTTAAATCTGGTTTTTACCTGCGTTGCATCAGCAATGCGCGCGCGGGACTTTCCAAATGACATTGCGTTACTCTGGCTGCGTGCAATGCCACGGAAGAGCCAAATAAGTCCTCCGATAACAAGGATAAGGAAGAGAATATCTGGGAGTACCGATAGGAGCATGTTCTGCGCCTCACGGTTTTCTACCTCAACAATAGTTGTATTGTTTGGATCATTCCATCCGAGCTGTGAAACCGTATCCATCCCCTCTTTATAGGACTGCAATACTGCTCCGGTTATGGTCGTTACAAATACCTTATTGTCACGCACGCGAATCTTACTAAATGCTCCTGCGTTATACCCACGGGTAATTTCGCTGATACTGACTTCTGGGGCGTTTGTAAATTCTTTATCACCGATACGTTCGGGGTTTGTCAGGGAAAAGAGTGACATGATCACGAGTGCTCCAAAGAGAAGGAGGCTTAAAAGCCAACTACGATTTTTCGGTGGTCGGGTGCGTGCAGGAGCCATATGGGCATATAGGATAGTGATTGAAAGCGGCAGAGTCACTCGTTTTTTAGAAGAATATTCGCTATCATCGCACCCTGTGAGTACTCGCACATCTTCTTCGGCAAATACTGCGTCTTTCTGGCTCGGCGCGCTCCTCATGCTATTTGCGTTCTTTACGTACTTTTGGAACTACACAAATCCACCCTACCTCTACTGGGACGAGAACTACCACATCGCCTCTGCACAAAAGTACTTAAACGGTGTGTACTTTATGGAACCGCATCCACCACTTGGGAAAATGCTCATTGCTGCAGGCGAAGCACTGATAAATGCTAACGATGAAGATGACCAATTTATCGGAACAGACTACGCAAAAGAGCTTCCAGCCGGGTTCTCGTTTAAGGGGTACCGATTCTTTCCTGTGGTGCTTGGGTGGCTTATTGCGCCTCTTCTGTATTTGATTTTTCTCCTGATAACCCGTAAGCCCATCTGGGCATTCTTGCTGAGTTTCTTATATGTGTTTGATAATGCGCTCATCACACATAGTAGAGCAGCGATGCTGGATTCCACGATGCTCTTTTTCTGTGTGGGGATGATTGCACTCTATTATCTCCTCTTGAAGCACAAAAATAACAAAAACACGTTCCCACTTTTTAGTCTCCTCTTTGGCGCTTGCTTTGCCTGCGCCATGGCAACGAAAGCGCTAGCACTGATTATGGTGTTACTTGTTCCAATGATTCTATTGGCATTAAAGAAAAACTTTCATCTTATTAGTCAGTTCCTCGCCTTATCTATCGGCGCATTCCTCATTGTCTACATCGGAATTTGGCAAGCGCACTTTATGATGGGGACACGTATTATTTCATCGCTACCAGATGATGGGTACTACCAAGCATCGGATGAATACAAAGCACTGTTGCAGCGGGGAGAAGTCCATCTGCCAATCATGATACGCGATAACCTCGCCTTCCTGACGCACTACAGTAAAGGTGTGCCTACTCTCAATCTCTGTAAATCGGATGAAAACGGCTCTCCTTTCTACTATTGGCCACTTGGAGCACGATCCATTAACTACCGTTGGGAAACACCAAATGGTGCTGTCTACAAGTACATTACCCTCCAGGTAAATCCTGTTGTATGGGGGATAGCACTTGTGAGTTTGATTGCGACGTTTGCGTTGCTTCTTGGCTCCGTGCTTCTTCCTGGTGCAAAGCCACTCACCTATAGAAATGAACTACTGTTTTGGTTTGGTATGTGGACTTCGTACATGATTGCCATTAGTCAGATCGACCGCGTCATGTACCTTTACCACTACTTTATTCCCCTGATCTTTAGTTTTATGTTGGTTGCATATGTCTTCATGGAACTGAGTCAGCTTGGCGTATTGAAACTCAGTGAGTCGAAAAAAAACTGGATACTGCTCTGTGGTGGTGTGTGCATTGTTATTGGTTTCCAATTCTTTCGACCATTATCGTATTACGAACCAATGAGTGATGCCGCATTCCGCAAACGTATGCTTCTTCCCCTTTGGAACCTGCGCTGTGTTCATTGCGAGGAAGTGCGATCGATAGCAACACCGATACTTTGTGACAATTAAGTGTTTCCTGTAGTATTCCACTACCCTTTCTCTCGTACCCATTTTGGTCGTTCGTACGTTCTTCAATCCTCTGCTGCTTATTCTCTGTCTCGCGTTTGCCGTGCGCATTGGACTCAGCTGGCATCCAGGATATGGGTTTGATATCGGTGTGTATCAAGGATGGGCGCGTAGCGCTGTAGAGCTTGGCATGGCAGAGTCGTACCTCACGCAAGTTGGCGGAAATATGACACCAGACTATCCGCCTCTCTCTATTATGATGCTCACAGGATTTGGACATGTGTATAAGCTGCTGTTTCACGAATTTGATCTCTCGTCAGTCACATTCCGTATGTACATCAAGTTGCCAGCAATGTTTACTGATGTTCTTATCTGTACGCTGCTCTATTTTCTCTGTAAGCGCTGGAAGAACAGTACGCGTATTGGCCTGCTTGCTGCGCTTGCCTATGCCCTCAACCCTGCTGCCATTTACGATAGCGCTATCTGGGGGCAAACAGACTGCATCTATAGCTTCTTTCTGCTCGCTGCTGTTGCTGCATGGTCTTACGAGAAGAAAGACCTCTCTGCTGTTATGCTTGCTTGTAGCATTCTCACGAAAATGCAGGGCATTGTGCTCTACCCTCTCTTTGCCCTCCTTGTTCTACGCACATCACCGAAGGAGCTTCTGCGGTTCTGCATCGTCGGTATTACAACTGTTATTGTCGTCATGTTGCCCTTTGCAATGGGTAATGTGCTTGAGAGCATTGCAGACGTATACTTTGGTGCCGTCGGACGGTACGGCAATGTAACAGTTGGCGCCTACAACTTCTGGTGGTCACTTCTTGCAGATAGAGGATGGCAAATAGAATCGTCCGTATCTCCCTTTGGGTACCTTCGTTATAGCCACATTGGCTTTCTTGTTTTTGGATTAGTGTACGCGTTGATCCTCTGGATATTCCACAAAGCGCTGGTACGCTCAGAGAAGACCGACGCTCTTTTTTACTGTAGTGCACTTGTCACCGCTGCCTTCTTTCTCTTTCTACCGCAAATGCATGAACGATATCTCTTCCCATTTGTTGTGCTTGGTACACCACTCATCTTCATGGGAAGGAATATTGCCATTGCCTATTGGATAATGGTGATTGCATTTACCATGAATCTTATGGGTGTTTCACCACTGACATTTATTGATAAAGCACTCTATCGAGAATTTGATTCGCTGGATGTGTTTGTGGCAACAACACAGGTGTGGATGTTTATCTACCTCGTCATTACTGCGTATGTGCGCTACGCGCCGCGCGCAGCTTGGAACGCAGGTCGAAGAGCTCTTTTATCATCCCGATAATTACACGACCGCTCCCACCAGTTGGCGTTCCTGCACGCCTAGGATAGTGTGGCACGTCTACTTGTTTCCACGTATATCCGGCTTGTTTTAAACGTAAGTATAGCTCTGTATTGAAGAATTTTTCTGTTCCATAGAGTGGTCGTATTGTTGGCCAAAGACTTTTTTTAAAAACCTTCATGCCACAATTTACATCGCGCACCCAAAGGCCAAACGTCAAAAAAATAAGGACACCAAGAATTTTGCCAAAGAGATTGCGAATAAATGGATCTGCCCGTTTTCTTCTTCTACCAGGGACAAAATCGTATTCTGTTAAGAAAGGGAGCAGCACAGAAAGGTCACTAATGTGAAACTGACCATCGCTATCGATAAACGCAATATACTCTTTTGATGCCTTGTCGCACCCGCTGCGCACCGCAATACCGTACCCTTGATTATGCTCATGTGTCACAATGATGATGCGAGTATCGTTGCTACGCATCTTTTTTATCATCTCTCCAGAGCGATCTTTCGAGCCATCATCAACAATAACCACCTCCCCATCGTGCTCCTCACGGTCAAACCATGCGAGTGTTTCAGTGACAGTTTGCTCAATATTCTCCTCTTCGTTAAAACAGGGATGGATGACAGAAATGTTCATTCCACTGGTTCAAGCTGAATTGGTGCTACATCGATGATTTTATTCTCTTTCTCACTGTAGAGAATTGCTCTTTCGCGTGTCACGATAAGAAAGTCGCCATTCTCTGCCTTGTTGTAGAAAGGGTTTCTCTCACGCAGAAGATTGATATCAATAATTGTTGCGACTGTTGGTTCAACGTCTTCAGGGATGTTGATAAGGGTGCGTACCTGCGCAATAATTCTATCTGCAATTTGTTGGTTTTCTTCCGTATTCTCCTCAAGCTGACCATCCTCCATCTGCTTTGTTAACGTGCTGAGCTGTGCAGAGATCGTCTGCCTTTTGACTTCCAGCATTCCAACAAGCCCGATGAGACCTGCAATCATGAAGACGACGAGAACACTGCGCGCTTTGTTTGCCATATGCACCTATCTTACGAAGAATGCTGCTACTCGGCAAGCTCTACTGTTGCGCCTGTTCCGGAAGCGCCCGGATCGGTTGAAGCGCCCGGATCGGTTGATGCGCCCGGATCGGTCGCATCTACTTCCTCTTCTATTACCTCTGTGCCTTCATCTTCCACCGTTGCACCTGTTCCTGATGCGCCCGGATCGGTTGATGCGCCCGGATCGGTCGCATCTACCTCCTCTTCTCTTACTTCTGGTACCTCTGTTACCTCTTCTACCTCTGTACCTTCATCTTCCACCGTTGCGCCTGTTCCTGAAGCGCCCGGATCGGTTGAAGCGCCCGGATCGGTCGCATCTACGGTTTCCTCTATCACCTCTGCACCCTCTTGTTCACCTTCTATCACTTCAAGGTAATACCCTTCTGGAATAATCAATCGTGTTCCCCGTTCATTATTTGGATCCCATGTAAATTCGATGTCGAGATCTGGGTGCCTCCAGATATTATCACCATCGTGATAGCGACGGCAGTTAAATGGCTGACCTTCATCATCGAGTGGTTGCTGACTGCGAACACAGGCATTCCAGATATCACTGGAACTGACCGGTACGCCGTACTGGTCAACAGGGAAGGCCTTGTTTACATCGGTTACTCCTGCAGGTAGGCCACGTACTGTATTTGGATTCTGTGTGAGCATTGCATGCCAACTGAAGGTAATGTCCTCCGGTGCTGCCTCAGGAATTTGGATACTAAAACCAGTACCAGTGGTATTGCGAATACGCCATGGTACAAAGGAATCGCTGCTTGCCGTAACAATCGGCACACTTGGGAAGGTGCCGGAGCCAAAACGGACATCTACACCTGTTCCCGTTTTGACGATAACAGCGTAGCCTGCCTGATTTTCGTTGATGATGAGTGCACCAGAGACCGTCAGACTTCCACCTATGCGGACATCTCCAAGAATATCTGCCATGCCTTCAATCGTCATGTCTCCCATCACCATCAGTGCATTCTGTACGAGTAAGTTTCCGAGGTTAAGGAATCCCCCAGATCCTGCCAGCCCTGTGAGATCGAGTTCCTGCCCTTCAATCATGAGCACACCATCAATTGTGAGTGGTCCATGGATGGTTGCACCACTGTTTACGGTAAATGCGGAAGCAGTAACGCGACCACCGACATTCAAACTTCCATCAAGAGTAACGATACCAGGAATAAACAGGTCTTCGACGTGCAGTGTTCCATCGACATAGAGATCACTAGCAGCCCTAACATCGCCGCCAATAATGAGGTTCTCTTCGATGCCAACTGTGTCGAAGTTTGCATCGCGATTTTGGCTTGCCAATGCTCCGCTCAGAGTACGAATTTCATCATGAATGGTTGTAAGAATGTTCTCCCAGTCTATCGTTACTTCTGTATCATCTGTAGAGTTTGCAACCAGCGCACCTGTACCGAAGCGGTCTGCGATCATCTGCTCAACAATACCCTCAATATCAACACTATCCATCTGCTGACGAACAGCTGTAAGGATATCATCGGAGTAGTCGATAGCTTTTACGGCATCGGCAACCATAATTTCTACTTCATCTTCTATTTCCATTGCAGCAATTTGGTCGAGCACCTCTTGCTCCACGGTTTCCACTGTCACAGAACTATTGCGGCGTGAAATAAGTACGTTCACCACACCTTCGTCACCTTCACGGCCTTCAAAAGCTTCGAGTGCCACACCAACTGTCGGCTCACCTGGAAGTGCCCTTCGTGCATATCCCGGCTTGCTTGCAGTTGTCAGCGCATCACCTGGATGAATGTTGAGAACATCGCCTTTATACGGTGCGATAATGACCTTTGCGGGTATCTGACCGATGAGACCGATGAGTTCATAGCCTGGAGGCATGATTTCGATATCCCCAAAACCATTTCCTATAAATGCTGGATTGGTAGAAGTAATACCCATGACATTTGCATCAGCTTCTTTCGTACAACGTTCGACGGTATTGTCATGTGCAACGTCAATACAAACCACCTCGCCGTTATCCATAACGTCACTTGATTTAAACCATTCTGCATAGTCGGCTCCACCTCCTGTGATGCTTCCGTCAGCAGTAACTGTTCCATTTGCGCGTACTTTGAATACTGTGTTATTTGCCGACCCATTCTGCGTCACAATTGCTAATGCATTAGAAGTTGAGCCGGTTTGCTCTGTTTTGAGAACAAGTCCTCCTTCATGGGCATCACCATGACGATACAGTTGGGTATCGAATATACTTCGATATCCAAATGCAATATGTGCGGTAGTGCCGCTTTGTGTACCCTGGTACCCATCGAGTGCAAGGACAGCTGCACCAGAACCGTAAAGGTATGCACCGGTTTGGAACTCTGCAGCAGTGACACGAACTGCTCCCGAACCTTGTTTGAGAGAAGAGCTTACAACAAGAATACCCGACGAAGTGAGGAGATCTTGGGCATGCAAGTGATACCCTGATGCTGTTCCTGCATATTCTGCATTGGAGGCCTCAGAAGACCAGAGACCAGCAGCATTTCCATCAATTTGGATGACGGACATGCGGGGTTTATTGTTGATAGATGTTTCAGTATTCACTGACGCCCCTTCAGTGTGATAAATATACAATTCAATATAATCTCCAACCGTCAAATCAAGAAGATCAGTAACCTGCGATCGTACAAATCCATCAGTGACCGATGAGTACGCGGCATGAGTAGAAAATACGCTTCCATTTTTGTAGATATGCGACACCAAATATTCACCGTCATCTATTCCAGATAGATCCAGATAAGCAGTAACCAGATACTTTCCTGACTTCTTAATATCAAATCGATCATTGGTTGTTGCATCCGCAATGTTGCCAACATCAAATTCCTCCGTATCAAACGCGATTTTTGTTGTTGTAGCTGTAGCAATTGTCTGTGCAGCATCCCTCGTCATCTTCGCCATGTGAATGGTTCCAGAGCCGGTGGTGAGTTCGACCCACTGCGTTGCTCCATTGTTGTTTCGATAGATCTTTCCGGTATCGGTATCGGTGTACATGGAACCGAGTTCTGCTTGAACAACGGTATTGGGGTTTCCCGATCCTGTACGGATAGTGACAGATTTGTCGTTGGTGATATCGTGCAGTGTAATAGAAGCAGCGTCTTCATCTGTTGAGATGACAATGCCTGAGGAAGCTCTCAGGGTTGCCCCAGAGACCGTTTGGAAATCAAGAAGGGTTCCGGTAAGGGTAGCATTCAGTGAAAGGAAGTTAGAACCGTTCAGTGAGAGGCCTTGTCCTGCGTAGTAAGTTGAGCCACCTCCTCCGCCAGATGCTGTCCACGAGAGGTTACCGTTACCGTCTGTTGCGAGGACTTTTCCAGAGGCAGAACCATCTCCTAGAGGGAAGCGGTAGGTAACACCATTGATGATGATGCCGCTTCCAAAGATGACTTCGTCGTTGAAGGTTGAGGTTCCTTCGACGATGAGAGCACCGGAGCTTCTAAGTGTGTCTGCTGCGTATACTTGTGTACCAGACATAACGCCAATGACTTGGAGAGCGGTTTGATTGAAGCGGTCTTTTGTAGAGAGCGTAAGAGCCGCACCCGAGAAGGCACGTATAGCGCTTTGGCCATAGACATAAAGACCATCACCGACATTTAGTCCACGATCAACAACAAGATTGTTATTGATCTGAGTATTGCCCCGAACATTCAATCCATGGACTTCCAGACTTCCAATTCTTGCTGAAGGCGTATCAAGACCATTAAGGTCGAGAATTTGCATAGTACTACCGTAATCTGCCACGTAAATGTACCGACCAGCAACCGTAATGCCGCGCGCATTACCTGTATCATATCCGCCGACAAATACTGGTGCAGTAGGATCAAGAACATCGATAATTTGTACACCTGCGGTGTTATCCGCGATAATTGCATAGCGACCAGCGAGAGCAACCTGTTCTGTACTTGCATTTGTTGGATAATTACCTGAAAAGCTTGGAGAGGTTGGATCAGAAACATCGATGATCTCCAAACCATTCGAATTGTCAGCAACGTACGCGTAGCGACCATCTACAGTAACTTCAACTGCCGTACCACTAGTGTCATAACTTCCCACCTCTGATGGTAAGGTTGGATCAGAAACATCCACAATACGTAGGCCCGTGCCTCCATCTGCAATGTAGACATAACGACCAACTACTTCAACGCCATACGCAGCAGTAGTGTCAATATTGCCTACCAGTATTGGCAGATCGGGGTTAAGAATATCCACGATTTGCAAACCAGCAGTTCCATCTGCGACGTATGCATAGCGCCCTGCAACGGCAACATCCCACGCAATATTGGTAAGTGGAAGAGTAGCGGTGAGTGTAGGCGATGAAGGATCTGAAATGTCATACATCTCTAATCCGTCAGTGTAACCAGCAACATAAGCATAGCGCCCTGCAACATCTACCCCCTGTGCGTTCGTAGCAGCGCTAGTTCCAACACTCACTGGTGAGGTTGGGTCTGAAACATCGACAACACGAAGATTATTCTCACTGGCAACGTATGCATAGCGCCCTGCAACAACGACTTTTTTGTTGTTTGATGATGCTACTGAACCAATCAGTGTAGGGTTTCCTCTTGCTGTATGAATGATAGAACCACCTGATGCAGCAAGAATCGTATGTGACCCTGTTCCTGTCAGTTTGATGGCTGTGTCACCATCTGCTGTTGTACGGATGACAAGTGTACCCGAAGAAGTAAGGCTATCTTGTGCATGCAAATGCCTTCCGGAAGCGGTTCCGTAGATTTCGAGAGATGTTCCTGTGAGTGTTGCTGCGAGATAAATAAAGCTATTGCCATCAATCGTTATACCATGACCTGCAGTAAGTGACCCACCACCACTGTCATCTGTATCCCAGGTAAGATTTCCATTGCCGTCAGTATGCAGCACTTGGTTTGCAGAGCCATCAGAACCGGGGAATCTGTAGGTGACACCATTGATGATGATGCCGCTTCCAAAGGTGACTTCGTCGTTCAATGTTGCGGTTCCTTCAATGGAGAGTGCTCCTGAAGAAGCGAGGAAGTCTTGCGCTCTGATTGTCGATCCTGAAAGGGTCTGCGCTTCGATGAGGCTTGCAATAATGGTTGTTGCTGTAACGCCTTGGAGAGCGGAGGAGCCGTTGATGGTAAGGTCGCCTTCAGCGACGAGAGTTCCAGAAGATGTGAGGCTGTCCTCGGCATGAACAATTCTTCCGCTTGCTGTTCCGAGTACTTCGAGTGATGTTCCTGTCAGTACAGCATTCAATGAGAAGAAGTTGCCATCTTGTGTTAATCCCTGCCCTGCGTAGGTAGTTGAACCTCCACTTGTCCAGGTAAGGTTACCGTTACCGTCTGTTCCAAGAACGGTTCCAGAAGAACCTTGGGCTGCGGGGAAGATGTACGTAACACCGTTGATGATGAGACCTGAGCCGAAGGTGACTTCGTCGTTGAGGGTGGTTGCACCAGAAAGAGTAGAAGCACCTTTGACGACTAACGCCCCAGAAGAAGATAAGCCTGTTTCTGCATTAATATAGGCTGAACGTACCGCACTCATCGCATAATCGAATAATTGTATGACTTTTGTTACGCTAGACTGCTCCAGTTTTACATTGATATCTCCACTGTCATATCCGCCTGTTCCATCGGAAAGCCAAAATACTGCAGCATTTTTCCCAGGATCCAGCGGTGTGGTATCTGTTCCAGGTGCAATCGCTATGGTGTAACCAACGCTACCGATGGAAGCAGTTCCATTTGTAAATTGTGCAGTACCAGTTGCACCAGCAAGTTCTTGTACTGTGTCACCCGCGCCCAAGTCAACTGTTGAATTACTAATAAGCCGCTGCGTATCTGGTACGGCAGTAATACCCTGTATAGTTACCAGTGCGCGCACAACTATAGTATTGTCTTGCGTTGTTGTCACAGACGGAACAGTAATGTTTGATGATGTTGAAACAGCATAATTAGACACATCAATCGGTGTTCCTGCATTCACATTTGAGTATCGCAAGATTGAAATAGCAAATTCATGTGATGCACTGTTTGTGGTAAATGTAAATGCGCTTGTAGCAACATCATCTGCATCAGCAATCTTGTAAAATATTTCAGCACGTATGGAAGATTGTGTACGTTCATCGAGTGTAGTCCATCCAGCTGGAGGAGAGATATTGCCCGAGCTGTAAAATTGACCTGCAATTGCAAGCATCAAATCTCCTACAGAAAGGCCTGAGGGTTTTGTGACATCTGCTGAATTGCGATTCGATCCAGAATTATCGGTGGATATACTTTCATACACTGGTGGTGATTCTGGATTTGATGGCGTTGGCATTTGTGACAATGTGAAGGATCCTGTTACATCAGCATTACCATCAATAATCAGTGAACCTGAACTCCGTAGTTCATCTTGTGCATGCACAATTCTTCCACTTGCTGTGCCGAGTACTTCGAGTGATGTTCCTGTCAGTGTAGCATTCAATGAGAAGAAATTTGAACCATCGAGGGAGAGGCCTTGGCCTGCGTAGTAGGTGGAGCCTCCTCCACCAGATGCTGTCCATGAGAGGTTACCGTTACCGTCTGTTGCGAGGACTTTTCCTGAGGCAGAACCATCTCCTAGAGGGAAGCGGTAGGTAACACCATTGATGATGATGCCAGAACCAAAGGTGACTTCGTCGTTCAATGTTGCGGTTCCTTCAATGGAGAGTGCTCCTGAAGAAGCGAGGAAGTCTTGCGCTCTGATTGTCGATCCTGAAAGGGTCTGCGCTTCGACGAGAGTCGCAATGAGTGTCGTTGCTGTAACGCCTTGGAGTGCAGAGGAGCCATTCACCGTGAGGGTACTTTTGAGCAGTGTCGTGTCTGCAACGGTCAGTCCTCCAGAAGATGTGAGGCCATCTCGTGCTTGAATAACAGCTCCGGAGATGGTGTCGAAGTCGAGGATAGAACCAGAGATGGTGGTGTTAAGGGAGAAGAAACTTGAGCCATCAAGCGAGAGGCCTTGGCCTGCGTAGTAGGTGGAGCCACCTCCTGCTGCCGTCCAGGAAAGGTTACCGTTACCGTCTGTTGCGAGGACTTTTCCGGAGGCAGAGCCATCTCCTAGAGGGAAGCGGTAGGTAACACCGTTGATGATGATACCGGAGCCGAAGACCACTTCTCCTTCAAGGACGGTTACGCCAGATGAAGTAAGCCTTTCTTGCGCATGAACCGTAGCACCAGATACCGTTGTAAAGTTAACGAGAGAACCAGTTATAGTGGCATTAAGGCTGATGAAATTATCACCATTTTTTGTCAGTCCTTTTCCTGCATATTCTGTAGAACCACCACCTGCTCCCGAGTCGGTTGACCAACTGAGATTGCCGTTACCATCAGTCTTGAGAACTTTTCCAGAAGACGAGCCATCACCGAAGGGGAAGATGTACGTAACACCATTAATGATAATGCCAGAACCAAAGACCACTTCTCCTTCGAGGACGGTTACGCCAGATGAAGTAAGCCTGTCTTGCGCATGGATAGACGAACCCGAAATTGCGCCAACGACCTCAAGTTTTTCTGATGGTGCAGATGTACCAATACCAACGGTACCACCCGTTCCAGCAGACGCATATAAGAGTGTTTTTGCGTCGTTGAGCAAAACAGAAACGGTATTAGCACCGTAGTTTGCGGTTGCAAGATCGAGCTTGCCATCGCCATTGACATCCCCAAGATCCACAGCAACTGGCTGTGTCCCGGTTGTGTAGTTGACCCTCGTCTCAAACGTACCGTTGCCCTTATTTTTGAAAATAGAAACAGAGGTGCTGCTATAGTTTGTCACGGCGAGATCTGGGTAGCCGTCTCCGTTTACATCACCTATAGCAATAGAGCGTGGACTTGTTCCTGTTGCGTAGTCGGTTTTAGCTGCAAAGGTTCCATCGCCGTCGTTAATAAAGACAGAGGCTGTAGAAGATACAGCGTTTGCAACAGCGAGATCTGGGTAGCCGTCAGCGTTGAGATCCCCTGTGGCAATGGAATACGGTGTTGTTCCTGTTGCATAGTCAACCTTAGAAGCAAATGTACCATTACCATTGTTGATAAAGACAGAGAGCGAAGTGCTACTGGAGTTTGCTACGGCGAGATCTGGCATTCCGTCACCATTTACATCACTTGAAACAATAAAGTATGGTGCTGTTCCTGTTGCATAGTCGACCTTAGAGGCAAATGTACCATTGCCTTTATTCAGGAAGATCGACATGGTATTGCTTGTATAGTTTGCAACTGCAATATCTGGCTTTCCGTCGCGATTGACATCAGCAATCGTAACAGATCGTGGATCTGATCCTGTTGTGTAATCAACGTTGTTCTCAAAGGCACCATCACCAGCAGTGATAAATACGGACATGACGCTCGTTGATTTACTTATTGTTGCAAGATCCGGTATTCCATCACCATTAAGGTCGCCAATATCAATATCATGAGGATCTGCCGGTGTTGAGTAATCAACTTTTGCAGCAAATGTTCCATCGCCATTATTCAAATAAATAGAAAGTGAGTCACCAATGTAGTTGGCAACTACTAAATCAGCATTGCCATCTCCGTTGACGTCGCGAATCAATACAGAGTGTGGGAATGACCCTGTCGCATAATCGGTCTTAGCAAGGTATGTACCACCCGTGCGCAGGTGTGCTTCACCCGCCTGGATGGTGCCGATATTAACTAAATTTCCCTCGCTCTGCAGACGTGTGATACCACGGGTCGCTAGGTCTGCCGCAGGTAGATTGATCGCACTATTAAATCCACTAACTTCAGTAATAGATGCGCCAGAGAGGAATTGCAGACCATACCGTGTGACGACTGCACCCTCTACAATAATATTTCCAGATGATGTCAGGGTTTCTTCTGCATGAATCGTACGACCGGATGCCGTTCCGTAGATTTCTAGCGAAGTACCAGTAAGAGCGGCACTCAGTGAAAAGAAGTTTGAGCCATTAAGTGAGAGGCCTTGGCCTGCGTAGTAGGTGGAGCCTCCTCCACCAGATGCTGTCCACGAGAGGTTACCGTTACCGTCTGTTGCGAGGACTTTTCCTGTTCCCGATCCATCACCGAAGGGGAAAATGTAGGTAACACCATTGATGATGATGCCGCTTCCAAACACTACTTCGTCGTTCAATGTTGCGGTTCCTTCAATGGAGAGTGCTCCTGAAGAAGCGAGGAAGTCTTGCGCTCTGATTGTCGATCCTGAAAGGGTCTGCGCTTCGACGAGAGTCGCAATGAGTGTCGTTGCTGTAACGCCTTGGAGAGCGGAGGAACCGTTCACCGTGAGGGTACTTTTGAGCAGTGTCGTGTCTGCTACGGTCAGTCCTCCAGAAGATGTGAGGCCATCTCGTGCTTGAATAACAGCTCCGGAGATGGTGTCGAAGTCGAGGATAGAACCAGAGATAGTTGTATTGAGCGCAAAGAAGTTATCACCATTGAGCGTAAGACCTTGTGCAGCTTTTGGTGCATTCGAACCGCCCTGGTCAGCACCACAGGAGAACGTTTGTGTTGTTGCATCCCAAAGCAATTTTGATGTTGTTGCGTTATCACAATCTGTTAGGTTGAAACCGACAATGGTGTTTCCAGACAGTGTTCCATGAATGTATGCATCTCCTTCGGTAGCAAGAGAGCCCGAGGAGTTGATGGAACTTATTGCCTGCAGTGTTGCACCTGAGACAGAACCAGAGAAGACAGCATCTGTTCCAGTAATTGCTGCTTGGAACGCTGTAAGACCAGCGACGGTGAGTGTGGAGTTAAGAACAGCAGCATGTTCTACGATCAGTGATCCCGACGAACTAAGCGCATCTTGCGCATGAATAATTCTTCCACTTGCTGTGCCGAGTACTTCGAGTGATGTTCCTGTCAGTGCAGCATTCAATGAGAGGAAGTTTGAGCCATCGAGTGAGAGGCCTTGGCCTGGGTAGTAGGAAGAACCGGTATTGAGGTCAGTAGACCACGAGAGGTTTCCATTGCCATCGGTCTTCAAAACTTTTCCTGTTCCCGATCCATCACCGAAGGGGAAAATGTACGTAACACCATTGATGATGATGCCAGAACCAAAGGTGACTTCGCCTTCAATGACAGCAGATCCCGAGGAAGTAAGAAGGTCCTGCGCATGAACAGATGCACCAGAGAGCAATACTGTTGCTTCAATCGTTGTTCCAGAGTGTGCTGCGCTTAGTGAGAGGAAGTTACCATCTTGTGTTAATCCCTGTCCTGCGTAGGTGGTTGAACCTCCGCTTGTCCAGGTAAGGTTACCGTTACCGTCTGTTCCAAGAACCGTACCAGAGGAGCCTTGAGCTGCAGGGAAGATATACGTAACACCATTGATGATGATGCCGGAACCAAAGGTGACTTCGTCGTTGAGGGTTACTGCACCAGAAAGTGTGGAGACTCCTGCAATAACCAACGTACCAGATGATGCGAGGCTGTCACTTGCCCTTACTGTTGCACCTGATAGTGTCGTAAAATTCACAAGTGAACCCGTGATGGTTGCATTCAGGCTAATAAAGTTTTCCCCATTTTTGGTTAATCCTCTTCCGGCGTACTCTACGGTTCCACCACCTGCTCCAGCATCGGTAGACCAGCTCAAGTTTCCGTTGCCGTCTGTCTTGAGAACTTTTCCAGAAGCGCTACCATCCCCAATGGGAAAGAGATAGGTAACACCGTTCAGAATCACACCAGAGTTAAAGCGTACGTTATCCTCCACAATCAATTTTCCTGATGCGGTAAGAAGTCCGAGGTTCACCAAGTTCTGACCACTCGCATTTCCTGCTGCAAGGTCACCGGAACTTTCAAGGATCAGAGAGTTATAGATACCCAGCGTAGGACCTGCATCACCTTGTGCACCTGCTGCACCTGCTGGTCCTGCCGGACCTTGTTCACCTGTTGCGCCGGTTGCCCCAGCAGATCCGCCGCCGCCTCCGCCACCACGACGACTGCCGTTTCCTCTCTCTAAGCTTTGCACATTGCTCTGGTTGATAAACGTCCACTGTGGCACACCATCGACAACCATAAGGACCTGACCATTTGTGCCAGTAGCAAATCTATCGAAGATACTTGGCGCCGATGCAAACAATCGCTCTGTGTTTGTTGTGCCACGAATTTGTGGTTGAGATTGTCCTATTTGCTCGGCAAGAGGTGCATTCAATCGGGCAGATCTGCGTTCTGTAACATGCGTTTGAATATTTGCTGGTTCTTCTGAGAAGAATCTCAGCGTTGTTTTGACGGTACTAGGAATATATTCCTGTGCTGTATGCTCCAATTGGTTTTTTGCTTCAGTCAATGTGGTCTGTAGAGATGGATCCCACTGATACGCGAGATTTGCACTCAGAAGTTCTAGGGGACTTCTGCCGTTTGACTGGAACAGTACTGCAGCAACAAGAACGGCCATGCTTCCTGCAAACACATTGTGGAGCGAGAGTAGTCTCTTGTGGGCCTTATGATCTGTCACAAGTTCCTCAAGGTTTTCCTGTTTTTCGCTAGCCTTACGCAATTCTTCCTCGCGTCTCTGCGTTGCCTGCTCGACACCTGCCTTAATGAGTCGCGCTGTCTGCGCACGTGAGTATCCTGTCTGACGCTTAATATACTCACGTACCATTCCCTTCTCATCACGACTCAGAGATTCATAGTTGAGCGAAAAGAGCAGTTCAAAAATCCACTCTTGTTTTTCAGATTTACTCAGTGCATCCACTGTACTCTTCCCACCACTCTGTTTGAGAGCTTTGATAATCTCTTCAAGTACTGCCTTAGGCTCATTGTTTGTTTTGTTTTCCAAATCATATTATTGTATCAAATATTTGCATTTCAGACAATAGCTCCTTGGGTTGCTATGAGCCTCAGGCTCACTTAGTATCAGAGTATGAATACTTCACCTCTGACCCCCTATCTCTCGACGACGCTCGATTCCACTCATTTTGAGGGAATTGGCGAAAAATACACAGGCAAAGTACGCGATGTCTACTTTCAAAAAGAGCACCAACGTCGCTTACTCATCGCAACAGATCGTCAATCAGCCTTTGATATTAACTGGACAACTATTCCGCTAAAAGGGCAAGTTTTGACTCAAATTAGTGCTTGGTGGTTTGAGCAGATTAGTGACATTATGCCGACGCAAGTAATTGCTACTCCAGATCCAAATGTCATGGTTGTCAAAGACCTAACAATGGTGCCAGTCGAAATTGTCGTTCGTGCCTATCTTACTGGTTCAAGCAAGACGTCCTCTTGGATGAACTACAAAAATGGGGTGCGAAACTACTGCGGCAATACGCTACCGGAGGGAATGGTAAAAAATCAGAAGTTTGATGATATCATCCTCACGCCAACAACAAAGTCTGAAGATGATGAATTAATTGATAAAAACGGTATTTTGGAGCAGAAACTTGCTACAGAGGAGCAGTGGGCAGACATCGAGGAAAAAGCATTTGCCCTGTTCCGTCGGGGACAAGAGCTAGCCAATACGCATGGACTCATCCTCGTCGACACCAAATACGAGATGGGCTACGACGCAGAGGGCAACCTCACCATTGCCGACGAAGTGCACACCCCAGACTCCTCTCGATACTGGATACAAGAGACCTATGAGGAGCGATTTAACCAAGGCGAAGAACCAGACAGTTTGGATAAAGAGTTCTTCCGACTCTGGCTGAGAGAGCAAGGATTTGAGTATGAAGATAAGGCCACCTGGCCCGAGATAACTGACGAGGTTCGATGCATGCTTGGCGAGCGTTATATTGACCTTTACGAGCGGATGACCGGACAGAAATTCATACTCCCAGAGCAAGGCGATACTGCTGCTCGTATCGAGAAGAATTTGGCTGATTATCGGGGGTGAGCCTGAGGCTCATTCCCTTAATTTTCGCTTGGCAGAGCCAATTGCCAGCCTTCTGCTATTCCGTGGCTTTCAGCAAATCCAGCAGGAACTTCTAGGGCCAACGGTGATAGTTTTTCGGAGCTATACGTCGAACAAGGGTCTGCCTCACACGGTTGCATGGTCATGATGCGAATGACCTTTCCGAGACTATCAAAGAAGAGAATATCGAGAGGAAAATGTGTGTCTCTCATCCAGAATGAACGGACTTGTGCTTCCGGGAAGACAAAGAGCATCCCCGCATTGCTTGCAAGTGCCTCATCACGCCCGCTGAGTCCTTTCGTCCACTCATCTTCGGCGTCCGCTACTTCGACAATCAGCTCGACGGCTGCCTTATCTGGACCGATAAGAGCGATAGGTTGTGGCCCAGCATTTACAGCGACAGTAGTTCCACAGCCATATAAAAGAAATGCTAAACAAAACAGTGGGAGTAGTATTCTCATGATTGTCGAAGGGAATTGATGGCCATTTTACGATCGCTTGCTCCAAAAATAAAGCTCCCCGAAACAAGATTATTCGCTCCTGCCTTGACACATTCGGAAGCGGTGTCTTTGTTGATTCCACCATCCATCTGAATCATGAGGTCTGGAAAAGCAGACCTCGCAGTCCTTACGTTGCTCAAGACGTGCTCTATAAAGGGTTGTCCACCGAATCCTGGGTGCACAGACATGACAAGGAGGAGGTCAATCTCTTCGAGAACATCACCAACGGAATCCAGCGATGTTTCTGGATTAATCGCAATGCCTGCAGTTGCTCCTCCAGCACGTATGCGCTGAATAAGCTCTTTACGATGCTCCGTATGCGCTACTGCCTCTGCATGAAACGTGATATTGGCGGCACCAATCTCCAAAAACTCATCGATCCGCTCTGCGGGATTGCTCACCATGAGGTGAATATCAAGCGGCAATGCTGTTTGAATACAACGAACTATAGGGGCTCCAAAGCTAATACTTGGCACAAAATGACCGTCCATGACATCAATCTGTAGCCAGTCTGCATAGGGCTCTATGCTGCTGACTTCTTCCTGAAGATGCGCAAGATCTGCAGAGAGGATGGATGGGGCGATAATGAGCTTTTGCTCAGGCACAGAGGTAGAATACAGGAAATATTGCGTTATTCCAGGTCTTCAATGCGCCGTACGTGTCTGCCTCCCTCAAAATCCGTTGTTAGGAAGATATCAACACATTCCTGTGCGAGATCTAGATCGATCAAACGACCACCGAGGCTCATGACATTTGCATCGTTGTGCGATCTGGCCAGTTTGGCAGTCTCGGTGCTATAGACAAGTGCACAGCGAATGCCATGGACTTTATTTGCTGCCATGGCTTCTCCGTTGCCACTGCCACCAAAGATAATGCCAGGGCAGCTATATTCCAGAACCGCTGCACAGCCACGTCGAATGATTTCTGGGTAGTCATCCCCTTCCACGAGCTCCGGCTGTACATCGATACTATCAATGCCCTGTGCAAGTACATGTGCTTTTATAGCCTCTTTTAGCTCAAATCCTGCGTGATCAGCTGCCAAAACAATACGATCGGGGAGTTTCATTGAGTAGATACTACAGGACTCCAATACATTGTGATACCCTTTGCTCAATGCGAAAACTCCTCATTGCGGGCAACTGGAAGATGAACCCCATGCCATCCCCCTTGGATGCCTATTATCCCCGATCTGATATCGATGTCGTGGTATTTCCTACATTTCTTGATCTCAAGCACTGCATAGATGCAGGTATGCTCTGTGGAGCGCAATATGCTCATGCGGAGGATAGCGGAGCCCATACGGGTGATATTGGCATGGGAATGATTAAAGACCTCGGATGCCGCTACGTCCTCTGCGGGCACAGTGAACGCAGGGCAGACCACAGCGAAACCAATGAAGATGTTGCTGCCCAGGCAGTTGCTGCACTGGAACATGGCATTCATCCCATCGTTTGCGTCGGTGAAACTGAGCAAGAACGCAGTGAAGGAAGAGAGAAGAGTATTGTTGCAGCGCAAATTGAAGCACTCTTTCAGCTCTCAGCTTTCAGCTCTCAGCTCTCTATTGCCTACGAGCCTGTATGGGCTATAGGAACAGGAAAGACAGCACGTCCTGAGGATGCTGAGGAGATGCACGCATTCATTCGTAGTCTCCTCCCTGAAGATAAGCGCGAAACAACCAGAATACTGTACGGTGGTTCAATGAAACCTGACAACTGCAAAGCGCTCCTCTCTCAACCGAATATTGATGGCGGTCTGATTGGTGGTGCATCCCTTAAGCCTGAGCAATTTAGTACAATTGTTGATATTGCCGTATCTCTCTTCCCTCACTCCTCATGACAAACATCTTCGCTCTCCTCTTTGTTGGCTGGCCATTCATTCTTATCCTCCTGTTTACCATCCGTCAGGTGAACCAGTATGAGCGTGGCATTGTTCTTACCATGGGTAAATATAGTAGAACGTGGAATCCTGGGTGGAAAATTCTTATCCCCATCTTCCAGCGCCTCATTAAGGTTGATATTCGTGTAAAGGCAGTAGATGTCCCAGACCAGGAAGCTATTACAAAAGATAACATTCCCATTCGCATTAATGCTGTCATCTACTTTAAGGTTATGAGCGCCGAGAAGGCTGTGCTTGAGGTTGAAGACTTCTTCTACGCTGTTTCTCAACTTGCACAGACCACGATGCGAAATGCTGTAGGAGAGGTAACGCTCGACGAATTACTCGCAAACAAGGCAGAGATTTCCGAGAAGATTAAGAAAACTGTTGATAACGCCTCTGATCCTTGGGGGATTGACGTACAGAGCGTTGAACTGAAAGACATTGTTCTCCCAGACAGTTTAAAGCGTACTATTGCCAAGGTGGCAGAAGCAGAACGCGAGAAACAGGCTGTCATTATTAACTCGCAGGGGGAAGTAGCAGCTGCAGAAAACATGGCCAAAGCGGCAGAAACGCTCAGCAAACAAGCCGGTGCACTCCATCTTCGTACGCTACAGAGCATTAATGACTTAAGCTCTGACCAGAGCAATACGACAATCTGGATGCTTCCAATTGAAGCACTTAAGGCACTGGAAGCACTTTCGAAGAAGTAACTCCATCTGTTACAAGCGCACCCACAGTCCATTCCCCGTGTTTTTTGCAGCACCACTGAGCTCAAGCATTGTTAGCTTCGCGGTAATCACCGCTGCATCAAGTTGTGCCCTCTCTACAAGATCGGAAACAGATTGGGGCATTGTTGTAAGCATAGTGTAGAGAGCTTGCTCGTGTGCATCGTTGAATGTGCGTGCTGTCTTCTTCCCCTCTGTAGCAAAAGAGACAATGCCAAGATCGTTCAGAACTTCCTGAGGCTCAGAAACTAATTTTGCCTTTGCCTGACTAATGAACCGATGAGAGCCTGCATAACCTGGGTCAAAGATCTGACCTGGAACCGCGAAGACATCGCGACCGTATTCGAGTGCGAGGTCTGCGGTAATGAGCGACCCACTTCCCTCTCCTGCCTCGAGAACAATTGTCCCTGAGCTTAAGCCCGCAATGATGCGGTTTCGCGCAGGGAATGTGTATTTATCTCCCGGCATGTCGAGTGGATATTCGCTCAGAATAAGTCCACCGGACTCAATAATCTGCTTTACAAGCGGACGATTGGATGATGGATAGATATCTGCCAGTCCATGCCCAACAATGGCAACTGTCTTTCCTCCTGCATGGAGCGTCTCTCTCGCTACTTCTGTATCAATACCAAGGGCAAGACCAGAGACAGTGACCATACCAGCACGAACAAACGCAGGAATAAATTCCGCAACGACACGTTTACCGTACTCTGACATTTCCCTCCGACCAACACACCCGATGCATGGCTGGTTAAGAATTTCTAAAGAGCCCTTGTAGTAGAGGAAAATAGGGGGATCTGGTATGGTACGGAGCATTGTTGGATACGCAGCATCTTCAATTGAAATAAGTGTAATACCACGACGCGCAAGCTCTTGTTCGTAGTCAGATGCATTCTGAAGATCATCAAGACGATTAAGTGCTGTCATCATTGTCTCTTCTTTGCAGCCAAGAGCACGAAGCATTTCTGGCGACAGTGACTCTAGTGCACCATCCAGACTATTGTATTGCTGTAGTAATACGTCATAACGTTTCTTCGTAAGGATGTTGAGATAGCTCCAGATGAGGGCGGTTGATTGCTGCATAGGAAGACAGTGTAGCAAAGGGAGGTTATTGGTGTTAGGTTTGAGATATTAGTGAAAACATCAGCCTCATGTTCTGCTCTTTTTAAAGCCAAAAAAATGGTTCTCAATGCTGTTGGAACTCCACAGTAAAAAACGATAAGCTATCTGTAAATACGCCGCCTTAGCTCAGTTGGTAGAGCAACACACTCGTAACGTGTAGGTCCGGGGTTCAAATCCCCGAGGCGGCTCCAACCTTTGCAGGAACAAAGCGTGGCTGGGATGCCTGCCAGACGCTCTCGATTTGTTCTGGTTCGAGCTCAATGACACAGATACCCTTAGAGCGTAGAATTTCGTTTGTAAACGCTCTCTTCGCCGTTGAGAGTACTGTAGAGCCGTTGAGCCAGAGCATAGAATCCGTCATGAGTGCGGGTACTCTACTCAGATTTACGATGATATCAAGATGATATTGTTTACATCCATACAGAAAAAAGCCGACAGTGTTGCCGGCTCCTTTTGTGTCTACATAATTACCGTCCTCCGGCGTCTACCTCAATGTCATTGCGGTAGCCTTCTTGTTCAACAAGACCTGGCTGGCCAAGGAGACCCTGTCCTACGTGCGCAGGCGTTCCACGCTCGTAGTAGGAATCCCAGTACTGGTGACGTACGTGGCGGCGGCGAATAGCCCAGTGGTACGGTGTAAAGTCTTGTGGATTCGAGGTAAGCTCTGGTGACAACGCTGCACTTGGTTCCGGTGCAATTTCATCTCTCTTGCCCTCTAGGGTCTCAAGTTTACGAACAAAGCCACGACGAACTGCGGCTTGTTCATCCCAACGAATGTTTGCAGCACGCTCAATTGCACGAGTAGAAGGGCGGTCAACGCGTTGATCACGTGGGACATAGAAACGCATAGAACCGGATGCCTCCACAGCACTTGGAATAAGAAGAAATGCTGCTGTAAGGCCAGAAAGAAGAGAAATACTTCGCATAGAAATAGCTTGGAAATAACAGGAAAGGAGCATAGCGAAGCAAAAACGTCATCACAAGCACTTTCCTAAGAAAGCATTTTCTGCTACAATAATTCGATTACTTCAAAAAAAACACCCATACACACCATGTCTATCGACGCCTGCATCGCCCATGCTATCCATTCGGATCTTGATATCCTACAAGTTCTCCCCGAACTCAAAGGAATGCCTGTCGAAAGCCTAGAACCCTATATTGAAAACTACATCCTGACTGTGCAGCAAGACCTGCGACAGGTCATTATTAGTAATGGAGACCGCTTCATTCGTGCAAAGGACGCTGCAGGGCTCTGTGCTACCTGTATGGAGGCTGGTATCGGTATTCCACCAAAGATGCTTCTAAAGATGTGTCAGACCATTTTGCAGCTCTCTACCATCGACGCACGCTTCATTCTGGATACGGAAGATGGCACAAGCCTGTTCTATGTACGAATGGGGCTTGATATGCGTGAGCAGAGTACGCAGGCTGCGTAAATATTAAATCCATAGCGCACCCCGCCAGCCCTGATAGTCACCGTGACCGTAGGCATCGCCCAAGATCACGGCTGCACCGCCACCGTAGCGATAGACGCAAGGGGCGCGACCGCGCTCACGTTCCTCTGCTGTGGCTTGGATGTAGTCGTAGCAGTGTTGATTACTATCTGGGAATTGTACTATGTGCGCCTTTGCAATGCTTCTCTCCATGAGAGGAACACCCATTTTCTGCGATTGTGTGACAGCGTTACCATTGCAGTTCTCTCTGCCTACCTGTCTCTCCGCTTTTCTATCGTAGACACAGTTTGCACGTTCAGAAAGTATTTGACCGAAGGTCTCTGCAATGCAGTACCGTCCACCTTCTTCACAGACAACCGCAGGGCATGAACCCGCCTTAACCATTCTGTAGACAGCTTTGAGTTGTTCTTCGTTCTCTGTTGCTCGGAGTTTTGCTTCGACTGCTGCAAAGTCCATACCTTCCTGTACTCTGTATCCTGCTTTTTGGGTTTCATCTGCACCTTTATCAAATTCCGCTCTCAGTGCATTGATCGCTTCATCAGCCATTGCAGGCGTGAGTTCAAGAGCATCTGGCTGAACGGAGTTACCCAACAGTTCGTCTATCACTTCACGTTTATCTGCCTGAATTCTTGCAAGTTCTTCCTGAGCCTCTCCAAGTGCTTCTACAGCAGCACGTTCCTGTTCATCAAGATCAGATAGTTCATCTCTAATCTCATCTCTGCGCCCATCGGAGACCGCAGGAGGAGTAGTATCATCAGCAACCTTTGCTTCAGCTTCAGTAGCAGCTTTCATAGGAAATATGGGTAATATTAATATAACAATACATATATTTTATAATATGCCAAAAGAATCAGCGGGAAACATAGTTAGAGGGTTGTGATTTGCTCTAACGCTTCGAGAACTGAGGTGCGCGACGTGCACGCTTGAGACCTGGTTTTTTGCGTTCCTTGGTACGTGCATCGCGGCGGAGGAACCCTTCGCGCTTGAGTGTTGAACGAAGTTCAGGGTCAACAAGGAGGAGGCTACGGCTAATACCATGACGTACAGCATCACTCTGTGCTGCTTTTCCGCCACCTTGTACCATGACTACGACATCAAAAGCTTTTGCGTTATCAGTAATACGCAGTGGCGCAAGAGCATTCTCCACCTGAACAGCAGTGCCAAAATACTCCTTAATCTTCTTTCCGTTTACGGTAACATCGCCCTTTCCACCATCAAAGAGTTTCACGCGTGCAATCGCGGTCTTTCGCTTTCCTGCGCTGTAGAAGTACTGAGACATATTATTTGCTAAGGGTAAGTGGCTGAGGTTGCTGCGCTTCGTGTTGGTGCTCTGGACCTGCAAAAACATGTAAACGCTTCATCATTTGACGTGCAAGGCGATTCTTGGGAAGCATTCCTTTGACGGCAATAGTCACCATATCGGTTGGACGCTTATCAATCATCTGCTGGAGGGACCACATTTTCATATGACCAAGGTATCCTGTGTGCTTTACGTAGACCTTTCTACGGTGCTTGGTTGGGTGGAACTCGAGCTCAGCAGCGTTGATAACAATTACATGATCGCCACACAACTGATGAGGACTGTAAGACGCCTTGTGCTTTCCGCGAAGGATCGTTGCAATTCGTGTTGCCATACGACCAAGGTTTTGGCCCTTGGCATCAATAAGAATCCACTTGGGTTCTGCCGGTTTTGGAGAGGAGGTCTTCATGATTGAGAGGAAACTGAGGAAGCTGAAGATTCTGAAGAAGCTAAGGATTCCTTAGCTTCTTTAGCTTCCTTAGACTCTTTAGCTTCTTTTACAGGCAGTCCTTCAACAAAACTTAGATCAACGAGCTCCGCCCCATCCCCTCCACGGAAACCAGCTGCTTTGGTACGCGTAAGACCAGAATCAATCTTTGCAAAGCGCTTGATAAACACTTCCATAATCTTCTTGCTGGCATTCTTATCGTTGACCTTTGCATTAATGTAGCGAATGGCAACGTGTGGCGTGCGCTTCTTTGCATAGTTGATGAGCTTATCGACTTCTGGTGCTATAACTGCTGCACGCTTCTTTGTTGTTCGTACTTCCTCGTGAAGGAGGAGTGACGTGAGCAGGTTACGCTTGAGCATGCGTGCATGTCCTGGTTTCTGCTTAAGCCGATTTCTGGAGCGTCGGTGTCGCATTAGATTTCGTCGTCATCGGAAAGTTTTAAACCACGCTCTGCAAGCGTGTCTTTTACCTCATCAAGAGCTTTTGCACCAAATCCACGGAAGTTGCTAAGCGCTGCTTCTGTGCACTTGGTCAGCTGCTCGATAGAGCCAACACCTGCGTTGATGAGTGCGTTAAGTGTGCGTGGTGAGAAGTTCAGAATTTCAATTGGCGTGTAACTCTCTTTAATCTGAGAACCTTCGTCTTCACCAATGCCTACCTGGCTGCCTGTACGAGAGAAATCCGCAATAAAATCACTTTCAACAACTTTTTCTGAGCTACCGAAGTACTCGAAGTAACTCTTGAGGAGTTGTGCACCAAACTGCACAGCCTCTTCTGCGGTGAGAGAACCATTCGTTTCAATTTCAAGATTCAACTTTTCAAGATCAGTGCGCTGACCAACACGTGCTGCTTCGGTATCAAATCGCGCACGCATGACAGGGCTGAAGATTGCATCAATGTGAATCAGACCTGGTTCGTTACTCTTCTTGTTGCGTTCAGCAGCAGGGCTGTACCCAACACCTTTTTCGACGGTAATTTCAATCTCGACTTCTCCACCTTTCTCGAGAGTGAGAATTTCGTGGTCAGGGTCGAGGACTTCAATATCGGAAGACACTTGTAGATCTTTTGCTGTCAGGGTCATTGGGCCTTTACCCTTGAGGGTAATAACCTCAGTATCCTTGCTGAACTTGCGGAGCTTCAGCTCCTTAAGGTTCAGGGCAATATCAACACCAGATTCGCGAACACCTTTTACTGTAGAGTACTCATGCTGCACGCCTTTCATGCGCATGGAGGTTACAGCGGCACCAGGTAAACTGGAGAGCAGAACGCGACGTAGTGCGTTTCCAAGTGTCATACCGAACCCTGGAGGGAGCGGCCCGATGGTGAATATTTTGTGAGAATCGTCTCCCCTACTGCCTGCTTGAGAGGAGTAGATGGGAAGGCCGATTTCTTCCTGAATAATATGCATGGGCTTAAAAAGGGAAGGAGGAAGGGGTTAGCGACGTGAGTAGTACTCAATAACTTGACGAACATCGATCGCCTGTTCGAAGTCGTCAGCAGAAGGCAGCGAAACAACCTCTGTCTTGAGGCTATTTGCGTCTACTTTGAGCCAAGAGGGTGGCATGTATTTATCATGCGCCTCGATAATAGGATTAAAGACATTAGAATTTTTGGACTTTCCGCGGATCTCTACAACATCACCTTCCTGGAGAAGGAACGATGGTGATGTCACACGCACACCGTTAACAGTGAAGAGTCCATGGCTTGCAAACTGACGAGCCTGCAGCCTTGTAAATGCAAATCCTGAACGGTAGATCGTGTTATCCAACCTGCGCTCAAGGAGTTGCAAAATCATATCACCTGTCTGCGCTTTTGAGGCAGCAGCAGCCTTGTAGAGGCGGACGAACTGGCGCTCAGACAGACCGAACATATCGCGGGCCTTCTGCTTCTCAAGCAGCTGACGACCGTATTCCGATGGTCGTTTTCCACGACTGCGCGGACCCTTACCGGGTGCATACGGCTTTCGTTGGAGGATTTTGTCGTACTTGTCAGAACCGTAGATATTGGTTCCTTGTCGACGACAGCGCTTTGCTTTAGGTCCAGTAAACTTCATTGTAGAGAGTTAGAGTTTTAGAGTGTTAGAGCGTTAGGTTAGACACGACGGCGTCCTGGGGGACGACATCCGCCATGGGGAATGGGAGTGTTATCAATAATAGCGTCTAGATTGA
Organism: Candidatus Peribacteria bacterium; assembly: GCA_020632295.1. Classification (GTDB taxonomy): domain Bacteria; phylum Patescibacteriota; class Gracilibacteria; order Peribacterales; family Peribacteraceae; genus UBA2170. The sequence goes on from JACKFU010000001.1 coordinate 101,355, forward strand.
GTCCTGCACCCTGAATACCGCGAATAGCCTGCTCGCGTCCTGGGCCAAGGCCACGAACTTCCACCTGCACAGATTCAATACCGTATCCGGCAACAAGCTCTGCTGCTTTTTCTGCAGCAACTTTAGCTGCGTAGGGTGTTGATTTGCGCGTGCCTTTAAAACCACATGCTCCGCTTGAGCTTCCACCCAACTTATTCCCTTCCAAATCTGTAAACGTAACGATAGTGTTATTTTCACCAGCGTGAATACACACACGAGCCTTGAGCACTTTCTGCTTAATTTTCTTCTTCTTTGTCGCCTTTGCTTTAGCTGGAGATGCCATAAGGTTTAGGTCTTGGTCAGAGTAGTTCGTCCAGAAGATCCTGTCTTCTTTTTACCACGCTTTGTACGTGCATTTCTACGAGAGGTCTGTCCACGCACCGGTAGTTTTTTGCGATGACGTAATCCTCGCCACGTTCCAATGTCTTGAAGGCGCTTTACATCCATGGATACTTTTCGAGAGAGCTCTCCCTCGACCAGCTCTGCTTCAATGCGAGAACGCAGGCGGCCTTCCTCATCTTCAGAAAGATCGTCTGCCTTCTTGTTCATATCGATACTCAGTTCGCTTAGCATTGCCTTGCTCATCGCGCGACCAATGCCCTTGATGTACGTCAGAGCAATTTCAATGCGTTTGTTACCCGGTAGAACGATTCCTGCAATACGTGGCATGAGAGAGGTGAGTTACCCTTGGCGCTGCTTATTCTTGGGGATAGGAGATACAATACGGCGTACCTTTTTTCCTCCGACAATCCTCCCACGCTTGATGCGCACGCCAGCGCGACGGATCACAAGACGATCCTTATCGCTAATTGGTTTGACTGATGCACGAACTTTCACGGAAAGAATGGAGGAGAAAATAGATACTATTGCTCGCCTTCCGCTGCTGCTTGATTCCAGATTTGTTCTCCGGTCTCAAGATCGATCTGTTGGTCAGACCTGTAGCGGTAGCAGATACGACCCTTCTCGAGATCATAGGGGGTCATTTCTACCTTCACCCGGTCACCCGGCAGGATGCGTACGCGATGAACGCGCATGCGACCCGCGAGTGTACAGAGGATCACGTGATCCTTTGCTTGAGGGCTGAGGATGCGGACTTTGAACGTTGTATTTGGATAGGATTCCTCGACAACGCCGACAAGTTCTATGACATCCTTAGACAAAAAGCAATTCGGGGATACAAGCCGAAAGAGCCTACCGTGCAAAATGAGACCAATCAAGCTTCTAGAGCAAAAAAACTCAAGTTTCTTTGAAAAGCGCTTGCAAAAGTAAAGAAATATTTTCTTTCCATGCGTAATAGCCGCTAAATAGGGCGAAGAACACATTGAGCCAAAGGAAGATCTGATCCCCTTCGATAAGGCTATACCAGGCAATGAGGAGGCTACCCAGGGTAAGGACAACCTGACGCCATATGTTTGCCATATTCAGTGCATAACCGACACCGAGGGTACACAACCCTATAACAAACAGTAGGGTAGATGCATCGCGGAAGAGATAGAGGGCATAGACCACAAGTGCCCCACCGCAAAACGCAATAACCATGGCACCGGTAGTATCGTTACGATTGAGAAGCATTACGACCGTACTCACGCCAATTAGTATTTGTAACAAAATAAAGAAAATCGATCCACCATCAACATAATTCAGCAACGCGTAGCTAAACATGCAGATATTCCCTACGGCAAAGAAGATGTTCTTTGTTATTGTAACGGGCCAGGCAGCTCCGAGCACAAGAATCAGTGCACCAAGGATGCCAAGAAAGGATGGGTCTACAAACCTAATACTCTAAAACTCTAACACTCTAACACTCTAACGCACTCTATCCAACACCTCACATCCCTCCTCAAGAACCAGAATCGTATGCTCGAAGTGCGCAGACAGGCTGCCGTCTTTTGTGAGAATCGTCCAGTTATCATCAGACTCTTGAATGCCATCGCCCCCCGTACAAACAATAGGCTCAACAGCAATCACTGTGTGAGCTGGAATCACCGCACCCTTCCCTGCATCGCCAAAGTTTGGGATATCGGGATACATATGGAGCGTCTTTCCCAGGCCATGCCCGGTGAGCGCTGACACAACCGTTAGTCCTGCACCTTCCACTGTTGCTTGCACGGTTGAGGAAATATCACCAACGGTGATGCCACCTTTGATCATCGCAACCGCATCTTCCAGTGCTTGACTCGTCACGTTGAGAAGGCGCTGCGCCTGCTTGCTGATCTTTCCCACAGGAAACGTACGACAGGCATCTGTGTACAGACCGTTATACAGCACACCGCAATCGACGGAGATAATGTCACCATCACGAAGTACCAAATCACCGGGCATACCATGCACACACTGGTCGTTTACCGATGTGCAGAGCGTCGCTGGATAGCCGTGGTAGCCCATAAATGCAGGCTCTGCCCCTTCGTGGCTTCGAATAAACTCCTCCGCTGCTCTGTCGAGTTCTTTGGTGGTGATGCCAGCGGCAACAAGCTTACCCATCTTATCTAAACATTTACCCAAGATCTTTCCAGCATGGCGAAACGACTCAATCTCTTTAGCGTTGAAGGTTTTGATACTGGTCATACTACTAGCTTATAGCTTTTAGCTGTTAGCTGGTAGGGAATTCATCCATTTCGCAGGCACACAGCGTGCTTTGTGCCTACAAATGCAAAGCTGTTTTGATTCTCTCATAAATCTCATCGACAGATCCGTTTCCATCCACCTCTACAACAATCCCCTGTGCAGCATACTCAGCAATCACTGGCTTTGTTTTTTCTTCAAAGAGTTCCATACGACGGAGTACTTTTTCTTGGTCGGCATCATCGACGCGGCCTTCGATCTCGGCACGACCTTTAATACGCTCTACCGCTTCATCTTTAGAAAGCAACATGTGCAAACAGGTAAACTCGCGACCTGCTGCAGACAGAATTTCATCAAATGCTTTTTTTTGATCTTCGTCACGAGGAATACCATCAAACAGAATTTGCTGATCTGCCGGTACGGCAGCCACCGCTTCTTTGACGACCTGCATGATGATATCAAACGGCACAAGTTCGCCGTTATCGATGTACCTGGCAACGGTGTTTCCGAGTTCTGTTCCCGAAGCTTTTATTTTTCGTAGCTCTCCACCTGCCTCAAACATGTAGTACCCAAATTCCTCCACTAAGCGCTTGGCTTGGGTGCCTTTACCGGAGCCTTGAATACCGAAGAAGACGAGATCCATGGAGGAAGTGTAAAGAGGAACCTGCCTGCCGGCAAGGCAGGAGTGGAAAGTGGAAAGTGTATTTGCCGTGGTGGAGCGTAAATGTATACTGTTTTTGACAGTTCTGTGATGCCTCCGGGCATCAAACACCGACCGCCCCTCCGGGGCGGTTTTTATTTTTATGAGTCCAGCTGAAGCTGAACATAGGATCGTGTCTGACAACAAAGCGCATACTCAATTTTCTGTAATATCTCGGAAGTTAATGGTTCTGCCGTCGAGATTGCTCATTAAATACTGAGATTATCTCCTGAAATTCATCGGAAACACCGTCAAGAGGAGTGACAACAAGTTGATCACCCGTAAACACAATACAGCGGATTGGTTTTTCTATTATGATGATGAGCCACGTATAAACGCTTGCATGTCTGCAAACCGTTTCTGTTGATTTTCTGTTGCATACTGCCCTGCATCATTCATGAGTGTTTCCACGTATTCCAATCCTCGCTCTTGTGTTGGAAAACCTGTTCTCCGTTCTAGCATATCCATATTTCTATCAAGTTCTGCTGCACAAACCTTGGCATTTACAGTATTTATCCATTCCTCTTCGCAAGAATGAAGAAGCATTAGTGATGCATGTCGTATATCACCAATAATATTGTATGCATTCCCCATTCCATTGAGTCCATCAATAGCAAAACGTAGTACTTTCATTTTTTCGTCATTACAGTTTTCATATTCTCTCCGGAAATCAGCCAATATGAGCTCTCGTTTACTTGCCATTACACCAACTTCTCGTAATCGTGCGCAAGGAGCTGTGCATTAATCTGGCGAATGAGTTCCATGACAACGCCGACAACGATGATGAGTCCTGAGCCGGAGATAATGAGGTCTTGGCTGCTCAAGGTTGAGTACTTGGTGAAGATAAGCGGAACGATAGCAACGATACCGAGGAACGTACCACCCCAAAGGTTCATACGTGAGCTTACTTTCGCAAGAAGCTCTGCGGTCTGCTTTCCTGGGCGTACCCCTGGGACAAACCCTCCGCGCTTCTGAATACTCTCTGCGACTTCTTCTGGCTTAAATGTTACCGATACGAAGAAGTAAGTGAATGCAAGCACAAGCAAGAAGTAGAGCACCATGTAGAAAATACTAGGATCATTTGGATTGATATTTAGATTGATGAAGTTGGCAATGGATCGTAGGGAATCGCGCTTCGCCGTTGACAGGAACTGCGCAATAATCGCTGGAAGCGTAATGAGAGAGATAGCAAAGATAATTGGAATCATTCCTGCTTGGTTTAGACGAATGGGAATGTTTCCCTGCACACCGCGCCCTGCACCTTGGTTTGCGTAGGTAATGGGAATAAGACGATGAGCGTCCGTGAAGAGAACAACGCACACAAGCATCGCAAGAGAGACGATAGCAAACAGGAAGAATGCTGCCTGTTTTCCTTGGCCTGCAAGGAACATTGCGCTGAGGGTAGTTGGCATTCCAGAGACAATGCCAATGAAGATGATGAGGGAAATACCGTTACCAATTCCCTTCTCTGTCACCATTTCACCAAGCCACATGAGGAAGAGTGACCCTGCCGTTACGTAGAGCATTGGAAGTAAGACTCCTGGGAAGGAAAGGTCAACAAGCTGTACACCACCCTGTCCAAGGAGCACGAGGAACCCGTAACTCTGAATAAATGCGAGTGGCACGGTTACCCATCGTGTGTATTTATTGATAATCTGCTGCCCTTGCTGCCCGTCTTTGCTGAGCTCCTCAAGCTTTGGGAAGATAACGGTACAGAGTTGCAAAATGATGGATGCGTTAATATATGGAGACAAACCGAGCATCACAATAGAGAAGTTATCAATTGCTCCACCGGTGAGTGCAGCAAATACACCAACTACTCCACCGCCGCTTCGTGACTCAAGGAATGAACTGAGTGCAAAAGGATCGGTTCCTGGAACAGCAATGTGTGCAACAATGCGGTACACAAGAAGCAGTCCTACTGTGACGAGAATTCTCCTGCGCAGTTCTTCGGAGTGCCAGAGTTGTCGTAAGTACGTAAACATTTACATGAGGGTCACCTTTCCTCCAGCTTTTTCGATGGCAGCAACGGCAGCCTTACTTGCTGCATTTACTGTGATATCAAACTTCTTTTTTACTTCTCCACGCGAGAGAAGCTTTACTTGCTTTCCGGTTCGTACCAATTTTGATGCCCTGAGAGCATCAACATCATACGTGCCAGCATCTAAGTGTTTTTCCAAATCACCAACATTGACTACTTCGTGAGATACGCTGTTTGGGTTTCTAAACCCACCGAGCTTTGGCTGTCTTCGAACCAGAGGTGTCTGACCACCTTCAAAACCAAAACGACGGCCTTTTCCCGTACGAGCCTGCTGGCCCTTTGTTCCACGACCTGCGGTTGTTCCGGTACCAGAAGAGCTACCACGACCAACGCGCTTTCTTGCTTTACGAGAACCCGGTGCTGCCTTCAGAGAATGCAACATAGCTGCGGTATGGTAGAGGTTGAATTTGATGACGTAAAGGAGATTTAGATGATTTTTCTATAAAAAATATGCTATAATGAGGTGATTCATGCGCAAAAGTATCTGCTCCCTCCTGGCCGTCTTCCTTCTGGGCTCTCTAGCAACGTTTCGCCCGGTATCTGCTGAGGAACCGGTAGCCTATGTGCATCGTGAAGAAGCGGTGATGCTCCTCCTCAAAAACGCTGGTATTCCCTACGAGTCCCCTATGGCAAAAGCGATAGAACTGGGGATGATTGATGACTTGTACCCAAATGCCTCTGTCTCTCGTGCAGAATTTCTGTCGATGCTGACCAACGTATTTGGGCTGACGACGCATATCCCCTATCAGTTTACGGACATCGATAAAACTGCATGGTACACGCCGTACATCGGTCTCGCGTGGCGCTACAAACTCTTTGTGAGTGATAGCAATCCAACCCTGCTTCTGCCTGATATGCGCATCACGCATGCCGAGGCAACAGAGGCGCTCTATACACTACTTAGAGCAGAACCATCGCTCCAACCAAAGCCCAACATGTTCCCTGTGCATAAAGAACAACCAATCGCTACGAAACCAACATTCCTTCAATCCATTTCCAATGCAACAGTCGTCAAAAAGGCAATGCTGAACCTTATTCGCAATCGTGGAAACCAAGCAGGTGTTACACGCAATGAGCTGATTGATGCTGTAAATGATATTCGTGCACGCTACAAACTGGAACCGCTTTCGAGTAACTATTACCTCGAACTTGCTGCACAGCGTCATGCAAAAGATATGTTCGATCGCGGGTACTTTAGCCACTTTACACCAGAAGGCTTCTCCTACGTTGAGCGCATTAAACGTACGGGATACATCAGTAGCGACCCGAGGCAATGCTCCTGTCCTGCGGCACAAAAAGGCCCGGACTTTGTTGTAGGGCGACAAAGCTGTAGCTGTGAACCATCATTCTCTCTCGGTGAGAATCTCGCAAAGGGCCAACTCTCTGTTGAGGAAGTAATGGAAGACTGGCTCAACTCGGAAAACCATCGAAAAAATATTCTCCGTCCTCAATTCAGTGAAATTGGCATTGGTCTCTTCGGAGACATCTGGGTACAGGAATTTGGGCACTTGGAACTGAAGTAAGAGCTAAAAGCTAAGAGCTAAGAGCTAAGATATTGCTATTTTTCTTTGAAGAAGGATTATACCCTTCAATACAATCAGGTACTACTTCTCCGCATAAACTATGGAAAACTATGTCTCTGATGATCCTGACAAAAATATTGAAAAATTAGAGGAATCATTAAGAGAACTTGAGCAGTACTTGTCCTCTCAAAAAAAGGATTACAGGGGTCTCATAGAAGTATCTTGGATAGAACTCAGCCAACACTGTTATTCGGTGAATAACGCCATGCAATTATTTCATTTTGGAATACGTAATACACATGAAATGCAGGTAGATCATATTCTTGGACTTTGCGATCGTTTTTCATCGGTTACCGATACCATCTTATCCAATGCAAGTCAGTGTCCGGATGCCTTGTATCGTAGAATTGCTCACTTCGGAGTTGCTACCCGCATTAGAGCAAAAGAACTACTCTTAAGGGAGAAAAGAAAACAGCGAAAGGAAAGATGAGTAGCTATAGAGCTGCGAGTGTTTTGCCGAATTCCTCGGCAGCATCAGGGCCATTGCCGGTGACAATCTTTCCATCTACTGTGACGGATTCTCCTGTGTACATCGCACCATACTGCTCCAAGATGCCTGCCTGCTCTCCACCACTGTCCCACACGGTTGCACGCTTGCCATCAAGAACGTGGGCCTTGGCGAGAATGGTTGGCGCAATGCAGATAGCGCCGAGTGGCATATCTGCTCTGTACGCATCGTTTGCTATTTTGAGCGCATCCGGATCGGACGCGTACGCTCCTGCACCCGGGCCTCCAATAAAGGCAATGCGATCGTAGTCCTGCACCTGAACATCGCGCATGGCAATACTTGAGCGCTGTGTTCCACCGAGCTTCCCCTTACAAAACCCCTCCTCTTTTGAGGAAAGGATAATTTCAAAGCCCGCATCTGAAAGGCCAGTTGCTGTTCCCTCGAGCTCCCTATCTTGATAGCCGTCTTGGGCGATGATGAGAAGTGCTTTCATTACTTCTTCAAATGACCCTCTCTATCCACATCATCTTTTGAGATCTCTTTCACTGCCATCTCCTCAAGCTCTGGCGTGTCTTCAAGACCGATATCTCTGTTACTCTTCTTGCCCTTCTTATGGTCTTCTTGAGCGGAAGCAGTCTCATCAATAGATGCTGCCGTTGTTGTTGCACCATGCAGGCGTTGCAATGCTTCCATAACTGCCTGCGCATTTACCAACTTGTTATTTGTACCATAACGCTTGGAAAGCACGTTCTGCACACCAGCGTGCTCAAGAACAACGCGTAGTGCTCCACCAGCAATAATACCGGTTCCCTCGCTTGCTGGTATCAGACGAATGCGTGCAGCTTTAAATTTATGATCGATCTCGTGAGGAATCGTACCATCACGTAGTGGGACTTTTACCATGTTGCGCTTTGCCACCTTTGCTGCCTTCTGCACTGCAATCTGCACTTCGTTTGCCTTCCCCGTTCCAAGGCCTACACGACCTTTCTTGTCGCCAACAACAACCACTGCACGGAATCGCATACGACGTCCACCAGCAACAACACGTGTTACACGATCGACAGACAGAGTTGTCTCTTCGAACTCAGACGGTTCTTTTTGGCGGCGGTTGCCACGCTTGCGATCGGGTTTGGTAGTTTTAGCGGACATAATTAGAAGGTAAGACCGGCCTCGCGCGCTGCGTCAGCAAGCGCTTGGATTCGGCCGTGATACTTGTAAGAATTTCGGTCAAAAACAATAGTGGATATCTTGGCGTCTTTTGCCTTCTTAGCAATCTCTGCCCCAAGCTTCTTTGCCCCTTCGATATTTGGCTTTGCCTTTAATTCTTTTGTTGATGCAGAGACAAGTGTTTTACCAGATGCATCATCAATGAGTTGAACCGTCATCTGTGACAAACTGCGATGAACAGTGAGGCGTGGACGTGCGCTGTCACCCGAGATGCGGGCGCGGATTCTGCGCTTTCTTGCTAGCCGGTTCTGTGTCTTTTGGAAGAGTTTCATATCAGTTCATGTTACGCAGCACCTGCTGCTTTTCCTTGTTTGCGGATAATAATTTCATCAACGTACTTCACCCCTTTTCCTTTGTATGGTTCTGGTGGACGGAATCCACGAATGTCTGCGGCAACCTGGCCGACAACTTCTTTGTCGATACCACGGATGATAAGGAGGTTCTTGTTCTTTTCATCTTGTGCAATTTCGATGCCATCAGGAGCAGCATATTCAATTGGGTGACTGTGTCCGAGGTTGAGTGTGACACTCTTCCCCTTTGCCTGCGCCTTGTATCCAACACCAATAATTTCGAGCTTCTTTTCGTACCCTTCAGAGACACCAATCACCATGTTGTTGATGAGCTGACGGGTCAGACCATGACGTGCCATAGAGTCTGCAGTGTCGTCTTTTCGGGTGACAACAACCTGTCCCTCTTCAACCTTCACACTTACCTCTGGAAGATGAGCGTAGGAAAGCTCTCCCTTTGGTCCTTTCACAACAATCTTGTTGCCGTTGACCTCGACGGTCACGCCACTTGGGATTGCCACTGGTTTTTTACCAATTCTGGACATATCAGGAAATCGTACAGAGAACTTCACCACCAATATTCTTTTCGCGGGCTTCTTTGTCGGTCATGAGCCCCTGGCTGGTGGTGAGAATAGCCATTCCGAAGCCGTTTAACACTGGTTTAAGATCGGAAACACTCGCATACTCGCGACGACCAGGCTTACTGATACGCGTAAGTGTTAGACGTGGTTTATCTTCTGCAAAGGTTACCTCAAGATCCTGCTTTGGGCTGTCGCCGAGTACCTTTACATCTGCAATGATGCCTTCACGCTTGAGAAGCTCGAGGAGTTGCTTCTTCATCTTACTTGCAGGTGCACTGCAGGATGCTTTGCCCGCCTTCTGCGCGTTACGCATGCGAGTGAGCAAGTCGCCGATGGGGTCAGTTACGTAGGACATGATTACCAAGAGGATTTTGTAACACCGGGAATCTCACCGTTAGCGGCAAGTTCGCGGAAGCAAATACGACACACTCCAAAGAAACGCATGTACCCGTGACGGCGTCCACAAAGCTGACATCTGTTATAGACGCGCGTAGGGAACTTCGGCTTTCTCCCTGCCGCTTTATCGCGGAGATACTTGTTGAGCCGGTTGCGTTGCTTATTCTTGAGAGACGTTCGAGCCATGGGTGCGTAAGAGTTTTAGAGTGTTAGAGTATTAGGAGTTAGGAGGTTTTCTCAACAGTTTCTGCTGATTTCTTATCACGTTTGAATGGAATGCCCATCTCCTTAAAGAGTGCCATGCCCTCTTTATCGTTCTTTGCAGTGGTTGTAATAACCACCTGCATACTAAAGATTTGCTTCGCATCTGGTGGTGGTACTTCTGGGAAAATCGAGTGATCTTTAATACCAATCGAGTAGTTCCCGTTGCCATCAAGCTTTGTTGGAAGGCCACGGAAGTCTCGGATGCGAGGGATAGCGTAGCTAATAAAACGATCGAGGAATTGCTCCATCGCTTCACCACGCATCGTCACGCGGCAGCCAACAATCATTCCTGTACGAGTTTTGAAATTAGAGATTGCCTTATTGGTTCGGGTAAATACTGGCTTCTGCCCTGTAATTTTCTGCAAACAATCGTCGATGTATGCATGAATTTCCTTGCTGTCCATCTTACTTTTATTAATACCAACGTTCACCGTCACCTTCTCGACACGTGGAAGTGCGTGAATGTTTTTAATACCGAGCTTTTCCCCTACCGCTTTGGCGATGGGTCCTCGGAGCCGATCATGGAGAGTTGCGTATGCCATCGTGTTTATGCGCCTCGACCGGAAGAGCGACTAGAAGAGCGTTCAATTTGGTCGGGTACGGAGTGATCTTCTCTCATATGTGATGTTGTATCAACCTCTGCTGCATCACCAGCAATTTCATCGGCACCAAATCCCATCTTCTTCCAGAACGGTCCCTGCTTCACCTTTGTACCTTCTGTGCCCTCTGCACCCTTTTTGGTTGCCACTTTCGCCTCTGCTTTCTCAACAGCAGCTTTATCGGTTCCTTTCTTTGCAGCGATAGTGGTCTTCTTAATTTCTTCACCACTCTTCTTTGCGTAACGAATCTTTTTCCCTTTCTCTACCTTGTACCCAGCTCGGGTACGCTTCTTTGTTTTGCTATCGACGAGCATGACATTGCTTGCATCGATAGACGCCTCGTATTTCACAATTTCTCCAGGGCGCTGTGGTCCTTTACGAATGTGACGCGTGCGCATGTTAATGTCAGCGACCACAACGCGATTCTTCTCGTGAAGTACGCGCAGAACCTGGCCGGTCTTGCCCTTATCCTTGCCGCTAATGACTACGACAGAGTCGCCTGCACGGATCTTCATAATACGTCTGGAGCAAGGGAAATAATTTTCTGGAAACCAGCAGCACGCAGTTCTCGAGCAACAGGCCCGAACACACGTGTACCTTTTGGCTGTCCGTCTTTACCGACGATAACGCATGCATTGTCATCGAAACGAATGCCGCTTCCATCTTTTCGTCGTGTCATATTCTTGGTGCGAACAATTACTGCACGCTCTACTGCCTTCTTCTTTACGGTCCCACGTGGTGCTGCTTCTTTTACGGCAATAATAATGGTATCGCCAACGCCTGCGTAGCGACGCTTACTTCCGCCAAGCACCTTGATGCACTGAACGCGCTTTGCGCCAGTGTTATCAGCCACATTGAGGACGGTTTCAGTCTGAATCATTCTTGAGAGGGTACAGAGGCTTCAGAGGTTTCAGACGTATCAGAAGTGTTATCCACCTCTGTACCTTCTGCACCTTCTGTTACCTTTTTAGACTTTGCTTTTGCTTCTTCATCTGCCCCTTTCTTCTCACGGTGAATCACTTTCTCGACTGCGTCGTCTTCCTTCATTTCATCAACGCGTGGCGCTGCTTTTACAATTTCTGTAACGGTGAAGCGCTTCTTCTTGGAAATTGGTTTTCCTTCGGAGATGATGACAACATCACCAGGGTACAAGTCGAGTTCTCCTGGATTGCAGAGGAACTTTTTACTCTTGCGGTAGCGCTTCTTGTACACAGGGTGGAACACAAGACGGTGTACAGTCACGGTAACCGTGCCTTGCATTTTTGCCGATGTAACAACACCTTTTTTCGTACGCATTATTTTTTGTTGGCAGAAGAATTCTTTCTATTGGGTCCAGAGGATACAGAAGTATTAGAGGGTACAGAAGTATTTTTCTTCTGTTCCTTCTGTCCCGTCTGTACCGTTTCGCTATACACAGTCTTCATGCGAGCGAGTTGCTTCTTTTGCCGCACATATTTTGCACTGTCTTTCTCTTTCCCAAGCTTCACGCCGAGACGCAGCTTTACGACTTCTCCTTCCTGGGCACGAATTTCCTTTGCCAGGTCCTCTGGAGTCATATTGCGCAGCTCTTTGGTGGTGGTTAGTGCAGACATTAGTGTCCAATTTTGGTAACAACTTTCGTTTTCAGTGGAAGCTTATGACCAGCAAGGCGAAGCGCCTCACGTGCATCTGCTTCTGGAAGACCGTCCATTTCAAAAATCATTGTTCCTGCCTTCAGTACTGCGCCCCAGTACTCTGGAGCTCCTTTACCAGAACCCATCGGTACTTCCGCTGCTTTCTTGGTTACAGGGTTATGCGGAAAGATACGAATCCAGATTTTTCCTCCACGTGCCACACTGCGTGTCATTGCACGGCGGGCTGCCTCAATCTGTCGTGCGGTAATTTCACCAGTCACCGTACACTTGAGTCCAACGCTTCCGAATGCCAGTTGTGTACCACGTGTTGCTTTGCCCTTCCACTGTCCGCGGCGGCGTTGCACTTTTCGGTACTTGATCTTCTTGGGTTCTAACATGGCTTACTTATCGTGAAGGGAAGCAAGAGAAGCAGACTGTGCCTGCTTAATTTTCTTGAAGACCATTCCTTTGTAGATCCATACCTTCACGCCAATGGTTCCGTAACCAGTCTTGGCGTGTGCGACAGCAAACTGAACGTTTGCGCGTAGGGTCTGCAAGGGAATGTTCCCGTCTTTAAATAGTTCATTGCGAGCAATTTCTGCACCGTTCAGTCGTCCGGACACTTTAATCTTTACCCCCTGAGCACCGGCTTGCATGGCTTTTTCAATGGCCATCTTTGCAGCGCGACGGTACGGCATGCGACGCTGGATTTGCCCCTGGATTGTTTCTGCAATACACGCAGCATCGGTATCTGGGCTACGAATCTCTTGGATGTTTACATCGAACGCTCCGCCAAAGCTCTTTTCGAGATCTTTACGAAGCTCTTCGATAGCAGCACCCTGCTTACCGATAATGACACCCGGCTTAGAAGTGTGGATGACGACAGAGGTACGCTTAGAACGATCGATTTCAATTTGGGAGATACCTGCATCAGGAAGACGCGTGTTGATATAGCGCTTAATCTTCACATCCTGCAAAAAGAGATCACGGTACTTCTTACCGGAAGCAAACCATGTACTTGGCCACGAGTGCGTGATACCGAGTCGGAGGCCGTTGGGGTTTACTTTCTGACCCATAAGGTTAGGGAGTTAGAGTGTTAGAGTATTAGAGTATTAGGATTTAGGAGAGGATTTCTTAGGAGAATTCTTAGACGCAACAGATTTCGAGGTCTTCGAGGTAGTTTCCTTCGTTGCGGACTTACCTGTAGTACTCGTAGTAGACGACTTTTTGCCAGCCGTCGTTTCCTTTTTTACAGGTTTTTCTGCTGCTTTGGAAGCAGAAGATGAAGATTTCACTGCTTTCTTCTCCTTAGACTCCTTAGCTTCTTTAGCTTCTTTTTTCTCATCTTCAAATCCAAGAGAGAGTTCAATGTGGCTTAAGAACTTACGCATTGGTCGAACGCGACCACGCGCCATGGGAACCCCACGGTGATAAGCTTGTGCCTTATTTACTGTCAGCTCTTTCACAATCATAAGCTGGGGATCTTGCTTAATGTTGTGAGATGCATTCGCCATAGCACTGCGCAGTAATTCTTCGAGAAGGCGCGCTGCCTTCTTGTTCGTGTGCTCAAGAATACTCACCGCATCGGGTACAGACTTACCGCGGATCAACTTGGCAACAAGTTGTGCCTTCTTTGGAGCGATGCGGACGGAGCGGAGAGTAGCTTTCATTGTAGAGAGTTTTAGAGTGTTAGAGTTTTAGGGGGTTAGGGTAGGAATTATTTCTTAGAATCGGTACTGGCCATCTTTCCTCCGTGGTTCTTAAACTTCGTTGTCCAAGAGAACTCACCGAGTTTGTGGCCCACCATCTGTTCGGTTACGTAGACAGGAGTAAATTCTTTTCCGTTGTGTACTGCGAATGTAAAGCCAACAAACTCCGGTGGAATATCGCAGTCACGTGCCCACGTTTTTATAATTTTCTTATCGCCAGCCTCCATCATTTTCATGACTTTCTTGAGGAGACGGTCATCTACGTGGGGGCCTTTTTTTAGGGAGCGTGGCATGGAAGAGTGGAAAGTTATGGAATGTTATTTCTTACGTTTCTTACGGATACGACGGCGCATAATTAGATCGTTACTTGCTTTCTTTGGTGCACGGGTTTTTACGCCGAGCGCTTTCTTACCCCATGGAGTGCGAGGACCCTTCTTGTTACCAATTGGGCTATGTCCTTCTCCTCCTCCGTGTGGGTGGTCCACAGCGTTCATTGACTTACCAAGCACCTGTGGACGGCGACCCATCCAACGCATACGACCTGCTTTTCCAATGCGCACGAGGTTGTGTTCACCGTTACACACAGTCCCAATCGTTGCACTGCACTCACTGCGTACCTTGCGAACTTCGTTACTCGGGAGCTGAATGATGGCAAATTCTTTATCGAATCCTACAAGCGTTGCACCTGTTCCGGCACTACGTACCATCTCTCCGCCACGACCAAGGTTCATCTCGATATTGTAGATTTTATATCCACTTGGGATGTTTTTAAGCTGCATACGGTTTCCTGGCTTTACTTTGGTGCGCTCAGCGCAGACAACGTTATCGCCAACCTTGAGTCCCTCTGGGGCAAGATGATAGCGCTTATCGCCATCCTTGTAGTGCACAAGCATGATAAAGGCCGTGCGGTTTGGATCGTACTCAATCGCAGCAACTGTTCCTGGTACGTTCAGCTTATCCATACGCTTGAAATCGATCGTTCGTAGTAATCGTTTGTGTCCTCCGCCGCGGTGACGTACCGTAATGCGTCCGGAGCTACCGCGACCAGAAAGACGCTTCTTTCCCTTCGACAAGCGACGCTCAGGCCTCTTCTTTGTCAGACCGGAAAAGTCTGCAATGCTCATCTTTCTTCGACCCGGTGTTGTTGGCTTAAGCTTACGAACTGGCATTATGATTTGAAGTTAGCAATATCAAGCGGTTTACTTTTTTGGGAGATCGTCACCATCACCTTCTTTGTGGACTGTCTCTTGGTCATTGTGCGACCGCGACCGACAAGACGTGTCTTACTTGGCGTTCGCATGACGCGCACGCTGGTTGCCTTGACGTCGTAGTACTTCGCTAGCGCATTGATTACATCAATTTTTGTTGCATTCGGTGCGACGCGAATCGTGTAGGTGCGGCTGACGCCCTTCAGGCGCTCTGCCTTCTCGGTAACCACTGGGCCGACGATAACTCTGCTCAAATCCATTACTTTGATGAGGTAGAAGATTTCTTTCTTGAGGAAGCTGAGGAAACTGAAGATTCTGAAGAAGCTGAGGATACCTTAGCTTCCTTAGACTCCTTAGCTTCTTTAGCTTCTTTTCCAAACACCTCTTCCGCTTTCTTCAGCGCATCCACCATAAAGATAATGTGGCGGCTGCCGAGGATATCCATTGGGTTTAAGTACTGTGCCATGACAGTACGAACACCCGGAATGTTGCGTACAGAGAGACTGAGCTCGTCGTGGCGACCTGGTGTCACAATAAGAATCTTTCTGCCGATATCAACAGGCATCTTCTCAAGCATTGTACGTGCATCTTTGGTTTTAATGGCTTCTGGATAGTCTTTCAGTCCAATAATGGCACCGTTTTTTGCCTGGTAGCTCAGTGCAGAAAAGAGGGCTGCACGGCGCATCTTCTGTGGCATATCTTTGACGAAGTTTGCAATCTTTTGTGGTCCGAATGCCTTATTTCCTCCACGGAGAACTGGGCTACGTACGCTACCGCGACGTGCACGTCCTGTTCCCTTTTGCTGGAAGAGCTTTCGTGTTGACCCCTGAATTTCTCCGCGGCTCTTTGCGTGCGCTACGGTGTTTCGCACATTACTCTGTGCTCGAACAACAGCCTGATGCATCAGCCCCTCGTTAATATTAGCCTCAAACAGGGTCTTCGGCAGGTTTGCCGTTCCATCTTTAGTGCCTTTGCTGGTGTAGACATCAATTGTCATTGTTGAGAGTAAGGTACACGCTGGAGCCGTTTGGGCCAGGAATTGGTCCTTTAATTGCAATTAAACCTTTTTCAGTATCGCACGCCATAACGGTACGGTCACGGAGTGTAACCTGCTGGTTACCCATACGCCCTGGAAGCTTCTTTCCTTTAAGAACACGTCCTGGCCACTCCTTCATACCCACAGAACCTGGGCGACGGTGGAAGTGGCTACCATGTGTTGCAGGTCCTCCGGCAAATCCATAGCGCTTAATAACACCTTGAAAACCGCGTCCCTTGGAGCTTCCGACAACGCTTACTTTGCTATCTACAACGAATTTCTCACAGGAAATCTGCTTTCCGGCCTCGAGTCCTTCGAGAGACTCCACGCGAAACTCCTTCTGGTCGCCATAGCGAACATGCTCTTTACCTTTTCGTGTCTTCCATTTGCGAGGCTTTACGCCAAGTACAACAGCGTTGTAGCCGTCTTTGTCTTCAGATTTGGTGCGCACAACAGTGTTTGGCTCTACCTGGAGGTAGGTCACAGGTACAGCATCACCCGTGTCCTTATTGAACACGCGAGACATGCCGACTTTTTTAGCAATAATACCGTTGCACATGATTATTTAGAGGTTCTTGAGGTCTGCTTGTTCTGGAGTGAAGGCAGACGGGAACATAAATTCATCCGCCGTAGTGGATGAATGCTGGGGTAATTTAAAGAGGCAGGCTGCACATGTCAAAAATTTTGTGAAAAAACTCTACGATTTTTTACAAGAAGATAACAATCTTGTACTTTTTCGGACCAAATTCGCACCCCTTGTCTGAACCCTGACTCGCAGGATTACCGGTTCAGATATTTTCCTCTTGCACTCACCAAAAAAATGCTTACTATCTGCGCACCATGAATTTTAAGCTTCCGGAACTGGCACCACAAACCACCTCTGTAGAGGATGCACGTATTGAAAACAGCGTGCACGCTATGCTCCGAGAACTTGAAACAAGTGTTCAAGAATTCCCCACACTGGTGGACACCATGTGTAGAAGTACAGAACAAATCTTAGAAGATTTTCTGACAATAACACCTGTATCCGAGCAGACTGCCTTGCATCTGCAACGCGAAATACATGATACCATCGAATGCATTCTTGCTAAATACTAGGTGTATACTACGTTCATGCACCGCATTCTGCGTTACCTCATCTTTGGCGTACTGATTCTTGGAGGAGTAGTGGGTACGTACCATCTGCTTGCCCAAGCCTGGTATTTTTTTAACGGTGCACACTCGGGTGACGCCAAATACTACTGGACCGTGGGACAGGCGATACGAAACGGATTTACGCTTTATACAGATACGTTTGATACAAAGCCACCGACGATTTATCTGCTGAGTGCACTGCCGCATGTGATTGGCAATTCCGTAAACAGTTTGATGACACTTACTCTTCCCGCGATCTTCGGATACACCGCATGGACGATGACCAGGAAGAAACTGCAAGCAAGCATCGGCCTCCTGTTTGGTCTGTGCGTCACACTCAACATGGGGTTCCAGGCACAGGCGTGGCAGGTGGAATGGTACGGCGGGTTCTTCGGTATTCTGTATGTGTCATTGCTTGCGCTCTATCCCGAAAAGATGAGCAGGGGGCATATCGCAGCACTCACAGCGCTGCTGACAATGACGGTTGCCTGGAAAGAGCCGTTTGTCCTCAGCTTGCTTGCAGCAGCAATCATTCTGCTTCAGGAAAAGAAACAGCTTAGTAAGCAATTCCTGATTCCCCTCAGCGTGACTGCTATTATTGGCATCACTGCCCTTGCACTGTTTGGCTATCTCGGTGGATACATCGACACATATCTTCCTGCACAATTTGGACACCACATTGCACGCAGCATGCCAATGTATCTCCGTAGTATTCAAGTGGGAGTACTTGGGTATTACCTTTCGCAGTTCTCCATCATCTTTATTGGTGTGATTGTCGTACTGATTCTTTCGGTAGCTCTCATTCGCATGAAGACACAGAAATGGTGGGCCATAGCCCTCTCTATTCTTGCGCTTCTTCTCGTTACGCTTGCAGGCAACCTTCGAGGGTACCCTGCGAGTAATCATTTTGTTGTTGCCGTCCCCTATTACGCTGCACTGTTTTATGTATGGCTCAAGTATGCAAAGGGGTTTAGTGCTATCGGCATACCAGTACTTATTGCGTGCACACTCATTACACTCTCAAGCGATACTGGGTTTTCTGCGTATGCAATGCGACTCAAAGAAGAGGAAGTCAGTCGGAAGATTAATACATCGGATGCACAGATGATGGATGCCGTTCTTGATGCCTGTAATATTGACCGCTACTTCTTTGTGGAGGAAAGGCCATACATGGAATACATGCACCACTCGCCGCTGAATTTCTTTGTCTACGTTGGACCCGAAGCCATTGTGTACCACAGTCCAATTTTGATAGAGAAGCAACTTGATTCCTTTAGTAAGGCGAAGATTGTTATTGCACAGGGTGATGCCTACGAACTGCGGGAACGTCCCGAAGAGAAAGCACTGACGGAAATGACGTTTCGCTATCTAGCGAACAACTTTACTATTACGCCGTGGGAATGTGCAGCAGATCTCCCGATGCCGGAGAACTATTCCCTCCTCTTTCGTAACGACCCTGAGAATATGAAACCCTTTCCGTATACAATGCGCTAACTATGCACCACGAAAAAACACGCGCCATTGCAGGACTGAACGTCGCCGTGTTTGTTATGAGTATGGCGGGACTGTTTGCAAAACTCATTGATTGGAACCCCGTCCTCATTATTCTCGGTCGCGCAACACTTACGGCACCGTTCATCGCACTCTACCTCGTAGCGCGTCGACGCTCGTTTGCACTGAAACGTGCTAAACATGTAGCGATGCTCTTTGGGCTCGGCGCCATGATGATGTGCCATTGGACGAGTTACTTTGCCTCCATTCAAACATCTACTGTTGCCATTGGCATTCTCTCTACGTTTACGTCACCAATTATCACCACGTTCCTCGAGCCACTGTTCGATGGAAAACACATTCGTTTTCATGATGTAGTCATCGCACTCATTGCCTTTGCTGGTATTGTCCTCATGATTGATGATTTCTCCCTTGGGGGGAGCACACTTATTGGTGTTATGCTCGGCATGCTCTCTGCATCGTTTGTATCGCTAAGAAACATTTGGAGT
Organism: Candidatus Peribacteria bacterium; assembly: GCA_020632295.1. Classification (GTDB taxonomy): domain Bacteria; phylum Patescibacteriota; class Gracilibacteria; order Peribacterales; family Peribacteraceae; genus UBA2170. The sequence goes on from JACKFU010000001.1 coordinate 120,782, forward strand.
AAAGGACTTATGAACGAGTACGGTGCACCAATGGTGATGTTCTGGCAGATGCTCTTTGGTGCCATCTTCTTACTACCTACACTCTTCTTCTTCGATGCAACTGTCACCGTCATAGATATCCGTAACCTGTGTATTCTTGCGCTGTTTGCAACAGCAATTGCCCATACACTCATGCTGAACTGTATTCATCACATTGGTGCGCGAGCGACCGGCGTCATGATGATGGTGCAACCACTCTATGCAATACTGCTTGCGTTTTTGATTCTCGGAGAAGTACCAGCACTACGTGTCGCCCTTGGCGGCATTCTCGTTCTCGGTGCTGCGGGATTTGAGAGTGTGAAACAAGCACGATAATGTACTACACTATACGTATGTTCTGGGCCGATGAATTTGCCGACGCCATTGAAGAGCGCTTCCAAAAAAAGATAAAGGAAGGGACTCCTCTGATTATACGTGATGAAAAAACGCTTTCGGGCCGTGTGCATATTGGCTCTGTCCGCGGCATTGTGATTCACGGACTCATCGGGCAAATTCTCACGGAGCGAAACATTACAAATGAGTTCTTGTTTGAACTGAATGATAACGACCCAATGGACGGACTGCCTGTGTACGTCGACCAAGAGAAATACAAGCCACATATGGGCAAGCCACTCTTTGCTGTACCCAACTTCTCCGAAGGATTTGGTGAAGAACTCAAAGAAGCCGTTGCACCGATGGGCCTGCCCATTCACTGGTACCACCTACGCCCACTATACATTGAAGGAAAATTCAACGATGTTATTCGCGAAGCGCTCGACAACGCTACGCGCATACGAGAGATTTACAAAGAAGTGAGTGGTGGCGGAAAACCCGACGACTGGTTCCCCTTAAATGTCATCTGTCCGCAGTGTGGCAAAATTGGTACGACGAAAGTAACCGGTTGGAACGGAAGTGAAGTAACGTACGTCTGTAAACCCAAGTACGTGGAATGGGCGGAGGGGTGCGGTCATGAAGGAACCATGAGTCCATTTGATGGTAATGCGTCGCTACCCTGGAAAGTGGAATGGGCTGCAAAGTGGAAGGTAATGGGTGTTGATATTGAAGGTGGTGGGAAAGACCACTACGCCGCAGGGGGAAGTCGTGAAGTTGCCGCCACAATCTCCAAAGATATCTTCCACTACGATCCGCCGTTTGATATTCCTTACGAGTTCTTTAATCTGGCTGGAAAGAAAATGAGCGCAAGTAAGGGCCTTGGAGCCTGCGCAAAAGACGTTGCAGATTTATTGCCACCAAAACTCCTCAAGTTTTTAATGATTCGCAAAGAAGCACGCGTACCTATTGATTTTGACCCCGAAGGAAAGACTATTCCGAATTTGTTCGATGAGTACGACCGCTGCTCTGACCACTACTTCAACCGTCATCCCGAAACGTACGAGGGTTACGCCCGTCCGTATGCACTCGCACAGGCTGACCTCTCACATGATCCGGACGATATTTGGGAAATGCGCTTCCAAGCCCTGTCGTTTGTGGTGCAGATGCCGCACTTACACCTCGAAGAAGAGGCAACGAAACTTAAGGGATCAGGCCTTTCTGAAGCAGAAATTACTGCACTGCATGAGCGCGCTGACTTTGTAAAGAAATGGATTGATACCCTCGCTCCAGCTGAGTACAAGTTTGTCATCCAAGATAGTGTTCCAACAGACTTGGAACTGAGTGATAACCAGCGCGATGCGCTGCATGCGCTTGGCAAGAGACTTGGTGACTTAAAAGAGTGGACGGGTGAAAGCGTGCACGACAAAATTCACCGGACGAAAGAAGAGTTTGGCCTGCCGCCGAAAGAACTCTTCCAACCGCTCTACAAAATTTTCCTTGGTCGAACAAGCGGTCCGCAGGTGGGATGGTTTTTGAGTACGATGGAGCAGGAGAAGGTTGCGGAGAAATTGTTGAATGTATAATGTCGCCCTATGACTACTCTCCTCCAACACGCTGACTACGGTCATCTTCTCCCTGCAGCCCACGGGCTTTTGGAAGAGCATACAGACGCCACCAAAGCACACTTAATTGCAACAGGGGCTGCCATGGAAGCACTCGCAAAGAAGTTCGGTGGTGACGAGCAAACCTGGAAAGTAGCAGGCATGCTGCATGACCTGGATTGGGACAAGCTGGATAAAGACTACGAAGCGCACTGTGGCGATACACTGGAGCATCTCCTGAGTACTATCGGTGCACCACAGGAACTGCTTGGTGACATCCGCGCGCACTACCAGCACCAGTACGGTGCGGAGTATCCGCTCGATACGATGCTCCGCAAGTGTCTTTACTGCGTCGACGAACTGACCGGGTTCATCATCGCTGTTACACTCGTGCGTCCTAGTAAAAAGATTGCTGATGTTGAAGTGAAGAGTGTGAAGAAAAAACTGAAAGACAAAGGTTTTGCTGCACAGGTTGATCGCTCACAAATTGCATCCTGCGAAGAACTTCTTCGTATGCCACTGGATGAATTCATCCAAATAACATTGGATGCAATGAAAAGCGTCGCTAATGATTTGGGACTTTAAGCAAGCTGCGATAGGCTAGCTTTCCTATGTCTGACCTCCGACGTACCGCGCAAGATGCTATGCGCGTTTACATACTGAAACGCGCTGTTACCGCACTACAAAAAACGTTGGATCAACAACAGAGAGATTTCGATCATCTTCAGCAAGAGTACACAACATTGCGCAAAAAACATGAGTCTCCTGAGGTAGAACAAAAACATCTCGATCTCCATCGTCCTGTGTATGCCGTACTGCGATATGGAAAAGCGCTGTGGGCGCTGCTTGGATATCCGTATAAAGACACTATTCGATCTTTCCGACACAGCAGTACTGTTACGCGATTTCTGCCTGTACGAGAACTTGCCTATCATTCGACTCAAGCGGGTGTTGATCGTGATGTTGCTGTTATTATCCCGTGTCATAACTACGGACACTTTTTGGAAGAAACATTGAAAGGTCTCTTGCATCAAACAGTGCTTCCAAAGGATATTTTAGTGGTTGATGATGCATCAACAGACAACACAAAAGCGATCGCCGAACAATATGCAGAGCATGGTGTTCGCTATACATCAGTTCATTTCTGTGATGTTGCAAAGGCACGCAATGCAGGCGCAATGATGACAAACAGTCTCTTTCTCCTCTTCCATGATGCAGATGATATTCTTACGCCAAACTATATAGAGCAATGTCTGGATGTTCTGCGTGATGAAGGCGTTGCTATCGCCTACGGGAATGTGCAGCACTTTGGGGACCAAACGCACCTCTGGGAAACGCCGCAATTCAACAGAGATGCCTTAGTGCGAAATAATTATATTTCATCGCATGCAATGATACGCAGGCAAGCGTTTGATATGGTTGGAGGGTACCGATCCATTTGCAATGCCCATGAAGATTGGGATCTCTACAAACGTATTACCGCACAGCACTGGCGTGCCGCAAAAGCACATACAAGTGTGCACTATCGCGTCCATGCAAAGAGCATGCTTCTTGAAAGCAGACGCGATGGCAACCGCTACTGGAAACATGCAGCACTCTTGAACGAACCAATAACAATCTTTACCCCATTTGCCGGTCGCAGGGAAACGCTCGACCTTTTTGTTGACGGGATTGCCCATCTCAATTTCCCTCGTGAACAGATACACCTGCATTGGTATGACACGAGTGGTGACAAAGAATTCTCTTCCCTGCTCAAAGCAAAGCAACAGGTACTTGATGTTGGTTCTATATCCTATACAAACGCGCCACTTCCTGCCCTCTGGGGACATACACCACAGAGTCTTATTCGCGGGCGCATTACCAACGAGCACCGCGAGCAGTACTACTATGAACTCGCTGTCGTACGTGCGTATCACGAGATGATTCGCAGCGCAAAAACAGACTACATTCTCGTTCTTGAGGATGATATTGTTCCAGAGCCCGATGCACTGATACAACTTCTCCAGTGTATGGATAGCGATGTCAACGCCGTTGTTGCGCATTACCCCTGCCACTTGCAAGGGTACTCTATGGTGTGGCACGCAAATGCGCGGGGAATAGTAGAGCACTATCCACTGCGTAAAACAGGAGTAGAAAGTGTCGGTGGTTCCGGCTTTGGCTGCAGCTTGTTTCGAACAGATGCACTGCGTTCTATTCCTATACTTACGCATATTCACCATGTGCAAAAAAATTGGTACGACCACTTGGTGTACACATCACTCAAGCAATTTGGACAGGTGCTTTGCAACTGGGATATTGATGTCGATCACTTACAAACAAATCGCTATATTCCGGTTGACCACCCTCTTGCGGTAAAACACCATGTTTCTTCTGAACGTACAACTGCCAATACATAAAGTCTTCATCCTGAGAGATGCCAGTATTCTCTGTGTACTTGAGAAAGAGTATTTCTGGAATGTGCACAGCATGAGCACCATTCTTTACGACAGCAATCCATACATCCCAATCTTGTAAGCGTTGAATATTTGGGTCGAACGGCTCAGCAGGTAAAACCGAGCGTTTTACGAGTGATGTCGTATCAATAATGTTTTTCCGAAAGAGGACTTCTTGCGAAAACGGTGTACTAAACTTTACGATGTTTCTTTTACCGCAAAGTGCATAGCTCGCATAGGCAATATCTGCATCCTCAAGTGCTTGCTCCATTTGCTCAAGGCACTCGGGCATCAGTAATGTGTCATCATCGAGAAATAACACGGCATCCCCTGTAGATGCGGCAAAGCCGGTATTGCGTGCGATACATGCGCCGGCATGGGTAATGCGTATTACTCTATGCTCTGTTGTAAACGCTGGTGTGTGACCATCAACAACAATAATCACTTCATCGGCAATACGTGTCTGTAGCGAGAGTGCATAGAGAACGTGTTCGATATATCGACTCTCATGAGCGGTGATAATGACGGAGATGGTCATGGGGCAGTATGCGCATTGATATAGTGATTGATTGTAGCATTTGGCTCCCCGATTTCACGAACATGACCATGCTCTAGCCATACAACACGATCGCACAGGTTACGCAGACGCTCCATGTTATGGCTGACAACAACGACAGTACACTTCCCGCGGATAATTTCTTCCATGCGCGCAGATGCTTTTTTGGTAAACCCAATGTCTCCTGCTGAGAATACTTCATCAAGCAACAAAATATCGGGGTTTGCATGAATTGCTATGGAAAAGGCAAGGCGCTGATTCATACCATCGGATAGTTGATAGGGAAACATATCTACATAGTCTGTTAGACCGCCAAACTCCAAAATGTCCTGGAAACAGCGCACTGTCTGCGCACGGGTCATACCAAAACAGGATGCTGCGAGAAAAATATTATCTTTCACCGTTAGCGTTTTACGGAGACTCACAGACATGGATATGAGTGATGTCACGTTCCCGCGCACAGTCACATGTCCACTCGTTGGGTGCACTATGCCAGCGATTACACGGAGAAGCGTGCTTTTTCCTGCTGCGTTATCACCCACAATACCGACCACCTCCCTTGCTTGCACATTCAGTGATACATCATGCAGAGCAGTTACTGTATGCGGTCGCTGTATTTCGCGTCCAACAATGCGACTGGTCATGTGCGAGAGTACTGTTGCCTCTTTTCGTCGTGGGATGCGAAACTCTTTTGTAATGCCATTCAAGCTAATAATAGTGTCGTTCATAAGTGATCGATAAACGAATGACGCAAAAGGCGAAAGACACTGAAGCCAATGACGAGTGTTCCTACTGCGATCGCTGCAAATATGAGAAAGAAATCGAGTGTCGGCATGCGACCGTAAATGAGTGTTTCTCTTGAGAGATAAATACTATAGAACATCGGATTAAATTTACTGATATACATACCCGGACCAGTTGGTGACAGTGCGTAGCAAATTGGTGTTGCAAACCACCATGCACGCGTGATGATTGCCCAAATTTCACCAAGGTCACGAATGAACACATACCCTGCAGACAGTAAAAAACCTACACCTATTGTGAACATGCTCGAAAGCATCAATACAATGCAATACGGCACAATGAGTGAGGGTGTGACACCAAAATAAAACATTGCACCCATAAATAGTGCTAGTTCAAACATGTGTGATAGCAGCGCATGGCATACTGAAGAAACAATAAGAAGAGGGAGTGGGATTGGCAGCGCTTTAATGAGGCCTGCATTGCGAACGATGGTTGCCATGGAACGGCCAGTTCCAGCTGAAAAGAAGTTCCAGTTTATAATGCCCATGAGCAGGTACAGAGGGTACTGCTCAATAGAACTTCCAAGTCGACCTCCAAAGACATAGAGCAAGATGCCAAACATCAGTACAGGTCCGAGCAGGTACCACAAAATCCCTAGATAACTATTTTCATTCTGCAGCTTAAAATTTGCCTTGGTCAGCTGATACAGAAAGTTTACATGTCTCATGTACTAAAACGATATCAATGACTCGTCTGGAATACCAACATAATCACATGCATCCATCATCTCTTTTTCGGTAAGCAGCACGCGTTGTGCAAGATGCACTGAAATCCGTGTCTCCTGCAACGACGCATACACACCTATACTGCGATTTTTAGGTAAGACCGATCGAATATCCTCCTCACGAAACGATTCTCCTGCAGCGGTGAGTGCTCGCATAACGTCGTCGACAAGATACTCTTGTTTGCCTACAAAATCCAACGCGTTGAACTGTTGCCCAAGGTATCCTTTGCAGAGTCTTGTGTACCACCCCGGACATTTCTCTACAACGGCATGAAGAAATAACTGATATGTATCGTGTGCGACGCTGTTATCAAAAGGGTTATTCATATCCCATCCAAATCGCATTTTATAGCTCCATAAAGACCGGTAAAACGATAGGGGGTGACGGACAAAGGCGAAGGTATATTTGCCAAATGTTTCTACTGTATCTGGTCCGGCGTGTCGTATCATTGTTCCTGTAGGATGAAATCTCCTCACAATGTGTTGCTCGTTGCACTTGCGAATACCTCTATCAAACTGTTGTGCAGACATACACTCGTTCACAGGAATTCCCGCAGCAATAATGGCATGGCGCACCCATGTCCCCCCTGTTTTGGGGATGTGAAAAAATACCGAATGTGGAAGCATGAGAGCCATAGATAGGAGAAGAACTATACCCTATACTATCTCTCCTATGTACGCATTCTGGGACAATGTTCTAGCGCCACTCCTCATGATATTGCAACCATCGGTTGTCGTAGAAATTGGCTGTGAAACGGGAAAATGTACTCGCAAACTCCTCGAATATCTTGCGCCTCGCAATGGGGTACTCCATGCCATTGACCCTGCACCGATACTCAACATCGCGCAATGGAGACAAGAATGGGGCTCTGCATTCGTCTTGCATCCACAGCGCAGCCTTGATGTCCTTGCAAACAGTACCAATGCGCAGATGGTCTGCATTGATGGTGACCATAACTGGTACACCGTCTTTCATGAACTCAAGATCCTTGAGCGCACCTGTTCTACGTGCTTTCCACTGGTAGTTCTCCATGACACATCCTGGCCGTATGCCCGGCGCGATATGTACTACAATCCTGCGCAAATACCGCCTGAATATGTCCAACCATTTACCTACGAAGGTATTCCGATAGATAGTGGCCATACTATCAACAAGCATTTGGCAAACGCTGCACAGGAAGGTGGTGCACGAAATGGTGTACTGACTGCTATAGAAGATTTTTTACAACAAACGACACTCCCCATACACCATACAATCCTTCCAGGATTCCATGGGCTTAGTATTCTCGTCGATGAACGACTCTTTGCGCTGTACCCAGCCTTGCGCAGATTTCTTCAGGAACGCACCTATACTCCTGTTCAAGCAGACTATATTGCACGTATCGATCGAGAACGTATCCAAGCAAGTTCACTTGCTTCGCTTGTTGCACCTCTAGAACAATCTCAGAAACACCTTCTAGAGCAAACACGACGATATACACTCGTCGTACGCAAAGAAGTGCATGCACTGATTGCGCAAATGCGACAAGCCTATGCCAACCGCCACCTTGCTCTTGTTACGGCACTGCACCAAGACCGGCTTGTAGACAAACTTACTGATCAACTTGTAACACTGCAGCAGGAGCTTTTTACGCTCAAGCGTACGCGTAGTGTGCGTTGGTTTCAGCGTAGAAACCATGATCCCGTGCCACCAGAGAACCAGCCGGTGGATATTCTTATCCCTATTCATAACGCGTATGAGGAGGTGGTGCAGTGCATCGAAAGTGTACTGAACAATACACAGAGTCCTCACCGCATTATTCTTCTTGATGATGCAAGTACCGATACAAAACTTCTACGCTATCTTCATAATATTGCTCGACAGTACGATGACCGCGTTCTTCTCATTCGCTCTCAGCGTAATGGTGGATTTGTCCGTACGGCAAACAAAGGCATGGCACTGTCTGACCATGATGTCGTGCTGCTGAATAGCGATACCATCGTACCGCCAGGCTGGCTGTATCGCCTGAGGAAAACTGCAAGAGAATGTCTAGATGTAGGGAGCATTATCCCTCTCTCTAATGCCAGTTCAATCTACTCAGTCCTCACAGATGTCCCGTGGCTCAACCATCCGCACCCAGAACATGTCGCACAGATAGATGCGCTGGTGCAGCACTCTACAGAGAGTTTGCGACCGGAGATCCCCACAGCAGTTGGCTTCTGCATGTATATTCCCCGACGTGCACTCAAGCGTGTTGGCTTGTTTGATTTGCGTTTTGGCATGGGATACGGCGAAGAGAATGACTGGTGCATGCGCGCAGCATCACAAGGGTTTGTACAGTACTTAGATGATACCGTCTTTGTATATCACAAGGGTGGTGCATCAATGGGTGCTGCAGGCATCCTGCAAAATGGACAAATAACCGTTGAAGCCAACGAGAAATTGCTCAGGAAAAAACAACCTGAGTTTCATGCAATTATACGACAGTATCGTAAGAATAATCACACGCTCACTCGCATACAACAAACAGTGGCCAATGCCTACCTCCATCGCAAGCGACGTCGGCATATTGCATTTGTTATTCACCAACATCCGAATAGTAATCACTTTGGAGGATCGACCTATCATGTGATGGATCTTGTAAGGAGTCTCCGTACATCCATAGATTGCACGATACTGTATCCCGTATCAGCAACATCTATTGGTGTACTGCAAATCGTCAATGATCATGAACACCAGACCACAGTTTCACAGTCCTATGCTGACCTGCTGCGTTGCCTTAACCCCGACGTTCTTCATGTTCACCAGCCAGCACATAGTGGCTTCTCTGTGTTTTCCGCAGCAGCTAGCCTCGGTATTCCAAGCGTCTACACCCTCCACGATTACCTGAGTATTGACCCACACTTTCGCATGATTGGTCCCGGTGGTCTCTTTGTCGGTCTCCCGAACCGCGATGACCCCTGTCCAACAAAACCTGGATGGACCTACGGCAAGTGGCAATATGCTGTGCGTGGCCACTTACTACATGCCGATGCCATTATTGCGCCATCGCAGTATGCTATGAAGATGTTTGACCGAGTGTTTGAGGATCTGCCTGCTAAGCGCTACGTCATTGAACATGGGTATCCACCTGTTGTGCTATCTCATAAGGAACATGCACACCAATGTGATGTGTGCTTCTTTGGAGCAAGTATGGGAGCGCATAAGGGAAAATCACTCATTGTGAGTGTAACAAAAGAGCTGTGCAGTAAAGGGCTTACCGTTGGTTTTTTGGGTGCAAATGCAAAAGAATGTCCGGCACTCTGCGGTATTAAAAACGTACAGTGGTTTGGACGATACAACCGTGAACGAGCAGTGAAACTGCTCCAAGAAATACATCCGAAGGCAGTAGCGCTGTTCCCAATGTGGCCCGAGACCTACTCCTACACACTCACAGAAGCATGGAGTGCTGGCATACCAGTCATTGCGTCCGATATGGGTGCAATTGGTGAGCGTATGCGAGCAGTGCGAGGAGGAATGCTCCTTACAAGCATGAAACCCCTTGAAATCTGTGGACAGATTATGCGATGGCTAGATTCACCATCGTATGATGATGCAAAGAAGCAGATTGCAACGTATACCCCTCGTTCAGCTGCAGTGATGGCTTCGCAATATATGCAACTCTATGAGCAGGAGCTTCTTGCCGGCGCTTTTGTAAACCTTAAAGGATAATTTCCTCGTCGCGTTCTGGCATGAGAATGTGTATACCACTACATGCTTGTTTCATACGATCGGCAAAGGGCTGCATCTGCGTTTCTTCTCCATGGACAAGAATGAGTGTTTTTAATCCTTTGATGCTACAAACATAATGATCTAAATCGGCCATATCCGCATGACCAGAATACGCATTGATGTACACCGTCTCCGCTTTTTTCTTGTACATCTTGTCAAAGATCTTCACCTCGGTTACTTCTGGATCGATTATACTTCGTCCCAGCGTGTGCTCAGCCATGTATCCAACGGCAAGGATGGTATTGCGATCGTCTTCAATCTCATTTTTCAAATGATGTCGAATGCGACCTGCTTCACACATGCCGCTACCTGCCATAATCACCATGGGTCCAGGTGTGCCGTTTAACTCTTTGCTCTCCTCAACGCTCTCTGTGTAGCGCACAAGTGAAAACTGAAACGGATTATGTGCCCGCGACAAAAAGTTTTCGTACATGCTCTTGTCATAGCACTCTGGATGTTTCATGAAGACATCGGTTACTTTTGTTGCCAGTGGTGAATCGATAACGATAGGAATCGCAGGGATCTCCTTGCTGTCCCAAAGCACGTGAAGGTCATAGACAATCTCCTGTGTTCGCTCGAGAGAAAACGCAGGGATAAGCACCTTTCCACCCCGCTTTGCCGTACGGATAATAACATCCTTCAGGCTTCCTTTTGCACTCACAACATCTTCGTGCTTCCTATTGCCGTATGTACTTTCGCAGATCAATGTTTCGACAGGAGGCATATCGGCAGGATCTCTAATAATCGGCAGCATGTTCCGACCCAAATCTCCACTAAATCCAATGCGATGTACTGTTCCGTTTTCGATAATCTCCAGAACAAGCATTGCTGCACCTACAATATGGCCAGCATCTAAAAACTGTGCCCTGATGCCATCGCATACATCAAACCATTCGTAATAGTTCTGGCCACGAAAATGCTCCATGCACCGTAGTGCATCTTCCATGGTATAGAGTGGACCATCGCACGATATCATTGATTTTTTGAGGTACTTACAGAAGTACTCTTCATCTTTTTCGTTGATATACGCACTGTCTTGCAACATCACTTCTGCCAGATCTTTTGTGGCATACGTACAGAAGATAGGAGCATTGAAGCCTTTTTTACTGAGAAGAGGAACGCGTCCGACATGATCTGCATGGGCGTGACTTAAGATCATGGCATCCATTTCCTGAGGATCGAAAGCAAATTCTGCATTCTTCACAGCTGCTTCCTGTCGATGCCCCTGAAACAGCCCACAATCAAGAAGAATGCGCTTAATGCCGCTCTCGGTCTCTATATGTAACTCGTGGCAACTGCCTGTTACCTCTTTCGCCGCTCCATGAGGAATAATTTTCATGTGCTGAGATCGTAGCAGAATATCTCGTTTTCTCAATGAGCTGTCATTTTTTTAGATTATACTACTGCCATGCAACGCAGTATCGTTCCTCTTTTTGCCCTCCTCTCTGCCTGCACCTGCTTTATGGTTGCGCTAGAGCATACACCCATTGTGTATGCATCTACATTAGAAAACCGTGTAGAGCAGCGCCGTCTTGCACGCCTGGGTACAGCAGCTGTTCGTTATACGGCGCATGCATCCAAAGCACATACGCTCCCAACAATATACGAACGTGTACAAGCACGACGCATGACACGGCAGCGACAAGTGCCGTCTACACCATCCATCAAGTCGCAGGTCATTAGTGGCATCAATATGGAACGGGCAAAGCGCGGCATTGGTGCATTACAGTACAATCAAAAATTAGAACGCGCAGCACAACTCCATGCGCAAGATATGATTGATCGCAATTACTTCGACCACGAAAGTCCCGAAGGAACGCGTGTAGAAGACCGCACAAAAGCCGCTGGATATGGCCTTTTAAGTGCACAGGAATGCCATTGTGTCCTGCGGATATTCCGTGGCGAAAACATCGCTAAAGGTCAGCAAACAGTACAAGCAGTTATACACGATTGGATGGAGAGCCCATCGCATCGAGAAGCAATGCTCCTACCGCATTACAACGATGTTGGGGTTGGTATTGCCGGAGACATTTGGGTGCTGAACTTAGGAGGAATCGACATTAATCCTTCGGATCTGTAGCGTGCATATCGACAGATCGAAGAAGTGCTGTACGCTCTTTGGAGCTTAGTGGTCTTATGGCACCAGGCTCCAGGGTAGGTGCTAATGTCATAATACGAATGCGTGTTAGTGTTTTTAGGGGGGCACCAACCTTTTGACACATACGACGAATCTGCCTGTTTTTCCCTTCTGTTAGGGCTATTGTAAATTTCTTTTCATTGATGCGCTTCACTGTTGCAGGCTTTGTTTTCTCTCCATCGATGGTGATTCCTGTTCTCAATTTTTCAAGCTGACCATCCTTAATAGGTTCGCTTGTTTCTACTGCATACTCCTTTTCGTGATTGAACGATGGATGGGTTAGGCGGTATGCGAGCACGCCGTCATTTGTCAGCAGAAGTAAACCGGAGGTTTCTTTGTCCAGACGACCAACGGGGTAGATTACTCCTTGCAACTCTGTTGGTAGCAGATCCCGAATCGTTGTATCGGGATGGTCCGGGTTATCGACATTGCTCGTAATAATGCCGATCGGTTTATTCATAATATAGTAGAGCATCTCAGCTCTATCTTGTAGCACCTTGCCATCTACTGCTATATGATCCACTTCTGGATCTGCTTTCTGGCCAAGAATTGCCACGTCTCCGTTTACGCGCACCAGACCTGCTTCAATATACTCTTCCGCCTTACGCCTAGAGCAAATGCCGCGTGCCGAGAGGATTTTCTGTAGTCGTTCCTGCATACTACTATCTTACCGGGCATCGACCACTTGAAGCTTGAGTTTCTCGTAGATAATCTTGGCAACTTCCGCACGATTAATGGAATCATCTGGGCGAAACGTACCGGTTTCTGCACCTTGAGCATCTGTATCTCCGCTAATAATGCCGTAAAGGTTGGCATAGGCAATATCTGCTTCGTAACGATGCCCCTGGGTATCAGTAAAACTGGAGTACAGCGGAAGCACTTCGTCGTGGAATGTATCGTGGATAATCGTTAGTACCTCAGCGCGCTTCGCTGGCCGATTGATATCGGCAGGGAGACGTGGGTCGAGCAAACGGACACCCATGGTTTCTGCACAGGCAATGTATGCACGCGCCCAGTGGTTTGCTGCTTGAGGATGGAGTGGAACATTCGTGCAATTTGTTGTATCTACCTGTGCAGCTTCCATTGCCATCTTAAGAACCTCCGCAATGGTAACGTTATTGCCGGGCCGATATTCACCTGTTGGCCGTCCATTTGTATCTTTAAAACCAGAGACAATACCCCATTCCGATAGCGATGCGACGTATGGATTAAACCAATCCTGATCGGACACATCACGAAATACTGCACCAGTAATATCATCTAGCTGTTCAATAACATCACTAAAGTCTGCTGCATTACTCTCTTCCCACACGCGAAGCTCTTCTTGCAATGCGACAATCTCATCAAAAAATTGTGCACCAACCGTTGTAATAACAACGCCAGAAAGCAGAAGGATTGTAGGAAAATGTGGGACTCTCATATCCCACTAGTATACAAGAATTCTATTGCAACGGCAATGAATACGTGAATGTTGTCCCCTTTCCTTCTTCTGACGTTACTGTTACATCACCCCCATGCATCTGCATAAACTGCTTTGCAATGTAGAGCCCAAGCCCACTGCTGCTTTCTGCTTTGGTGTTTGCTTTTTTTACACCAGAACGTGAGAAGAGGTTTTGTAGCATTGCCGGAGACATTCCTGGGCCTGTATCGGACACTTCGATAACAGCCATGTCTTCCTTGCAATAGGTCTTGATAGCAATACCGCCTTTTGTAGTGTACTTAATGGCATTGCTGATACTGTTTGTGATGGACTCTGCCACTTTTTCCAGATCTACTTTGACCATGATAGTAGGATCTTTATGGTCTACGGTAAGGGACAATCCAGCTTTATTTGCAGCAGAAACATAATCACGGATCGATCGCTCTACGACATCTTCTATGGAAATTGGCTCTGCATTGAGCTCTATTACTCCTCTATCGAGACGCGATACATTGAGAATATCGAGAATGAGTTGGTAGTTGCTAGTATTCACATCGTAGAGGCCTTGAACCACCGACCGTAATTCATCGGAAATCTCCCCGTAGTCACCGCTGAGAATCATTTCAATGTTCCAGCGCATTGCTGTAATTGGTGCTTTTAATTGATGACTCACAATGGAGGTAAAGTCCTTAAGTGCCTGATTTTTCTGCTCAAGCTCTTCGTTCAGCCGTACCATGTGCGCACTCATGCGACCAAGAATGATAACGATGAAAAATGTAAAGATGGTAAGAATAACCCCCGCGATGCTGAGATTACTCTCCACCTGTTTCAGTAAAGCGAATGCTTCTGCAGTCGGTTGCTGTGCAACTACAACCCAAATATTGCTTCCAATGGCGATAGGTACAAACGTTGCTATGACCTCTTCGTGCGAAACAGGATCGATAAATGTCGTTGTATACAGCTCCCCTTTTTGTGCACGCTTAAGGACATCAAGCCCCATATATTCTGTAAAGAGCGCACCGCCTACCGGTACGGATGGGTGCGCAACAAGAGAGCCGTATTGATCCACAAGGAGCATATGACCCGTAAGTCCCAAGCGGACATTTTGAAGCCACACAGAGAGATGGCGTACACGATATTCAAACACAAGAACTCCCATGAATTCCCCTTGTTTCAGAACGGGAACAGCGATAGCAATAACAGGTTCTTCGGGGTACTGCGGACGAATATATAATCCTGAGACAAATGGCTGATGCGTCTCTTTGACGGTGCTAAACCACTCTGTATCGCTAAAGGACATACCGTACGCACCCTCTGCCTTTGGGAACTCTGACCAAAGTACACCACCAGAGCCAACAACGAATGCTCGATGAATATTCGGGTTACTCACCATAATCGCCTTCAGGCGTGTGCCCATTGCTACTTCATTGTGCTGCGCTACTGCAGTAATAGTACCGGGGATAGAGGCGATTGCATGGGCAAGCTTACTATTCTGACGAATATCCTGTGTAAGCAACTGTGACAGATTCCCCGCTGCAGAAATATTCTCTTCCTCTACAAGTGTTCGCACGGAATCGGATGCCACCTCAAATGCATAAAAGCTAAGCAGAATAATAGGAAAGAACACTGCAAAAACAGGAAGTGCCCACTTCCAGTGCTGCGCGCGATGTGCGGTCTTGAGTGTGTGTTCTGCGGACATCAGACCATTATACCACATTTTACACTAAAACCGTAATGCTGTATACTGTAGAGATGACTATTCCCAGTCGTACTAGTGTCCTTCTCGGCGTTCTCCTTGTCAGCACATCAACCCTTGTTGTCACTGTAACGTCGCAATTGCTCAATGCCCCAATACCGATTGATCGTTATGAGGACGAGAAAGAGTTGGAGAAGGAAATAGAAGAACAAGCGAAGATAGAGGAGCAAATGAAAGAGGCGGAAGAGAAATTCATGGAAAAGAAGGAAATAGAGCAGGAGCAGGAGCAGGAGCTAGAAAAAAAAGAAGAAGGAGAAGGAGAAGAAGAACGAGAGTTGGAGAAAGAACAGGAAAAAATAGATGGCGAACATGCGAGCGCGAGCAGTCGTAGCTCTAGCACTTCTGTAGAGTCATCAGCAGTACAAAAGAACACGAGCAACGATACGCATTTAGAGCAGCTTCGTAAGCAATATGAACTCCAGCAAAAAGAACTGACGAAGCAGAAGCAAATAGAAAAAGTTGAAACTGGTATAACGGTGCAAGTCGTAGATAAGCATAAAGAGGAGAAGGACAATCTTGTATGTTTTGATAATAATGGAAACCTTGTCTCCGATCGCTCTCTCTGTGCTACGCATCAGGACACATTTGTTCCTCCTGAACAAACCATTTCTGATGATGAAGCGAGAGAAGCGCTTCGCAATAAACTCCTTGGGCAGCAGCACGCTGAAAAGAAGCGCATGGAACTTATTGCCACAATGGAACATTCCAAACAGCGATTGCAAACACTCCTCGATAAATATGAACACCAGGATGATGTATCACAGTACTTAACGGAAAGTATTGATTGGCTTGACCGTGGTATTACCTACTTTGATGAAGCACCTCGTAGTCTGGACGAAACACAGGAGATGGCTGCCCCTGTCAAAACACTTCTCACCCAGGCAACTACCCTGGTTCAGCAAGAGCAGGCGTCTGCAGCACGTGATATTTCCCCTATTCTCCAAAAAACGGAGCGACTTCTTCTTAAATTCCGCGAATCGTTTATTGCCCTTGCTCAAGGGGGTATAGAGCTGAACCAAGATGCACTGGAGAAATATGTCGAAGCAGCTGAACTGTACAACACTATTGCAATGACATGCCCTGAGAACGGAGAACGTTGTACCGACATCCACCAAGTCCTGGAACTCCTTAAGGTCGCTCAGGGGCCACTACAAAAAGACCTCGGGGCAAACCCTGAGATCTACCAGAAGGTGCAGGAGAAATTTAGCGAATAGAGTGTTAGAGTTTTAGAGTGTTAGGGTGTTAGGAAAAAGCGCCCAACGGGCGTTTTTATGAATCATCAGCAAGACTCATCATTACGTTAACCATTGCTCTAGCTTCGTCTTGGAGATCAGCAGGTATCTGATCAATAGCTGATTGAATTGATTGCGATATTTCACCACTACTGTCTTCATTAGCAGCATCGAAAACTGTGTCGAATAGTTCATCAGGTGATGAAAGGCCAAGCTTAGCACTTAGTGCATCTTTTGCCTGTTGCGATACACTCTCAGACATTTAATTATATTGTATACTTTTTTTATATACTTTGCAAGTATAAACTTTTAAAATAACTTATTTGAAGACAAGGCTTTGCCTGTCTGGATACGCTCATTTAAGGGAAGGAGAGCCCACAGCTAAGAAGGCATAGTCTTGGCATCGGCCTACTCTCACACGGCGCATGCCGCACTACCATCGGCGCTGAAGGGCTTAACTACTGTGTTCGGAATGGGAACAGGTGGACCCCCTTCGCTAGAGACACCAAGACTATACCTTCTTGTTAAAAATCAAACGTACATATGGGCAGATCTTGCCCGCGTGTGTGTCACATGAACAGTACAGATAATAAGAAAAATGTTCAATCGTCCGTTCGTACTACTCAGCTGAACACGTTACCGTGCGTACACTTGTAGCCGATCGAGCCGGTCATCTTCCGGCGGACTTATGGAGAAACGCGATCTTGAGATGGGCTTCCCACTTAGATGCTTTCAGCGGTTATCCCTTCCGAACATAGCTATCCTACTCTGCCGTTGACACGACAATAGGTACACCAGAGGTTCGTTCACTCCGGTCCTCTCGTACTAGGAGCAACTTCTCTCACGTTTCTAGATGATGACGGAGGATAGAGGCCAAACTGTCTCACGACGTTCTGAACCCAGCTCGCGTACCGCTTTCATTGGCGAACAGCCAAACCCTTGGGACCTTCTTCAGCCCCAGGATGCGATGAGCCGACATCGAGGTGCCAAACCGCTCCGTCGCTGTGGGCGCTTGGGAGCGATCAGCCTGTTATCCCTAGAGTAACTTTTATCCGTTGAGCGATGTCCCACCCACGTGGTTTGAGCATGTTTAAGTGCTCGGACACCGGATCACTATCACCGACTTTCGTCCCTGCTCGGCCTGTAAGCCTCACAGTCTGGCCAGCTTATGCGATTACACGACAACGCCGATTTCCATCCGGCGCTAGCTGACCTTATGCACGCCTCCGTTACATTTTAGGAGGCAACCGCCCCAGTTAAACTACCCGGCAAGCACTGTCCCCTGGTGCGTGTCACACACAGAGTGAGTAGAGTCATAATCCAAGGGTGGTATTTCACCAGTGACTCCACGAGGGCTAACGCCCCCGCTTCAAAGTCTCCCACCTATCCTACACAAGTAGAATAACGCTACAATGCCAGCGTATAGTAAAGCTTCATAGGGTCTTTTCGTCCTTCCGTCATCTACCCGGCATTTGCACCGGGACTGCAATTTCACCGAGTCTCGCGTCGAGACAGTGACCAGACCATTGTACCATTCGTGCGGGTCGGAACTTCGTTCCTAGCTTCACGAGCTACAAAAGCTACATTAGCTTTAATAGCTTGTTATGCTACGAGTGTTTTTTAGTTGTAGAACGATTTTTCTACACCCTGTGTCGCCACAGGGATCGGACTATATCATATTCCGGAACCATCTATGTGCTCCGGATCATGGCGTGTAGTCTCTGAGGATCTTTCCCGATTGAGAAACATTAGTACTTCGCTTGGATCTGAAATGTCTAACTTCTCAAAAGCGATTCGTGTTCGCTTTGATAATTCATGAAGGACTGTTTTAGTGTGAGGAGCTTGGCTATCGTATGTTTGCATCGTTCTTGTTTGAGGATATTGATTAATATTGCTTAGCCTTATTAACACCTCAGCCAAATCCCATTCCGGTTTATCGAATTCGTTCATAAAATTATCTAGAAATTTCCTGCTGATTGTCCGCAGGAGTCAGATTATTACTGATTAACAATATTTTGTCAATCGAGTACTGCTCCATACTCGGATATTCCAGCATATAGCCATGTTTTGCACTTAAGTTTTTAATTCCTGAGTGCTGAGAGTTACCTCTCATTCGGGCAAGTATCTTATCGACCACCCGACAAGGAATTTCGCTACCTTAGGACCGTTCATGTGTTCTTCCGCGATGCGGAGATGCGGAATCCTTACATCTCAAAGGTAAGTTGATGTAAGTGCTCATAGTCGCCTATGAGATCGGACTATATCTTCCCGATTAGTGGGTTTGGCATATAGTCTCTGAGGATTCTTTTGAAAATGCAGAGAGGATTTCTACTTCGGAATACTTTCTCTTTCCTCCACCATTCATATTTCTACGAAGTGTAAGGATGTTCTGTATTCCCGATTGCTGCAAATGTTGATTAGAGGATAAAAGAAGTGCAATTCTCTGGAAGAGAAAAAAATCTCTTTGTTTCTTCTCTGAAAGAAATGGATTCCTTTGAAAGAAAGGAATGATGTATTTCTGGAGATCTATAAGAGAATTGACTTCGTAGTACCAGACTCCATCTGGGCGGCTGCGTAGTGTTCCGCACTGAAGATGCTTTTGAAATATTTCTAGAATGCGTTTTTCTTTCTGAGAAATATTGAAGCATGCTGATACTTTCCATGGAAGCTTGTAATCCTTTCGTTTCCGAAAGGAAACATTGAAACTTCCTTTGCCATCTGCAAATCCTGTTAGATATGCATCTAAAAGTCTTTCCTGCTGATTGTCTGCACTGATCGGATTGTCACTCATATTTATAGTGTACTTCTGTACACCTATTTATACAAGTACCGTCAGATACTCAGAGTTTCCAGCATATAGCCAAATTTATTAACGTAACTACAACTTTGGTCCGTTTTATAGTTACGGCCGCCGTTCATCAGGGCTTAGATCAGAGGCTTTAACACCCCCTCACGTGACCTTCTGACACTGGGCAGGCATCAGCCCCTATACATCGTCTTGCGACTTAGCAGGGACCTGTGTTTTTGGTAAACAGTTGCCTGGTCTCTTTTGCTGCGGGCGACCCGATTATGGGCCGTCAGTCCTTATCCCGAAGTTACGGACGCTATTTTGCCGAGTTCCTTAACGCGAGTTCTCTCGTTCACCTTGGTCTACTCGACCACCCCACCGGTGTTGGTTTGCGGTACGGTTTCATAAAGCTCTCGAAAGCGATGCTTTTCTTGGAAGCGCAAAGAGCCAGACTAATCCACCTTGCGGTGAACAATTGGTATCCATGCTCGGCTCGTCCGGCGGATTTTCCTACCGGTCTCAACGCCTAACATGTTCCACGTGCAGTCAATGCACACGCTCTGGTCTTCCCACTCCGTCCCACCGCTCCTAGAGTAAAACCATCCTTTCCCGAACACATATCCCGTAAACGGGACAGAGGCGAACGGAACTATCTAGTCATACCCTTGGGCGATCTTTATGAAGTACAGGAATATTGACCTGTTATCCATCGGTTACGCCTTTCGGCCTGGCCTTAGGACCGACTAACCCCACGCCGATTACCGTTGCGTGGGAAACCTTGGGGATTCGGTGGGCAGGGTTTTCACCTGCCTAGTAGTTACTCATGCCAACATTCTCACTTCCGTCCGCTCCACGACCCCTCACAGGTATCGCTTCACTGCTGAACGGAACGCTCTTCTACCATATAAAATATCCACTGCTTCGGTTACATGCTTCGCCCCGTTAAATTTTCGGCGCACGACTCCTCGACCAGTGAGCTGTTACGCTATCTTTAAAGGATGGCTGCTTCTAAGCCAACCTCCTGGTTGTCGGAGCAATCGCACCACCTTTACCACTGAGCATGTATTAGGGACCTTAGCAAATGGTCTGGGTTGTTTCCCTTTTGACGATGGCGATTCGCCGTCACCGTCTCACTCCCTTTGCCAAAGGATCGGTATTCGGAGTTTATCAGGAATTGGTAGGTCGGGAAGACCCCCTCATCCAAACAGTAGCTCTACCCCCGATCGTGTACAAAGAGGCTGCCCCTAAAGGCATTTCGAAGAGAACCAGCTATCTCCGGGTTCGGTTGGCTTTTCACCCCTACCCACAGGTCATCCCCGCATCTTGTGACATGCGTGGGTGCGGGCCTCCAGTAGTCTTCCGACTACCTTCACCCTGCCCATGGGTAGCTCACCCGGTTTCGGGTCTAGTGCATGCGATCATAAACGCCCTATTCGGACTCGCTTTCGCTCCGGCTCCGGGTTTTGACTCCCTTAGCCGACCACATACAACTAACTCGTTGGCTCATTATGCAAAAGGCACACGGTCACCCATAAAGGGCTCCCATTCTTTGGACGCAACAGATTTCAGAGACTATTTCATCCCCCTTCCGGGGTGCTTTTCACCTTTCCCTCGCGGTACTATTCGCTATTGATCTCTAGAACTATTTAGCCTTGGAAGGTGGTCCTCCCAGGTTCGGGCCGGATTTCACGTGTCCGACCTTACTCAGGATACTCCCACGTAATGTATGTTTTCGGCGACGGGGCTCTCACCCTCTTCGGCCGCCCGTTCCAGGGTCGTTTGCCTAACATACATTAATCGCTTATGGAGTCCTACAACCCCTCACCATAATATAGTGAGGTTTGGGCTGTTCCCTGTTCGCTCGCCACTACTAAGGGAATCTCTTTTGATTTATTTTCCTCTGCTACTTAGATGTTTCAGTTCACAGAGTAACCACAATGTGTAAACACAAAGTCTATGAGCATAACCTCATAGGGGTTTCCCCATTCGGAAATCTCGGGTTGATAGCGCCTGCCTAGCGGCTCACCCAAGCATATCGCAGCTGGCCACGTCCTTCATCGGATTCTAGAGTCGAGGCATCCGTCTGATGCGTATGAGTAACATTTTTCTAATTGTACTGTTCATGTGCCACGAACGCAGGCAAGACATGCCCACAATCGATTGGCACTGAAATTAAATTGATTGGTTGATTGCAGTTCATATGACATATATACATATACGTCTCCGTTGCTGTAAAAGGTCGCATAGAAACCGGCTTGCAGGAATCGCTGTACGGTTTCCGTGAGCGCTCCATCCCACTTGGCCTCTTTACCACATGAATCAGGCTGGATAAAAAGAAAGCGGGTGGCTTACGCACACCCGCAGAATTCGTCACGCTGACGCGATTCACGCCCTTGTGGGGCGATATCGATTCCTGCGGGTATGCATGAATAGCATAAAGCTTGCGAATTCTACGGACTCTGAAGATTCCATGCAAGAAAAAGTCGAGAAAATATTGAGAAAATATGCAGTGTGCATACGATACCTCTATGAGAGAAGCAATTGCAGAACTCCAGATGGAAAACGATGCCAAACAAGTTTGGCTAGGGTATTACAAAAAGCACATGCCAAGACTTCTCGGTCCACTGCACTCTTCCATGGTCCTTGCATCCCTAGCAAAGTTGGAAGATGAAGAGAGAAAGTGCCTGCAAGCTCTCGATATTTTTTCCCATGGACAAGAAGTCGCAACTATTACTGACGAGGAAACATTGAAAGCCATTTTAGATATTCAACATATCCTCCATTCAGTACGCGATCATCAAATGACATGTATTGGTAATGTATTACTCGAACCATGACATCAGAGACACCAGATAAGGCTAATGCTCTTCGCAACGAAGCAGTCTCGCTACAAGCGATTGATACACATATAGCAAATACACTACTGGCAATGCAGGGTGAAAGAGCCGGGAGTTATAACAGGGCATTGCAACACCATAGACTGCAACTTGCGCGCTTACATCAGGAATCACAACAATGCGCTCGCACTATTTCTCATCTGCTGAACAGTCAGTCACTCATTGATATTCATGACATCGATTATCTGCAAGCAATTGTGGATACACAAAGAAGAATGACAGAGCTTCGACAGCAAGTAGCGAAGCTTCTTGGTGTACCCGAGGACGACCTTACACTGTAAAAAACCCATAATTTTGAGTTAATTGCAATGAGCGGTGGCAACGAATTGCTCACCGCTCACTACGCATCACTTATCGCTATTTACGCGTTTTCTAGTGACTCTTCCGAGACGGCATCTTCCATTTCTTCTTTCTGCGTCTCACCGGTTGCTTCGACCATCTCGCCTTCCTCGATGCCCTTCTTCACCTCGTCATCTGGTTCACCTAATGCTTGATCTTGTTCATCGGTCATCTCTGAGATCTTATCTTCATCGGGAACCGTTGCACCCTCTTCGTTCTCTTCTGCTTCGATGCGATTAGCAAGTTCTACTGGTTCCACTTCTCCTTCTTCGATGGTTACACGCTCTTCGGGTTCTACTTCATCTTTGAACTTGAGCAGATCCACCTTGAGTCCGAGTGCCTGGAGTTCTTTGACAAGAACGTTGAAGGATTCTGGAATGCTTGGGCGACGAATTGGATCGCCTTTAACGATCGATTCGTAAGCCTTGCTTCGACCAATGACATCGTCAGACTTAATGGTGAGCATTTCCTGAAGTGTGTGCGCGGCACCGTATGCTTCGAGAGCCCAGACCTCCATTTCTCCGAAACGTTGTCCTCCGTGCTGTGCCTTACCTCCAAGAGGTTGCTGCGTCACGAGAGAGTATGGTCCAACGCTTCGAGCGTGGATTTTATCTTCAACAAGGTGGAGTAGCTTAATCATGTACACCATTCCGACCGTTGTCTCGTGAGAGAACGGTTCGCCGGTGCGCCCATCGAAGAGCTGAATCTTTCCTGACTCAGGAAGATCTGCTGCCTTGAGGAATTCCGTAATTTGATCGGTACCAACACCATCAAGAGCAGGGGTAGCAATTTTGATGCCAAGCTTCTCTGCCGCCCAACCAAGGTGCGTTTCGAGCACCTGTCCGATGTTCATACGAGACGTAACACCGAGTGGGTTTAGGATGATATCCACTGGTGTACCGTCTGCGAGGAACGGCATGTCTTCGGATGGGACAATGCGAGAGACGACACCCTTGTTACCGTGACGTCCTGCAAACTTATCTCCCACCTGCACCTTACGGGTTTGTGCAACGAATACTTTAATCTGTTTAATGACTCCGGTTGGAAGTTCATCACCTTCGCTGCGGTCGAAGATGTGAACATCAACCACCTTTCCACCTGCTCCGCCAGGAAGGCGAAGTGAGCTGTCTTTTACGTCTTTCGCTGTGTCTCCAAAGATAGCCTGCAGAAGACGTTCTTCTGGGGTGAGTTCTGTTTCACCTTTCGGTGTAATTTTACCAACAAGAATATCTCCTTCGTGAACCGTCGCACCGATACTCACGATACCGTCGCTGTCGAGGTCTTTCAGTTTTGCTTCACCGACGTTTGGAATATCACGCGTGACTGTTTCCGGTCCGAGTTTGGTGTCACGCACGTCGGTAACGTACGACTCAATGTGAATAGAGTCGAAGAGTCCTTTGCGTGCAACACGATCGGAGATAATAACGGCATCTTCGTAGTTGTACCCCTGCCAAGACATGTACGCGACAAGCAGGTTTTGCCCAAGTGCGAGCTCTCCGTCATCAACGGATGCACCGTCTGCGAGCGAGTCTCCTTTACGAACCTTGTCTCCTTTACGCACCATTGGGCGCATGTGGAAACAGGTTCCCTGGTTACCGCGAATAAATGACTGCAATGTGTAGGTCTCCTTGCGTCCACTCTTGTAAACAACAGCAATTTCGTTGCTGTCTGCGTAGGTCACTTCTCCGTCTTCTTCCGCAAGCAATGCATGTCCGGAAGCCCTCGCTGCAAGTCCTTCCATACCAGTACCAACGAGTGGTGCACTTGGCTTAATAATAGGAACAGCCTGACGTTGCATGTTTGTTCCCATCGATGCACGAGTGTTATCGTCGTGCTCTAGGAACGGAATAAGGGCAGTCGACACTGAGAGAATTTGCTTTGGTGATACGTCAACATGTGTCACATCACGAACGTGTGCAAACGTTGCCTCGCCACTCTTACGGGCAGAGGCACGCGTATGCAAGAACTCTCCGAACTCCGAGAACTCTCTCTGTGCTTGAGCAATCGTAAAGTGACGCTCTTGCTCGGCATCCACGTACTCCACTTTTCCGCTAAGGTACCCTCGAACTGGTACTTCTGTACGTTTATCTTTCTTCAATTGAGAGATCACTTTATTGGCAAGAGCTTTGGTATCGATAACATCTCCCTCTTTCGCGATAATCTTACGACTTTCCTTGATAGTCTCATCGAGGATGCGACCGGTCAACTTATCTGCATCCAGTGATACGGTGTGCTTTACTTCACGGTATGGTGTCATGAGGAAGCCGTATTCGTTTACCTTTCCAAATCCTGCCAAGTGCACAATAAGACCAATGTTTGGTCCTTCTGGGGTAGCCACCGGACAGATGCGCCCGTAGTGACTCGGGTGCACGTCACGAACATCGAAACTCGCACGTTCACGAGAAAGTCCTCCAGGACCCATTGCAGAAAGTCGACGCTTGTGTGCAAGCTCTGCAAGAGGATTTGTCTGGTCCATAAACTGACTGAGCTGTGAACTTGCAAAGAACTCACGCATAGCAGCAGTTATTGGACGGGAGTTAATAAGCTGCATTGGCGTAACGGTCTCTTGATCCATTACTGTCATACGGTCTTTGACGATGCGCTCTGTGCGCACAAGACCAACACGGTACTTGTTCTGCACCAGTTCTCCAACACTACGAATGCGACGGTTACTCAGGTGGTCGATATCATCGGGTGTTCCCTGTCCGTTATTCAGGCGAATAAGTTCTTTGATAATCTCTACAAAGTCATCCACTTGGAAGACGCGATCTTCTTCTTCAGTACCAAGTTTCTTTCCGAAGCGTCGATTCAGTTTGTAGCGCGCGATAGCACCCATGTCGTAGCGCTTGAAATCGAAGAAAAGACCATCGACCATTTGCTTTGCGTTTTCTGGAGTCGCGAGATCACCTGGGCGAATCTTGCGGTAGATGCTCTGGTAGCAGTCCTCGACGGAACGTTCGCTATCCTTCTCGAGTGTCTGGAGGATGAAATCCTTTTCGCCGGTGACATCGGAGAACAGATCGAGAATTTGGCTGTCTGTTTCGTAGCCAAACACACGAAGAAGTTGTGATACAGGAATCTTTCTCTTTCGATCGATCTTACAGCTGATGTTTCCACGACGATCGGTTTCAATTTCAAGCCATACACCACGTTTTGGAATAATCTTTGCAGCGTGGTACTTAGGGTAGTCGGGCATTTTACTAAAGAACACACCAGGGCTTCGTACAAGCTGGTGCACAACAACGCGCTCAATACCACCAACGATAAAGGTTCCAATATCGGTCATCAGCGGAATAGACCCAAGAAACACATCTTGCTCCTTAATTTCTCCGGTCTCTTTGTTAATGAGCTGAACATTACCCTTCATGATTGCCTCGTAACTTAAGTTGCGGCGGCGGCAGGTATCGGGGTTGTACTTTGGTGGATCAAACGAGTGCCCGAGAATACGCAGCTCCATCTTCTTTCCGGAGAAGTCCGTAATTGGGGTAATCTCCTCAAGCAGTTCTTTTAAGCCCTCTGTCAGGAACCACTTGTAACTCTCGATTTGCATTTCGATAAGTGAGTCGACCTGGGAAAGCTGCTCATCTTCCACAAGGTACATACGGTTATTGCTAATCTTCATTGGCTGCAGGTGCTCCGGCAGGTTCTTGTGCGCTGCTGTCAAACGACCGGCAGACGGTACAACGTGCGGAATAAGATTTGGAAGCACATCAACGCCAACAGTCATTTTGTAACTTTTTGGTGAAGATGGCTTCTTTGCTGCTGCCTTTGTTCCGGCAGCAGGAGCTTTTTTTGATACGGTTTTCTTTGTAGTTGTTGTCTTTTTCGTCGTTTTCTTCGGAGCAGCCTTTTTGGTAGCCATAAATTTAAGAGGAAAGAGGAGAGATGAAAGCGGAAAGTGCTTTATTTAAGCAAATTACACGAAATATCGGGCCTGGCGCTCAAAACACAATCGAAGAATCCACCAGATTCCCGTAAAGTTTAGAGAAAATGGACTTTAAGTCAAATATTTTGATGGTTTCCGCAGGTTTTCTTGGCGAAATGCATACTTTACTTAGCGTTTTCATAGCGCACAGCCACCTCGTCCCAGTTCACAACGTTCCAGAATGCCGCAATGTAGTCCGGGCGCTTGTTCTGGTAATTAAGGTAATACGCGTGCTCCCAGACATCGAGACCCAGAATAGGAGTCTTTCCTTCCATCAATGGCGAATCTTGATTCGCCGTACTTTCCACTTTCAACTTTCCACTGTCCACTTCCAGCCATGCCCATCCCGAACCAAAGCGCGTTGCGGCTGCGTTACTAAACTCTTCTTTCAATGCATCAAACGAACCGAAGGTACTGTTGATTGCATCAGCAAGATCTCCACTGGGTTCGCCTCCACCACTTGGAGAAAGAATGGTCCAGAACAAGCTGTGATTCGCGTGTCCTCCACCATTATTTCGTACGGCAGTGCGTTTATCCTCGGGAACGCTATTGAGATCAGCAATTACCTCCTCGACCGGCTTGTCTGCAAGAACGGTTCCTTCGAGTGCGGCATTGAGTTTGGCAATGTAGCCAGCATGATGTTTACCATGATGAATTTCCATTGTACGTGCATCGATGTGGGGCTCGAGAGCAGCGAAGCTATATGGGAGATCGGGGAGGGTATATGGCATAGTGGTTGGATTGTATGCGATAAACATTTTATTGTAAAAAGAAGACTTAGAACAATTTCCTCTACAAGCTAACAGCTAAAAGCTATAAGCTTGCTCGTAGCATGTCTATCCACACTATCGCCAGCGAGAAAGAACTCCAGGAGTACGATGAATGGCTTCGTCACCATCCAGAAGGAAACTTCTGGCAAAGCATAGATCGTAAAGCATACGTTGAAGCAGTAGGGAAAAAGACACGACTCTATGTCTATAAGTATCAGGGGAAAATTCTTTGCGGTGCACAAGTGGTGATTGATACAACAAAACGAAATGTAGCTACTTGGGAAATTCCCCGTGGCCCTGTTGGTGATGAAAAGGAAGAGCTTCTCAAGCACATCGTAGAAGATGCACGAAAAGAAGGTGCAATGGCAGTGTTTTTCTCACCAGAATCTTCTGTGCAGATGCAGGGGTATCCTGTTCGTTGCAGTGAGCGCATGATTCACTGCGAAGCAACGCGGATTATTGACCTTACGCAATCCGAGGATGACATCTTAAAACAGATGAAACCAAAAGGGCGCTACAATATTCGCCTCGCAAGAAAGCATGATGTTCATGCAGAAGAAAGTGATGACATTGATGGTTTTATTGCAATGGTAAAACAAACTGCAAAGCGTGATGGTTTTACGGCTCTCTCTCCACAGAAATACAAAGCATTTTACGAGAATCTCGAAGAGAGCTTTCTTATTATTGCGTATCATCCAGAAAACAACGCGAAGCCTATTTCAGGCGCTCTGGGCGTTATTTGGAAGGATGAAGCTGTCTACTACTACGGTGCTTCCGATCATGAGTTTAGAGCCCTTATGGCGCCGTACCGTGTCCAGTGGCGTGCTATGCGCTACTGCAAAGAAAACGGCTGTAAAACATACGACCTCCTTGGCATAGCACCCGAGAATGCAGGGCCCACACACCCGTGGCACGGCATTACTGAATTTAAAGAAAAGTTGGGAGGAAAATTGGTGACCTATCCTCCGGAGCAGGTGATTGTGCTGAAGCCGATGACGTACAGGCTTTTGAGATTGAAGAGGAAACTGTTTGGGTGAAGAAGCTAAGGAAGCTAAAGATTCTAAAGAAGCTGAGGATCCTTAGCTTCTTCAGCTTCCTTAGACTCTTTAGCTTCTTTGAAACAATTAACAAAAAGCCCCTCCTTGCGGAGAGGCTTTTTGAGAGAGTCTCTTAAGACCTATTAGCCATTGTAGCTTGTAGACTTAACAGATGTCTCTGGGTATTCGATCCAGAGGAAGCTTGGGATCGTAGTGTTCTGATCTGAGTCGCGCCACTGAATGTGGGAGCGATTAGAGACAGCACCCTGAGCACCGAAGACGGTGTCAGTAATATCATCAAACTTCTGGAGGGTTACCTGGAGAACAGATACACCACCGTTTGCCGCAGCGTTGTTTGGCGTAGTGATGTCTGCCTCAAGAACGAATGTAGCATCCGTTCCTTCGTCGATCTCTGTGTCTACAGTAGAAGCAACGAGACCTGGACACTCAACAAGGAGGGTACCAGATGCAACGCCTACAGCAAGACCGGAGTTTGCGTAGTAGTCGCTACATGAAACAGTCTTCGTCTGGTCTGCTTTGTTGTAGAACTTGAAGGTGTCAGCTGCAATCGTAACGTTTGTAGCGTTAACGTTGAAGACGATACCAGAGAGAACAACAGAGTTGTCACCGAGCTTGCTGTTACTGTGAGCAGCTGAGGTGAACTTGAACTGACCGATAGCCGAGATACCAGTTGGAACAGATGTTCCGTTAGCATCTGGGTTCGCGTTCGTGATAGCAGTGATCTTCGAGAGAACAGAAAGGTTCTTGTTTCCGTAGACAACTGCGTTGGTACCTGCAGATGAAGTTGTACCAATGTAAACTTCACCTTCAGGAGTACCGTCACCATCGTTGATAGCAAGGTCATTGCTTGACTCACCACCACGAGCTTGAACGGTAATGTTTTCAACTGTTGTACCAGAACCGATGAAGAGAGAGATGATCTGGTTGGATGTACCACCCTGTTCATCAGTCTTCATGCGAGGACGAACGATAACATCGACGTCAGCACCATCTGGGATAACAAGCTGTTGGTTTTCCATGTTCACACAGAACGTGGTAACCCCGCTTCCACCACGACTTGTCCAACGACTGTCGTTTCCACAACCACCCTTGGTAGCTTCAGCAAACTTTGTTGCTTCGCCATCACGGTAGAGTTCGAGACGATCGAGGGAAGTAGCCGCAGAACCAGAAGAGGTGAACTGAATGTCGGTCACATCGATTGGCTCGTGCTCAGCGTGGAGCTCAAGGCGAAGGATAGCTTCACCAAGGGTACCACCGAGGAGTTGGCGGTTGCGTACTGGCTGAGAATCTTCGTTAACGTAGAGGTCTCCAGATGAACGAAGTGTCCAGAGCTGAGAGTACACTGTTGTTACGACGATGTCACAGCTAGATGCTGCGCTACCAGTTCCCTGGTCGACACAGCTAGAGTTTGTAGAAATGTTATCGAGGTTCGAACCGTCATCGAGTTCCTCAGCTTCAATGAAGCTAACAGTAGAACCCGTGTCGAAACGAATTTCGAGGTCGTTGTTTGTAAGACTTGACGAAATGTTCGCATGTACTTCAAACACGACTGTCTCTTCGGCAGGGATAACGTATCCACCACCAGCGAGATCGCTGAAGGTTACCTGAGATGACTGAGCAGCAACACCATCCTCAAGGATAGTATCGGTCTGTCCATCACCATCGGTGTCTACCCATAGAGCGTAGTTCTGACCGTTATTAAGCGAACCAGAAGCAGACTCGAAGATAGTCTTCGTGAAGAGGATATCCTCAGCTTCACCAGCGCGAGCTTCGAAGCGGAAGAGGAGAACGTTCTTCGCGTTTTCTACAGCAGTGTCACCTGTACCGATCTCCTTAACAGCGATCGTAAGGGTAGCTGTAGCAATCTGGTGGAAGTTACCAGTGATCGTGCCACGTGGGCGAACGTCACCAACCTTGTCACCAGTTGAAAGTCCTTCAACCTGCATTTGGTAGCTTGTTGAAGAGGTGATGATACCACCGAAAGAACATCCAGTTGTGTTGGTTGCTAGAGCACCAGCGGAAAGGATGTGTGTTGGCTCACCACAAATGTGAACACGGAACTTGTCACCGCTTTCTGGGTGCTTTTCGCTTCCGTTATCAATGAAGTCAACCTGCAGTTCCCATTGCTCGTCACCACGAACGATGAAGTCATCGAAGCGGTAGATCTGGTAGGTACCTACAGAACCTGTGTTTGTTCCCTGACCGAAGGCAGAGGTAGATGTTAGACGAACACCATCGATGGTGCGTCCAGTTGACTTGTTGCGAATCTGAACATCTTCGAGAACCTCGTGGATGTTGTCGTCGCTACCAGACTGGCTGGAAGAGAGACATGTTGTGGAAGTCGATCCACCATCAGCACAGAGAAGACCTCCTGTAGAGGAAGTACCCTGAACGAGAACGAAGAAGTCTTTAACGTCGATGTCCTCACCACCGGTTTGGAACTCGATGTTTGCAAGGATAGCGTCGTTGTCATCACGTGTGTATTCCTGCTGTGCTGGACCGTCGATACCGATAGTGAATTCACCAGCGTCGATTGTCACAGTGTCAGGAAGGCTTGATGTCTCGGTTGGCAGAGAAATCTGTGAACCGTAGAGCTGTCCGTTTACACCGTAACCGTAAAGAGAACCAACCGCAAAGAGGTCAGATGTCTCTTCGAAGTGCATGATAATCGTGTCACCAGCACCGCCAACAACGTCAGCGATAACTTCGAGGGTGATCTTGTCACCTTCGAGAACAGTGAATGGAGGATCAAACACCAAGGTTACGAAGTCACCAACAGTCTGAGAAACAGTGTTAGTGAGGATAGTTCCATCTGTGCGGCGGATTGCAAGGTTTACAATGTCACCGTCAGAAGAAGAACTGTTCTGCTCAAGAGTCATAGAGTAGAACGTCTGGTCTTCAGTAGAGTTTACAGAAACTTCAAACTTACCAACGACTACGCCTACGTCACCAACTTCTACTTCATCAGGAGAAACAGTTCGGTAGGTTACGCTTACAATACCGCTTGTTACAGCTGCTACGCGGAATGTATCACCACGAAGTGGGAAGTTACCAGTAACAGCTTTAGCGTTACCGAAGACATCTGATGGAAGCTCAACAACGAGGTTGTGCTCAGAAGATACAACGGCAGTAGAAGAGAAGTCAGTTACAACATCAACTGTCACTGTCTCACATGGATCAAGGATCAATGGAGAAGAGAAGCGGAGGTCAGATGTCTGATCTTCAGAGTCGATGGTGCGCTTGCGTGTTACACGAGCGCCGTTTACAGCTGCGTATACACCGTCAATGTCAGTCTCTGCACCGAATCCTTCGTGGAGGATGGTGAGGTTCTCAACAGCAACAGAGTCATCGCAAGATGCTGTAAAATCGATAGAAAGCATAACTACGCCAACACCACCCTTTGGAACGGTGTCACCAACTGGGTTGGATGCTGCGAGCGAAAGCTCAACAATTCCGTCACCCTGCACGAATGCAGTGTAGCCGGAGAATCCAACGCTGTCAGAGAAAACCGTACCGTCAGCGCCCATAATGTCGCTAACAGAGAGTGTGTAGCTCTTACCAGCTTCCATGGAACCGCCGAGCGTAAGCTCTACAGTGCTGGTTCCAAGAAGGTCAGCTGATGTAACAGTCATACCTGCAATGCTGTAGGTGCTTACGTCTTCTGCACTTGCCTGATCGAGAGTGATGTTGAATTCAACTTCGATAGTTGTGGAAGATGTAGCAACAGCATCCGTGATCATTGGTTCGCCGCTCATAGAGCCGCCACAGTCAACTCCGTAGGAGAGACCCTGGTCAACACGGTAGAGCATAACGACCATTTCAGCACGGTTCATGTTGTCGCCTGGGCGAACACGACCAGTAGAGTCGTCACCCTGGAGGACACAGTGATCAGCCGCAGTCTGAATGACGTTGGTGTACCACTGTCCGCTTGGGTTATCAACGAACTGAGCAGCATCGCCTGTCGGTGCAAGACCGAAGGCTCGAACAATGAGAGCGGCAGCTTCAGCGCGGTTAATGTTCGCGCCAGGACGAGCGTAGCAAGGGTGGCTGCCGTAGCAGTCGCCGTCACCACGTACCCATCCTTCTTTGCCTGCCTCTTCAAAGTACCCGTAGTACCAAGCACCAGTGGAAACATCATCGAAGGATGCTACAGCTGGAGGAGTGGAAAGGATTCCACCGTTCAGCTCAACAACCAACTTAACGAATTCTGCGCGATTGGCTGGGTCGCCAGCGCGGAAACGTGCTTGGGTGGAATCGAGGTAACCCGCATCAACGAAAGCGTTGACAGAGTCCCCGTACCACACGCCCGCAGGAACATCGTTGTACGCAGCAACTGTACCGACCTGAGTCAGAGAGATCGCTGCAACAGACATACCCGCGAGGACTTTCTTCAAACGAAGAGTAAAGTCCATAGGAATAAGGTGTTAAAAGGGAAATAAAAAACGAGTGAATAGAAAAGCTCCTGTGCAAGAGATCAGGGGTGTTATCGTGGAAAGTCACCACCCTTGTCTCCTTATATATAAAGAGGGAGCACGAGCTTTAACTAAGAAAATTCAAAAATGATAGGGCACGACGCAAACGCGTGTGAAATACTTGTCTGTTAAGGCAAGTTGCCGATGCGTAAAGGAGCGTGTACACGGACCAGACTCTCCATGGCCTAGAAGGCGCGGGAGAGGCGGATCAGCGACATTTAAGCGTCCTTAGAGCTTGAAAGCAAGATGGTACGCACTGATCCGTGCATGCATAAGAACGCCCCGGGGCAGGGTTTGTTACACGTGAGCTATATGACTTTTCCGGCGTATGAATAAGAATTCTGCACTCATTTACCGATTTGGTTTGAGAATTCTTGAGAGAATCGGCTGATTTTTACTCGAAAACTCTTACAAAATTAAGGTTGCCAAAATTGAAATTTATGGTGAATGTATTCAGGTTTGGCAAAGGAAAGATAACATGGGGTATGGGTGATTTTGCATTCTGGGGGGATTTGTTAGGTTTTCTGTACTTTCTGCCCCTCTGACGTGTCCTTTACTTCATAACCTAGGGCTACGATTTCATCCCGCAGACGGTCTGATGCTTCAAAATCTTTATCGGCTCTCGCCTGCTCACGCTTCGCTGCAAGGTCTAAGACCTCTTGAGGCACAGAGATCTCTTCAGGCTCGAAGCAGCCGAAGGTTTCACGAACCATTTCTACAAGTTCTTTACATGCCCCAAGTGTTTGCTCGTTGCGCGACCACGCCATAGCATCGAACACAACAGCGAGTGCCTGCGGCGTATTGAGATCACTATCCATCGCAGCAGAAAATTTTTGAAGCCACACCTCTGCACCCTCTGCACCCTCTGTTCCCTTTGCGTCTTCTACCTCCCTCATCCACTCACTAATCCTCCTCCGCGCCTTGTGCGCATCTTCAAGTCCCTTCTGCGTGAACTTCAAGTTCGTTCTGTAGTGCACAGAGAGAAGGTAGTACCGAAGGTCTTGCGGGCTAAATCCCATCGCTTCTATGTCTGTCAGTGTTAACACGTTGCCAAGACTTTTTGACATTTTGGTGTCGCCCATGTCGATAAAACGCTTGTGGAGCCAGTAGCGAACATGCGACTTACCATCACCGGAGCAGACTGATTGAGCAATCTCACATTCGTGGTGTGGGAAAATTAAATCCTCTCCGCCGGTGTGAATATCAAACGGAGAACCTAAAAACTTTTCACTCATACACGAGCACTCAATGTGCCACCCTGGAAACCCTTCGCCCCAGGGAGAGTCCCACCGCAAGATGTGGTTGGCATTTTCTCCCACACACTTTTTCCAGAGAGCGAAGTCTGCCGGATGCTTTTTATGTTCATCGACCGTGATGCGCGCACCTGCACTGAGGTTTTCCAGTGTGTTCCCGGACAGTTTTCCGTAATCACTAAACGACAGCACATCAAAGTACACACCATCTTCTGTTTCGTACGCGTGCCCCTTCTTTATAAGGGTTTCCGTCATCGCAATCATCTCTGGGATTGTTTCTGTTGCCCGTGGACGGTGCTCGGGTTCTCGAAAGTTCAGCGCCTTCTCGTCTTCCAAATATTGATCTGAATACTTCTCCACAATCGCCATCACATCATCCCAAGTTACCTTTGCACCTTCTGTACCCTTTGCACCCTCTTTCATAGCTTGACCTTCTATCTTATCTCCTCCATCTGCATCCGCCTGATCGTCCCCTGTTAAGTGTCCGACATCGGTAATGTTTTTCACGTGCGTCACGTTCATGTCGTGACCAACTTCCAACCAACGACGCAGAAGATCTGCCAGGAGAAACGAACTGTAGTTTCCGATGTGCGGACGTCCGTAGACGGTCGGGCCGCAACTGTACATACGTACTTCTCCTTCTCTTATAGGAGAGAACTCTTGTTCAGCTTTTGCCATGGTGTTGTAGAGGGTCAGTGGCATGAACGTATGATACGGGAAATGTGAATCTTTGGATAATATTAGAGTGTTAGAGTTTTAGAGTGTTAGAAAAAACCGGCATGTCCACGGGAGGGCATACCGGTAAGGGGTTAGTTCCAGGAAGTTTACTCTTCTAGCTGCTCTGCGGCAGCTTGATTGTTACGCTGTATCGCGTCGTAGACTTCCTGTCGGTGAACGGGAACGTGCTCTGGAGCGTCGATTCCAACGCGAACTTTGTCGTTGCGGATGTCGACGATGGTAATGACGATGCCATCACCGATTATAATTTGTTGATTCCTTTTTCGCGAAAGAACTAACATGGTGAGCCTCCTATGCTTGCTCACTCTTCACAACTGTTGCTCTGCACCATGCAAAACACATTGGCGAAGTGTGCGTAGTATATGGTAAAGAATAGTTAACGCAAGCCAAAAATTGCACACCCATCGCTTTCGCGCTAAGGTAGCCGCACTATGACAACACAAGACGCAATTGCGCGTATACAAGGAAATGGATTCATCGCCGCTCTCGACCAGAGTGGTGGCTCTACTCCGAAAGCACTCAAAGCCTATGGCATTGAAGAAGGTGCTTGGGGAAGCGAAGAAGAGATGTTTGAACTCATTCACAACATGCGCACACGCATTATTGTGAACCCCAAATTCGATGAACGCGTCTGCGGCGCTATTTTGTTTGAGCGCACAATGAATAGTGAGATTGATGGCATGCCAACTGCGAAGTACCTCTCAGAAGTAAAAAACATTGTGCCATTTTTGAAGGTTGATGAAGGTCTTAAAGATGAAGAAAACGGCGTACAGCTCATGAAAGAAATGAAAGGGCTAACAGAAAGACTTGCAAGTGCAAACAGTCACGGCATTTTTGGTACGAAAATGCGCAGTGTCATTAACGATGCAAACGCGCAGGGCATTGCTGCCATTGTCGACCAACAGTTTGATGTTGGTAACACGATTATTGCAGCAGGGCTTATGCCGATTCTCGAACCAGAAGTAAACATTAAGTCTGCAACGAAAGCAGAGTGCGAGGCATTGCTCCGCGATGCAATTCTTACGCACCTCGATCAGCTTGGTGACGATAAACAGATCATGCTGAAACTCAGCCTTCCTGATGAAGCAAATTTCTACCGTGACCTTATTACGCATCCACGGGTTCTCCGTGTTGTCGCGCTTTCCGGTGGCTACTCCACCGAAGAAGCTAATGAAAAACTTGCAGCAAACAATGGCATGACTGCCAGCTTCTCCCGTGCGCTTGTCCAAGACCTTCGTGCAGACCAAAGTGATGAAGAATTCACCGCAACGCTTGATAGTGCAATTCAGGGGATTTACGAGGCTTCGATTACATAAAGGAAGCTAAAGAAGCTGAGGAAGCTGAGGAAGCTAAGGATCGTTAGCTTCTTCAGAATCTTTAGCTTCCTTAGCTTCTTCTATTTACAAACAGCTGCTGCCCGATGGCAAACACTGTCGAGACGCCCCAATACAGTGACACTGCTGCGGGAAACTTGAGTGCGAAGAATCCAATCATCACCGGAAGGCCATAGAGCATTACGCGCTGCTGAATTTCCTGTTGTGACATCGCTTCTTTTCCCTTCTTGTTCCCCTTCTTCTCCTCTTTTTTCTTACTGATTGCAAAGCTAAGCTTCATCTGGAAAAACTGCATCACCATCAGCAGTGGCGGCATTATAAAGACATTGGGCTGCATTAAATCTAGACCAAGGAACTGCGTACCAAAGGACCAGGTCAGGTGCTGGTACGGAGAGTAGAGCAGATGCTGAGACAGTGCGAGCACAGAACCATCGCGAATGGTGTAGAAGAGTCCAATGAGAATGGGGAACTGAATGAGCATTGGCAAGCACGACTGCCATGGGTTTACTCCGTGCTCTTTCCAAATTTTCATCGTCTCCTGCTGCAACCGTTGTGGATTATCTTTGTATTTTGCTCTGAGTGCATCCATCTTCGGCTGTACGGTTTGCATTTTCCTCTGCCCTTCCATCGCATGCTGTGTTGGAATAAAGAGGATGAGTTTTACAATCAGCGTGAGAATGATAATCGCTACTCCAAGGTTATAGCCCGGTGTCATGGATGCAATGAAGACAAGACCGTTCAGCAGTGGCTTCGAGATAAACGTTCGAAAGAGCTGTGTCATGGTTCCAACTTCGTAGTATGTGAATCGTGTTTCGATGGGTGGTCCCTGCCGCACAACGGGAAGTGCTACATCGTACGTTCCGTATGTACTAAAGAGTGAGTACTTCCAGGGTGCAAGACTTATCGACGCTGTTTCTCCTTTAGGAATTGTCAGAAGTGGAACGCACGGTAGCGCAGTCTCCTCTGTTGTCAGAGGAGTACGTTCTCCATCACTTGCCACCATCCATACATCAACCGGTGGCATCGGACAGCGATCGTCTAAAACGATATCTTCCTCTGAAAAATTCTTTACGAGGAGCTCAGCATAATGCTGGCCCTTCACCGTTGCATCCACTGGCTGCATGATGATGCCCTCCTGCGGATGTTGTGGACTAAATTTCTCCGGGAAGAAGAACTTCATCGCAGACTGCGATAGTAAGTACACTAGGGCAAAAATAAGGAGAAACTGGAGAAGGGAACCGGATCTAGTCTGTGGCTTGCTCATAGGACATGCGAGAGAAATGCCTCAGCATCACGCTGGATATCTGAGTAGTCGCAACTCAGACTAGCGACCTTCGGGGAAATCAACAACTGGAGAGTCGGAAGTTTTTCGTAATCTGCTACGGTGATGCGCATTGCCTCTCTACAGCGCCTGCGCATTCTATTTCTCTTCACAGCAGATTTATCGAGCTTCACAGATGCCGCAGTCCCGACGTACAAAGTGGCAGATGGAGGATTTGTTACATTATGCGGCGCACCCTTTAGCCATTTTATGGTCATGGTTTTTCCTCGCCATACATGCCCTCTCCTACGAAGGTAGTCGTTTACTTTGCGACCGGAGAGACGGCTGAGTTTCATATATGTATTTTGTATCTTGTATTTCGTATTTTGTATACAAAATACTATATACAAAATACTTAATACTTCTTAAGTACTAGGCTAAACTCCACCCATCATGACTACACTTTCCACAGATGACGTTCGGCATATTGCAAAACTGTGCAGACTCAATCTAAGCGAAGAGCAACTAGAGAAGTTCCCAACTGAACTGAGTGCTATTTTAAGCTTCGTCGACAAGTTGCAGGAGGTGGACACAAGCAACGTGCAACCAACACCGCAATCAACCGGACTTACCAATGTGTTCCGTGACGATGAAGTCGTATCCGATGGACCGACAACTACAGAACTTCTTGCGACATCCCCGTTGCCGATTATTGATAATCAAATTCAAACGCCATCCGCACATGGGTAGCATGAACTCTCTCACCATCTCCCAGGCACATCAAAAACTCAAAGCGAAAGAAATTTCTGCTGTTGAGCTCACACAGTCATGCATCGATCGTATAGAGAGCATCGATGATTCGCTCAATGCTGTTGTGTACCGTAACTTTGAAAGAGCCCTAGAGAAAGCCAAAAAGATTGATGCCGTAGGAACCTTTGATCATCCGCTTACCGGTATTCCCTACCTCGCAAAAGATGTGTACTGCGAGAAGGATGTACCCACAACTGCGTGCAGTAACATTCTACGAAACAAGGACTACATTCCCCCATTTGAAAGTACGACAACATCTCGCCTGATGGACGTTGGAGCCATCAGTCTTGGGAAGGTCAACACAGATGAATTTACCATGGGTGGTAGCACCGAAACATCTTGTTACGGCGTAACGCGCAACCCATGGAATAGAGACTGCGTCGCAGGAGGAAGTTCAGGTGGTAGCGCTGCTGCCGTTGCTGCAGATGAGTGCTTGTTTGCTCTGGGCACAGACACGGGTGGTTCCATCCGTCAGCCTTCAGCATTTTGCAACTGTACCGGTCTTCGCACCACGTACGGTCGCAACAGTCGTTACGGTGTTATGAGTATGGCAAGTAGTCTGGATACCATCGGATGCCTGACAAAAACAGTGGAAGACACTGCCATTGTCCTGAGTGCGATTGCTGGGAAAGACCCGCTTGATGCAACAACTGGCGACGTACCCGTTCCAGACTACGCAGCAGCACTCACTGGTACTATACAGGGTAAGAAGATAGGCATGCCAAAAGAATATTTTATGGATGGTATGAGTGAAGAGGTGAAGCAATCTGTGCTCGATGCCACTGAAGTCCTTAAGAGTCTTGGCGCAGAGATTATTGATGTCTCTCTGCCACATACTGCGTACGCAACCCCGTGCTACTACATTCTCTGCCCCAGTGAAGTCAGTTCCAATATGGCACGCTACGATGGCATTCGGTTCGGGCACATGCCCGAAGAGGAAAGAGGAAAGAGGAAAGAGGAAAGTTTAATTGAATACTATCACCTTGTGAGAACTGAAGGGTTTGGGGATGAAGTGAAGCGACGCATTATGATTGGAACCTATGCGCTCTCTGCCGGTTACTACGATGCGTATTACCGACAGGCACAGAAGGTACGCACCCTGATTAAAAATGATTTTGATGACGTCTATCAGACTGTTGATGCCGTCATTTCTCCAGTTACTCCTAGTGCAGCCTTCCGCGTTGGTGCACACGAAGGAGATCCTGTTGCCATGTACTTAGAGGATATCTTCTTAGACCCCCAGGTCATGGCTGGTATTCCTGCTCTCTCTGTCCCCTGTGGTTTTACCAAGGACAGCATGCCGCTTGGTCTTCAAATTATGGGCCCACAATGGGGAGAAGAAACCGTACTTCAAATAGCACATGCCTACGAGCAAGCAACGGAGTGGCATACGAAAAAACCAGCACTATGAAACTCATTGATAAGTACTATCGGTACATTCGCCCGTTCCGGTTTCTCTACGGTGGCGTGAAAGACACGGTATCACATGCGCAGTCTTCCAAGCGCGCGGAGGAGTGGAAAGCAAAAGGATACCAAGGGGCAAAACTGGATGTCTGCGGTGGGCGGAATCCGTTTAATCGCAATGAATTTCTGAACGTTGATGTGGTGGATTTTCCGCAAGTTGATTTGGTGTTTGATGTCACAAAACGTTTCCCCATTCCTGATAAAGTGATTGTGGAAATTATTTCACTTGCCACACTCGAACACTTGCGTGCGCCTCATGTTGATCATGTACTTCATGAATTTTATCGCGTGATGGCACCAGGTTCGCGCGTACGTATTTCTACTCCAGACATCGAGGCAATTGCACAAGGCGTTATTGATGGTGATGACTTAGGTATTCTCAACCAACACCTCTTCGGGAAGTTTAAAAGTGATGATACGGAAGATCTCGATCTGCATAAGTCCATGTTCCCCGCAGAGACAATGTGCCAGATGCTTGAAGACATAGGTTTTGAAAACGCAAAACGCATACCGATGGATATCGGTATGCATGATGCAAATTATAACTATTTAGTGGAGGCGTATAAGCCTGTTTAGAACATCTCTTTCTTTGTGAGTGCCTTCTCGAGAACCGCAACTTTTCCTGCACCATGAACAATAAGGATGAGGAAGCACGCAACGTAGAGCAGTGCGAGTTCACCACGGTTTTCAATAGGGAGAAGACCATTACCCATGTGCTTTGTTGCGTATGCACCAATGAGCAAAATTGCACCGAGCAGTGCTGCAAGACGTGTCCAAAACCCGAGGAGAATTGCAGCGCCTCCAGCAAGCTCGCAGAGCCCGATGAAGCCGAGGAATCCCTCAACAGCAAACGTACCGTCGAGCAGTCCGACCTTCTGCAAACCATGCTGGAGGAAGAGGACACCGACGAGAATGCGGAAGATTAAGTAGAACATATCTGCGTTCTTCTTGGAAAAGGATGAAAATCCTGACATAAGAAAAAAGGGGAAAGTTTTCGTAAGCGTACCATACCTTAGAGATAGTGCCCAATTTCCGTTGTGCGAGGCTTTGTAGGCTGGTACTGTTTTCGAGCTTTAATGGGGCTGTAGCTCCCGCCTTCGTTCTGCTTAGCATGCTACGCAGAAACTACGGCGGACAGGCAGCTTCCAGCCTCGCATTAGAAGCACTGATCCTTACGAGATAATCCATCGTTGTCCCTAGTGGGGCTGTAGCTCAGCTGGTTAGAGCGCCTCCCTGTCACGGAGGAGGTCGCGGGTTCGAGTCCCGTCAGCCCCGCCACTCTCGGTTTCCGAGAAATTTGACCCCTTTTCCAGAAAATCAACTACCTCTTCTACGTTTTCTGAAGCGGTTTTTCGCTTACTCCGTTTTCCGTTCGAGTGCCGTGTTTTAGACGTTCGAGTAGTACGACTTTTCGCCCATGTAGCGAATGGCTCTGCAAGGCTTACTGTAGCCACTTCATTACCCTCCACAATCACGTTCGAGAGAACAATCTCTGCGGTCTTTCTCTTTTGTTCTTCGGTTGCCTTCTTCCACCACTTGGAAGCGTTCTTTGAAAGCTCTAGGAATGCATCCAATACAAAGAATTGCTCTATACCTTCTTTGGTTAGTTTCATCTCACGTTCATCGAGTGATTGCGCCTCTTCCTGTAATCGTGCTACCTGTCTCTTCTGCGTTGTAATGCGCTTCTGAGATGCGGGTTTATTGCCATATTGCATCTTATTCAAAATGCCCTCTGCCTCTTCTAGCTCCTCTTCATTCCTGCGCTTCATCTCACGAATACTTTTCTTCGAGTACCTACGATCCGCACGTTGGACTTCGTATCTATGCCAGTACGCAATAACAAACTTCTTATGTTCCTCCTCTGTAAGTTTGATCTTTCCAATTTCCTTTCCCACGGCCTTCAGTATGGTATCGGTATCTACGCTATGCGTAGGCTTGCAGCGTTGGCATGAGTAGCGTGGTGATTGTTTGCCAGAGCCTCCCTTCGGCTTGTTTCCTGTAAGTGTTGCCGTTGTCTTTAGTTTCAATTGATGCTTACAAAATACCTTGCCTGAGAGCGCATATTTTCCTGTATGGCGCACCTGCTCTTTCGGTTTAGTCGCAGTATCAGAGAAACATTCGGGGTTCACTTTCTTAAATTCTGCCTCCGTTACCAAGCAAGGGAACTCTGCTCCATATGTTCCCCGGTAAACTTCGCAGAGATTCACCTTGCGCTTAAATTCCGTCTCCTTTGCTGTCATCCACATCCCATAGCACAGCGGATTCTCGATGTGCCGACCAATATGATCACTGTCTACTGCTGTAGATTTTTCAGTTCCTCCACGTATGTGCGTTGGTGCATAGCCATCCGCAATCAAATCTTCGGCAATCTGTTTGTATGTTTTCCCTTCAAGTCTCCATCGAAATACATCTCTCCAGTGGCGATGCCATTTTGATGGAACAATCTTAAGGTGATCTGAGTCAGTCGTATTCTTTTTGCGTATAACCTCGAAAGCAGGGTGCAGGGGCTTCGTACCCTTGCCCTTCAATTCCTGCTCAATAAGACCCCTTATAACGTTATCCTGAAGGTGATCTGAGTAACCTTTCGCCCTCGCAAACTCCATAGCCAGATGTTCTTTGCCAGATGAATCATTGTGGAATGAGTACATGACAAACTTCATATCTGTGAGCAGTCCATCATCAAGTAGCTCAATAACTTCTGCCGAGTCGCGCCAGTTCCTGCTGATCCTGTCTGGATGCCACGCTATAATTCCATCTGGCCTTTCTTTCGTTCGACCCTCCTCCATGCATACCAAAGGCTCATCGTCTTTTATTGCAGCAATGAGATTCTGAAATTTTGGTCTGTTTGGTTGTCGTGCGCTCTTCTTCTCTCGTATGTGTCCCAGAAGATTCACTCCCTCACGCTCTGCCACATGAAAGCACTGTTCGACCTGTGCGGGGATACTCTTGGTGCGATCTCTGTCTTCATCTGATTCTCTACAGTATATAACGTAGTTCTTTGCATTCTTTTCTGCACCACGACCTCCATAGGAAAACCTGACTTCCTGAGCATCTGGTATTTGATCGTAAAAAACTCTTTCTTTCATGAGCTTATAGTAGCTCTTTCTACGTAACAGATGAACTGATTAACTCGCTGCGATTTCACTCCATAGCTGCACAAGCTCTACAAGTTTCGCACCTTCATCCAAAGCTGTGTCTGCATCTCCCAAGTCTTCACCATCAACTATTAACCGACCCCTCACGATCTTATGATCGTAAGGACATTTCATAGCAACACACGATGTTCTTTTGAGACCTCCTTTCATTTTTACTTCTTTTCAGGATAGTGGAACTCCTGAAGTTAAGATGTAAAGAAAAGAGGGATTTTCAATATAGCATAAATCGCTACAAAAAGCAATGGTTATCTGTCAACCAACCACAAAGCTTGTTACAGACACTCGGAACTTGACATAAGCCGTACCAGACCTTGGGTCTAAGTTTTGTCTTTTGTAAAACGAAAAATCAGTTTTCTACGAAAAGTGCTATACATTGTTAATGCTTTTAACCTTCACGATACTCCTGTAGTCCACTGCGCCTTATATAATAACTGAGGCTCATTGGAAGAACGCAACTGGGATACTTACATTCCCGATTTTAGAGAGCAATAGCTGCGCTAATCTACATCGAGTAAAGGTAGGTCGATGGGAGTAGAGAGAAAATGGGGGTACTACTCCCCCAAATATCTTCAAAATATCTTCTGAAACGGGTACTCCTTCTCTCCTTCCTCCCGCAAAAACAGCCAAACAATCAGAAACCCGATCCAGCAAAGTACTATTGGGAATATAATTGTATGGTATTTCTTCACCTTTCTTTTTTCAAAGAGATCAATAGTACAAAAAATTGGTAATATGCATAGTATTACGAAGAAAATATATGCATATATGTAATAATAATATTCCTCAAAATAATATGCTTCACTCTTGAGATATAAGCATATTAATACTGATATTACAGCCAGTGATATATATCGTATTTTCTTCATATAGACAGGTGTAGAATTACCAATTATCAATCTCGCATCGTGGGACACAACGCCCTCCCGACAACGTAAGAAGGCATATGTATGTATATCTCATACCACCTAGGAGGAAGTATGTATCCACTAACCTGCCATCCTCTATGTCGTAATCATACGGATCACTGGGGAACCAGATAGTACGATTTGGAATTATTGCGCGAATGCCACGCTTCGCGCATGCAATTGCAGCTTGGTCACTGAATGTTTGCATCGAATTATCCTTACCCCTTTCCCGATATTGAGAATTTTTTATGGTAATTTCTTTTGAGTTATAGGCATACCCTTCCTTTTCTGCTGTCACTCTGTAGGTCTGATCCCTGTTATGTATCGCAGTATCAAAATTCGATTCTAGGATTACTGTTAATGCACCACTGGAATCTTTTTCCTCCCACTTGGCTGGATACTCGGAACCCAAGATTTCAACATCTGTTTCGGGCAGTACCTCCGCAGCAATTTGAATTTTTTTGTCACCCCATTCCTGTGGAACATTTAT
This sequence comes from Candidatus Peribacteria bacterium, assembly GCA_020632295.1. Taxonomy (GTDB): domain Bacteria; phylum Patescibacteriota; class Gracilibacteria; order Peribacterales; family Peribacteraceae; genus UBA2170. The sequence goes on from JACKFU010000001.1 coordinate 165,205, forward strand.
GAGCTTAAGAGGGGTACGATTACGAATGTATTGTGCTTTTACTTCAACTGTTTTTGTAGTGGGGTTAGGGAACTTCCCTTTTGTGACAGCCGTTACTATCAAGTCCCCCTTATCCCTATTTTCTGGTATATCCATATCAAGGAAAAACACACCGTCTCCTCCCACTGCCACTTCTTGATCATCAATAAAGACTTGCGTGGTGCAGTTGCAATGCGTAAGGATTGATCCGCTTACAGTGACCGTAGTACCAGTGAACCGATATGCATATTCCACTTCAATGTGCGCTGCCTTGGGAGCATTGATTACATAAATGGTCATGGTCATTACTATTGCCAGTCCTATGGATAGATATTTGAAAAGATTTTTGTTCTTGGGTTGGTGCTTTTTCTTGGTCATGACAGAGAGAAGAAGGAAGTGCGTCGGCTCTTCTTCGACACCCTCAAGTGGGGCATCCAGAGCCTTGCACTCCTACTAGTTCACTCCCAGAGGAGATGAGACCGTAGGCAGGATGGATACCCCGCTGGAACGGTCTCTTGAAACAGCACGAAGCTGTCTGGGAGCCACAATGGACAATGAACTAATAGGAGTGCATGAGTATGCTACTACCTTTAACAACGAATGTGAATGGAATGTTGCCTTAGAAACCAATCGCCTCCACCTTCTCCTGCAAGTCCTCCAACCTGTTCTGCGTGTAAATAGCAGTCGTGTTGATATTGCTGTGCCCCAGTATCTGGCTGAGCGCAACAATCTCAGATGGATGTGCTTTCAGAAATGCGTAGGCAAAAGTATGACGTAAGGTGTGTGGGGATGCTTGCACCCCTGCCTTCTTTGCATACTTCTCAACAATCTTATTTACTGCCAGAGGAGTGAGTGCGCCACGCTGTCCCACGAAGAGTTGCGTGTTTCCTTGTTTGCCAGTTGCCTCAAATTCTTTGAGGATTGCTCGTAACTCTTTATTTAAAGGCACGTTTCGAGTCTTGTTTCCCTTGGAATTATGTATCGTGGCATGCCCCCGCCTATCGCCCCGGTAAATATCTGGCGGGCGCAATGCCACTACCTCGGAAACTCTAAGGCCTGCTCCAACCATCAATTCGATAATGCACCTGTCTCGTAAATTTCCGCGCACCTCCACCTCTTTCAGAAGTTTACGAGCATCTTGTTGAGTAAGACCTTTGGGAGCCAGTGGTTGCTTAGATAATTGCTTCACATCTGCTGCTGGATTCTTTTTAATCATTCCTTCATGCATTGCAGCGATAAAGAACTGATTGAGTGTAACGAGTCTTCTGTTCACCGTAGCTACAGAGAGGTCTGCTTGTTGCATGGCTGCTTTGTAGTCTCGTATATCCCTTGCAGTAACCCTCTGAAAAGAGAACTGTTCTCCGTTGGCACTTGAGTACCACTTGAAGAATGAACGCAAATCAGACCCCATAGCAAGACGGGTATTCTGGCTACAGTCTCTATCAAGCAGACGACTAAAAACCCTGTTGAGGTCATTGTCTACTACTGCCACCAGATTATTTAGAGAGTTTTTTGTAGGATAATCGGTTGTTTTCAGTGCTTTAGTCATGAAAATAGGGGGTAATCTGTCTAAATAATATAAATTATTTATAGAGAAGTCAAGGTGTTCCATGAGAAAGTAGAACTTATTACTTTGCTTGTAGAAGCTAAAATACTGGTGTATAATATATTTAACATGTAATAGACACTTCCTATCAACGTTATTAGGACTAGACTAACTGATAGGACAGTCCGTACAATAAGATCGCTCATTTGCCACGTTGTAAAACGAGCATTCGAAATCGTCCAACTAAGACTTGGGCGATTTTTGTGCTTGTGCTTTATTGTAATCTCTTTGCAATTGGCGCTTACGATCATTCTCCACACAATAGGCAGTAAGCAATAATGTGTATCCATTTCTTTTGCCTAGAACTACTAAGTACTCCCAGTCTCCATAGCAAATACAGACATTTATTTTTCCTTTTCGAGTGTTCTCCCAAACTCGTATGTCTGTTGATGTACCTGCATTGTCTATTAGCACTCGCACCCATCCAACACGTTCACACCTACGAAGGTCTGGCAACCGATCTTCTTCCTCTGTGCCATCACTGATAGAGCCATCTGAAACCAAATGCCAGAACGTGCTTTCTTTCCCCTGCGTACGGGGGTGATGTCTCAATTGTATTCTCTTGCCATCGTACTTTGCTCTCGATTTTACAAAGTCTGCCTCGAAACACTGATAGACCGTATCTATGTACTGACTCCAGTTACCATTATGGTCTTCCAGTAGAATAAGAGGAGGAAGTTGCATGACTATTCATTGGGTCGCCAGATAAGAATGTTGAACTTGTCCTCTTTGAGAAGGGTATCCCTTTTCAGAGAATATTTTGATCGCTCCTTCATGCGGGAAATCAACTGTTGTTTTGCGCTGCTCTCCTCCTGATCACGATGTAGGTGACTCATAGCTCCTATGAGTAAGTCTGCTATTTGCATTACTTCCGACTCATGGGAATGTATGAGTTGCACCCGCTCTATAATTTTATGATCAAAGTCATACATGTGACTGCACAATACATCCTCTAGTTTGCTCACCTTCTCACCTCCCAACGTATCTTTAATATCAATGTAGATTCTGTAGTGATCAGATGGCTTAAAGACGACCTTCAGTAGGGTGAAGTACATTTTGTAATACCACTCATCGTGAGTTTGATCGTGCTTGTCATGCTCTAATATGGATTTATCAGGAACTACGAGACAACGGAAATGCAGATCATCATCGTCAAAAAAGTAGTCGATAATATCTGAGTAAAAATTGATCTTCGCAGGAGAAACCTTTGTCCATTTAATTTCAAAATGGCGATTGAGATCGTGCTTCTCTTTGATCTCCCGTATGCGAGTGGAGACTTCTCTCACTTTCTCCTTGGGCAACCAGATTGCACCAAGCACCATTGCCTTTTGATGATCGTTCTCTAAATGACAACTTTCATCACAATAAACATTATATGTTTGACTCATGCATCTATTCTAATTGTTTGTCTGCACTGAGACTACCATTCACTCCTGTTTTAGGATACAGGCTTCGCTCTGGCTCAGTTCACCCGGTAGTCACTACCGCCAGAGCTATACCGTTTGCCATTTGAGAGCATCATTCACTTCAAAATGAACCTTCCTTTGCTCCTGTGTCTTGGAATGCCTATGAAAAAGCCTTTTTCATAAATGTCTCATGCTCTCTTTTTTGTTCTTGCTGCTTACGAATATGGTCAACCCGACCAGTAGCGTTACTCGCATGATGCGTACAAGTATCACGGAATTGCTTTGAAAATATATCATTGGCAACAATGCTCTCTGCCAATGGAACTATGCGTTGTAGTTGCGCTACTGCCTGTTCATAAATTGGATCATCAGCAGAATGTACATCGCAGAGCTTAAACACTACCGATCTTGAACGATCATGCACAGTGTCTGCACACTTCTTCACCTGCCATTCATCCAAAGGCTCTGCTTGCAATGACTCTGCAAAAGCATCAATAGCTGTTTCCAGCCTACTCACCATCTCAGGAGGTTCCATAATCATCTCTTCATTCATTTCTTGATGTACTTGATGCGATACAACAAGATTGTTGTAGGCATCAAAAGCAGATGTATCAGCATTTGCCAAACTCTGCATTGTCTGGACTGTTTCTGGGGAATACTCTGACGGATTCTCAATAACCCGCTTTGCAGCCACTTTTAAGCGTCCAATTAGTTCCTCTACTGTGTCTCTCCATCGTTCATCGGTGGCCTCTACATGCACAAATGGCGCAAGAGCATCATCCAATGCCTTCTTTGCTTGTGCAGCGTTATCAGGATTTGACTCCATTGAGTCAACTGCTTGTTGCAAAGAAGATAGGGTATCTGATGGCGTTTGACTCATAGGTCACTAACTATGATATTTACGGACACTACAGTCAACCGTATTGCGTAAAATATTCTTTGACTATGTATAACTATACATCATTCCGTCTACCTTCCATCACCCTCTACTATAGTTATACTACTGTTTAAGTCCTACTCGTGTTAAGTAATAACAAATCGTTTGGCGCATACTGTTGCCACTTTCTAAACCTCCCATATTCAAATCCAGTATCAAACTCTTGTATGAGCGTAGCGTAGCGTTTGCCCAGATGTGCATGCTCTCGGTGAAAACTGAGTAGGCGTTCGAGTATGCCTCCTTCACCCCCGCCATTAAGTACGACGAACGCACCTTGTGTGCGGTCGGCGGACTTAGAAGTGGATGATGTGGGCCAAGTCCCGCCTGCCCTTCCGTAGCCACGGCTTAACGAAGTGAAGCCGTGCGAAGGAGGGTCAGCCCCGCCATCAAAACCCTTGCGACCGGGTGTAAATTAAGAGAAGATGTTTCTCTATGTCTAACGAAATCACCAGTCATTACGAAACAGTGGACTTTAGCGATCCGTACGGGAAATCTGCTCCTGTAAAAGAGGTAGTCTTGCAAGCAGAACGACTCGAGCAACAATTAAAAAAAGCAGGGCAAGTGGAACTTACAAGTGACACGCTCTATTTCATTATGGATCAGGGTGTGCGTCAGTCTATGGCTGAACTGATGCAAGATACTGTCCGCTTAGACTTAGGAGAAAAGGAATTGCCCCTACTCTTTCGTTCAGCCCTACTCGAAGCGTACCTGCAGGAAAAACTGGCACAGGGGCTATCTGGCATGGAAACAATTGATATAGCCTTGAACGCTGCGGAGTTAAAAACTCTATCGGAGAACAAGGGTACTGAACTGTTGGAGTCATTGCGAAGAACGATTGCAAAAGCTAACGAGCAGCAACAAGATGCAACTAGATTACAAGAAGCGGAAGAAGAACTTGCCGGGATGGTAGAAAAAGCACCACTTCCCTACGAACAGTATGAGCAGATATTTGGCAGAGGTATATCTTCGGACATTGCGGCACTCACAAGCAGTCTAGGTCGAGGCATGAGTGCCAGTGACCTTACGGTTCCTCCTTCACAAGGTCTGCAAGCAGATCATTTAGGTGGAAGAAGTAGTATCGACATGATGATGCACATGAGCACAAGACCCCGTCATGATCCTATGTTTGGCGGAGCAGAAGAAGCGTACAGTAATGACAGATTGCGATGGATATTTGATGGAGGGGAAAGAGGAAAATCCCATCAAGTCATTTCATATTCCGGTGAGTGGTACAAACAACTTGCACCAAATGAACAGAGATACATCAATGGCATTGTGTTACGTAACCTTGCAGATGCCTTTTGTATTGATGAAGCAAGGGCACTGTTCCCCAAAGAGGTGCCGCCTGAAGTATTTATGTCTGCTATGATGCAAAACAGTTTTGGTTTTGGAGCAGAAATTGGTGTGCGAAGTCTCGGTGAAGAAACGTGTCAGTTAGATTTGAATACAGAAAAGCCACTCGATGCCATTGCGAGGGGTACGCAGGCTGTACTGGATGCACATAGAGCAACATGTCAATCACATGGATTAACGGTCATTGATGATTCGCAGGTTGCATCGCAGCACAGGAGACGGAGGCAAAATATTTCCCTGTTTTCACTCCTTGGAAATGATCGTTGGGTAGAAGGAGAAGAATTCGAAGAGCCAATTGCCACAACAAATCTGTGGGAGCATTTGGAAATTACGGACGATGAAGAGACACAAGAAAAGTTATACCAAGCGTTTGTGCGGCGGTTCGGTGAATACTACAGAGGCACCACACCTGAGCGTAGTTACACACACAGTGAGATACGGCTCACAAAAGATGGAAAAGTGACCTGCCGTTATGTAGATAGTGTTATGTACACAGAGGAATCCGATGAGGAACCATGGGATTTGTTTGAAGCGTCAGCTAAGAAAGACAAACCATTACCTGAAGACTATCAGGGTTCCACTGATCCATTTTCTTTCACGGTTGAGAATGACCCATATGGTTTACTGGCAGAATTTAGAGCAAAGCAGGTAAGAACTGGCTACTTCCATCCAAACATTTCAAAGTTAGCAGAGCTACTTCGTGATGAAGCAATTTCTTTCGATCAATTGCTTGCAGAGGCGAGAACTGTTGCGGGAGACAAAAGTATTGAAGTGGAAAAATCCCTGCTATGGAGCCTAAATGACGATGTACGTACGAGAATTCTTGATACCAGAGAGCGACTCATTCTTTTGCATGAGTATGTGACTCCAGATCAATTTCAGTGGCTCAAAGACTTGGAACTGGAAGCTGTGCCGCCAGATACAGATGGTGTACAGAAAGCCTACAAAGGTCGTCTTGCCGCACTGCAGGCACACCCTGATCAACACCACGGGAACCCCCAAAGAATGCAGGAAGCAGTTGAAGACTTTAAGAGGCTCACAAGGGCACGAGATGAATTACTTTCCCGTATTGATGTACAGCACTCAAAGTCTATCTCTGCATATACAGGAAAGCCGTTAGATGTAGTACAGAGAAGTACTGAAGAGTAGATTGCCTGTCTTCCTCTTTGTCTTTCCTTTTAAGCCATTTGGTTAATAGTTTTTAGACTTCGTACAAGCGGAGTGAAATCGGTAGAGAGGAAGGTCGCAAGGGTAGCCTGCATTGAGCAACCCTGCGGAGCGGGGAGTCGTAAATGAGTCCCGCCTGCCCTTCCGTAGCCACGGCGTAACGAAGTGAAGCCGTGCGAAGGAGGGTCAGCCCCGCCATCACTTCATGAAAGAAAACCTACGGTTTTCTCTCATGAGCTCTCTTTCCCTTTAAACAGAACCGCTCCAGCGAAAGCAAGCTTCCGCTTCGCGGAGTTGTTAAAAAGAGTTACACTGTTTGTTGTGCCAGTCTCAGCTGCAATCATAGGCATCCCTATGCTCGTATTGTGGATCTCAATTTTCTTGCTCAGCATCGTACTGTTTTATGCTTGGCCGTTTGTTTTTTATGGGATTGCTCGATTCAGGAAAAAAGATCTTCCCAGACCTCAGAAAGAGCTCTTACAACTTCTTCTTGTAGAAGTTCTATGGGTGATTTTTCTTATCATTTCAAAATTGCCTTGGATCATCTCAGAAAGAATTGATGATGCCTGGGGTATGTAGCTTTTTGGTTCGAACAGCGTTAAGTAAGCCCCGCCACTAGCACCCAACACATTTTCTCTCTATGCTAGACGCATGGCGAAAACAATTCTCATTGCCGAAGACGATTCCTTCCTCCAGCAGATGGTTGCTGTCAGTTTGGAAGAGAGCGGTTTTACCGTTATTAAAGCCAATAATGGCGAACAAGCCCTAAAGCTCCTCAGCAGCGAGAAGCCCGACATGCTGCTCCTAGACATTATGATGCCAAAAGTTGATGGATTTGATGTGCTGGAGCATATGAAACAGGAAAAGAGCAAAGTACCTGTTATTGTTATGAGCAACCTCGGACAAGAGAGCGATATTGCGAAATGTAAAGATTTGGGCGCAAAGGACTATGTCATTAAAAGTGATATTGAGCCGGGAGATTTAGTGCAGCAAGTGCAGAAGTATATGTAATACAGCAAGAACTTCCGTTCTGCCTGTATTTCATGTATAATAGTATGATTTATGCAATTTCTTGCACCTATAGTTTCACGGAAAATAATCGCAAATAACACTGTAGAAGTTGTCTGCAAAGCACACTCTGCATTTTCGTTTAAAGCGGGTCAGTACGTCACTGTCACTATTCCCGCACTTAGCGATCGACCAATTCGTGAACGTTTTCGAGATTTTTCCATCGCATCATCACCCTCCGAGCCCTCTAAGATAGCATTTTCGTTTCGCACATCGCCTCATCAAAGTCCGTATAAGCACTATATTACTACATGCCCCATTGGGACGGAGTTGGAAGTGGAAGGACCAAAGGGTGTATTTACACTGCCGGATAATCTCACTACACCTCTTGTATTCATTGCCGGCGGAGTCGGTGTGACGCCGTTTCTTAGCATGATTTGTTTCGCAACGGAAACGCAATCGCCACAGCAGATACACCTCATCACCAGTAATTCGTCACCGGATCGTGCTGTATACATCGAAGAGATCCGTACCATCGCAGACAATAATCCCCATGTAACGCTGACAGAACATATCGGACGGATTGATGCCAACTTCCTCAGAGAGGAAATAACACTCACTACTAAGAATGCTCTCTGGTACATCGCCGGTCCACCTGCTATGGTACACACCATACAGACAATGCTTGAACATGAAGGCATTCATCCTGCAAACCTCCGCAGTGAATCTTTTACCGGATACGCATGAACAAACACCCCGAACTCGGCAGCAATCTCTCGGAGCAAGACTTCAACGCACTGCTTACTGCACTCGGCTCTACTGCACTTGTTTCCATGACAGACGTCAAAGGTAATATTCTTTATATCAACGATACATTTGTCAAAGTTTCAAAGTACAAGCGAGAGGAACTCATCGGTCAGAATCACCGTATCCTGAAATCTGGACACCAGCCGCAGGAGATTTTTGATGATTTGTGGCGAACAATCAGCAGCGGCAAGATTTGGCGTGGGGAGATCAAGAACAAAGCGAAGGATGGCAGCTATTACTGGGTAGACACAAGCATTGCTCCTGTTGCTGATCCCAAAACCAAAAAGATCGACCGATACATTGCTGTACGTTTTCTGATTACCGAACGTAAGGAACAGGAAGAAAACTTTGAAGCTACTCTACAGGCCCTCAACGAAACAGCACTTGTTTCTATGACCGATGCTAAGGGAAATATTCTCTACGCGAACGACAAGTTCGTGGAAGTTTCAAAGTACAAGCGAGAGGAACTCATCGGTCAGAATCACCGCATTCTCAAATCCGAACATCAGTCACAGGAGATCTTTGATCATCTCTGGGAGACAATCAGCAGCGGCAAGATTTGGCGTGGGGAGATCAAGAACAAAGCGAAGGATGGCAGCTATTACTGGGTAGACACAAGCATTGCTCCGATTCTCAACGATGTCGGCGTTCCCGACCGTTATATTGCTATACGGTTTCTCATCACCGACCAGAAGAATACATCGGAAAAACTGGAATCGATTATCGAATCATCTGATGATGCTATCATCTCCAAGAATCTTCGAGGAAAAATATTAAGTTGGAACAGCGGTGCGGAAAAGTTGTATGGGTACAACGAGCAAGAAATGGTGGGACAAGATATCCGCTTGATCGCACCAGATGCTTTAAAAGATGAAATCGACGTCATTTTAGAGAAGCTATGCAATGGTGAGCGGGTTGAGCATTTCGAAACGCAACGCAGGAAGAAAGACGGTGAAATTATCGACATTTCTATGACCGTGTCTCCGCTTATTGATTCAACAGGACAAATCTTCGGTGCATCCACTATTGCACGTGACATTACAGAGAAAAAGAAAAAAGAAAGCACTCTTGCTGCTACGCTCGCGAGCCTCAATCAAGCTGCACTTGTATCCATGACAGATTTGCAAGGAAACATCACCTATGCGAACGACAAGTTCGTGGAAGTTTCAAAGTACAAGCGAGAGGAACTCATCGGTCAGAATCACCGTATCCTGAAATCTGGACACCAGCCGCAGGAGATTTTTGATGATTTGTGGGGCACGATCAGTGACGGTCGCACATGGCGCGGAGAAATCGAGAACAAAGCGAAGGATGGCAGCTTCTACTGGGTGGATACCACCATTACACCTATTCTCAATGCTCAATATGTATCAACGGGATATATGGCCGTTCGCTTCCTCATCACCGACAAGAAGGAAGCGGAGTTGAAGCTGCAGAAGGCCTTTGGTGATATTCAGAAATTCATGCTCGCTGTAGAACGCTCCTACGAAACTACAGTCATTACCGACACCAATGGAATCATTCAGTACGTCAACCCTGCATTTACAAAACTCACCGGCTATACAGCAAAAGAAGCCATTGGAAAAAACCCCCGTGTGCTCCAAAGCGGAAAAACGCCAAAGGCAGTGTATGAGAACATGTGGTCGCTGATTGCAAACGGTGAATCATTTGTCTCTGATGAACTTGTCAACAAGCGCAAAGATGGTAGCGAATACTATGCAGATATTGCTATTTACCCTGTTATGGAAGGAGGCAAGCCACAGTTCTTCGTTGCTATTCAGCGTGATGTAACCCAGAGAAAAAAAGAAGAGCGTGCCAAGGCAGAATTCGTCTCTATTGCATCGCACCAACTCCGTACTCCACTGACAGCCATTCGCTGGTCTCTCGGCCGCTTTAGTAAAAATCTGCCAGATAATATTGATGATCCATCAAAAACCTTGCTTGATGCAGCAATGAACGCATCAAAACGCATGGGCGAAACCATTAACGCTATGCTCAATATGTCCCGTCTTGCTGCAGGAAAGATTGCCCCAACAATTACTGATGTTCATTTCAACACTCTTCTCAAAGAGATGTGTCATGAACTTGAGCCGCAATATACGGCAAAACATATTACTGTCGATATTCAGTGCTCAGAAGAATGGTCACTCCGTACAGATGAAAAACTCCTCAAAGAGATTATCAACAACCTCCTGACTAATGCTATTAAGTACACTCCTCCACAGGGAAAGATTTCCATCGGCATCCGTAAAGACGACCCTCTATTGATTATTGATATTGCAGATAACGGATATGGCATTCCAAAGGCACAACAGGAGAACATTTTCTCAAAATTCTTCCGCGCAGATAACGTACTTGATAAGGAGCCAGACGGTAATGGTATTGGGCTATACCTCGTGAAGGAGCTTGCCAAGCTCCTTGGTGGCAATGTGACGTTTGTCTCCAAAGAGGGAACTGGAACGACATTTACCGTTACTCTTCCCCTTGCTCCGGAGTCTCTCTAGGGTACAATCAGGCATATGTCACATACAATTCTCATCGCCGAGGACGATAAATTCCTCGCAGAAACCATTGCTGCGTCCCTCCAAGACCATGGTCAAGAAACGCGTATTGCCCTGAATGGGGAGTACGCAATTGAAGCCATGGACCTGCAGCAACCTGCTATTCTCTTGCTTGATCTTCTCATGCCGGTTGTCGATGGACATGGCGTCTTAAAGCACTACAAAGAAAAGGGTTACACGTTTCCTGTCATTATGCTCAGTAACCTCAGCGATGATGTGAACAAGGAATCCTGTAAAGAGATGGGTGCCAAAGATTACTTTATAAAAAGTGATATGGATGAGGATGATTTATGGCCGATTGTAGAAAAATACCTATGAGCAACGAAAGGAAGTCGCTTATTGCGTCTACCGGTCTTCGTCAGTTTATGTTTCTGGCGAGCCATGGTCTTCGCAACCCATTAACGGCTATTCGTTGGTCGTGTGGTCGACTGGAAAAAGTAGAGGAACACTCTGAAGAGGCACGTGTGTATCTCGAGGAAATTGCAAAAAACACGACGCGGCTCACACGTATTCTTGGTGCTATCTTTCTTCTGTCCCATCTCCAAGATCAACTACAACCGCTGAAATACGAGCACCTCGTCTTGCACGACATGCTTAAGAAATCGCTCCCGAAGGAAGAATCGGATAAGAGTATCCTCATAGACGGAGACCGCACACTTGCGCTCGAGTCAGATGCAGAAGTACTCCATTCACTGTTCTCGTGTATTCTCATGGGCTGCATTGTTGCTTTTAATGGTTACGAACCGAAACCGATTCGGGTACAACTCCAAGGTCAATCGGATACTGTCAGTGCCACTTTTCTCGCAGAAGCGCCACTGCAACTCCTGCGTACTACACCACCAGAAAAACTACATACATGGCAAGGAGCAAATCAACTCGTCGGCGGAACAACAGGGCTACTCCTGACACTATCTCGAGACCTCGCTATTGCCATGGGGGGATATTTAAAGCTGCAAGAAGGTGACCACTCCTTCACGGTGAGTGTTACGCTGCCAAAAACACGCTCTTAGCGCAGCGTTTTGCTCGTTGGTTCGTACCCCATGTCCTTCAGTGCCTTATGGAGACATGTAGATGCTTCGCTGCAATCAACGCCGATTTGATGGAGAAACTCTTTTTGACAGAGGTTCATTTTTCCGCAATCACTGAGCCCTGCTTCGAGGTTCCACTGAATGGATGTAAGTTTTCCCTGTACATCAAACAATGTTCTCACGGTTTTCTTTTCAGAAAAGCGACTACGCAGCAGTAATGCAAGCGTCAATACTTGCACGAGGGCAACAATCGAAAGAAAGGCGATTTGTATACTCATTTCCCTCTAGTATAGCAAAATTCTACTCTAAATACAATTTTGGGTTCTTCTTTACACCATTGACTCGTACCTCAAAGTGCACGTGGATGCCCGTTGCGCCGTACACCATGCCCGTATTGCCCATTGCAGAAATTGTCTGCCCTCGTTTAACGTGATCCCCCTCCTGCACAAAGAGTTCTTCATTGTGGCCGTAGAGCGTCACAAGACCATTCCCATGGTCAATTTCGATAACATTTCCGTACCCACCATTCCATCCATAATCTGCACGAATAACTGTTCCGTCTTCGGCGGCAAAAATTGGTCCCCCCAGTTGTCCATCCGTCTTCTCCTGCATATCAACAGCAAAGTGTCTCGTGTGGAATCCTTGCGTGTAGTAGCACGATGCACTGCACGGTCGTTGTAATACGCCTGCCGTTGGTGTTGCAGTGAACTGCTGTGTTTTTACTTCGTCAGCTGGCTTTGGCTGTGCCCCTGTGCTTGGTTTCTGCGCTACTGGTTGCTGTCCTGTTGGCTTTTGTTCTACGGGTGTAGGCTGCTGATCTACTGTAGCGACAGTTTGGTGGTCTACAATCGGTTTACCTCCAGGAATAATAAGTTGCTGCCCCGCCATGATGAATTCACTCTTGAGTTCATTTTGGTCCATGATGTTGCGCATATCGATGTCGTAGAGCTGTGCAATGCGTGAGAGTGTTTGTCCGCGTGCAACAGCGTGCACTACACCATCGACGGGGAGAATAAGTAACTCGTCTCCAGGGGTAATCGTTTCTCCTGGAGAGAGATGGTTTGCCCATTGAATGGTTTCAACAGAGACCTTGTACCACCGCGCAAGACGCTCCAAGCTATCGCCTTCTTTTACCAAATGAATGGTTCCCTTTGCGTATGCTCTACGTGCCCCCTGGCTTGTTAATGGAGAAGTTTTTTTAATAAACCCTTCTTCCACTAACAAAAACTGCTGTGTTGTGAGCCCACTGTCTTGCTCTGGAGCAAGTGCAGCTTTTGGGATGTAGGGCGGTAGAAAGGACCCGATGCAGAGCACGCCAATACACACAATGCGCACGCGACGCATGAGCCAGCGATGTGTGGGTGATACGGGTGTCATAACTCAGCAACGGGTGATGACGTGGTATTGAAGGCATTGAGAATCGTTTCCATATCTTTGTATCGCTGCTCTGAGTGGAGCAATACCACCATGTATTCTTTGCCTCCTTCTTCTACGATAGACATCAAGCATTGCCCCGCTGCATTTGTCGTCCCGGTTTTTCCTGCGATGACTGGACTCTGTTCATGAAGCAGCACATGCGTGTGATAGAGCTGAATAGTATCTCCTTCGAGGCTAACGATGCGCTTACCTGCACTACTCAAACGACTGGCGATGTCGTCGTACCGCATATCAAACATCGCAAGCCATGCAATGTCTTGTGGTGTTGACCAGTGTGCAGGATCATCAAGTCCGGCAGGGTTTCTGAATGATGTTCCTGTCATACCAAGTTGCAGTGCTCGCTTATTCATAGCATCGACAAATGCGGGCACCGAACCACTGTGATATTGCGCAAGTGTTAGAGCGGCATCATTTGCAGAGTTGATAAGCAATGCAGAGAGGAGGTCTCCTACAGTAAAACGCTTCCCTGGGGGGAGATATGCCTTGTTTCCTGTTGTGTCGACAACATTTGCTGGGATAGTCACTATTTCGTCCATTGCGTGATTTTCTACAATTAAGAGTGCGGTCATCAGCTTCGTAAGACTAGCCATTGGCCGTTGTATACGCGCTTGTCTACCAAAAAGTTGCTGACCACTGTGCATATCGTAAATAACAACGCCAGAAGCAGAAATACTCTCATCAAGCACGAGTTCCTCACTCACCGGTGCAATAGCAACCCGTTGCAAAGCAACATAATCGGTTGAAACACCGCTTACAGAGGGAAACAGGCCCAAAAGGAGCGCGGAGAGAAGCGATCGTATCATCTGTACTAGGATAGTACGGATGTTGCATTACATGAAGAGGAGAGCCAAATTTCATGGAGTAGTTTTTGTATGTTGGTCAAGGATTTGTGCTTGGCAGTTAACTGTTAACTATTGATAGACCACTCTGTCAGCAACGCGCAGGTCGATATACTGCTTCACTTCACTACTCTCCACCTCACGCAGAAATAGCCTGTAGCGATTTAACTGTTTCTCAAGTGGCGTCCGGGTATCAAACCAGAGATCAATCCCATCAATGGTGACATGGAATTCCTGTGCACGGAGGAAGATTCTTCGCTGTGATACTTCTTTTCCAAACTGTCGCAGGAGAGTGAGCTCTGCAGCATTCATCCGCTCAAGGAACGATGGTCGTACCATGCGTGTCCCGGGATCCGGTCGGACTCCCCAATCCACCACCACAATTTCCGGTAGCGTCTCGGTATCGTGCACTGCAGTTGTAGCGACGTACATTCCTTGATCTGTAAGGAAATCCACCGTTGCTCCGGTTTGCGATGTTGCGTACTCCTGGTCTGGCTCGAGAATACGTAGTCTTGCAGCAAGTGGGTGGAGCTGTACTCGTACATGGAGCGTAGAAGGATACGTCTTACTGACAGAGATTGCTGAAATGTCTGGAATGCTCTCTTTTAAGAGATCTGCCACCTCAAGCGAGGAGAGGAAGAAGAGGTGCCTTCCAAACATTGGTGTAAGAGCGACTTGGACGTCCTCAATATCGAGCCTCGGTGATTCTCGCGTTACCTGAATTTCGCGTACTTGAACAATAGGAGAAAAGAGTAGGAATCCAAAGACCGTGCATCCAATGAACATACACGATGCGAGCATTCCTTTAACAGCATGTGCTGTCACTACCTCTTTCCAGAGATCTGCTGTGCGTTTCCATCGACGCATACGCTCTTTGGATCGGTTGTGTTTTCTCTCCATTTTGCGCTTTACAAAGCGCTTTGTATCACGAGAAACGGGGCGAGCGTATTGCTTGGGAAGCCGACGGGTGAGTCTGCGAGGCACAATACTATGGTAGAGCTAAAAGCTAAGAGCTAAAAGCTGAGATATTTTCGCTCTTAGCTTTCAGCTTTCAGCTTTTAGCTTTACTCTCTTGCTATGAACCTTGCGATTGTTGCCGACTGGCTACCCGTCTACGGTGGAGCGGAGCATGTGATCGCCGAGTTTACGGCCCTCTGGCCTCATGCGCCGATTTTCACAACCGTTGCCAATCGTCCCAAGCTCGGCCCGCTTGCGACTGCTGATATTCGCACAACGTCACTGCAGAAGTGGTACACGCTTACTGGCAAACATCAGTGGCTACTACCGTGGATGCCACGTGCCATTGAGGCGATTGACCTTACAGGATTTGATACCATCATCAGTTCCTCACACGCTATTGCTAAGGGCATTATTCCACCGAGTACTGCACGCCACATCTGCTACTGTCATACACCAATGCGCTATGCCTGGGAGATGGAAGACGAGTACCTCGATGATTTTAAGATTCCAAAAACACTCCGCAGGATTATTAAAGACAAATTGCGTGATATTCGGAGGTGGGATTTAACAACGGCCAAGCGTGTCGACACGTTCATCGCAAACTCCACAACAGTTCAAGAACGCATTCAACGGATTTATCACCGGGATGCTGTGGTGATTACCCCTTCAGTAGACAAACGATTTTTCGAAATGGGAAATGGGAAATGGGAAATGGGAAATTATTATTTGGCAATAGGTAGGTTAGTCCCGTATAAACGCTACGACCTGATGATTGAAGCTGCCAACGCACTCAATCTCCCGCTAAAAGTTGCAGGAACCGGAGGAGATATGGACCGCCTGAAAAAACTCGCCGGCCCAACCGTGGAGTTTTTGGGCTACGTTCCGGATGAGGATTTGTTTGAGTTGTACAGCGGCGCCAAGGCTCTCCTCTTCGGTGCATACGAAGATGCGGGCGTCGTGCCGCTCGAGGCACAAGCTTGCGGCACGCCGGTCATCTGCTTTGGAAAGGGTGGTGTGCTCGATACGGTCGTGGATGGAGAAACTGGTGTGTATTTTCATGAGCAGACTGTAGATAGCGTGACCGACGCACTGAAACGATTTGCAACAATGCAATTTGATCCCGAGAAGATTCGTGATCACGCACGTCAGTTTTCTTCTGAGAACTTTCGAAAGAAGATGCAGTTAATTGTTAACTGTTAATCCTCCACATCCGTCTCATCTTCAATTTCCCCGACAAGTTCTTCTAGCACGTCTTCCAGTGTGACAAGGCCAACAGTTTTATCGTCATCTTGTACAACAGCTTGGTGAATATTTTTGTCGCGAAAGAGTGCGATAAGTTCGTCACTGCGCATGTTGGCGCGCACGGTCAGAATATCTCTGCTGATACTGCTTACCGGTTCCCCACCTCTCTTTTCGCTGAGTGCTTGCAGCACATCTTGCTTAATAATCATCCCAACAATGTCGTGCACAGATGAGCCAAATAGTGGCATGCGAGAGTACGCTTCGTGGTCGACCTTCTGCCATGCCTCGCCAATCGTGTCTTCCGTATTTACACCAATAATGTCTTTGAGTGGTGTCATAATGTCGCCTGCAGTTTTATCATTCAAAATAAATGCGCGATGAATAAGTTGTCCTTCATCACTCTCAATATGACCCGCACGACGACCAATGGTAACAAGTGAACGGATCTGTGCCTCGGTCCCTACTTTGCGTTCACCGCGCTTAAAGAGATTTGTTACCCACTCAAGCAAGACAATGAGGGGCAACATTGCTGTTGTAAGCAAGAAGATGAATGGCGCAGCAAAGAGTCCGATCTTCTCTGCGTAATGAATACCAATGGCCTTTGGAATAATTTCGGAGAAGATAATAATCCCAAATGTTAGACCGGTTGTAATAACTGCAAGCACTGCATCACCGTAGAGTCTAATGACGAGTTGCCCTACCATTATTGAACCCGCAATGTTCACGGCGTTATTCCAAACAACAATAGTAATGACAGAACGGTTGAGTGATCGATGGACTCTACTCAGCAGCAGAGAACCCATCACTTTTCTATCGTACAGTGTGTGAACTTCTGGTTCAGTAAGACTCACCAGTGCTGCCTCTGCCCCAGAGAAAAACCCCGACAATATGAGGATGATAATTATGACAATAACAAGCTGAGTCATGGGAGGAGTGTAGCAGTTATTTTCGCTTTTGCCTCACAAATCCAAGCCCTGCTGCTATGCCAGAGACAATGACAGCCACGGCTGCTGGTCCTGTGTCCCCTATAGGAGCATGCCCTGGAATGAACGGTTCTACTTGTGCAAGAGGTAACTGATACAGTGGCAATGGATTGTTGTCACGTATAGGAACAAGTTGTTCTGCAATGCAGTAGCGATTGCATCCATCTTCATTGAGACGATTTCCATCGTCACATTGCTCGTCAAATTGATCATCAATAATGCCATCACCACAACGTGGATAGCTGCAATTTAATCGGCATGCTGTATTGGGATTATCAGAATTTCCTGGTCCTTCATCGCACTCTTCACCCTCATCGAGATTCCCATCGCCACAGAGGTGCGAAAGGAACCTGCACTCCACACAATCGTATGGCAAGTTTTCGTCGTGTAACGACGGCTCGCACTGCTCTCCAAGCAAGCGTTGAATCGTACCATCGCCACACATGCCTACTTCTGCTCTACAGGTAGTAGAGCATCCATCGTTGTCTCTGCGGTTGCTATCGTCGCACTCTTCTGGTGGTTCTACTATTCCATTTCCACAAACAGAGGACGCT
Organism: Candidatus Peribacteria bacterium; assembly: GCA_020632295.1. Classification (GTDB taxonomy): domain Bacteria; phylum Patescibacteriota; class Gracilibacteria; order Peribacterales; family Peribacteraceae; genus UBA2170. Next base: position 183,111 of record JACKFU010000001.1, read on the forward strand.
GTAGAAACCTGCTCGTCGGGTGCAGAAGGATTTAAGGCAACACAAACACCGGAACCACCCGCTCCTGTAACACATACTAGCCCTGTGGCACAACGTACTGTCACGACTGATGCTGCATCGTTCGTACAGCACTGTTGTCTGACTCCACACGCCCCGCCTACTCCTGTGGTTTCCAGTATCGCTCTGCATTCCTCCAGACCTGCACATGCATCTGGTACCGTACACGTACATACTCCCTCACTGCACTCGCCCTCTACCGCTTGACCGTTTTGGTCCACACATGACCCAGTACAAACAGACCCCGAAGCAGCGTAGCAATGACCACTTGTATATTCGTATCCTTCCGGACAAGAAAGACTGGCGGTTTCTGCACTGATAACAGGGGTGGTGCTGCAGGAATCGTAGACAAGGACTTGCCCGTGTAGCGACGTGCCTTTAACAACGATGCCCGCAATCGCAATGAATAGCGTGCAACATGTTCCAATAGTTGAGCGTCGCCATGACATAAACGTCTATAGCGTAGCAGAGCTTTCTCACTTTGTTTAGATGTACATTATTCCTCTTCCGTTTTACACTCACTCTATGCAACGCAATCCAGATTCCCACAAAGGCGATAACGGAAAAGTAGCCGTCGTTGGGGGAAGTCGGTCTATCCACGGTGCGCCAATATTCAATGCACTTGCCGCAGAAGCAAGCGGGATTGATACACTCAGCATCTGCCTCCCACAGTGTCATGAAGAGGTGGCAAAACACTGGATCTTAAATGCATTTATTCATCCGTTTCACGGAGATTTGATTACGGATGCAGACATCGAACCAATACTGGAGCTGATTGCCCCTCTTGATTGTGTCGTACTTGGCTCAGGCATTGCAAAGACTGGTGAGCGCGTCCATGCACTGGAAGAAATTATTGCCGCTTCCACTACCCCCATGGTGCTGGATGCAACAGCACTGCAAAGTAATACCCTGGAACTCGTACGCGGAAAGCAAGCCGTACTCACTCCACATCTTGGCGAACTCGAACGCATGGGTGTTGATGAGAGCAACTTGCAAGACATTGCCAACGAGTACCAAGCCGTTATTGTTCTCAAGGGGCAGACAGATACTATCTTCTCTTCGCATAGTACTCATACAGTAACTGGTGGAAACGCAGGCCTGACGACTGGTGGCACCGGCGATGTCCTTGCAGGACTTATTGCAGGGCTTATCGCGCAGGGTATGGCACCGATTGATGCAGCAAATGATGCCTGTACTGTCATGAAAAAAGCAGGAGAGAAGCTTATGAAGGAGAAGGGGTATGCGTATACGGCGACCGATGTGACTAGAGTGATTGCAGAACTATTATCTACCATGTCGTGATTCGTGATTCGCGATTTGTTCCCTCAGTTCCAAGATCGCATCGATTGTCGATTCTTGACAAAGAACGATCGTTATGACGTTCCTGAGCCTCGCGTTCGCCTACACCAAGTTCATGGAAACCGGACAATTGTTGCGCGGGAACCTATAGAAAGTACGGAGCAAGCGGACGGCGTAATAACAGATACGCCGGGACTGCATCTCATGGTACGCGCGGCAGATTGTCAGAACTTCGCCGTGTACGCACCAGGTCATCATGTGTGCGGCGTACTCCATGCTGGATGGCGTGGGATTCTTGCTGGTGCGATACCGGAATTTTTCACCGTACTGGAACGTGCATTTGGTATCGAGCCGTATGAAACGTTCGTTGCAGCAGGCCCCTCTATGTGCCTTGCATGCGCGGAGTATAAGGATCCCGATTTTGAACTCCGGAAGAAGATCGACCCACGCTTTGTTCACGATGACCATGTCGATTTACAAGGGGCAGCTACTATGCAACTCCTTCAGCTTGGCCTGCCACGAGATCACTTTGCGCGGTATTCTGATTGCACAACGTGTCATCCAAAGACGTATGTGACGTACAGAGGAGGCGATAGGGAGAGAGTGGAGCAGGGAGGGAGTAATGTGTTAATTGTAAATCTTGTTTAACTTAATGTAAATTTCTCTTACTGCCATCTCACCCTAACAGATGATAATTTTGCCTCGTTTTTTTTCGATGAGGCAAGCGCGATTAGTGGACGATGTTTTTTTGGATCCCTACCATGGAGATATCTCGATGATTCGTTTTGAAGCGGTTACGTTTCTTCTCAATCAGCAAGTCCAGGGAGATCAAATCACGGTAGTTCGTGGACTACAGTTGCGATCACCCACCTGACTATCAGGGGACAGGCGTAATCGGCTCGACGATCATCCGGAACAACTACACGGATCTACCTCACCTTTGCGGATCAATTGCTCACGGTGGGGTTTTTCTATTTGTGATAGAATCACTCCCCATGAAAGACCTTCAGCAGCGTATGACAGCGGCACAGTCACTTCTTGCTCCATATGCTGTGCCAATCGCAGGAACACTGGGCAGAGAGCATCCGCAGGACCAAGACCTCACACGGTTTCCCTTTCAACGTGATCGGGATCGTATTATCCATAGTCCGGCCTTCAGGCGGCTCAAAGGAAAGACGCAAGTCTTTGTTGCCGGGATTGGCGACCACTATCGCACGCGTCTTACGCACACGATGGAAGTGGCACAAATTAGCAGAGATATCGCAAGGACTCTGGGGCTTAACGAGGATCTTGCAGAGTGCATCGCCCTCGCGCATGACCTTGGGCATCCGCCCTTTGGCCATGCAGGGGAAGAGGCATTAGATGATTGGATGCAACAGCACGGTTCGCGGTTTGAACATAATGAACAATCCCTCCGTATTGTTACGCTGCTTGATACGCATTCCTCACGCTATCCAGGACTCAATTTGAATAAAGAGGTACTTGAAGGACTCATGAAGCATCGGACGCCACACGATAAGGGGGTAGAGGCGGAAGAAGGTACAGAAGGTGCAGAGGTGATGAAGAAGCTTTCTTTGGAGGCACAAGTCGTAAACCTAGCCGATGAAATCGCGTATACAGGCCACGACTGCGACGATGGCGTGCGAGCGGGTCTCTTTACCATGGAAGAGCTTCTCACTATTCCTGTAGCAAAAGAAGCCCATATAGCAGCACAAGCAAGTGGCGTGCAGCTCCGTGGTGCGCTTATCCACATGATGGTGATGGATCTCTACTGCACAATGACACCAAGCAGCATTCGATTCTCTGATGCCATGCGCAACAACTTGGACATACTCAGGAAATTTCTCTGGGACAACATGTATATGCACCCTGATGTCGTACGAAAAACAGACGAAGGAAAAATGATCGTCACCACCCTCTGCGACCAGCTTCTTCAGACCCCAAACGATAAGGTTTTAGAACTTAAGCAGCGATGCGACTGTCCTCTCTTTGCGTCGGTCAAAGACTACGTTGCAGGCATGACAGATACCTTTGCTTATCGCCTAAGGTTTACCCCTGACGCTGGAAGATAGCTCAGCGGGTTGATATTGCCTTTTCCTGTAATCAACTCGAAGTGTAGGTGTGGCCCGGTTGTGAGGTGTCCTGCTCCAGGGGTACCTGGCATACCACCGCTTAACGCGATGACATCGCCCTTACTGACGTGATCTCCTTTTTTCACCATAAATGCACTCACGTGACCATAGAGAGTCACGTATCCGTTATGGCGCACCGTAATAAAGTTATAGCCCATACCGTTGTCAGAAACCTCTTCAACGGTACCGCTATCCGCTGCTTTTACAGGTGTTGATTGCAATACAGGGATATCCACTGCTTTATGCTCTAACCCAAAGAACTCTTTGTAGTCCGGGTCGTTAAAGATGGCAGAGATACCGTAGACCGGTTCTACGGGCCAACTGATAGAAATCGATGGGTTCTCATCGCTGAGTGCAGCTGCAGCCATGCTTGCGCGGTTTGCATCCCACATCTGGCGGAAGCTCTCGACCATCTTGTCATCTGCCCTACGTTTTCCTTCGATGAGATCGAGCAGTAATCGCAATCCCTTTCTGTACTCCTCGTTAAGCTCCTCTGTTAAATCATCCTGCATCATTTCTCGCTCGCTCTCGAGTCGCCTCAACTGATATGTAAGAACCTCAATGTGCTTTGCTGCGAGTTCGCTCTCTAGTCTTGCTCTGCGGACTTCATCTTCTGCCGTATGAATAGCTAGCGTCTCTACTTCGCCGCCCTGTCCTGTGAGCTTGGCTTCCTGTGGCTGCGTCACCATAGCAAATGATAGACCCCAAATAGTTATGCCCATGACAAAAAGAAACGAGAATGGCCGACTAACTTCGATATTGAGGGGCATGGCTACACTGAATTGTATCAGAGAAAAAATAGTGACGCATCCATAGGGTACTTACGATTTTTTGCTATACTGAAGCATACAAAGGCGCTTAGCTCAGTTGGTAGAGCGTCGGTCTCCAAAACCGAAGGTCGTAGGTTCGATCCCTGCAGCGCCTGCCATAACTCAATCAATTCCGGCTTCTTGGCTTCAGCTTCCCAATCTTTCGGTTCGAACCCTCGTTCTGGCACTTGTCCGGCAAGAGGGAAGTTTACGATGGTGGCAAAGGGTTCGTGGTACTCCACAGCGATTTCCTTGTCTGTAAGGATAATGTTCGAACATACGAGCAGCACAATCTCGCGCTTCTCTTCGATAGTGGCATGAGGGAGTCGCTTCGGCAGGTTTTGCATTGCTTTGATGAACACCTCACAATCATCAATCCATTGAGTACTACCGTCGTTGTGGTTTTTGAGCTGCGTTTCAATCATTGATAACTCCTCTTTGAGTTCATTCTTGTGTTTTAGATACTCTTCATCGGACAGTAGTTCACCACCGGCATTCTGTGGTGAGATTTTGAGTTCCAGTAGTGCATCCAATTTGTGCTGACACTCATTATACTGCATTTGCAGTTTTCTTCTGATCGCCTCTGATGTCTGCGACTCCTTCGCATGAATTTCGCGCACCTTCGCAAAGGCATGTTTTACAAACTCGTCGGGTATCATGATTTTCATAAGTCTATCGATGATCTGATCCTGTAAATCCTTCTCTTTGATCCATTTTCGCTGTGAGCAGTTTTCTCGCTTGTAGGTGCAGTGGTAATAGATGTGTCCTTTCTGCTCTTCAGCCGTAACAGTACAACCGCACTCACCGCATCGCATGATGCCACGGTACGAGAAAGTCCTCTTGCGTTTCCTACCCTTAAACTTTTGCTCTAAAGCAAATTGCACTCGATCAAAAACCTCTTTCGTTACAAGTGGTTCATGCTGAATGTTCTCGGTATATATTTCGCCTTGATAACGAATAGCACCAAAGTAGTAGGGATTCGTTAGGAGATGTTGAATCATGCTTTTGCTGAGCATCTTCTTTCCCTTACGAGTGCGGATACCAATTTTCTTGCTGATGATTTGCAAGGCTTTATAGGTGTGTATGCCCTTGGCAGCTTCTTCAAACAGCTTACGAATCAGATGTCCTTCCAATGGATCAACCTCTTCTCTTTTGAGTGGTCTCCCAAGACTCTCAAGCATCTGCTGTTTTGCAGGATCGTATTGCTTAGGAGCAATGCGTCCTGCTCGATCGATGTTCAAGTACCCCAAGGGAACAAAACCCGGATATTCGCCTTTGAGGAGTTTGGATTTAATGTCGCGCTTCACAAACTGACTCGTATCGTCGCTACTCTTTTTCGCCATCGCAAAGTGAATTTGCATCATAAACTTGTTATCCGATGAACCGGAAAATCTGCTATCCGGCGTAATGATTTCTTTAATGATGCCGTCATCCATCATGTAGATAATGCGTCCTCCGTCGTAGCTGTTACGAGCAAGACGTGTGAGGTGATAGGTCAAAATAAATTCCGCTTCGCCATTCTCGATGCGCTCAAGCATTTCATTAAAGAGATGTCTACCTTTCTTGTAGGCAGTCTGCTTTTCAACAAATACATCAGCGATGGTAAGATTGTGCTTCTGAGCATACTCCTTCATGAGTCGCTGTTGCGCTTCTGTACTCATGACTTGGCGGTCTTCACGATCGGTAGATTTCCGGCAGTAGATGAAACATTTCATAGTGTAGTTGGAAGGAATTTGAATACTGCCCAGTGGACAGCTCTGGGACTCACAGCAGTCACATGACCGTGTGCAGAGCTGCCCGCCGGGCAGCACACAAAACGTGGCATGTGAGCGATGCTGTGAGTCCATGAACATGGTACCATAGGTATGAAAAAACCTGTTACTCGGTTACTGAAGTTGTTTTTCCCTTGTTTGATGCGCAAAAGCCGGTAACAGATATTTTGTAATCTGTTACCGCTCTTTTGCTGATAGGGATCAGAAAAATGCTGCATTGGTTACAGGTCAACAGAAGTTTGGAACACTCTGGCAGCTCGGTCTGCCAAATTTTCGAGTGGTACACCAAATCTATCAGATGCATCCAGTACCTTCTCAAGTGAAATCTGATAGCCTCGCATTTTGTCTCCACTAATGCTGTACACCTTTGCTGCCCCAGTCCACAAGCCAAGACGTTTTAATGCACTATTCAGCCATTTGTTTCTACGACGTTTTTCTATGTGATCCTCAAGCCAACCAAATTCCTCATCATAGTTAAATAGTGCATCAAATATTTCTCTCGCAGTGATAGGTTCACCATCTTCCCGATCTTTTAGGAGTTCATATAAGCATGTAAGTATTTTTGAAGCCTCTATGTCGGTATCTTCCAAGCGACGTTGCTTCTGTATTTCAATTGCTAATTCTTTTGTATCAGTAAAAAGACCACCACTTGTATCGATAACTTTTGCGAGTGCGAGAAGCGGAGTCCACAATTCTGCTTCACGACCAAGCAATTCTGGTGTGTCGATGGTGTGCATCACATCTTTTACTCTCTGGAAATTGCACAGAGCAGCTTCGTAAAGCATAGATCGAATTGATGCCCAATCTTCAGATTCAATATCTACTTCTTTGTTTGCAATCTTCTGATTGCGAGTACGTATCATGATCATCTGAATACAACGTGAATACAATGCCCCGGAGAGAGATTCAATACCTGCCAATACCTTGGGGGAATAGGGATTAAATGTGACCACTTGATGCTTGCCACTGCTACCCATTGGTTCACATCGCGTCACCTGTATGCCACGTTTATAGCCAGATCGCAGTATTTCTTGCAGCGTTGAGGTGAAGTCATTTTTTGCATTCCAAAGCTCCTCTACCTCATCGATGCAGCACGTTGAACAGTTTAGGTCTATCAACCGTACTATCGATGCAGGGGAGGAGGACGCAGTGAGTAGTTCACCATTAAAAGAGAGCAAAGATATGATTTGCAATGCTTTAGTTTTTCCGCTTCCCCACTCACCGTTTATGTGTAGGTAGGGATAAGCTGCAAACAATCGATAGAAGTAAGTTCCTATGATCCATAAAGCTGTACAGGAGAAATGTCTATCATCAACAAAATCAATATGTTCTCTCAGGGCATTTACAGTGTAGTCGTATGCTTCAACAGCTGAAGTACTGCGTCCTCCCTGTAAGAAGTCCACCACATCCTGCTGCCTCCAACGAGGTCTAAGCCCCTCTGTCGGCATTTTTTCTGCCTTGTATCCACGTCTACGGATTTCATCTTCATCACAAGGAAAACACTCTCGTTCAGAGGTAACAATATGCAAGCTACTCATTCCATTTTTCCGTAATGGTACGGAAAAATATGCAGCTTCTTTTGAGAAGTGCTGCATGGGGAGTAGGAACTTTTCACTGTCTTGATCCAGCTCCTCAAGAAGAATCTCTGTCGATGTAGGTGGCTTATAAGGCTTTGCCAGTTTCTTCAGTTCTTCTTCAATCTCTTCTTTGGATTCAAGCTGCAAAAGAAAATCTGTCAGATCACCTTTCTCTGGAAAATCTTCTGACCACTCAATGCTGAAAAGTTCCCATTCGGGAAATTCTTCTGCAATGAAGCTAAGAGCCTTTTTCTTACCATTCCTTCCCGCCTCGTCATTATCGTAAACAGCGTATACGTACTTCTTTTCTGTGTAGGGAAAGAAGTCCATCCACTGCTTCTCAAAGGTATTAGTACCGGCAGTGCCAGAAAAGGCTTCTAAGCCCTGTGAGCGTGCTGCAAGGGCATCAGGCTCACCCTCGACCAGAAACAGTGTCTCAGCCTCTGTATTGATCTTGTGGGCAGGGTACAGAGATGCTTTCTTTTTTGCGGGATACACCATACCTTTCATCTGTGCTTCCGGTGCATTTGGGAGCTTCTTAAGTTTCTTAAAGAGAGGTTTGCCCTCTCGATCGTAAATGGGAAATGAAAACCATTGGAAGCCCTTGTATGGATAAAGTCCAAGTTTCATATCTTCGATGATTGCTTTACTAAAGCAACGATCTTTAAGTAGGTGCTGCATCATTGCTTCGTCACTCAAGAGTGCCTGATGATTTTCTTCGATTTCCTTTAGTGTAAGGCTATTTGCCATGTATTAGATTGGAGAAAACAAATAAAAGAGATGCGACGATCTCTAAAGATGGAGTACAATGAGGGCAGCTTCTTATGACTGACCTCAGCCCTAAACTTAGGGAGGAGGTCTTTCTTTGTACTTTTGATCAAGATCAACGACGAACTTTACGAATTGCCCCAGTCTTGAGTGATATTCCTGTGCCGTATCTTTACCTACATCCTGTTTATAGTAACTATTCCAAGTACTATGAAAACTGCCAGATTTGGTATTTGGCATCTTCATGTTACAAGTGTGGAAATATCGACGTTTAGTGCATGTGCAAGTTTTCGTATTGTTGGCAGCGTTGGTATCTGTCTTCCCTGCTCAATAAGACATACAGTTGGATGGTATACTCCCGCGCTATTAGCAAGAGCACGTTGACTTAATCCTTGTTGAGTACGGAGGTCGCGAAGCCGTTGAGAGATACAGGCATATGCCATCTCAACATCTTGTACTCTTGCTTTGTTTTTGTCTCAATAGAGGGAAAAACGTTAGCCAAAATGGCAGATTTTTGATCAGTTTTTTCTATGTACCCTCATCACAAATACATACTTCACTGGTATGGTGTGCAATACCATGAATAAGAAAAAGTTAGCCAAGAAAAAACACAAGGACATAGAGGATGTAATCCATCAACGGATAATTGATCACATTAAGCAAAAAACTCGACAGAAAAAGGTGAAATTCAAGGACATGGCGCAAGAAATCGGAATTGGAAGGCAGCACTTATCTCGCCTTGGAAAAGCCCGCCCGATTACCCCAGAGCTTTTGAGAAAGTGGATGTACAAACTCAACTACAAACCCGACCAAATTGAGCATGTAGCCGACTACGTATCAACATTAGCAGAGCACCGGCATAGTCGCCGTGTTCAAGATAAAGATCTAGGCTTACTTGATTTAGAGACAGAGTGTGAGCGTATACAGATACATGAATCTACAGGAGTAATTGTTTCGCTATGGAGCGATAATAAGATAGGCATCTTGATTCTTATTGATCTAAAGGCAAAAAGTATCCGATATTTTCATCATCCATCTCATGAATGGATTTCATTTGGGTGTTCAGCGCAGTCGTTCAATTTCAACAGCGCACACCCTAACGCGTCCTTCATTGTTGCGGTGCATAGTGCGATAGGAATGCAACTGAAGATTGCAGAGCTAGATCATCTCGAAAGAACGGATATGGGCATGGCTGCGAACGACCGACAACTTGCTTTTGAGATAGAGAATGATTTATCTGTCTATGTAGATGCCTTCCTGCTTTTCTATGAGCAGGTGTGCCAGAAAGGATAAAGAAGATCGAAGCACTAAATGATGTATACACTTGATGCATACAAAGTGTGCCTTGAAGTCATACTCATGCATGAAAGGGAAATTTTAGTTTGGTCTTAGGTTTTTTTACTGCAAAAAAACCTCAGAAAACCTGACATAACTTACGTTTTTGAAACCTCACTAAACCTAACGTGTACGACGAAAAACCTTTGTAAACCTACGTTTTCTTACCTTAGAAAACTTTAGATTACTTAACAAAAGTTAACATCTAAAAACCTCGGAAAACCTCGGATAAACCTAAGAAAACCTAAGTATCCAAAAACAAAAATAGGTGTATACTTGGCTTGTCCTCAGCAATGTCGCGGATTTTCCGCGTTTCCCAAACAACACGGCAGAAAGGGGCATCCGCCTCTGGTCAGCGTGTTGAGAGGGAAACCTCACGATATTGCTGAGGACACCAGTTGATCGGATGTCCCTTCTTGGTTTATGAGCCGTAATATCTCACTTCATTGGTTCACTCTAGCTTGCATTGCATTGGTGCTTCTAATTCTCTGGGGAGGTTTACAGTTCTACTGGGATGAATATCGACAAAGTTCAGCACGAGAACAATGTGCTAGCAAAACAATAAAAATCTTAGAAGACATAGATTGGAGTGGAAGAACAACACCATCCGAAGAAGATGCAATTGATCGCTATCAACTTCTCTATACCCATTGTCTTCGTAGCAAGGGTATTCACTCTTCTTAATTTCTTCTCATTCTGCATATGCTTATTGATCTACTTCTGATTGCCGTTGCTTCCACCATAGTTCAAGTGGGATTAGCCAAAGTAACAAAGAAAGACGCATCGAAATTTTCGTGGGTAACAATGATTCTTTTCGCTGGCTACATTGCATATTGGTACTTCACTACTCAAGTAACCATCTCATGAAATACAATAAGGAAGATAGTAGGTTTTTACGATTAGTGCTGACTGCCTATGAAAAGATGGCAGATGTAGGACAACTGTTAGTTGTTGCTGTTCTATCATATGGGGCAGGTGCAGCATTAGTACAATTAAATGATCCAATACGGACAATACTTGCGTATCTATCTGTACTTTTCTTTCCGTCATTTATGATGAGCTGGAAAAATAAAGATGAAGACGAGACTACAAAAGAAAATCTAGTAAAAGGTATCTGCGGCATGGTGTATCTCACAGTTTTGTTTTTCGTGGGGAGGCATGATTTTATGAGCTATGAAACAGCGATGTTTGTAGTGGGATTACCGACCGTCTTTTTTGTAATGTTCTTCTTTATGCTGCACAAGATCGGGGAAGAATTTGCGCAGTAACTCTGGATCGCGGGGAAGTAGCTCCATATCTTGCAAATCAACCACAGCCTGTTCTGCAAACCTCGCAACTTCTTTTAGATTCATAGGATTTTGATCATACATCAAAACGCAGAAATTGGGATGTCATCATTTTTGTAGTAGAGTATGTTGCAACCCTTCTGTGCTATGCCTAAAAGACCCAATGTAATCATAAAGCCTGACATTCTCAGGTGGGCACGAACAAGTATTCATCTTTCTGAAGAGGAAGTTGTGGAGCACTTTAGTAAAAAAACTAAACTGAAGTTCAATATCAATCTTGATGCTCTAAAATCTTTGGAAAAGAATGAGCAAGCAATAGCTTTTAGTCTACTCAAAGAACTTGCAGCACTATATAAGCGTCCTTTGGCTGTCTTTTTCTTAGAAAAACCCTTAAAAGAAAAACCTCTTCCCAAAGATAGGCGAACACTAGGATCAGAAGTAAATATCTCGTTTTCTAGGGATGGGATTCTTGTTGCGCGTAAAGCAAGAAGGATACAAGAGGTAACTGCGGAATTGTACAAATCACTAAAAATTGATTTCAAATTTCCTTTTAAGAAATATGGCAGCAGTGACAATGCAGAGTCTGTAGCAGACACCATCCGCAAAAAGTTAGGTTTCACTATTGAGACACAACGATCTTTCCGCAACAGCAACGAGCTTTTTGCTCATCTACGCGAACTTATTGAAGGAATGGGGATAGTAACGCTAAAACAACCTTTTCCTATCGAAGATGCTCGCGCCTTTTCTCTTACAGATCAAGAACCCTACGTAATTGTGATCAACAGCAAGGACGGTGGGTTGAACTATGCCCCCAAAGCCTTCTCTCTCATGCATGAATTTGCTCATTTGCTTCTGAGAGAAGGTGCAATTTGTAATGACTTTTACCACAGTCACAAATCTATAGAGAGCTTTTGTAATCAATTTTCTGCTTCATTTTTAGTCCCCAAGAAAGAGTTTATTGTTGAGCATCAAAGAATTGCTGAAAACAATGATGATCTTGATGAGCAACTGAAACAACTACATAAAGTGTTTAAGGTAAGCCACCATGCCTTACTAAGAAGATATGAGTCGTGCCAATTGATTTCAAATCGCTTCTACCAAAAGAAGGTGTCTGAATGGGAAAAAGATTTTGCAGAAAGTTATTCTTTGGGAACAGGTTTTGTACCTCCTCAGAAGCCTCACAAAAAAGCATATGTGAATAACGGTAAGCTTTTTACAAATCTGGTTTTACAGGCTCATTATGAGAATGTTATTGGATACGATGCTGTTTCAGATTATTTAGATGTAAAAATGAAGCACATACCTTCCCTTGAGGATTTCGCTCATTCCAAAACATGAACAACCTTTTCAGCGAGCAGGCGGCATATACAATTGATTTAAGCTCTCTGCTCAAATTATTCAAGGAAAGCGAAGCATATTACAAAGGTAATTTTCCATCTTTGTGGAATAAAATTGAAGAAGCAATATTGGAAGGTGAAATTATTTCTCACATACAAGTCTATGATGAGATCATGCAGTTTAATGGCGACAAAGACGAACTAATGATATGGGCAAAAGAAAACAAGCACCTTTTTCGAGACTACAACCTTCCTGAAGAAAGCGATTTCATCAGAATTATTGGGGAGAAATATCCTCAATTCCTTTCTCAGGGTAAGCACACTATTGCCCATGCTGATCCTTGGTTAGTTGCACAAGCTCGCCATCAAAAACTTACCGTTATTTGTGATGAAGGTAAGACCAAGCACAATTCCTTACATGTAGTTTGCAGAGAGTACAAAATTCCATCATTGGATATACTAGGCTTAATGAAGCAGAAACAGTGGGTAGTTTAGATTCTCATATAAATTTAGCCATTAGTGGTTTATTAGCAACTTAAGAAAGTGGGGTTGCTAGAGGCTAATACGCCCAAGTAAATGAACAAAATTGGCCAACATGCTTTGGTGTTTTGTATGGCCAAATGCCTTACCTTAGCCAACTCAAATTCTAGACCACATGGCTATTTTTCTCGGCGTCGAGATCGAATTCAGCCCCGCCCAACCAGCTGGCTCTCCGTGAAAATGCGATCATTTGAAAACCGAGACTTGTGTGTGATCACACTTCGTCAGGTTGTTTCAGATGATTGGTTCTATCTGAATGATGGAGGAACCTCAAAGTTTTATGTGCGCGAAGGAAACAGCACGCGTTTGCTTAGTGGTCCCGACGCGGATGAGTACAAACGAGCAAATCCACGGTAGGTTGTTTCTGTTCCGATAATGTTGTCTCGGAGAGTTGGAAAACATGTCAGAAGTTCAATTGCAACAACCAAAGTCGTTTCGAGAAGCGCGGAACCGTTTTTTTCCGGGGTGGTGGATCTACAGTCGCGCCAATACACAAGACTCACTCAAGCCACTTTATCGAGTCGTGTGTCGTACACGTGCTGAACAAAGTCTTGCTCGTGCGGTAAAGCCAACTTGCGTCCGAGCACGCATTCTCTACCTGCGTGAAGGACAGGTTGAAAGACTCTCGGTAATGCGTCACGCTTTAGTCGAGCGACTTGGTGCAAGTGAAGAAGAGATTCAAAGTTGGATCAACGACGGAAGGGTTAGCGTCCCGTTTTCGAGACTGCCTGAATCTCTCACAGCTACTGAAGCTGACCAGTTTCTGATACAGAAAGTGAGTAACGACGCAAGTGCGATCTTCGCTAATCCAACTGCTTGGTTGAACGCGCCGAACCCACGTCTTGGAGGCGCATCGCCGCGAGAAATGATTGCTGCGGGCCAAGTGGATTTAGTTTTGGAGGTTCTGGACTCTCTGAAGCATGGAATGATCACATAACGCGAAGCGAGGGTTGGGGCGGATGACCGGCACTTGGTATCGCGTTGTGCCACCTCAGTATCATCAAAGTGCATTGAATACCAGGAGAACCAAGGCCATACGTAGTCGTTTCAGCCCAGGATCTTACGGGACGCCTCCTTTCGAGATTCTCTATCTCTGCGAGAATCGCACGGTGGCACTTTACGAAGTAGAGGCACAATTCAAAGACTCGAACGGTAATGTCATATCGAATCCAATCAAGCCGCTACTTTCTATGGATGTCAGGGTCTGCCTTCAGCAAGTTGCTGATTTGACCGAGATATCGCAACAGAGAAGGCTCTCTACGAATGCGCAGGAACTCACGGGAGGAGGAGACACCGCAGACACACCAGGGTATTCGCTCAACCTCGTGCGCATTCCCGTCTCAGTAATGCCTGGCAAGCACAGCAAGAAGGGATACGGGGCAGAAATCGCTATTACTGCCACTCCTCATCTGGGGCCTGAGTTGCTGCCTCTGGCGTATCGTGACTTTGTCATCAATGACTTGGTTGATCAGTTGTCTGTACCGATAACACGATACCTGAATAACGATCGCTTCAGAGTCAATCGACTCATGACAGATTTCGAGAACATCGAACTCCAGTTCGAAACGACAAATCAACGTTGGCAATCGGCGCGTGCAACAAGTCTGTTCACACGTAGTGATGTCAAGGAATTGCTTTCTCGTCTCACATCCGATCAACAGAATAAGTTCGCGAAGTTCCGCAACACTGATGGGTCTCCGACGCCAGAGAACATCACAATTGACAACGTTGATACGTTCCTTACTCCGATTGACCGACTATTGACTATCGCTCTCGAAGAAGACCTTAACCAAATCAACGTCGTGCAATCCATCGCTACTACCAACGACGCTACAGATGACGACTCGCAAAAGAAATTAGAAGCGAGTAAGAGAGAGATCCAAGATGTTCTCCGCAGACCGACGGCTTTTGAGTTTTAAGAACCGCTGGGTCGACATCGTGGGCAATCAGTACCAAGTCGTGGACGTGTCGCCATCTGAGACATGCACCGGTATCGAAGATCTAGTCGTTAGACTGCACAACGGGAGCGAAAGGGCAGTAACGCCCGAATGGGCAGACAAGGTAGTGCTTTTGCCCGGTTTCTGGAAACGTCCAACTTACCAATTCGTGAGCCACACACCTGAACCTGAATCCCTTCGACATGTTCGTGGTCCTCCACCAAGATCACCTGTACTTCCTGAGTTCGCGTGGAAGTACGAGTTAGTTTACGATCCAATCGAATCAGTTTGGACAGACCGAGAAGTGGCCAAGGGACATGGCTTGATCGACCAAGCTGGAAAGCTTTGGGAACAGTCGGATCGGTTAGCAATTATCGCCGAAGCGAAATGGCACGTGCATCGCGGTGATGAACGGCTAGTGGCGTGGATGAAGGAAAGTGATCGTGAGGCGTTGGTTGTGCATCGCAATACTCAAGAACTGTATGGTGAAGCCATCCACGCACTCAACGATGGAATCAGTCATCGAGTAATTGCGCTGTGCGATCAGATGATTAGAATGGGCCGCTTTTCAACTTCGGTGTGGTACCTCCGGGCCGCAGCGAGTCTGCAATCCGGCGACGAATTCCTCGCCAGGGGCAACGCACGGCTCGCAGGCGCAGAACAGCGACGACACACGCTTTTTGAGCGTCTGCAGGGACCTATGCGGATTTACCTTGAGAAGATGATCATCCAGGAAGGACCTTTCGTCAGTCTTCCGCCGACACTCTCTCCCGACATAGCATTTCATCTTCAACACGCAGACGGAAGTCACGAGTCAGACGACTTAAATCACATGGAACGTGAAGAAATAGAGGCCGCTCTTGCAGGTGGCCGATTCGAGGAGCCTGTTTTTCGCACAGGTATTCGTCGGCGACTGATCGAGAAGGACGCTTCCACGGTCTATGAAGTGGCTCAACGCTACGACGTTCCACTCTTTCCGGAAAACGTCATATATGTTCGTCGGTTGCGAGATGGCGCGGGGCGGGAAATGGTGGGGATTGCAGTCCCACTAAACGGCGAGATGCGTTTCCTCATTCATTGAACTGAGGTACAGCCTTGTAACTACTGAATAAGAACCTGGCCTTGCCTTTGTAAAGGAACGCAAACCCACGTACTTCCGCGTTAGTACGTTCGTTTACAAACGTATGCACGTAAAGAACGTCTTTGTACGCAATTTCAAGGCCATATACCTTTTCTATCCGTTCCAGTGCTCTAACATCACCGTCACTCATTGGGCGACGCGGATTCAATGGAACAAGTGGTATACCAGCATATAGGTTATCTATCTCAGGATGTTGTGAGCACCAATTTAGTTCCTTGCGCATTTGCTCTATCTCAAGGCAGTTCAGGCCATAAGCCAGAATCTTATCGTTGAGCATGTCTTTGAATCTCGCGTTGGAGACTTGATACTGATGGCAGAAGCCATTATGAAACTCGTCGGTAGTAGGGCGAGGATCTCTCACTGCATAAATTCCTAGCGCGTCGGTGTCGTTGGGCACCTCCTGGTTGTAGAGTCGGGAAAGGTACCAAGAGATAGCTGCAGTATACCTCGTTCTGTCAACTTCTTTAATTTGCTCAATCCCCGTTAGATCCTGAACATTGCTCTGAGCAACTAGTTTCTTCTCAATACTCTGCAACTCTGCTAAGCGTTCAACATGCTCTTGTTGCTCCATTCGTTCTCGCTCCTCTTTGGTACGCGAAGACTGCCTATGTGCCACGTTGATTTCCTTGTAACCGGGACCGCCCCTCCGGCTTTCAAGCTGGACTAAGTTCCCCCCCATTGTTTTGACGGTTGGTGATAGCCGGAACCCCTCTAAGACCTCAAAACAGGTGAGGACGTGTCTGTTGTCAGCTGACCACTTCGCCTTCTTCGTCTGCTCTCTAAACGTCCGATAGCCGATATTCCCGTATGTTGTAAGGCGCTCAAGCAGCGAGTTTTGCTCAAAGATGATCCTTGCTTTCGCATCACTGTTGAGGTGCCCCATGACGCGCTTATAGATCGCTTCGATTCCATCGGGGCGCGTCCCGATGGTCTCCCAGTGACCCGTGACGGGATCGAGCCTTTGTAGTCCAATGCAGCCTCGCTCTCCGTAGCCCGGTGCCCAAGCAAGGAGAGTATCACCTTCCCGTTTGTAGATGTACACGTGTGGACCGAACGATTTGCCGAACCTTTTAATCGGTCCCCATTCCAGAGGCGCGTTCGCGAGCTTTTGCAGTTCACGAATGTGAGCGTGAATGCCCTTGAGGCGTTGCTCCGAGGGAGCCTTGGCGAACGCTTCAAAACGTGACCGTACTTCGTTGATGCTGCTCGTTGGGACATTCTGCAGTTGTTCAATCTGATTGACGAGACCGGCCCAACCGTCGGGCAATAGATGTTGTCGCGGTTCTCGTCGAAATTCTGCGCCTTCATTCATGGGTGTCGGGTTGGTAGAATCTGACCAGTCTACCACACTAACTCTTTGGGCGCAAGGATTTCTGCCGTCCTCCGAGTGTTGCGGGTAAACCTACGACCGTTCCTCAGCTCACCCTTCTACCAAAATCGCAAAATGAACTTCTCGTCAAACATGTTGACGTAGTCGAGGAGCTTCCACAACCGACGAACTATGGCGTACGTTACCCGAAAGAACCCGGCGAAGAAACGAAACATGAGTTGACCTCCGGCAAAAAGGCGACCATCACTGGCTTACTGAGACAACCACAGATGGTACCCTGGGTTACGTCAGCGTATCGCCAAGGTTGGTGTCATCGTGGTCGAAGGCCCGAATGATGTGATTGCACTCGATACGCTCGGCGTCCCGGCCGACGAAGGAGGCAGCGAGTCTTGTCACTCGCACTTTCGCAGCCAGAGCCGACGGCTGATTTCTTCGCAACACCGTACTACTGCCTCCGACAACTGGGGCTCATCACATCTGATAAACGCGGTGGCCGTGAGTTCGAGTCGTTTCGGGCTGCCTTAAAGAGACTTGCTGGAATCCGCTATCAAAATGATGCGTTTTACGATCCGGTGCGTGGTGAACACCGCGATGTGAGTTTTGGATTCCTCAACTACAGTTTGCCACTCGACAGCAACTCAAGCCGCAGTTGTCGATATCAACGGAATCGCTTCCTCCACCTTGCATCACAGACAAGATCTGTGCGACTGGATCCGTGAGTGTCCGCGCCATACGGTCTTCAAAGTCGCTATGGCACTTGAGCGAAAATATCTCTGGCTGGAGCCAGACTTTTGCAACGTAGGCGCAGGCTTTGTTTCCTGTTGTATCGATCGCATCATCGAGTTGCGTAATCGTCGCATCGGGAAACGCATCAGCAAGTTGCGAACGCAGCCGACTTGCATCGTCTTTTGCAGCCGTGAGGGTCAGGGTGACCTGTGATCTGAGGCAGCGATAACCAAGACTGACCGTGCCACGCTTTAGCACAACCCCACATGCAACAAGCAGATGTTCAACATGCCGAGGACTCCGTTCCGAACCGCGCGGAACCGCAATGGAAAACGTCACCATGCGCGAAGGATAGCACGCTTAGTGGATGAGCACTCTGAGGAACGGCGGGTTGCCCCGAGAAACTTGTGCTTGTTTTGGCTTCGGTGAGCCGAAAACGGTGCTGATTTCACGAAATCTCGGCTGGTTGCATTTGAAAGCATCAGCAGCGTTGCGAAGTCGCGTGAAAAGGGACGGCACGGAGACAGTGTCAGCTATCCCCAACGAAGCACACTAGGCTTCAGAGCCGGCCTCGTCAGGCGGCGGCTGTTCTTCCGATCGATCGATATGACGACCGCCGACGTAATCCAGAAACTGACGATCCATCAGAACCTTGACATGGTCGTTCTCGTCTTTTTCCCGAACGACTTTGTAGCCGCCACATAATGGATGCTCGTTGTCGGGCTCAAAGTGCTTTGCAAGCGGCTCGAACGTCGTGAGCATCGTGTCGCAGAAGTCGGCCACAATCATGCAGTCCTGAACCTGCAACATGTTGATCGCCAGCAGTAGCGCACTCCGTAGCTTGAGGTTCTCGTCTTTCTCGCTCTTTAGGTGCGCGAGCGCGTTATCGATAAGCAATTGGTGGAAGTAGTCCCTTTCGCGCTCGAGCTGAATTAAGTCCGTCCGAGTTTCCTCTGTGTTTAGAAATCAACCCATGCGCCAGTTCGATCAACGCCAGGCCAGGGCCGCTCCATAATCGCGTAAATGTCACGCCCGCGCAAATAGCCTTCCGACAAGAGCCTTCGCCCAAGTTCTAGGAGCTGGGGACGATGGGCCGCAAGTGCGTCCATGACTCTTCTTTCAGCCTCTTCAATCACCATATCATATTGCACCCAATCGAACTGGCGAAGCTTCTCCCGCCACAGGTGATACGGCACGAACTTTTCGTTTCTGCCGAGCTCATGCAATAGCACGATGTCATTCGGAATCTCCAGATGTTGGACGGCACAGTAATCTCGCATACCGTAGTCAGCGTTTTCGCCATTCACCCAATTGGGGTTGTTGTCTCCCAACAGCAACCGTTCCGCACAGTAACCACCGATGAACATTCTCAGTTCTGCGGCCGCCCATTCACGGTCAGTCTCGACTGCACGGCCATCACACTCCGTCATGCAAATGCGCAGCGTTGCAGAAAAGCAGAACAGCTTGCAATGTCGCTCCAGTCATATAAATCGATGCGTTACCGTCGACTAGCACGTTGGTATGCGCACCTGCGTACAGATCGTCGTTTGCATCGACGGATTGCCGGTTGGACCGTCACTCCAGCCCTGAAGGCGTTTCACCGAAGTGACGATCCTTCATCGCGCGATGAAACCACGCTTGCCAAAGTTCGGTCGCCGTTTCTGCTGGAAGCAACTGTTACGGTTGTGACACAAGCAGCATCCCGAAAAGTGGCAAAGGATCGAATCGCTCAAGTCGCTGCGAGCTTCTCGAACTTTGATACTGATGCGTGCCAATTTGAACTTGGTCGCGTTCGCCGCATTCCAACACGGGGCGTTAGAGTACCACGTCGAGGCTTTTTGCTCACGCCACAAGAAGTAGCCTCACTCTGGCACCCGCCAACTTCTGGCGTTGCTGTTGCCGGAATGGCCGTAAGTCCGTTCCGTCATACGGAGCCGCCGTCAAACTTGCCAGCAATTCGGAAAGAGGAAGGGATAGCGACGCTCGGTCGAGTTCTTTTTCGTAATCGCAACGATATGTTTGGCATCCGATCCGACGATCGATTCAGGCACATCGCGATTCTTGGAAAGACGGGGATGGGGAAGTCGACACTTCTGGAATCACTCATTGCGGCTGACATCAAAGCAGGACAAGGCGTTGCACTCCTTGATCCACATGGTGACTTGGCTGAACAGATACTTACGTGGGTGCCTCGCGTCCGCACGAATGACATTTGTTATTTCGACGCTGGTGATCAAGCGTTTCCAATTGCATTCAATCCGCTCGCTTGCCGCAACGTCCCGGAGCGTCCACTGGTTGCATCGGGAATCGTTTCGGCATTCAAAAAGATTTACGGCGATAGCTGGGGGCCGAGGCTGGAGTATATTCTTCGAAACGCGCTGCTGGCACTCGTTGACACGCCCGATTCGTCACTGTCGTGCCCGTCAATCAGCTGGGTTGGTGACGCGAGAACGACTTCCTTTCCGTATGGGGCGCACCACATCTCAGAAGGACTGGCACAGTTGCATGAGGGCTTGGAGCGGTGTTTTGATTCACAACGGGAGCACGAATATCTTGCGTTGCCGTTCAAAGTCATCGATTTCGTGGGCAAGAATCGTTTTGCGCATATGCAGAAACACGCATTTGTTACCTACCAAGTCATCGCCGACCGGCGCCATCGAGATGCCTGTCGAATTCGGCTAGACGACTTCATGGCATTTGGACAGATCAAGCACGCAACAGAGAAAGGCTCTGCCGTTGCGGCTTTTTTTTCAGATCATATGCCAATGACATTACACCCCGACTACGGAACAGTCTGCTGCTTCCCGGAAACTGAGCATGAACCAATCATTGCTGCTGAGCACGTACGGAATCTCTTCATCAGTGACACGTGCTGGTGCGCCATGATGAATGGGATTCCCTCACTACCAATTCTTCCTGCCGGATTGTTGCTAGAGGAGTACACTGGAAAGAAAACGGAGGTCGAATTCGCTGAACATCTTGAAAGCGAGCACCCATGGCTACGACGAGACCGGTTCGTTACTCTTGAAGGCGATTCGTGCTAGCGAAGAACATCAATATCATGTTCCACGTAGTAGCCATGATTGGCATCAAAGTAAGACCGACGTCCCTGGTAAGTGTAGGGCCGTTGTTCATAGTTGTCTTCTTGAAGAAGCTTATAATCGGTCTCGAATTGCTCGTCGGTGAGCTCAGTGACCGTCGCTTTCCATGGATTGAGAAGATCGACGATACGTTTTTTTAATTCTGGATCCGCAGCTGCTTCGACAAGCAGTTGCCGTAGGTCGTTTTGCCCAGAAACCGGGATGCATCCATTGTGTGTTTCCCATCGGGCAACGATCTCCGCCTCACGGGCGAATTGCGGGTGTTCATTTTCCACGACGGTATCGTGGGGGCATGGCACGACAAGAGCAATTGCGCCATACCGATTTCGGTGTGTTATAGTCATTGGTTCGAAGGACTAGCCTCACCGAATGTGGTGCGTTTGCGTGGATTCAAGTGGCACCGGCAAGTCGAGGTCGAACTAGATTTGGGGCAAGCTGACGCAATTTATGGATTCGACTGAACCTTTCCCCTTGAATCGCGCCCGCTACGTCTGGTGGGTTCATACCGATCGCTTTCCATACCGATGCCTTGATGTCTTCCGGATCACGTCAATGCGGCCTGAATCTTGTGATCGACGTGGCACGATCGTTTGCATGGAAAACGGACGGCTGGGTAGTCCGTCAATGAGCAGTCTCGCATAGGCGGTGAACTTGGGAAGTGACATGAGATCTGACGGCTCGATGTTACCGCCAAGTTGCTCTGCGAGCAACTCTGCGTCTTTCGCACCGACTTGGAATGTGAGCAGCGTCCCAACATTTCCAAATAACGCATGAAGGGTCGCGTCGTCAAGCTGTGCAAGATATTGGTTGGCAACCGTCAGCGACAAACGATATTTGCGAGCTTCGCTGAGAATCGTGGCGAACGACTCGGTTGCGAAGTTTTGGAATTCGTCCACATAGGCAAAGAAATCCGTTCGTTCTTCTGGTGGTAGATCGGATTGGCTCATCGCAGCGAGTTGCAGTTGGCTGACAAGAAGTGAACCGAGAAGTGTCGATGCGTCTTCGCCAATGCGTCCTTTGCTCAAGTTAACGATCAGCACTTTCGACTCGTCCATGAACTGCCGAATGTCGATCCGACTGTCGGGACGGCCAAGTATCTCCCGTAGAATTGGATGGGCGATGAACTGACCAACCTTGTTTTGGATTGGAGCGATGGCTTCAGCCTGCATCTGTGGCCGCCAATTGGAAAACTCTTGCTCCCAGAATCCTCGTACAACAGGATCAGTTAATCTCGAAACAACCTGTCCGCGAAAGCGCGCGTCTGAAAGCAATCGCAGTACAGATGCCAACTCCTCCATTAATTCAACGACAAGAACATCGTCTACTGCGTCAAGATCAGTCGCCGTTCCTGGTACTGCTTCACAGACTGCTAGGAATGTTGCATCTTCGCCGATGGTCGATGTCCGAATGTATTTGTTATCTTTTCCTTCAAAGGCGTTCACTATATGGAGGCAGATTGACCATGGCTGTAGAAATCTCTTAAAGAGGTTCTCAAAGATTTCTGTCGCTGTTGCAGATGACGAAACGCGTTTGCGTTCTGTAACCGCCCAATTGTAGATTGGAACAGTGATCGGACCGTCGACTGCTTTGAGGAATTCCTGGATCAGAAGATTCTGACGGAAATTGAGCTCGTCAAGCAAGAATCCGTAGGGAGTGGAGCAGTGTTCCAAAATGTGGACAAATTCGTGTAATGTCGCGTGAGGATTCTCGCGCCCGGCTCCGAGTACGAGTACATGATCAGAGGGACGATACTCACTCCTATCCGTTCCATGCGAACGCCGGAACGGGTTCTCCATTGGTGCCGGGATCATCGAATCACATCACCATCATCGTGTCCTGAATCAGGCGGGCTCGAAGAATGCAGCTTCGTACCAGGACGATTCCCGGTAGTCGCTGCTCGGTGAACGTCATAGCGCAATCGAACCGTATGAGCAACTGCTGTTTGCTTAGTATCAGTAGTGTCTGCCGTTAAGACTTTCATAGAAAGTCCGCCTTGGTCCGAATTACTCTCGGTAAGCGCAATTTGCACTTCCAATTCCATCGTGGATAGATTGAACAGTGCAGACGTGCCTTCGCGACGTCGATCGTTGTCAGCTGCTTCCAGTTCCGCTCGAATCATTGTTACGAATTCACGTAAATTCATCGTAAGCATGGCGTATTCGTCCTCTGATTGAACAACTTGATGTTTACCGCTGAGTGTATTGTATCCATTGACGCAACTCGCCGAAGCCACCTTTCAAACACGCTTGGGAACACTAGAAGTCTGCGAGGATTCCAAGTCGGTGCGAAAGACACAGAGTTACTCGCAGAGCAACTTGGCGGTACCATCGAGCCGTCAGATCTCATGTCACTTCCGAAATTCACCGCCTATGCGAGGCTCCTCATCGACGGACTTCCCAGCCGACCGTTTTCCATGCAGACGCTTGTCCCGAGGAAAGCACCGGACGCAGGACGTATCGACGTGATACGGAAGACGTCACGGCATCGGTACGGGAGGAGAGTGGCGTAAGTCTGAAATGGGTAGCGTATGATCTCTATAGCCATCCGTCAGTCGTTGTCTCGTTTTCGCATCGTACAATATATCCGCTTGCCATGATCGCAATGCGGCTGGGATGTCAGGTAGCTGGTGCGTTCTTCTCGTTTTGCAAGTCCAATGCTCTTGCGAAAGCACCTACCATTCGTGGTATAATTGGGCTATGACTGCGAAACTTAGCAAAGAACTATCCGATGCTCTTCAGGCCAGCGGAACGAGCGAGGTCGAGGCCGTGGATCCGTCCTCCGGTCGCGTCTACTTCATCGTCGATAGCGAGACGCACCGCCAAGCAATGGATGCGCTGCGCCAGCGGCAAGACCGCGAAGCGATCGCCGAGGGGATCGCGCAAATGGAAGCGGGGGAAGGGAAGCCTTTGGACGAAGCCTTCGAGGACATGCGCGGCAGGCTCGGCTTCCCGCAACAGTCATGAGCTTTCGAGTACGGCTTTCTCCGCGAGCGCAGGAGGATATCGAGCGCAACGCTCGCTGGTGGGCAGACAACCATTCCGTTGAGCAGGCGATCCGTTGGTTCAATGCCGTACATAAGCAGCTTGGCACCCTGCGAACGTTCCCCGAAAGTCACGGTTTGTCGTTGGAGAACGGCGAGTTCCCCTACGAGATTCGCGATAAGCTCGTCGGCCTTGGTTCCCGCCCCGGTTATCGCGCCGTGTTCACGATCATGGACGACACCGTTCACGTCCTCACCGTACGTAGCAGTTCGGAAGATCGGCTGCGTGCCGATGAGCTAACGATCGAATAGCCTGCCTGACGTGCACGAAAAGGCATGGTCGAGACATCAGTACGGAAGTAGGGCGACATAGAACGTGTGATGGTGCCGATTGCGTTGCAGCGGACTACTCGGTCTTCTGGCGCTCATTCCTCTTTCGCGCTACGATCATCGCCGGTTCTTTCCATTTCCACCGGCTTTAACACAAGAGGAGTAAGCCATGACTACAAACGGAACCTTGATGAATCATTGTGGCGCGTCGCTCGTGACGAAAGGCGACCTGGAGATTATTCCTGCACCGCCTCCGACAGAGACTTGGTTTCCAATTCCGCATCTGGATGTGTTGGAGGCCGTCGAGGGAACGCTCTCGAGTGCCGGATTCGAAGTCCGGAACTACCAATTGTCTGTGTCGCATGGCAAGCTTCGTTTCTTTGGTGTTCTCGACATCGCAACACCACTAGCTGACGGAGTGACCTTGTCGGTTGGGGTGCGAAACTCGAACGACAAGAGCTTCCCGATTGGCTTCTGTGTCGGTAACCGCACATTCGTTTGTGACAATCTGGCGTTCTCATCGGAGATCGTCATTAGTAAACGGCACACGCGGTTCGGCAGTGACCGATTTCACGAGGGGATTGCGGCGACGATCGATAAGCTCTCTGACTACCACTCGCTCGAAGCAGAGCGCATAAAGCGGCTGCAATCCCAGGCGATTCCCGATCGTGCAGCCGAGTCCATTGTGCTGCGAGCGTGGGAACAGGGGTTGGTTGGAACGCGGCTCTTGCGTCCGCTGCTCGATGAATGGCGCAAACCGACCTTCGAGGAATTTCAAGACCGTACTGCCTGGTCGATGCTGGCCGCCTTCACACACGTCGCGAAAGATCGCCAACGACCACCTGAAAATAGAAGCTATGAACTAAATCAGTAAAGTGTCTTGAACTAAAACAGAAGGGACTGTTTTCTGGCTCTTAAAATGGGCTAATTACGGTCCATTTTTCTGGCTAAACTGGCTCTGTCACTCTAAACCGCAACTCAAGAAATTTTTGCACAAACTCTTTTTCGAAGTACGACTATAAGTACGAAGGCAAATTTCAAGATTTAGCTGCTAATCCAGACAAGAATAATTTGTATAGACAGAACTAAGAAGTATTTTATAGCGTGTACCAAAGTGTACACGCTATAAAATGATTGAACAACAAAAAAGTACATTTGACAAATATGTTTTGCAAGACGTAAGGTCGCCCACTTTCGGCTTATCGTCGAGTGAGGCAAATGTGGTCAGTCTCATTCACGGGAGCCAAAAGCGACCACAATTCTCTATTTTTCTTCCCCTTATTTCTATGGCCAGTTGCGCCGCTACATTCAAGGAATTGCCTCTCGATCAAATTGAGCAAGACCCGGATCAGCCAAGAAAAGATTTTGGCGTTCAGGGTGCCGATGATCGACTGATGGTTTCGCTCAAAGAAATTGGCATTCAGCAACCGTTGGGTGTCGTACAAACAGAAAATGACAGATACATACTTATTGATGGGCATCGAAGGCATATCGCTGCCAGAGAACTTGGCATGAAGACAGCCCCTTGTCGTGTTTACTCAAAGCTTCAAAAAGGTGAACTCGAACGTATTCGTTTTGAAATCCAGAACAATCGTCGAGAATGGAAGCCTCTTGAACGATCAGAAGCTTTGAGCAGGATCAAAGAACAGAAGGGCTTCAAGACGAATAAAGAGTTAGCAACATGCCTTGGCCTCTCTACAACTCTCATTCATTTTTCATTGGAGCTACGCAAGCAAACGATGGAATATCTCGGACTCATGGAAAAATATGATTTGCCGGATACCTATCGAATAGAGTTTATTCGCCTCAAAAAGCATATGCGAAGAATTAAAGATCTAGAAATAAGTGATATCACGATCATTCTATTTGAAAAAGTGAAGAGTGGAGTGATTTCAAAAGCAAAAGCCTTCCGTCAGTTACGCAAAATTTTTCTTCGTGCTCACCTCAATGAGAATGAGATATATGATTTTCTTAAAGATCCGGATATGACAGTTGATGACCTGGAGGCACGGACAGTCCAATCAGGACCGTCGCTGCTTGTCGAAAAACTCATGCTCGAACTCGGAAAAATGTTTCAGGAAGGTTCTGATGTTTCTGAGAAAGATGCATCAACATATGAGCAGTTACGTGATTTTCTTCTTTCCAAATTTCCACTTCCAAAGAACGCGTAGTTCTATCTTCTTCTCTCATGACTTCCATGAAAACAATACTTCTAAAAAGGGCAATATCCTACTACCGCAGCGCGGTCAAAACACCGAGTGCCATTGATATGCAACGCAATTGTGCTTGGGTGTTCGCACAGGAACATGGAATAGAGATAATCCATGAGGAAGCGGATATTGGGCAAAGCGGCCTCTCAATCAATCGTCCCGGTCTCACCAATATATTCCAGAATTGGATTCTAAATGGTGACGCGCCTACTTTCGACTATGTCCTTATCTACGATTTCTCGCGGTGGGGCAGATTTCGAGACTTGCACGCAGTTTCCGACTTTGAATTGCTATGCACTCTCCACGGTAGGCGCGTCATCTACGTTGCAAAATTTCTATCATCTACCTTTGCACTCACACATGAACAACTTCCACCACTGGTTCAATGAAGAAGCACTCAAGAAGAGAGCTGTTGCCTACTATCGTCATTCTGCTGAAGATAAGCAGGAAAACTCCGTACCGATCCAACGAGAACACGCACGTAAATTTGCCGCAAAACATGGTATAGAGATCATTCATGAGGAAGCTGATGAAGGAAAGACTGGTCTCCTTGCTAATCGTCCCGGATTTGTCGCTCTCTTCGAGAATTGGATCGAAAATGAGGCAGCACCCCCTTTTGAATACATACTTGTTTACGATGTGTCTCGGTGGGGAAGGTTTCAGAATCAAAATGAACCTGCACACTATGAGTTCCGGTGTACCTTACAAAACAAGAAAGTCATTTACATTGAAGATGGTTTTCCAAAAGAGGACCAGCAGCTCATTGGATCTCTGCAGACGGCAGTGAAACGGTACATGGCTGCAGAATACAGCAGGCAACTTAGCAATAAAGTCTTCCATGGATGTATGAAAGTGTCCGAGCAGGGATATTCCGCAGGAGGAACACCTTGTTTTGGTATGGCAAGAGAGCTACTTGATGAACACAAGAACCCTATTCGTATATTAAAGAGAGGGGAACATAAAGAAATTTCCAACCAGCGTGTTCGTTTTGTTCCTCTCAATGATGAAACGACTGATGCTGTACGAGACATTTTTACCATGTTTGTTCAGGATGAAATGAATCTCTCAGCAATTGCATCACACCTTAATTACAAAGGAATTCCTTCGGCAACAGGTGGTCTTTGGAACAGAGATAAACTTGTACGCATTCTCATGAACGAGACGTATACAGGAGCACGAATCTATAACAAGACGTGGAATCGATTGCGACAAGGCAAGCGCGATAATCCCCGTCACGAATGGATAATATGCAGAGATACTTTTCCTCCAATTGTGAGCCGTGAGATGTTCGAGAAAGCCCAAGAAAGACTCTGGTTTATGCTTGGAAAATGGAAGCAGGGTAGGCGTGCTATGAAGGATGCACGGACTCTAATGCTAAGTGGCATAAAAGAATTCTTTACGGGAAAAGGCATGAGCGAAGATGACCTCTTCTTCGTCTGCCATGATTTTCCTGTTGTCTTATGTGTGACGAGTGAAGATGCAGGAGTGGGAAAGGAATGGTGTTTTCTTCTGCCAGAAGAGTTGAGATGCCACGAATATGTTCTTGGTATTGGAGTTGTGGCACAGCGTCATCATCCAATCGATCAATTCTTTGCAATTCCAACGGAGAAGTTTGGTGTTGGAGGAATATTTGTTTTGAAAGAAATGGATGAATTGTACGCGCAGTACGCAATAGGAACGCATGAGATTGAGCAGTGTATTCTCAAACTCTTGAACATGGAAGAAGGCGCAGACCAATTCAGTTATGCAAGCTCCAAAGCAGAAGTACCCGTACTACAGACAGCCTGAAATTTGTTGAGCCTCTGGATGTTCTAATCGATATTCTGCATCAAGTTTCCGAATAACTTTCATTACTATTGCAATCTTCTCCTCAGAAAGCTTCATCTTATTCCTGAGCATTTGTTCAACTTCTTGTTCATCAACTCGGATAATTGGCATACGAGCATAGTACATGTTTTCAGCTTTCGACCAAAGTAAGTCAGCAAATTGAAAGTACTATGTTCTTTCAAAGAGAACCTGCTTTGCCGGATCACCCATAGTTCTGATAACGTTCAGTACGCCCTGCCATAACTCAATCAATTCCGGCTTCTTGCAAGTGCATCAGTTGATCAGTTTTCTCGCAAAATGGTCGACACTACAGCAGCTTGATAGGCATGCTCCAACGCAAGCGATGGGGACCACCAAACCAAACAAAGGCGTTTCAGCTGTTGATGGGTTGTCTGATACTGCACTCATGGACGAGCTGTTCACGCGTAGACTTTCCAAGGAAGCGATAATCGCCCTAGTAGAACGACTCTTGATGCTTGAACATCGTGATCTCGTTGTATCGCTGCTGGGCAGTGAGCGGCTGTCTGCTAAGGAAGCGTCAAAGCTCCTCAATCTCAGCCCTGTTTCAGTGCGGAAATACTGTCAACAAGGAGTGTTGCAAGGGGTAAAAAAGGGCCGTGATTGGTTTGTATCTCGGGAAGAGATTGAGAGATATAACCGTGAACGTCGCTCGCCCGGAAAGCCACCAAGTTCGTAATCGTGGAAATAAAGGAAAGAAAGTAGGTTCGTTTCAGCTCCATTTGTGTTCATTTCCATTAACATTGAGCAATGCGTCAGCCATGTTTATAGGTATGAATATAACGCTTAAAACCATTTAGTCCAGCAAGGAGCCTGAATAATCAGATATTACTAAAGCTCAGTATCTATATGGCTTACGATAGATAGCAAACGCTCGCGGAGAACTGCGGTCTGTGGCTCAATAATCATCACAAAACCATTTTGAGTCTTCTGCTCGTGACGACATATTAGTCCTGCATCCTCGAGTTTCCTCAGGTGCTGACAAACGGCAGCGTCAGTTAGACAAAGTTCTTTGGCCAAGGAAGTTGCAACTACCGGCTTACTGTTGTGCATAATGCGAAACAGAATCTCTCTCGCACGGGAACTGCCCAGTACTTTAAGCATCTTGCCCATTGCTGGATCATTGATGGGAGTCCTTTCCATCAATGATGGTATATATGTCTTCAACATCCCTGTCTACTCAATGGCCACCAAAGAAGCGGTTTTGGTTCTGCATTGGCAGGGTCACTCGAACCGAAATACGCTCGGCAGGCAGTGACTTAACTGCTCTGCGTTGTGGTGTTACTTTACATTGCAACCAATGTTGGTCATGCATTGTATGAATTGAGCCCTTGCATGGGTAATAGTGTCACCAAAACGTCACCAACAGATGCTTCAGTCTGAATCGATGGAAGCGGCAAAATCAAGACGATTTCGGGCCTGCTAGGTCAACCGTGGGTAGAAAGGCTGTTGGCTTCAGAGGATGACATTGAGCTACCATAGGATGGTATGGCAATGAACCGACTGACCATCGACGAAATATTTGAGCAGCAGTTAAACGATCGGCAGCCGGATCCAATCGTCGCTGAATTCGTGTTACGTCTTGATGACCAAGCGTCCTTGTTCATTCGTTCGGCTGAATCCGATGACTGGCCAGCCAACTATGAGTCCGGTCTCGAAATGTGTCGCATTACGCAGCAGGTCCGGCTTGAAATTGGCGAACTATACACGTTGGATCGCGTCAGTCGCAATAGGTTTGGAGAAACTCTGAAGCGAGTCGTAGACCTCATTTCCGACCCGATCCGATTCGCTCAAGCCTATTATCCTGCCGCGAATCAACAATGGGGCATGCGTGCGTTAACCAATATTACAGATCGTTACGATGAACTTGCCCGGACCTCAAGTTGTAATGAATCTTCACATTCCCCACGATAGGTTTCGACTACACGCTGAAGCGTACAAATCCCCGCCAAATGATCGAAAAGCCAGCTTAGCGATTTGCTTGTCGTTGACTCCTCAAGGATGGTATCGTGCCGCTCCTATAGAATCCCATGGTTCTTCTGATAACGTTCAGTACGCACTGCAATAAACCAATTTGGACGGATTTTCCTTGTTGGACCCATCTGGTGAGGTTACGCTTGAGTTAATGGAGCAACTGGAGAGTTTTGTATTTATGCATTGGGAATTGGCGCATAAATTCGAGCGCGTTGCGAACGCAAAATTGCGCGCGCAGAGCGACGAGTCGCTTGAAAATTATCCCGGTACAATTGCTGATATCGTTCAGGACATTCGACGATATGGGTTGACGGCCTTGTGCCCACAATGTGGCAAATGCACCACCGAACTCGAAGTGGACGCGAAGCGTAATTTGATGTTCGTTCATGAGAATAATTTGCAAAAGCACGACTCTGAGGCGAGGCAGTTGGAGATTATCCCAAGGTCAGCTCTAGATGAACAGGGGTGGCTATGCGTTGCTGCTCCGATGACAGAAGCTCATTATTCACCACTTAAAAGCCCCGAAATCCACAAAGCTTTGAGTGATCCGATGCGTTTTAAGATGTACGACATCTTACAGCGTTCCACGCAGCCACTATCGGTTAACGAACTATGGACACGTATCGGTCGTCGTTGCAATCCTGGCCATGCCGCACGGCAACTCAAAATCTTACTCAACGCCGGGTTACTCATTTCTTATAAAGTCGGTCGTGAGCGTCTATATGCATGCAACAAATCCCCCGTTGCTACTGTAAGTCAAGTGGGTTAAGATCGAACTACCTTATGACCCACTATTACTGCAAAGGCTCCTGTAACGGTTGTGCTGATGAAGCCGATCTTGATATGAGCAAACCTATCGTCTGCCAGGCGGAAACTTGCGAATTTCACGGGCAACCGCTTGAAAAATGCGATTGCGAGGACGGTAGTCACGAGGCATAACTTACTCTGTGCAGACATTGACCTTCTGATACTGTAGAAGATCTAACATGAAGTTATACGGGCTTTTCTGTATGCCTGTTTGTACGTACGCAGAAGCAGGAGGCACAGCACGTACCATGGCTTCGTGCATTGCAAGCGTCGTCGTAGGAGATGTACTGCCTTTCAGGTAATCGTATGCGAAAAGCTTGTCGTCATTCTGACGAACAAAGGCAATTCCTGCCTCGGTATCGATATATTCCACTGTTAACCCCCCTGAGAGATCTTCCGAAAGATGATGTATTGTCTGCAGTGTAGCGTCATTGAGAGTAAGGAGATCATCTCGCTGCTTTCTGTATAAATACATATTTTCTTTCTGGCCATAGCGTAGAAGCGTTACGCCATGGTGTGCATCATAGATGACCTCTCTATCATCATAACGACTGTCTCTGTATATCTCCTCAAGGAACGCTTCGCGCACTCTACGTTCTCTTCCGACATCTGTACGTCCAATGCTATGCACCACTTCTGCAGGTACGTTATTCAGCGGCGTAGTAATATCCTGTGAGGTATACGTCTTTTGAATCGCAAGTGTCTGCGCATCAATGAGTACTGTGCTATATCCTCCATAGATGTTCTTTGGAATCGCATAGGGATACTCCAGTCTCTGGCGCGCTAGCATTACCATGCTATTACCATCGGGAAGGAGCATCAATTCGTGTATATCAAGGTACTGAGCATCATATCCGCGTTTTCCAGAAACATCATAGTGTTCTAATACCGGCAACTGTTGCTCTTTACGTACCGCTAAACTCTCTCCATCAAGCGCAACGATGCTGTAGGGTTGCTTGTGTCCGTATGCCATACCGTATAAACGATTTCTCTCTTCATCCCATACCATGTTGGTGAAGTATTGCATACCCTCGGGAAGCGTTACGAGATGGAATGATGTCGGCGTTTTACTTGCGTCAACATGGAGAATTTTTGCCGGCCGTGTGCGTAACACCTCATACGAACAATCTCCTGTACGCATGTCACAATTGTAGTCTCGCAATACGGTCTTCTCCTGAAAACGATAGTACGCTGTATGGTCGCTTACCACGATACGTTCTACTTCCCACTTGGGACTTGACTCCTCTTCGGTCCAGAGCTTTTGCTCTGTATGTGAACCAGTTTGCATATCTATAACGTTAGCGCTGGGTTTTGTATAGATAGTATCTGGTATGAAAATCATGTTTCCGTTTAAAAGTGCACCGCGCGCTTCATCTCTACTCAAGAAGACGGTGTTGTCACCGTAAGTCGTGCCTTGTCCTGGTGCACACGCAAGCGGTGATTTCCACCCTGTTGCGAGTCGGACAAGAACATCGGAGATACTCGATGTTGCCTGCGATACGGTAATACTCTGCGTCGTAAACTGTAGGATAAGCTGTGTAATTTCCTCTGTTGCCCACTGCGGAATAGAGGACTGTGCAAATGAGGCACATGGCATGCTAAGTGCCAGCACAGAGAGCACGATATGACGACGCCATTGCCTAGGGGACACAAACGTTTTTGTACGCATACACTTTGTCAGGCAATGAGCTGGCTCCGGCAAGTTTTCCTGTTTTCGATGCAAGCCACAATGCAGTCGGACATCGGTTTTCCTCTAAGTCATACTGGATGTACGCATCATCTGGTGCACCATAACCGTACGTTTGGTTTTTCCAAATGCGGAACGTAAATGTTCCGTTTGGTGCAATGTACAGAGGCTTGTTGGTGTAATGCACACTGAGCATTTCGTCTGCTGCAGCGTCACGTTGCAACGTACCCTCCACCACGATGTTCTCGGTCTCCTCGCCTTCGTCTTCGAGAGTAACAGAGGTAATTTGAAGTCGTGCAGCAGATTCTGGTTCAACAATCGTAAAGTGTATTGTGAGCGCATCGAGTGGCGTAATAACTGGCGGTGCGTACGAACCGTTAACATAATTCCATTCGCTGACATACATTGTGTAGGTGTGGTCACCTGCAGTGTAATACTGAGGAAAACCTGTATGAGGAATAACGTTTGCATTGGTCATGACAGAACCTTTACCGGGTGCAATAAATTTTGTTTTCGTTCCTAGCGTATTGCCTGGCGCAGGACTGGATACCGGGTTGATGTATGCAAGATAGCCGTACGACTTCATGGTGATATTTTTGACGCATCCCACAACACCAGGATTGCCACACTGTGTGTTTGCTGCGCGAATACCCGCAACACGCATATGTATCGTATCGGGATTCCCTGGATAGAGTTCTCCAGAATACTGTGCAGGGCAATCGCGAGGACAGGTTAAAAATTCACTCAAATAATTGCATTGTCCGTCACCACAAAGCTCGTAGCATACGCTTGGCTGTCCTGTGCAACTCCATCCTTGGTCTAGGCGACACCACTGGTTGCAACCATCCTTCTTCGTGTCGACATTCCCGTCATCACAATGCTCGGAACCTTCGACTTTTCCATTGCCACAGCGCGGCTCTGCATTTGCCATTTCGACAATGACCGTCGAAACACGATCGATAGCCTGCGCTGTTGTCAGCGCACCTGTACTCAATTCAACAATAATTGTGCGCACCTGTTCCATTGCCCATGCAGGGATGGCATGTTGCGCATGTACACTCGTCATACCAAACATCCACACGACTGCGGCGAACATGTATACAGCTTTACGCATGGGAGCAGTGTACATGATTACTGATGCTCTGCCCACTCCTGCATCATCTTCACGCCTACCTTCCACCGCCCACGTTCACGAAATGCAGGAAGTGATTGTTTTTTTGCAAGCGTTGCCAGTGACTGTGGTGAGTGGTGTGGGTACTGCTTGCCGATGATGCTGAGCGGTTGAATGCTATCGCCACGCAAGTACGTTATGCGCTTATGCAAGCTCTCTTTTAGTAAGGCAGTGAGGAGATGTTCGAATGGTTTTTTTGAGCCGTCGTATTCATAGTCCACAAAGCAAGGGTAGTAATGACTATGCTTTCCTTTGTTTGGAACAATAATGGGTGGGTAGCCATTGCTCTGTAGTTGAAAGTTTAAAAATGCACGACCGGTGCGCCCGTTTCCATCCAGGAAGGGGTGAATACGCTCGAACTCCAGGTGAAAGTAGATAATACGATCGAGAATATGCACACCATCATCATCGAATGCCGTTAGCAATTTTTCCATGAGTACCGGCACTTCTTCTGGTGCGGGCGCAATGTGCGTACCGACTCGAACATGTTCGCTGAGTGCGCGGTAGCGACCTGCACAGTCATCTGCAATATTCGTGAGAAGTGTACGGTGTACAAGCAGTATCATCTCTTCAGTAAGCGATGCTTCTTTGGTAATTTTCGCCTGCAAAAATTCTTTTACCTTTGCGAGATTAATCGCTTCGAAAACCTCACGCTGTGAATGATTGGCAGGAATGTCTTGGTGGAGCAAAAGTTTCTCTGTTTCCTGAAGCGTCATCGTAGAATTTTCAATAGCGTTGCTGTTATACACGGACTCCGGAAGCTCTGCTTCCTCCAAAAGGGTAAGAAGCGCATCTTTACCAACGCGCAGGCTGTCGTATTGCTCTTTGAGCTCTTGCAGGTTATGAAGAGTAGTTCCGTGCATTTTATGGTTGAAAATATGCTTTTATACTATCAAATTCAACTATAAAAGTCAAGGCTACTTCTTCTTTCTATATCCTCCCTTGCGAGGCGGCGCATTGCGCTTTTTCTCCAGAAGTTCGCAGGCGGTAATGAGATCGATATCTTCTGGAAGAATGCGCTTTGGAATTGAGGCATTGGTTTTTCCATCGGTCACATAGGGGCCGTAGCGACCTTCTTTTACGAGGACATCACCATTGGTATTGGGATCTTTTCCGAGGGACTTCAGCGGCTCAGCTTCTGCCTTTTTGCGATCTTTTGCCTCAGAAATAAGTGTCTCTGCTTGTGCCAAGTCGACATCAGATGGATCGACATCTTTCGGAAGGGAAACGGTAATCTTTCCCCACTTGATGTAGGGACCAAAGCGTCCTTTATTCACCGTTACTTCTTCGCCATCTTTCTTCCCAATGTTTCGTGGGAAGCTGAGGAGCTTCAGCGCTTGCTCTAGCGTGATGTTTTCTTTGGTCATTCCTTCGCCGAGCGATGAACTTTTTGGCTTTCCTTTAACTTTTCCGTCTTTTACATCTGCTGGTGTCCCCACCTGTACATATGGACCAAATCGTCCAGTAAGGACAACGATATCCAGACCTGACTGCTCGTCTGTGCCGAGGACGCGTTCTTTGAGTACGTCTTCCTTCTTTACCTCTTTCCCTTTTGCATCGACAAGATCTTTAAACGGGCCGTAGAAATGTTTAAGGAACGTTGGCCTGTCTTCTTTGCCTTCCGCAATATCATCGAGTTTCTGCTCCATCTGCGCTGTAAACTTGAGGTCAACAATATCGGTAAAGTGATTCGTCAGAAGATCTGTTACGGTGAAGGCAACGTCTTCTGGTGCGAGTTGTTTTCCATCTTTTTTAATGTATCCGCGCTGCTGCACTGTAGAGATAGTTGGTGCGTATGTTGATGGTCGGCCAATGCCCTCCTCTTCTAACTTCTTGACCAAGCTTGCCTCGGTGTAGCGTGGAGGTGGTTTGGTGAAATGCTGCTCTGGTGTCACATGATCACATGTGATCTTTTCACCTTCGTACAGGGCTGGAAGGAATTTTTCACCTGCCTTCTCATCTGCTTCTTCATCGTCTTTGCGATGGGTATCAGTCGATGCATCAGTTCCTTCGGAGTAGACGCGGTAGTACCCATCAAACAGCACCGTCTGGCCTGTCGCGCGAAACGTATAATTTGCCGCGCTAATGTCTGCGCCTACACGCTTGAGTTCGACCGCTGCCATCTGCGTTGCCATCGTACGATTCCAGATGAGGGTATACAGCTTAAGTTGCTGGTGATCGAGTTCGCTTTTTAACGACTCTGGCGTTCGGCTCATCTCTGTTGGACGAATAGCTTCATGTGCTTCCTGTGCCCCTTTACTTTTCGTCTTGTACCGACGAGGCTCGGAGAGCACGTACTCACGACCATAGAGTTTTTCGATAGTTGCCTTAGTATCATCGAGCGCTTTCTGGCTTAAGTTGACGCTGTCGGTACGCATGTACGTGATGAGACCGGTCTGCCCTTCGCCCTTACCAAGACTAATTCCTTCGTAAAGTTGCTGGGCAACCACCATGGTCTGCTTCACAGAAAAACCCAGCTTTCGCCCGGCCTCTTGCTGCAATGTTGAGGTAGTAAATGGTGGTGGAGGACTTTTCTTGAGCTCCTTCTCTTCTATAGCTGCGACACTCCAGTCTGCACCCGTTACTGCGCTGAGCACTGCATCGGACTCCTCTTTGTTTGTTGGGACAAACTTCTTGCCGTCTTTGGCTTTCAGTTCTGCAGTGAATGCATCACTCTTACTGTTAAGGAGGTCTGCTTCAATGGTCCAATATTCTTCTGGTTTGAATGCTTGAATCTCGCGCTCACGATCGACAATGATACGCACGGCAACCGATTGCACACGACCAGCAGAGAGGCCCCGGTAGACCTTCTTCCACAGAAATGGCGAGAGGGTGTAGCCCACTAGTCGGTCGAGGATACGCCTCGCTTGCTGTGCTTCGACAAGTTTCTCGTTGATGTCTCTGGGATTTGCTACCGCTTCATCGATTGCCGTCTTCGTAATTTCATGGAAGACGATACGGTGCACCTGCTGATCTTTTTTAATCTTGAGTGCCTGTACGAGATGCCAGCCAATTGCCTCTCCTTCGCGATCTTCATCTGTTGCGATCCAGAGGCTTTCTGCGTTCTTCAACTCCTTTTGTAAGGTAGAGATGACAGATTTTTTATCGTCAGAAATTTCGTACTCTGGTTCAAAGTTGTTCTCGACGTCGACGGCGAGCCCGGAGCTTGGAAGATCACGCACATGCCCCATGCTTGCATGGACACTGTAGTCCTTTCCTAAAAATTTTTTGATGGTCTTTGCCTTCGTTGGTGACTCGACAATGACGAGGTGGGACATGATGATGGGGAGGGTAGAGAGAGAAGTGCAGTCTTGTCAAAGGGAGAAGCATAGAAAGAAGGTGCAGAGCTCTGCACCTTCTGTACTATCTTTTCCTCTCTAGTCCTTGCTAAACAGCCAAAAACATTGTGCCGATGTTAATTCTCCTTTCCACTCTGTTCATCTTTCGTATTCAACACAATATGGCTTCCATAAGCCAATTACATTACTTTTTGTGTGCATATTTTTTCGCAAGCGAGTATTTTTGGCTTGCGTAAGCGATATACGACCGTAGACTTCTTGTTGAGTTACATCTTTTCCCCTTATTTTTATGTCCAAGCAGGATATTATCAACGCCATCGCAGATGCCGCTGGTATCACCAAGCGCAGTGCAGCTTCTGCCCTCGATGCTCTTGTTACTCTCGTAACCAAGGAGCTTAAGAAGGGTAACTCCGTTACCATCACTGGTTTCGGTACCTTCAAGGTAAGCAAGCGTGCAGCTCGCACGGGTGTTAACCCACGCAACCCAAGCCAGCGCATTTCTATCCCAGCTATGAAGGTTCCATCCTTCAAGGCAGGTAAGACACTCAAGGACGCTGTTCGCTAAGAACGAGTCTGAAGAAGCTAAAGAGTCTAAAGAAGCTAAGGAGAAATGTATCCCTTAGCTTCTTTAGCTTCCTCAGAATCTTTAGCTTCTTTTTTCTTCTCATACACCCGCAACATCTGTACTCTCTACTCCACATATGGATAGCGCTCTCGTGAAAGACATTGTCGGCCAATTACTCACTAAACTTGATCTGCAATTTAGCGATGTTGTAGTAACCGATGAAGAAGATTACACGCGAGCAGAGATTGTAAGTGATACTGCAAGTCGCATTATTGGCTGGCACGGAGAGACGCTGAATTCCATTCAACACCTTGCAAAATCTATCATTCGTCAGAAGGGTAATTTGGATCGCAGTCCATTTTTAGTACTGGACGTTGATGGCTACCGCAAGAGCCAAGAAGACAAAGTACGCGCAATTGCCGAGAAGAAAGCAGACTTCGTTCGTCGTACGGGAAGCCGCGTAGCACTCGCTCCCATGAGCCCATACTTCCGCCGCATTGTGCACTTACATGTCGCTAGTACCCCCGAACTTGCAGATCTTACCACTGAGAGCTCTGGCCAAGGAGACTATCGCCAAGTTGTCCTCAAATTAAAAGATGAATCCAAGGTACGCGATGGTGAAGAACTTGCACCTGTCATAGCAGAGGATGAGGGTGATGATGACTTGGGGAACCTGGATATTTAGGTTCAAACAATTTTTCGCCACTCCTCCATCAGCTTTTTCTCCTGACGAGAGAGCTTCTGTGGGATATCTATATTGATGGTAATGTACTGATCTCCCATACGTGAGGAACTTACCTGCGGAAGCCCCTTCCCCTTCATGCGCAGCACCTGCTTTGGCTGCGTTCCAGCTGGCACGCTGAGTATAACGTTGCCGTGGACAGTCGGCACGCTGATATCGGTACCGAGAATGGCATCAACGACGGGAATGGAAATGATGGAGTGAATATCATTCCCGTGACGCTCGAAACGAGCGTCCGGTTTGACCTGAATAATAACAAATAAATCTCCTGCAGGTGTGCCGTGTTTGCCGGCATTTCCCTCACCCGTAATGCGTAGTGTTTGACCGTCATCAATACCGGCTGGGATGTCGATGGTTACTTCTCGTTTCTGCTGGACGCGCCCTTCTGCCTTACACGTAGTACACGGCTTTTCAGGCACCTGCCCTGCACCGTTACAAGCTCGGCACATCATCGCCTGTTGAATGGTGCCGAAAAACGACTGTGCGGTTTTCACCACCTGTCCTGTTCCACCACATTCACTGCACGATACTGTTTTCCCTCCTTGTGACCCAGAGCCCTGGCAATCTGTACAGGAAACAAATGTTGAGATGGCGATTGTCTTTTTGCATCCGTGCAACACTTCTGCAAATTCAATGGCAATGCGCACCTGTATATCCTCTCCGCGCTGAGACCGTTGTGTCCGACCACGCCCACCTGCACCTCCACCGAAAAAGGTTTCGAAGATATCACCAAATCCACCAAAGTCTCCCTGCTGGAATCCAGAAAAATCGAAGCCACCAAACCCTTGCCCTCCCCCGCCAGAGCCACCAGCCGCCCCAAAGGTATCGTATTGCTTGCGTCGCTTCTCGTTGCCTAGCACCTCATATGCTTCATTGATTTCCTTGAATTTTGCTTCAGCGTCTTTATCCCCCTTGTGCTTATCGGGATGCCACTGCTTAGAGAGATTACGGTAGGCTTTTTTGATATCTGCCGCCGATGCCGATTTTTCGATGCCGAGAATGGAGTAGTAATCACGCGCCATTGCCCGAAAGGATACCTGATTTTGATAAACAGTGGCTAGATTTAACGATTTTTGCTATAATATTCTGATGATTCGCGTTAATACACCTATCACGCGCAGGGCACTCCAGTGGGCAACCATTTCGCTTGGCAGCGCATCACTCGTCATGATTGCGTACGGTTTTACCCATGATACTACTGACATGCTGGAAGCACGCATGCTGCCAGACAGTATCCGCGGTCAAATAGAATGGGTGACCATTTCCGCTGACCGTGTTATGTCTGGTGCGACGGTTCCTGCAAACAAGCACGTTATTATTCATATTCCCGATGAGATCACACGCATTACGCGACGTACGTTGTTTGGACAAAAGGGCGATACCGTACGGTACTGGGGGTACTGCCTTCCACACAACTTAGACGAGGGATATGCAAAGAGTAAACAGGGGTTCCCTGGCGATCTATTTCTGTCAGAGGCAGAGCGTGAATACCGCAGACAGAAGCTCATTGAAGAGCGCAGACGTACATTTTCTATCTTTCAAAATCTGACATTTAATGATCTCAACGAAGTACAGAGTGATCCTATTTCTCGCATTCGTCATCAGATTGATATCTTTAAGGGCGGAGATGTTTGCTACGTTATGACGGAGAAATCGATTCCAGTTGGTGCAGACATTGATGATGATGGTCTCAACTCTGCGTTGGAGCGCGGGTTTGGTTCTGATGTAAAAAATCCTGATACGGATGGTGATGGTATTCTCGACGGTCTCGAGGTGCTCAGGCTTCACTCGCACCCAACGAAACGAGATAGTGATGGTGATGGACTGATTGACGGTATCGAAGATAAGAATCGTAACGGTATCGTAGAGCCAACGGAAACCAACCCCATTGAATGGGATACAGATCGTGATGGACTCTGTGATGGTATTTGCAAAGTAAACAAAGGCCAAGACCTGCGTGGAGAGGATAAAAACCTCAATGGTATCTATGAGCCAGAACTCAATGAATATAACCCTATTAGCAAAGATAGCGACGGAGACGGCATTCTTGATGATCATGAGGTATACCTCTGTGTGATTGGTGGTGGAGATGATTGCTAATACTTCTAATTTCCTGTATAATAATTTGATGTTGATCAAACAAGTCACACTGATGGCAACGCTCACGATGATGGCACTCCTGCCAGCAACCGCTCTTGCGTATGTTGAACCAGAGCAAGTGCTTCTGAGTCGAGAACTCTTCTTGCCTCCAACAGCACGCGATGCCCAGAGCCGCACCACACTGCAAACACAAGAGGCAGCTGCTCGACGTGAGCGTGAACAAGAGAGGGCATTTGAACTACAGCACCCTTTTGTACCAGAACCAGTTGTTGAAGAAACAGTCCATGGATCTGCGCCGGAACTACCACAGGGCAATATTATTTATGCCGTTCCCATTCAGGGGACAACAGGGTTCCCTCAGCTTTTTGGTGCAGCGCCACAGGTCGGTGGCCTGGATTCTGCCAACCTTGAACTTGCTCGTACGATGCGCCTTCTCTCCCGCGTGAACCAGAACCAAGCGTCTGCTGGTCTTCAGGAAATTCTCCACTCCGGTGCTGACAACCTAGCGCCAACTGGTGCCGGCTCTGTTTTGTCGGCAACCGTAATGTTCGGTGCAGTGCTCTACACTATGCGCCGGGCAAAGAAACTTGAGGCAGTGGTTCAGCGCGGCTAAGAATAGCCGCTACCTGGTGTCTTCAGGGAGTTGTATTTTGTATACTACCCCTCCATGACTCATCTCTCGTTCACCGGAAAGCGCTGGCGACTGCGCACTACAATGCCTGACCGCACCATTGATCTCAATGCACCGCATACACTGGTCCCGCCGAGTGTATTTCCCGATATGGACAGAGCGGTAGAACGCATTCAGCGCGCACTGCGTGATGGTGAGCGCATTGGAATTTTTGGCGACTATGATTGTGATGGCATTACTGCTGTTGCCCAATTAGTTCGGTTTTTTCGGCGTCGAAACAGAGACCCTTGGGTACGACTTCCGCATCGCATTCACGACGGATACGGACTGAAGGCACACATTGTTCAGGAAGTGATTGATGCGGGAGTAACTCTCCTCATTACTGCCGATACTGGTATCGTCGCTCTTGCCGAGATTTCCCTGCTTAAGAAGCAGGGTATTGACACCATTGTGACCGATCACCATGCACCACAAGAGGAGCTGCCTCTTGCGTATGCCATTATTCACCCTGCACTCAGTCGACATCCGCTTCCACATCCATGTGGTGCTGGTGTTGTGTACAAACTGGTTCACGCGCTTGAAGGCGCCCCATGGGAAGACGATAGAACAGATGCTGCCCTAGCGATGCTTGGCACTATTGCAGACCTTGTAGAGCTTCGAGGTGAAAATAGAACACTGACAATACATGGTCTATCTGCACTGAATACACTCACCAGTGGACCACTGAGCATCCTCCGTGATCATTGCTGTCCGAAGGGCGATATTCATGCAACGGATATTGCGTTTCGCATTGCGCCACGCATTAATGCGGCAGGTCGCATGGCATCCCCAGATATTGCTCTACGCGCTCTGCTTGATGGTGGCGAGAGTCTCACCGATCTCGACATGCTCAACGAGCAACGGCAACAACTAACACGCGAACTCTGCATGCGCGTGACACAGGAAATTGACGACACCACTGTTCCACCACTCCTTGCCTTTGCATCACTCGATTTCCCTCATGGAATTTTAGGCCTTATTGCCGGAAAACTCACAGAGCAGTATGGCAGACCGAGCTTGATTGCCCACAGCGATGGAGAAACCTGCACTGCATCACTTCGCAGTACCGATGCATACAACATTACACTGGGGCTTTCTCGGTGCCGTGACCTTCTCCTCTCCTACGGTGGTCATGCACAAGCAGCAGGTTGTACGTTTGCGCGACAGAATTTCGACGCCATCGTCGCAACACTCTCTGCAGACATTCGCACGCATGTCTCACTCGACTCTCTTGTCCCGACTATTGATATTGATGAGGAACTCTCCCCTGCAGATATCACACTTGCGTTCATTGCATCGCTCAATCGTCTTGAGCCCTTTGGTCAGGGGAACCCCGAGCCACTCTTTGTTATTCGTAATGTATCGCTTATACAAACGCGCACCTGCGGACAGGAAAACACGCACCTAACCGGAACGATTCATGGCATCAAATGTGTTGGGTTTACCTTTGGTCAGTTTGCCGGCATGCGTGACCACGTTGATATTGTCGCCCGTCTTGACCGCAGTGAATGGAACGGAAAAACAGAACCGCAACTTGTGATTGTTGATATTGGGGGTTTAACAATTAACAATTAACTTTTAACAATTAACTTTTAACTTTTTTATGAATCCGCCGAGTTGGCGGATGATATTTTCCAATTCCTTTTCAATATTTTCATTGTCCTCCTGAGTGATATAACCATCATCAAAAGCACAATCAAATGCTGCTGCAACTTCATTTGCTGAGGCAACCGACGTTTCAAGAAATCGAGCGAACTCTTTATCGGATTGTTTTGCAGATCCTTCTGCAATATTCAAAATAATAGATAGGGTAGCACGCTCAATTTGATCGACTAGTCTATAGCGCTCCTGGCTCGGTAATTCTTTTAGTAACAATCTAACACGCTTTCGTAACGCTTTAGCTGATGAGTATACTGCAAAGTACTTGAATCGAAATGTTGTCATGCAAGTATGATTGCACAACGCAAACAAAAAACTATGCATACTGTTTTTGTTAATTGTTAACTGTTAATTGTTCTCTTGTATCTACAGCCAAAAAATACGTTCTGTTTGCTTGTAGAACCTACACTGGCACCAATGTCCCTTCCATCGAAAACACTTCTGTAATAGGTGCTTCGAGTGCAGATGCAATCTTGAATGCAAGAAGCACGGAAGGATTTGTGTCGCCACGTTCAATGCTCATAATGGTCTGTCTGCTGACACCTGTTCGCAGTGCAAGCTCCTCTTGCGTCATCGACTTTTCAAAACGAAGACGACGAATGGTGTTACGAAGGACAGCAGAGGACATGAGATGGTTGGGGAACGTGCGAAGTAAAAAATTGTTATCTTAGGTTCGTGCATTGTACTGACTCCACGCTATCAATCAAGAAAAAAATTTGTGCAATATTGTGAGTGCAGAAAGTGCAAACAAGTACGGTGCAAACCACCCCAAACTTCTGCGCACAACAAAGCTTCGTAGAAACATAATACTCAGCAAACTACAGACAAAAGATGTTGCAATCGCCAGTGTAAGGACAGGGAGTGGCGGTAACGTTACCGTGCCATCGATGATGCCCCGCAACGACATAAGTGACGCACCTGCAATGATGGGCATTGCCATGAGAAAAGAAAAATCGAGTGCATCTTTACGGTTGAGACCCATCCATCTTCCAGCGCTAATTGTAATGCCACTACGTGATATGCCAGGAATAAGTGCAATTGCTTGTGTGATACCGATAATCAATGCCGATCGCATGGTGATGTTGCGATGTTGTTTATGTGGGCAGCGTTCGCCAACAAGCAAAATGATTCCTGTGCATGCAAATGCAATGCCAACATAGAGTAACGATTGAAAACGCATGGCAATCCACTCTTCTAAAAAGAGACCTGTTAGTGCTCCGGGAATTGTTGCGACAATGAGAGGGGGGAGCTGACGCGGATCACGTAGTAACTGTAACCACACCGGTGCATAGGCAATGAGTAGTGCAAGCAACGTTCCTGCGTGCAGTAAGAC
This sequence comes from Candidatus Peribacteria bacterium, assembly GCA_020632295.1. Lineage (GTDB taxonomy): Bacteria > Patescibacteriota > Gracilibacteria > Peribacterales > Peribacteraceae > UBA2170. The sequence continues at coordinate 227,630 of JACKFU010000001.1, forward strand.
ATTGAGTGTTTGCATATCATGCGAAGCAATCTGGAGGTGGATGAGCGACTCTGCAAGTACCAAGTGACCCGAACTGCTTACAGGAAAAAACTCCGTTATCCCTTGAAGAATGCCAAGGCCAATGGCTTGCAGCAGTGTCATACGCGAGAACGATGAGAAATATATTCAACCATACCAACGAGCACTGCGCCGATAGCAATAATACCCATGATGACATACGTGTCACCGTCAATTGTCGGTAGTACATTGCTCTCTCCGATTTTCCATGGCCAGATCTTTCGAAGGCTGCCGATCATGAGACCAGTGAGGAGTGCAACAGTAATGTCGTGATACCGCTGAAAGAGCCAGCCAAGTATCTGCGAGAATGCAATGATGCCAACCACTGCCCCAATACCAACGTAGGCAATGGGGAGGAGCTCGCGGTTATTAACCGCAGAGAGAATGAACTCGTATTTCCCAAGAAGAACGAGGAGGAATGCTCCGGAGATGCCTGGGAGAATCATTGCACAGATGGCAATCGCACCAGAGAGGATAAGAAACCACGGTGCGTCTGGCGTCGTAACAGGTACAAGGCCAACGACAACGTATGCAACAAGCACACCAGCAATAAGTGCAGCAGCGAGTTGTGGCGACCATTTCTTAATGCGTAGGGCAACGACGAAGACTGATGCGCTTACAAGCCCAAAGAAAAACCCCCACACGAGAACCGGGCGTTGTTCGAGCATGTACTCAAGCGGGTGCGACAGTGTGAGTCCCGCGAGAATGATTCCACTACCAACACTCAGAAGAAACTTCCAGTTCGGAAGTAGGAATGCATGATGCACCTTTCCGTGAATAATATTGTTCCAGAATAACTTCTGTCCGAAGAGTCGAATGGAATCAACTAACTCTTCGTAAATACCGAGAATGAACGCCATTGTTCCGCCAGAAACACCCGGGACAATATCTGCAGCACCCATGCAGAAGCCTTTTATTATGAGGGAAAGATATTTTTTTGCTGTTGTAATCATGACGCGAGGTAAACAATTAACAGGTAACAGTTAACCGTTAACTGTTGTTTTCCGCAATGCCGAGTATTTGCAAAAACGTACAAAGAATCTGTAAGCTACCTCTTAATGACACCTTCCCCATTCCACGGAATCTTCAGTTCACTCAGTAGTGACTCGAGTCTTGAGAGCGCAATGTCCGTCGCTGTTCCAACGCTCGACGAACATGAGGAAGACGTTGCTGTTTCCTCTGCAGGAAGCCAAGCAGGACAAATTGCCGTAGACATTTATGAGCTCGAAAACTACTACATTATTCGCGCACCGATTGCCGGGGTAAAACTGAGTGATATTGATATTGAGGTAGATGACAAAGTCCTGACAATCTCTGGTGAGAGAAAGCCATCCGATACTATTGCTGCAGATCAGTACTACCTCCAAGAATGTTTTTGGGGGAACTTCCAGCGATCTATTACGTTACCAATTTCCATTGATCCTAAAAAAGTAAAAGCAACTTTCTCAAAAGACTCGGTACTCAAAGTTCTTATTCCGAAAGAGGAGAAGGTGAAGATCGTAAGAATTTCTGAAGGGTAAACGTTACTTCTTCTGCACCTTTTTCTTTTTTGTCTTAGCAGGCTTCTTCGCACTTTTGCGTACAACTGCAACAACCTTCTTTTTCTTCGGTGCTTTTTTTAGCTTCTGGTTCACTTCGCCTGGAATCCACTGAAGACTTGCGAGAACATCTTCGCCACCCATATACTGCCAATCAACCTCTTTGAGGAGCGTCTTAAATTCTTGTAGCGTCTTCTGCGCAGTCTTCACCTTACTTGCGTCCGCATCTTTATCATCCAAGAAATTCCAGAGTTCTACCTGCATAAGATAGAGCGATTGGACTTTAGCGAGTGCGGATTCTTTCTTGCTTGGCATGGATGTATTTAGGGAAGAAAAATCTGATTATTGTAGTGAATTTGAGCCGAAAAGTCAATTCACACCCCGTACAGGGAGGCAAAAGCATACTCACAAGAATAGAATTGCAAAGAAAAATTTTCATTTTTTCGTTTTTTGCCTTGTGGATGCTATCATCGTGCATATGAAGATTACGCAAGCAATTTTGCCTGTTGCAGGCCTTGGCACACGTTTTCTGCCGTGGACAAAAGCTGTTCCCAAGGAAATGCTCCCGGTTGGAAATCAGCCAATAATCGCAAAAATTGTTGATGAATGCATGGATGCAGGCATTTTTGACATCTGCTTTGTAATCAACAGAGGGAAAGAAATGATTCCTCAGTACTTCTACGAACACCCAGAACTTGAGGCAGAATTGGAAAAGCGCGGCAAATTAGACCAGTTAGCACATCTCAAAAAGTATGATGAAGCCAACTTTCATGTAGTGTATCAAGACGAACAGCACGGAGACGGTCATGCAATTCTCCAAGCACTCGACTGGGTGGACAGTGAGAGTGTTGCCATTCTCTTTGGTGATGACCTCTTTGCTGGCAAGAAATCTGGTATGCAACAGCTTGTCGATGCGTACAGCGCACTTGCGGACAATGAGCGCGGAGCAATGCTTGCACTGGAAACTATTGACCCGTCACAGACAGAGAAGTACGGCATTGCATCTGTTGCTGCGACGCATGTGAGTAGCGATCGACTCCATGCAATTCATGGACTCGTAGAAAAACCTCGGCCAGAAGATGCGCCATCGCATCTTGGCATTGTTGGACGCTACATTATTCCGCGATCGACGTTTGATGTACTCCCAACAGTTGGCGCAAGTCATGGTGGAGAGATTCGGTTAATCGATGCGCTCATCGAACAACTTGGTGCGATACCTATCTTTGGTCTTGAGTGCGAAGGGACACGCCTTGATACCGGGACACCGGATGGGTACATCCATGCTGTGCAGGTATTAACAAATCTGAAGAGCTAATCAATCGTCGTCGTCATTGTCGAAGAATCCTCGTGGGACCCAGTCGTCATCATCGTCGTAGTAGTCGTAGTAGTCATATCGACGATTGTCATCGTAGTAATAATCATCGTAATAACGATTGTTGTACGATGGAACGTACGGATCGTAGTACTGTTCGATCATGCATTCACCCTGCACATTGGCATACAGGCAGTTGCTCCTTGTCGTTGTTGTATTGCTATATCGGTATTGCGGATAATGCTGCTGTGACTGTATTACACGATATGGATAGGTATAGGTGCGATTTGTCGGTGCAAAGCGCTGTATATAGTGAACGTTTTCAAAATACGTTGCTGCCTGCACGGGCAGAGCAACAAGGAAGAGAAGTACCATAGTAACAACACGACGCATAGGAAAGTGAAGCTATCACGTTCATCTTACCGTTTGCAAGAATCATGGATTGACCGAAGCGGTGTTAGAAGCACTGATATCCTTCTGGCTGCACTCTGTAGTTTGCGCGACTGTACGTGAAGTTAGTGCAGTAGGTATCTGGACTTAGGTTACGTGCTTGTATTGGATCTTGGTATCCGCGCCATCCAGCATAGCGTGTATCAACGTACTGTGACGTGCCTCCCTTGCGATAGAACGGATGAAGAACGCTACGACGCGCATAGATCGGGTCGAAGTAGGCAGGGTTATCAAACGTTGCGTAACCATACTTCTCGTAACGTGCTGCGAGGCGCTTTCTGAGATTTTCTTCTCGAGTGCGCTGCTCATATGGATGCTCGCCGTAACGAATATCTGTTACAGTACCGTTGTATGCTGCCGCTGTCGGAACACCCTGGATAAGGGCAAGCATTAGCGTAAGGACGAGAGTTGTATACTTCATAGGGAAGTTATAATACTATAATTTATAATAGAGTCAATAGGGTTTGGGTGCATTCTCTTCTTGCAGATGTACACTTCTCCTCCTATGAAAACTCCACTTCTCACGCCCATCCTTACAGTATCGCTGTTTGCAGCGTCTGCAACACCTGTTGCAGCATATAGTCAAAATACCGTCATTAACCCTCTATACGGGCCGTACTATCGGCAAATGGCCAGCACGACATCTACTGGTATTCCTGCTGCCAAGGGGCACCAGAGCTACTACGGCATCCCAGAAGCTGGCGTAAACCTACTGCCACTAAACCGCCGCGACAGTATCCTCCAAGAGCTTGCGCAGCGTGTGATTAACTTACAGACACTACGAAACCGTACTGGTATTACTCCTGAGTATACGAGAGAAAAGAATATTTACGAGCGACTCCTTACACGTGTTGGTAGTCCAGATGTTGAGCATTACCGCGCACCGCAGGAAGCACCAACGCGTAGCGTATGGCGCAACGGGCAACTTGTTTCTGTGCCACGGTTAACCCCTGCCGATATTCACGAAGCTGTTGATGCATACGAGTACGAACGTGCTGTACGCACGAGTCCAGAGGACGAGTGCAAACGGTTTAGTGGTACGCGTGAAGCAATCTGTCGTTACCAGCAACGCGTTGACGATCGTATTAACAACTAGCGAACACGTACGGAAGACTGTACACTAGTGGTACCTTCCTATGATTCGTACCATTGCTACGCTGAGTGTACTTGTTGTTCTTCTCTCGTTTGGAGGAAGTATAACTACAGTCCATGCTGAGACAGATCCAAATCTTGTCCGTTATCTTACTATCCCCGACTTTAGACGTGCAGCAGTGAACGATAAGTATGCGTACAAGAAGAGACGCTTGCGACAGTTTGACGATTTTACCACTGGCTCGGGTATTACCACTTTCGACCGACGTGCAGAGTATCTCCGTGCGACCCAACTTCAGCGCATTCAGGAAGATTTAGATGCAAAGGAATTCGGTGATACGCGCAGTAGACCTGCATATCTTAGGCCAGAAGGACAAACGCGTTTTGAAAACACGATCCAACGACGTCTCAAGGAAGCAGAAAGCCAACAGAGTGTTCGTTTGCGAAGCACAGTGCGTGGACTGACACGTGCAAATCGCGTAACGGCAGAGGAGCACGCAGAGCAGGTGCGTACCTACCGCTCGCAAGTACGTGAAGCAGAGCAAAAACAATTCATTCCAAACTACACAAGTACTACTGTACGTGAGTGCCTGTCTCTCTCCAGAAGGAGGCAAGCGCAATGTTTGTACAATCAGCGGGCAGACGCGCAAAACTAAAGCTCCCGCTTTAATACTTCAATCTCATCTCTCAGATCTGCCGCTTTCTCAAACTCGTAGTTTTGTGCGGCAAGTTCCATCTGGTGTTCCAGCTCTTCGATGAGACGCTTCTTCTCATCTTTTGGAATCTTCTGATGATCGCGCTTGGGGCGTCTGAGCTCCAGCTTCTTCTCATCTTCGGCAATGTCGTGCACGGCTTTGATGATGCTCTGCGGCGTAATGCCATGGTCTTCATTGTATTTCTGCTGAATCTCACGGCGACGATTGGTTTCATCGAGTGCTGCACGCATGGCATCGGTTTCTTTGTCGGCATACAACGTGACATGGCCATTAACGTTACGGGCAGCACGACCAATGGTTTGAATGAGGGCATCGCGACTACGCAGGAAGCCTTGCTTATCTGCATCTAAAATAGCAATGAAACTTACTTCTGGTAGATCGAGTCCTTCTCGGAGCAAGTTGATACCAACGATAATGTCGATTTCTCCCGTGCGCAGTTGCCTGAGAATTTCGATGCGTTCCATTGTTTCGATATCACTATGTAAGTACCGCACGGAATATCCCTGATCGCGCAGGTACTCATCGAGTTGTTCTGCGGACTTCTTGGTAAGCGTTGTCAGCAGCACACGCTCTTTGCGTTTGATAGTGTCATTGATTTCTTTGGTGATGTCATCAATCTGATTCTTCGTCGGCTTCACGGTAACAACAGGATCGAGTAGTCCCGTCGGACGAATAATCTGTTCCGCGATGCGTTCTTTTTTCGTGTGTTCGTACTCGTATTTTCCGGGGGTAGCAGAAACATAAATGGTTTGCCCGAGGCGCGACTCAAACTCATCAAACTTCAGTGGACGGTTATCGTGTGCACTCGGAAGACGAAACCCATACTCGATGAGTGTTTGCTTTCGCGACCGGTTCCCTTCGTACATTCCCCCAACTTGCGGTACGGAGATATGACTCTCGTCGATGAACATGAGGAAGTCATCGGGGAAGTAGTCGAGTAGGGTGCTTGGAGGACGGTTGGGCTCACCGCTATTGTTTAGGTAGCGTAAATAGTTTTCGATGCCCGTGCAGTAGCCAGTCTCGAGAAGCATTTCGATATCGTACTCCGTGCGCGTGCGAATACGCTCTGCTTTGGCAAGCTCTCCGGCATCTTTCAATTCTTTCTCACGAACTTCCATCTCTGCTTTTATTCCTTCGATCGCTGCATCGATTTTTTCTTTGGTGGTAACGTTGTGTGCTGCGGGGAAGATAACGACGTCCTGCAGTTCTGCAATGAGTTCACCGGTGAAGCTATCGACTTCTTGAATGGTTTCAATTTCATCAAACGGCATCTCAATACGAAACACGGTGTCACCTCCCGGTGGAAAAATTTCGACAGTATCACCGAGCACATGGAACTGTGACTGACGGAATTCGATACCGCTTCTGGTGTACTGAATGTCAGTGAGTTGCCTGAGGAGTTTGTCGCGCTGCAACATCTGCCCACGTTCGAGTTTGATGGCGAGTGCTTCGTAATCCGATACGTCACCAAGGCCGTAAATACAACTAACGGATGCGACGATGAGCACGTCTTTTCGCGTCAGCAGATTGTGCGTTGCCGCGTGGCGGTACTTATTGATTTCATCGTTGATGCTTGCATCTTTTTCGATGTACGTATCCGTTGATGGGAGGTACGCCTCCGGTTGGTAGTAGTCGTAATATGAGACGAAGTAAGAGACGGCATTATCGGGGAAGAAGTTCTGAAACTCACTACACAGCTGCGCTGCAAGCGTCTTGTTGTGTGCCAGCACCAATGCAGGTCGCTGCAATTCATTGATGATGTTTGCCATCGCAAAGGTCTTTCCGGTTCCCGTTGCGCCAAGCAATATCTGGTGCCGCTCTTTGGCGTTAATACCATCAATCAGCTTTGCAATCGCCGCCGGCTGGTCGCCGGTAGGCTTAAAATCGGAGACGAGCCGGAATTTTTGGTCTTTGGACATGTTTAACGATTGTACTCTTTTGGACTGATACCCCAAAGGGTTCCTCTTAGAAAATGTGGAAATTTGGAGGAATCCCGCTACTCTAGGAACAATGATTGACTTAAACGACCTCCGCGCCCGGCCCGATGCCTACAAGAAAGCAGCCAAGGATAAGAATATCACCATTGATATCGATGCACTTCTCAAGCTGGATGATGAGCGTAAAGCGCTGATTCCGGGAATTGAACACGCACGATCATTACAAAATGAGGCAAACAAATTAATTCCTACTCTAAAAGGCGATGAAAAACAGGAGCAACTGAAAGAGCTAAAAGCTAAGAGCTTAGAGCTAAAAGCACTTGAGGCAGAATTGAAAAACGTAGAGGAGCCATGGAAAGAAATGCAACTCATGCTGCCGTCGATTCCACTCGACCGTGTTCCTGTTGGAAAAGACGATAGTGAAAACGTGGAAGTATTCAAATGGGGAGACCCTTCGACTGCGCTCAGGGTGCCCGCTGACGCGGCCAAGGACCATATTACGCTCGGAGAGAACCTCGACATGCTCGACTTTAAGCGTGCAGCAACTGTAGGAGGTTCGAGGAGTTACTACCTCAAGGGCGAAGGTGCACGTCTCCAGCAAGCCCTCATGCGTTACACAATGGACCATCTGCACAGCAAAGGCTGGACACTCTTCTGCCCGCCGCTTATGGCAAACTTCGAAGCATTCATGGGTACAGGGTTCTTCCCAGGTGCCGACCAGAATAACATCTATTCTCTTGATGATGGCCTCTACTTGATTGGTACCTCAGAAGTAACCGTCTGCAGCTACCACCGTGATGAAATTCTGAAAGAAGAAGATCTTCCCAAGCGCTACGCAGGATACAGCGCATGCTTCCGTCGCGAGGCAGGCAGCTACGGCAAAGACACAAAGGGTCTTTACCGTGTCCATCAGTTTGAAAAAGTGGAACAGGTGGTGCTGTGCAAAGCAGACCAAGAGGAAGCCATGAAGATGTTTGAGGAGATTCGCCAAAATGCAGAAGAAGTACTACAAGCGCTCAAGCTCCCATACCGGATTATTGATGTCTGTACCGGAGATATGGGCAAAGGAAAGGTCTTCATGCAGGACATCGAAACCTGGATGCCAAGCAGAGGCAGCTACGGTGAAACCCATAGCTGCAGTTACCTCGGCGACTTCCAGGCGCGCAGGCTCAATATGAGATATGAAGAAAGTGGCAGTGGCGGCGCGCCAGTGGCACGCCGTTACGTGCACACCTTAAACAACACCTGCATCGCCTCTCCACGCATTCTGATTCCGATTATGGAAATCTACCAGAATGCGGACGGCAGTATCACGGTTCCCGAAGTGTTGCGGCCCTACATGGGAGGGCTTGAAAGAATAGAGAAGTAGCTAGACAGTGGTTTTTCGGCTGTATAGAAACACATATCCGAATTCTGGGAACTTTGTTGTGTTTCTATTATAGATCCGTAGTATGGGCACAATCTTTTCCTTCCACATTTTCACATGCCTGAGAACGAGAACACCCCTCCATTTGAATTCGCTCTAAGCGCCGATGACGCTGCTCTAGTGGAGCTGGCAAATATGCAGTCGACCCGTGTAGCTAAGCAAACAACGCATTATCAAGAAGAAATGCAGAGTGCATTGAATCAACTAGACATAACTGAATTGGCGACGGACTAATTCCTCTACTACTAGCCAAATTCAAGCCCTCCCATCCAGAGGGCTTTTTTGGTATAATATAAGGATATGTTTTTACTCCTCGCAGGATCATCGGAAATGGCCCGGGCACTCATCGTCGATGAGTTCCTCGGACAACACGAAGACTGGCAGCACCTGGCGCTTGAGGATATTCAAGACGCCGACATGGAGGATGAGGATATTTTTAACTTCCAGACAACGTTTATGACGATGGTTGCCTGTGAATGTGCCAAAGAAGCCAGAGAATCTGGTTTTCATATCATCATTACCTGCCCCGAAAGCGAGATGATTGAGGGGGTCTATAGCGAAATTGATGAGCCGATAATTAGCGTGTATCTGGGAACCGAAGACGAGGCAGATGGGTTTGACCATGTGATTGATTCTGGATCGAAATCGATGGTAGAAGTATCGAAGAATCTCAACGAGATTATTAAGGCTCTCCCCGCATAAGCATGTCTACCTTCCTCATCGCCGATGATAACGAAGGAAAAATGATGATGCTTGATGCCATTGTGCGTCGTTGGGGGAAGGCTGGCACAATTCTACGGGCACAAACGACAGAGGAGGCGCAGCATTTTTGTGATGAACAAGAAATTACCTGGGCCTTTATTGACTACTACATGCCTTCCGAAAATGGCCCTACCGTTATTGCATACCTTAAGGAGAAATGGCCAAATGCACACATCGCTTTAGTCACCTCGGCAAACAACGCTTCCAACAATGCAGAGGCACTTGCTGCAGGTGCTGAGGCTGTTATCTGCACTTCCTTCCAGAGTGATGAAGTAGAAAAGGCTTTTCAAGAACTTTTACATCGTTGGTAACACTTCTATGTTTCATAAATCCCATCCTATTCCAAAGGCCATTGCACTCGTTATTGCCGTACTCATCATGATTCCGGTTGCAAAAGAATGGCACACAATGGCCGGTGCTCTTATTGATGCATTTATCAAATAGTGCATTGTTAATGGTTAACTGTTAATGGTTAACTGTTGTTGTGAATATCCTTTTCACCCGCTTCCCGCTCGAGTCTGCCAACGGTGGCGCCGAGAACCAGACTATCAATTTGATGGAGGGGCTCATTGCGCATGGTCATGACATCACATTTCTTGGTAGCTGTCCGGTGTTACTTAAACGATGTAGAGAATTACGAATTACGAATTACGAATTACGAATTGGACCACCCCCTGTTACCAAGTGGGGCGCTATCAGTTTTTTTTGGAAGAAAAGAAAAATACAAAAATCTTTCAGCTTTCAGCTTTCAGCTTTCAGCTCTCAACCTGATGTCATCTGCATGCTCTCGCTCACGGAAAAAATTCTCCTCACGCCACTGGCGCTCAAAAAAGATATCAAGGTGCTGTGGATAGAGCACGACAACGTCGGTAACTGGCTTACCAAAAACCCATCGCTTCCACTACTCAAAAAACTGAGCGCACAGGTAACAACGGTATGCGTCTCTGACTTGAGTGCAGAAATTTTTCGGTCACTCGGCTATAAAAATGTTGTCGCTATTCCAAACGGCGTAAAAGAAGCGGAAAGAGGAAAGCTGAAAGAGCCTGCCTGCCGGCAAGGCAGGGAAAGAGATGATGGAATTTTGCGTATTGGCTGTATTGCGAGACTGTCTCCCGAGAAAGGTGTTGATGTTCTTATTGCAGCAATGAAGCAGGTCCCCGATGCAACGCTCCTTGTTGTGGGCAAGGGCCCGCAATATGTTCAATCCTCCAAGAATGTGACATTGCGTTATGAGGTACCCGATATCGAGCAAGTCTACAGTCAGATTGATGTCCTGGTACTCCCGTCTCGGGAAGAAGATCCCTTCGGGCTTGTCGTTGCCGAAGCGATGATGCGTGGCATCGCGGTTATTTGTACCGATGCCTGTGGCATTGCGGGGTACCTGACAGATGGGCAGGATGCGCTGATTGTTCCAGCGGGAAGTACAGAAGCTCTGGTTGAAGCCATAGAGAGGTTTCAGGTGTCAGGTTTTAGGGAACAGGTAGCTACAGCTGGAAAGAAGGCTGCACGAGAAAAGTTTTCTGTAGAGAGAATGGTGAAGGATTACGAATCACAAATCACAAATCACACTGTATAATACTGAATATGCGCAAACTGCTCTTCAGCTTCCTCAGCTTCCTCAGCATCTTTGCTGTCTCAAGCTCCGAGCTTCGTACAAAAACCTTTTTTTTCAACGAGCCTGTTGACGCAATGAGTATACAACTTCCGACAGATGATACTGCCGTTTCTATCATGCTCGAAGATGGCTGGCACCGCTTTGCGATAGAGAAAGAGTTTGATCCCATGTTGATGGAAAGTGATATGGTGATGTTCGGGTCTCCAGTGCATACCATTACGCTTCGTGGACAATTGAGCGGTATTGCTTTGCATCCTATCCGTGTAAGTAGCGAACCCATTCACTACGCTGTAGCTGCAACAACGTTCTACAGGAGTCCACGGATTATCAGTAGAAGTGGCTGGGGTGCTGACGAATCATTTTTGTATAAAGGTCCGGAAGTCAGCAAGAGTGATGAGCCGACGCTTGGCAATGGAAGTGCGTCAAGCACGGGATACACCTCCAGTAAGCGCATCGATGATTGCGAGCTTGCACAGAAGCAGTATCCGCAGGACTTTGTCACCACTAAAACCATCACCCATGATGCGAACGGAAACCGCTACCGCTGGGCAAAGCGCTATAGTCCTCAGGTGAAGCTCCTCGTCGTGCATCATACAGCACAAAAGGTATCAGGCGATCCACGTCCTGCAGTAGAGCGTGTCCGTGCACTCTATGACTTCCATGCTAACAGCCGCGGCTGGGGAGACGTTGGGTATCACTATTTAATAGATGAAGAGGGAGGAATATATGAAGGACGTAGTGGTGGCGACAGTGTTGTTGGCGGGCATGTGTACTGCGGCAATGTCGGAACAATGGGTATTGCACTCCTTGGAAACTTTGAACTCGAGCAACCAACGCAACAGCAAGTACAGTCGCTGCAGTGGCTACTAGACCAATTAGCAACGAAGTATGATATTGACCTGAATCGTTCAGTTGTATTTAAGGGAAAGTCGATGGATCCAATTGTTCGGCATAAAGATCTTATCTCTACAGAATGCCCCGGGTATTACATGAGCAATGTCATTGCGCAGGTGCGCAGTAACGTGAAGCAGGGAAACCTTCTTGCCGCTGTGAACTTTCCGAAACTTGCGAGTAATAGTTATGAAAGTAGAACAGAGCAACGCCTCACCGCGCGTCTTGAGCAAGCGGGGCAAGCGCTCTCAAGAAACTTCTACAGAGCAAAGCGCCTTGTGCGTACTGCAGCGCGCATTAACCCTGAAGAGAGCAGGCTAAAGGCAATGCAAGATCAACTCGACGCAAGCACGACGAATATTCAACGTGTGCGTGCCGCACGTCAGGCGAGACTGCGCTCGCGGACGACAGCCCTCACCCCCAGCCCCTCCCCCTCCATTCGTATTCGCCTTTCCTACACAGGCAACATCGCACGCATAGCAACCGATGGATCAGAAATTCGTATTGGTACAGAGGGAACAGCATGCGTACCAATTACGAATAACCAATCACCAATAACCAGTACGTCTCCTCTGCGCATTGGGAATGCTTATTCCTTATCAACAATTACCTCCTGGAACACACCAAACAACCGCTTCCGTGGGGTCATTGAATGCAGGGTGATTGATGGGGAACTCATCTTAATTAATGAGCTTCCACTGGAAGACTACCTGAAGGGTCTTGCCGAAGAGCCAGACACAGAGCCGCCGGAAAAACAGAAGGCCTTTGCCGTTGCAGCACGCAGTTATGCAGCACATTACCTGCAACCAGAGAATGAAAAATTCCCTGGCATGCCCTACCACGGAAGCGATAGTCCTGCTGTCTTCCAAAAGTACAGCGGTGTAACCTTTGAGGAGGCAAATCCTCTATGGGTGCACAGCGTTTCTGCTACTGCAAATACTGTACTTATGAAAGAAGGCAGCATTGTAAAAGCCGCCTACTTCTCCTCTGATGATGGACGCACCAGAAGCCCCGAAGAAAACGGTTGGAAGAACTTTCCGTTTGCCGACGTCTTTGCCAGTAAGCCAGACCCCTGGTGCAAAGGGAATGCGCTCCGTGGCCATGGTGTAGGCATGAGCGGCTGTGGTGCCAACGGACAAGCAGCCGAAGGAAAAACATTTCGAGAGATTTTGGAGTATTACTATCCGGGGACATTAATATTAGATTTAAAATAACCCAAACCTACTCCCATGTTGAAGGATCTCCATTTGTTCTTATAAGAGCGTCTCTCAACAACTGACCAATACGTGGATCAATATCTGTTCTTACAGGAGAATCCTGCAATGCCTCATCAGTATGTGAATCGACTATGGGTGCGACGGTAGTGTTTCCCGTTTCAGGAGAATCTACAGATATTCCTATACTTCTCAGCCTCGCTTCAATGGGATGAAGCGCTAAGTGTAATGTTGTAGCTGCATCAAGCTCTTCTGTTACTTCTGATTCCGGTAAAGATGATAGTTGTGTTGCCATAGTTCAGCATGGTAACAGAGGCATTGAGTACGTCAACTATATTTTGCAAAGAGATGTTTCTCTAAGAAGAAACAGACTTACTATCGGCAACGGCACTCTGCAATGCAGAGACTTTATCGGTCTGCTCCCACGGAAATTCTGATCGACCGAAGTGTCCGTAAGCAGCCGTCTGACGGTAGATTGGTCGACGCAAATTGAGTGTGGAGATAATGCCTGCTGGCGTCATATCAAACACCTTACGTACTGCTGCGGCAATTGCCGTGTCTGCGACCGCTCCTGTTGAGAATGTCGTCACGTGCACAGAGACTGGCTCTGGGTAGCCAATAGCATAGGCAAGCTGCACTTCGCACTTACCCGCAAGACCTGCGGCAACAATGTTTTTCGCAATGTAGCGTGCCATGTAGGCACCACTGCGATCTTGCTTGTTCGGTACTTTTCCGGAGAATGCACCGCCGCCGTGGCGACCCATTCCACCATACGTATCGACAATAATTTTTCTGCCCGTAAGCCCGGTGTCTCCGTGTGGCCCACCGATAATAAATGCTCCGGTTTCATTCACGAGAATGCGTGTTGCATCATCAAGATACTCTCCACAGACTGGCTTAATGACATGCTCGATGAGATCTGCCTTAATCTCTTCCTGAGAAATACCTTCGTCGTGCTGCGCTGCAAGTACAACGGTATCAACGCGGATCGGCTTATCATCGTCACCATACTCTACGGTGACTTGGCTCTTTCCATCCGGACGAAGGTAGAGCAGTGTTCCATCTTTGCGCACCTGTGCAAGACGACGCGCAAGACCATGTGCGAGGGTAATTGGTAGTGGCATACGTTCATCAGTTTCGTTGCAAGCGTAGCCAAACATAAGGCCCTGGTCTCCCGCACCTTGTGCTTTATGTGTTCCTTCTGCCTCGTTTTCTCCCTGTGCAATCTGCGGGCTCTGTTCATGAATAGCATTCAAGACACTGCAGCTCTTATAGTCGATGCCGTAATCAGCATTGTCATAACCGATGTCCCTGAGCACACCGCGAACAATGTCTTGAACATCAACATACGTCTTCGTCGTAATTTCTCCACCGACAACCACAAGACCTGTTGTGGTGTAACATTCACAACAACACGCACCAGTCGGATCGTCTTTTAAGACGGCATCGAGGACAGCGTCAGAAATCTGGTCGCAGATTTTATCGGGGTGACCTTCGGTCACGCTTTCGGAGGTGAAGAAGTAGGACATGGGAGATAGGGGTTAGAGTGTTAGAGTATTAGAGGGTTAGGGAAAGGTCGCTTCGTAAGGGGAGAAGCGTGGATCTAAAGCTATCTTCTCCGCCGTGGCGGACTGAAGGTCCCACCGTCTCGGGCTTGCCCTGAGGCTTGCCGAAGGGTTGGGGAGCAGATCATCGGGTCAGTTCCCTTCCTGCTACTCTGGATAGAAACGATGGTGTGCAGCGCACTGTACATAGCGCAGAATGCAATGTCAAATCTTCTTACTTTTGGCATACTGGTTTCATGCGTATCGCACTTCGTCGCCCCCAGCACCAAGGAAACCTTGGAGATGAGCTTATGGTCCGGGCAGCCCTCCAAGGGCTTTCTGGATATTGCGTTGATATCGTTACCAGCATTACTACACGTGAATATGACGCGATTATTGATTGTTGTGGATATGCCTATACAGATGCATGGGGGCCAGGAAATGCCGTGCGATTTGCTCAAGAGCTAGAGCACTACACTTCTCATGCTACCTGCGTCATCCTCCTTCCTCAAACGTACGGACCATTCCATAACGAAGAAACACGGCGCGCCATGCAGTCTATTATGCGCAGAGCACAGCATGTCTATGCGCGTGATGCTACGTCCCTTGATTGGCTACAACGCATACAACCTACTAATGCAGCACCTATCAGTATGGCGCCAGATATTACCGTTGGTATAAAAGGGAAAGCTGGAAATGCAATGTTACCCGGAGACATAGCTATCATCCCCAATGTTCATATGTTTCGACTGCATGATGATCGGTCGGTCTATTTGCAATTTCTTGAACGTGTTTGCGCTGTCTTGCGTGACAATGCCTTCACTCCTTTTCTCATGATGCATGACCATCTAGATGACAAGCTTATTGAGGAATTCTCGGTGAGGTCTTCTCTTCCTATTGTGCATGAGGAAGATCCCGTACGTCTCAAGGGGATACTTGGACTGTGCAAAGGAGTAGTAAGCTCACGATTCCATGGGGCACTCAATGCTCTCTCGCAAGGGGTTCCTGTTCTTGGTACTGCTTGGTCACATAAATTTAACGAACTCTTTGCGCAGTATCGCTGCCCGGAATATTTAGTATCACCATCAATAGCACAAGCAGAACTCCAGCACATCATTACGCACATGAACGATACCATTCCCACTATCTGTCATGCACAAGAGGAATACGAACGACAGTCACGTGCGATGTGGTCTTCTCTTCATCAGATGCTCTTTTGCGCACAGAGCTGATGGTAGAGCGCCTGGCGTCTCTCGAAAAATCCAGATTGCTGCCACGTTGCAATGCGAGGATCTCCTTGGGTTGGACAATCAAGATACGGACCAATGTCATGACAGAGTGGTTTTTTTGTACCGGTAAAACTCAGGACAACATCATCCCCCGTACTTCGCTGCCAAATAGATGGGTCATCTGCCATGCCAAGAACAGCAAAGAGCCGGAAAAATTCTTGGAGGTGTTCATGCGTAAGCGCATACACGCGACTGATGACATCAAGATGGTCGTTACAACCATGAATCGCTTGTACCCAATTGCCGTCTGCACAGCATCGCTGCCCGAACATACCATGCGGCTGGTCCGGTGATGTTCGCACGGCAGAGCAAAGAAGTTCGTATTGATGAGGACTAAGAAACAAATCGTCATCGACGATAAGGTACTGCGATGCAGGGTGCGCTCGTGCAAGACGAAACCGCATGATCGCACTCGACTGTACTGGCTGCGATATGACCTCCACTGCGGGATGATGTAGTCCGTACCATCGCTCCAGATGACATGCAGGATTATTATTCGACAGAATAATGCGCGAGACAGAAGGCGTTTTGAGTAATGCAGACACAATCGTTTCCATGTTCTGTGGCCGTTTATAGCTAAGAACAATAGCAATGGTGTCCCCGTTTCTTTGCCCTGAGGGTAGAGAGTGCAATTGCTCGTTTTTTCTCCATCCATAAAACTCCTTGAGCCAAGCAATAGAAGTACCCCGTGAAAGAATTCTGCGAATTTCGCTGAGAGAAGACCAATGCATCGTACACGTAGGGTATAGTGCAACCATGCGTATTGTCACGATTACCTGGGCACGGAATGAAGAGGATATTCTTGAATCGTTCATCCGTCACCATGCACGTATGGTAGACAAGATGGTAATCATCCTGCATTGCTGCGAAGATACATCGTACGATATTGCACTACGCTTGCAGCGCGAAGGCATTACTCTTGATATACGTGAAAGTAATGCCTCCTACCACGCACAAGGTGAAGCACTGACAGCGCTCATGCACGAGCACGCAGATGCAGACTGGATTGTCCCGCTCGATGCCGACGAATTTCTCTGTGGAGCGCAGGAGCTACGCTCCATACTGGAGCAAGCACCGACCGATACTGTCTTTGCTCTCCCCTGGAAAACATACGTACCAACACCAGCAGATGACTGTAACGAAAAAGATATTCGTCGGCGCATGTGTTACCGACGGGGAGAAGAGCCAGACCAGTACTACAAGGTACTTGTCCCTGGTGCTCTTGCTTCTCAATCGATACTCCCTCTCGGCAGCCATACGCTGCTCAACCGCTTCACTGGTGCAGCATGGCCTGTAACGCGTCATGATGCGCTTTGGCTTGCCCACTTCCCCATACGGTCTGCGCAGCAGTTACGGCGGAAAATTGTGCAGGGGTGGGAAGCACACTGCCGCAATCCCTATAGAACGCCAGAGCAAAACATCCATTGGAAGGCACTATACGAACGATGCTGCGACCCTTCACCCATTGATACCAAAGAACTACAGTCCATCGCACAAGGCTACGCGACGCGAAAGAATTCGGTTCCTGGTCTCGTTGCTGAATGCCTTCCGCTTCTTTAGAATCGTCTCTATGGGCACCATCTCTGTCACACACCCGTTCACCTTCATTCTCTTTGGAGCCTCTGGCCACCTGGCACAGATAAAGCTGTACCCTGCACTCTACGTTCTTGCTCTCAAGAGCCGCTTGCCAAAGGACTATGCCATCATTGGATTTTCACGCAGTGCCATGACTGATGAAGAGTTTCGTGCGCTTGTCGAAGGTGCTGTGCGAGAACACATGCTTGAAGTCACCGAACCTGCACTCGAAGAGTTCCTTACTCATGTGCACTACCACCAGGGACAGTATGATGATGTTACTGATTTTAAGAAATTAAACGAAAGAGTTACTACTATTGAAAAAGGGTTCAGGAGTCAGGAGTTAGGAGTTAGTACTGTTCGTCTGGCGTACTTCTCTGTGCCACCAACCGTGTTTGGAGATATTTCGCACAATCTCTGTGAGGGGAATGTGCATGACGGCACTATTCCGTTTCGCTGCATTGTCGAAAAGCCCGTTGGACATGACCTCAAAAGTTTTGAAGCAATTAAGAAACAGCTACTTGGCTGTTTTCAGGAAGAGGAGATTTATCTGTTAGATCACTATCTTGGTAAAGAAGCTGTTCGTAACATGTACTACCTTCGCTACGCAAATCCCGTTCTTGAACGCATTTTTAAAAATACATTAATTCATCACGTCGAAGTGACCGCCATGGAAGAGAAGGGGCTTGAGGGGCGTGCAGGGTATTTTGAAGCTGCAGGCACACTACGTGACATGTTCCAATCGCACTTGCTTATGATGGCGTCACTTCTCACGATGCGCCTTGGTACCGAAGGGGAGCTTCATGCCAGTCGTGCAGATGCACTCAAGCAGTTTTATCTGCCACCCGTAACGAAGATGGATGATATTGTCTTACAGGCACAGTATGATGGATACCAGGACGAAGACGGCATCCAGAAGGGCTCGCGAACAAATACCTATGCATGTCTTAAGCTTATGACACGCATGTCCAAATGGGAGGGTGTACCCTTTTACCTGCGTAGCGGGAAGAAGCTTGCGAAGAAGGAGACGCGTATCTCCATCCAATTTCAAGAACCACGTGCAGTTGGAGAAGGTTCTGCACCAAATCGGCTGGATATTATCCTGCAAGGAGAAGCAGGTATGCGTATGCACATGCAAACAAAGGTGGGCGGGACCGAACCGGCATTTCGACCACTCGTGATGGTTGATCCACTCGTGTGTGTCGGTGACTGTCTCCCTGAACACAGCCTTCTCATGCTCGAAGCAATTCACGGTAAAAGACAATGGTACCTCGACTTCAACGAAGTGCAGACTGCTTGGCGCTTGATGGATCCGATTCAAGGACATCTGGATGCTCCAGAGACACCGCTATATTCCTATGTCCCTGGTAGTATAGGACCGAGAGAAGCAGAGGAATGGATACAGAAAGATACCCTCACCTGGCTTTCGTAATATGGATATTCACCATGTTAATGCGCAGTCTGATGATGAGTTTATTGACGAAGCTGTACTGACTCTCACAGAACGTCTCGAGCAACATATTGATGAGTTTGGACACGCTATTCTTGGACTCTCTGGTGGCTCTACGCCAGCGCCTATCTACACAGCGCTTGGAAAACAAGATCTTAATTGGAACAATGTCAGTGTATTTCTTGTAGATGAACGGTACATCGACCCCTCACACAAAGACAGTAACCAAAACCTCATCCGTAACACTCTCCTTGCCCATGCAACCATCCCTGAAGCACAACTTTTTTTTCCGGATACTACACTCGATATTGAACCATGTGTCGTACGCTACGAACAGGATCTTGCAGAACTTTTAAGTAAGGGTATACCGCATACTGTTACCTTGGGCCTTGGCGAAGATGGACATATTGCCTCTCTCTTTCCGCCTGTTCCTGCAGAGGGATATGGCGATCGCTTGGTGATGCACACCACCACGGATACATTTGCTGTGCACGATCGCATTAGTACAACTATGGTCGTTATCGGATCTGCCGATAGAAAGGTATTCTTCCTAAAGGGCGAAGGGAAGAAGTTCGTCTGGGAAGAGATGATGCACGATGACAACGCAGAAATCATGATGGAACGCTGGCCCGCTAAAGCCGCACTCGCACTGGGGGGAGGGGTGGTCGTTACCAAGTGGTAAGAGGAAAGCGGAAAGTGATCAAACGTATTTGATGTGACGATAGACCTTGGACTTGATAATGAGAACTGCATCCATACGCCATGGTGCATCGTACTCATGAAGGTACATCCACTTCCATGCCGCACGTTTCATCTTCTTTTTTTTGTGATGATTCAATGCCATCTCCGGTGGAAATTCTGGATCATACATTGTACGCGTTTTCACTTCGACAAACACAAGGCAGCGCTCGGTACAATCGTAGGCAATGATATCGATCTCATCGCGTCCTAGTCGCACATTGCATTCATGAATTTTGTAGTTTTTAGAGCGCAGAAACGCTGCTGCTATTTGTTCACCGTGCTGTCCTATCTTGATCGTATTCATGCGGTAAAGGTGTACGTTCGTCCAGTCAATTGTATCGACAAATAGCGGTGTACGCAAGTACACTCGTGTCCCATGCTTACCAAACTCACTGCCTTCCAAACCATCGGCCTCCAGAGTGAACGTGTTTGCGTCGAGGTTGGCACCACGCGCGGCGGTGATGAGCCGAAGTTTTACATTGTCGGGCTGGGGGATACTGCTATTAAAGAGAGTCGACAGCGTGTGCATATGGCACTGCGCAGCAGTGGATTCAAACTCGCGTCAGGGAGAACGATTACGGTCAACCTCGCACCGGCAAACCTGCGAAAATCTGGTCCACGCTACGACCTTGCCATCGCACTGGGCCTGCTGGTTGTCAACGGGGAAGTGCACGTTGCAGATGACACGCTTGCCTCTATGGCCTTCCTCGGTGAACTCGCACTCGATGGGAGTCTTCGTCATGTTAGTGGCGTACTGCCGGCTGCTATCGCCTGCAAAGAGCATGGCATACGGACTCTTGTTGTTCCTGCGGATAATGGCGCAGAGGCTGCACTCATTCCTGGTGTCGATGTTGTCGCTGTGCACAGTCTAAAAGAGCTGGTCGATATCTTACGAGGTGAAGCAGTGCCAGAACAAATTACCCCACCTGCAAGTGCAGTATATCTGGAACACGACATTGTCGACTTTGCCGATGTCCGCGGACAGCATAGCGTAAAACGTGCACTAGAGATTGCTGCAGCAGGAGGACACAACGTGCTTCTTAGTGGGGCCCCCGGGGCCGGTAAAACACTTCTTGCGAGGGCGTTTCGTGGGATTCTGCCCCCGCTCTCGCAGGAGGAATCTATTGAAATTAGTCGTA
Organism: Candidatus Peribacteria bacterium; assembly: GCA_020632295.1. GTDB lineage: Bacteria > Patescibacteriota > Gracilibacteria > Peribacterales > Peribacteraceae > UBA2170. The sequence continues at coordinate 248,378 of JACKFU010000001.1, forward strand.
TCTACTCTGTAGCAAATAAACTCCCAAGTGACAGCCCGCTTGTAGCCCACAGACCATTTCGCACCGTGCATCACACAGCAAGTGGCGTGAGCATTGTCGGTGGTGGGCAAGTGCCTGGCCCCGGAGAGATTAGCTTGGCGCATCGTGGCGTTCTGTTTTTGGATGAGCTTGCGGAATTTCCAACCCAAGTACTTGAGGTGCTCAGACAACCACTCGAAGACAGAACCATTACCGTAACAAGAGCAAACGGTAGTGTGACGTTCCCTGCAGACTTTATTATGGTCGCCGCAATGAACCCTGCAAAATACTGTGCAGGAAACGCACAGAAAATTAAGAGCCGCATTAGTCAGCCGCTGCTTGATCGCATTGATCTCACCATTGATGTACAACCTGTCGACATTGATGATTTACAAAAAAAACCCGATAGCTCCACAGAGTCTTCCTCCGTTATTCGTGAACGCGTTCTTGCAGCGCGTCAGGCACAGGAAAAACGTTTTGCTGATATGCCCATATCTACCAATAAGGAGATGGGCGTAAAACAGATTGATGCTCTCTGCCCACTGTGCTCGGTATCACAGATGCTCCTTAAACAAGCTGTGCAGCGTATGAACCTCTCTGCTCGTAGTTACCACCGTACTATCAAAGTCGCACGTACCATAGCCGATTTAGCTCAAGCAAAAGATATAGAGCCTGCACACGTTGCTGAGGCATTGCAGTATCGACAGAATATTGATGGAGAATAGCTGCGTAGTTCGCTACTATCCTTGCGATGCACTTCGGGGATGCACTAACGGCTGCTACCACAGAGAAATCTCCTGTCTGTGTTGGACTGGATCCAAACATGAGCAAGCTTCCTGAAGGCATTGCTCAGGATGCAAATGGTGTCCTCGAGTTTTGTAAAGGCATTGTCGATGCGGTGAAAGACATCGCCTGCTGTATTAAACCACAGATGGCGTATTTTGAACTTCTTGGCTGGGAGGGGATGAAGGTATTCTGGGAAGTTTGTGCATACGCAAAGCAGCAAAACCTAATAGTCATTGCCGACGGTAAGCGCAACGATATTGGTACAACCTGCGAAGCCTATGCGGATGCGTACCTCAATGAACTCAGTCCCATAGATGCACTGACTGTATCGCCATATCTCGGCAGCGATGGCATCGCTCCATTTGTCGAACGTTGCGTGCAACATCGCAAAGGGATCTTTGTTCTCGTAAAAACGAGCAACCCAAGTAGTGGGGAATTACAAGATTTACCCTGTGGCGATGAAGTGGTGCACGAGCATATGGCACAACTTATCGAAGGAATGGCAGCGCAGCATATTGGTGAGAGTGGCCTGTCATGTATAGGAGCTGTTGTTGGTGCTACGTATCCCGAAGAACTCAAGTACCTGCGCACTCTCATGCCCCATGTACCGTTTCTCATTCCTGGTTATGGTGCACAAGGTGGTAGTGCAGCAGATATAGTCGGTGGCTTTATTGGTAACACCGGAGCGGTTGTAAACTCTTCACGCAGTATTATTTTTGCCAGTAACGGCAGCGATTGGAAAGAAGCAGCACAGGAGGCAGCAGAACACATGAGAAGCGACCTACAAGCTGTGCTCGCGTAATTATTTCCAGACGCTTCCTTCTGCAATTGGCTCGGGTAGATCTACCCAGCGAAAGTTTCCGGTGCCATCGCTCCACTGCAAATGACCCAGTTCTCCCGGATCTGTCGTTGTACTTATCGTACCGGGCTTATCGATATCAATACGCAGTACTGGATTCTCTGCAGATGGATTGACCGTCACAGATCCCCATAGTTGGAAGAGCACATTCCCGTGCTCCATATATCCCATCGATGCAGGAATGTTTGAACAGCTAATGAGGTTTGCATTGAGAGAACACTGCGATGTTACCGTGTCCTGTGCGATGCCAAGCACAGGGTGGTCGACCGTGACGCCACGGCGTTCCATGGTAAAGACGAGATCATCAACACTAAGAAGAGCACCGTCGATCGCTTCACCCATGACTTCAAATTCCGCAATGAGCATAGTATCTCCGTCACTAAGATCGAGGATGGGAGGGCGATTGTTTTGAACGCCAGTAATGTGTCCCATCGCTGTTTGGTGGGCAGGGTACGCTACATCTGACGCAATGAGTTGGTACTCCTCATCGCGCTTTAGTGCACGCACATTCATCGACATCCACTTCACCTGAATCAGCTCTTCGCTGTGTCCTTGGTCTGGGCTTTTGATAGTTGCCTCAAGCGCAAGCTCGGCACCTGTTGCTGGTAATACAAAATGATTCACCGCATCGGACTGCGCCTTCCATGTAAGCTCATTTTTGTCAGCGTTATCTTTTGTGAGCTGAGCAATGCGTTTGCCAGTTTCATCAACAAGATAGAGTGCTGAAATGTTTTTTACTTCTTCACGGAACTTGATGGTGACATTGCTGACTGTTGCCATTTCGCCACGAGGAATAAAGTGACCACTTGCGATGATCTCACTTGTTCCGAGGAGGAGGAAGTGGCTGATTGCGGGAAGAGGGATAGAGGGGGAAGAGGAAACAGACGTGCTAGAAGGTACAGAGGTGTCTCCTTCTGCACCTTCTGCACCGTTATCCACCTCTGTACCCTCTTGTTTTTTCTCTACAATCTCTTTTGCAATCACGAGATTAAAGCTGCGCTCTGAGAGGCGATAGGTCTCTAGTTCTCCTTCTTCCTGCGCGCGGTAGGCTGATGCTAGGCGGGCCATTTGCCCGCGAGTGATTGCGCGATCGTACTCAATGCTCGCGGGCAGTGCAGTTTTATTAAACTGAGCCGCACGCACGTACCCGGCGTACCACTCCTCGTCATCGGCACTGTAGGCTACATACCCGTAGAGCTCACTGAGAATCTTCAGTGCTTCTGCGTAGTTTACTGTTTGCCCGGGCTTAAACTCTCCATCCGGGTATCCGCTGATAATCCCTCGTTTCTTTGCAAGACAGACATACTGCGAAAACCAATCATCAGCTAATACATCTGGGAAACAGTTTGCGCTATCACTGGGACTGACGCGAATTTTTGGGTAGCTTGCGAGAGCAATCTTCAAAAACTCTGCGCGGTTGAGGGTTCTTGTTGGCTTAAATGAACCGTCAGGGTACCCCTGAACGGCATTGATGGACGTGAGTAAGCTAATGCCTGCTGCCTCAGCGGGAATAAATGGCGCGTCTGTGTAGAGCAGACTTAAATTGCGATACTCAAGCGCAGATGCGCTCAACGGCAGTAGTAATCCTATGACAATCATTAGTCGTTTCACAGGGCAATATTGTAGCACAAAATCGATTCCATCGCAGTACAGCCTGCTATACTTTCTCTGATTGTAGCTCGTTGTTGCAATCACTCCCTCCCCCTCACAACGTTTAGCGTCCTTCAGGACAAACCAAACGCATACTGGTGCCTACGTTGTGGGGGGCTATTATACGCAAGACCCCGTAGTTCCCGCCTTCGCTCTGCTCCGCAAGCTCCGCAGAGACTACGGCGGGCAGGCCAGAATCACATTCCTGATCTTTGCTCATCACATTCCATACCTGACCCCGTAGTTCAATGGATAGAACGACTTCCTCCTAAGAAGTAAATGCAGGTTCGATTCCCGCCGGGGTCACCATGAAGTATGCTCTCACTTCGTTCGAGCAACTTCATGGCAGGCCACTCAATTCTCGCAGTCAGCATACTGAGTGTCCTGTAGTTGCGCGGCTTGCAATGCAGTAGCACGAAGTGCTTACTGCGTTGAGCGCATACTACGGGACTGATATAATCAAGTGCTATGTTCACCGTCTACATTCTTCGCAGCACAAAAGATGGCTCACTATATGTAGGCTATACAACTGACTTGGCACAACGAGTTCAAACTCACAACAAAGGCAGTGTGCAATCAACAAAATCAAAACGACCGTGGAAATGTTTTTTTGCTGAAAGCTATATTGCTCAAGAAGATGCGTTACGACGAGAAAAGTATTTCAAGACTACACAGGGGAAGAATGCAGTGAAGCACATGTTACGAGAAACGTTGAAGTTATCGTACTCGTAATCAAGTTTTGAACTTTTAAACTTATTCAGCAAAATATGTTGGATGAATGATGTACTAATTGAACCACTCTCTACAAAAACAGTGGACAAGGTATGTAGCCTTGCCGCGTCTTTGTTTGACGATGAGGTTCAGTCCCCAGAAATTGAAATTCGAAGAAGTCTGAGCAAGAAATCATACGTAGACACATTCACTGGATACACTGTTTCCAATATTGATTATTGGGTCGCAATACACAGTGCAAGCGGCACTGTTGGTTTTATTGGTTTGTATGAAAATAATACAGATTCACATGAGGCAGTATGGATTGGATGGTTTGGCGTGCATCCTGATTTTCGTCGCAAGGGTATTGGAAGTCAGTTACTTGATTGTGTTATTGAAAGGGCCAAGGAAAGAAACAAAAAGTATTTGCGAGTATATACATCAACATACTTTGCAGAAGAGCAGGCACTGCACATGTACAAAAAACGAGGCATTCAGATAAAGAAAACAGAGCAATATGAACCGGAACCATCATTGGATGTGCACTACTTAGAACTTCTACTTACAGCAAAAACGAGTGTCCAATAAATCGAAAAATCCTGGCCACTACAACCACTACTTCCTCAAAAACGAGGGTACGCCAATCCATCCTGGCCAGTCTTTCGAAAGCTGTTCGACATACGCTTTCTGTGATGCTGTCAGGTTCTGGTAGCGCTTTCCGTAGATAAATTGGGAGAACAGGTTGAGTCTGCCAATCCAATCAGGCCAGCCAGGGAGAAAATCGAGAGAAGGGTCCTGTACGTAGCCGGGCATTACTGTCCGTGTTTTATATTGAAAATCCTTAGCAAAGTATGCCTGTGACATTGTTGGCATAAGCAAGCCAGCAATTGTAAGAAGGGAGAGGAGAGGTGTTTTCATATGTACATTATACTCTTCTCTATATTTGCATTCTAGTACACCATGAAGAACTGCATCATGTTCTGGAAGAATGACCGTGGTTCTTCTTCCGGTGCGGACATGTCCATGTCCATATCAGCCATCGGCATACAGATGCCTGCACTGCACATCTCGTTGAATGCACATTCACTATCATCCATGCAGCCATAGGGCATAGTTGTAGTATCTGGCTCAACAAGTGTTGGCATACAGATATTTGCGCTGCACGTTTCATTAAATGCACATTCATCGTCGGTCATACAGCCTATATTGACAATGCACATACCAAGACTCATGTCACAGTACTCATTTGCACTCATGTCACAGTCAGCATCTGTGTAACACATGGTCTCCAATACGCATTCTGATGCCATGCAAACATATCCCATCCCACATTCACTATCATCCATACAACCGATATTTGCAATGCACATACCAATACCCAGATCACAGTATTCATTTGCACCACAATCGATATCGGCATGACAGCCCAAATCATCAAGACATTCTGATTCGATACAGACATGCCCATACGAACAATCTGCATCGGTAGTACATCCTGTTGGTGGCGTATCAGTACACACTCCATCGACACAATATTGCCACGTGCCGCACTGTGCGTCTGACGTACATCCAGCATCAGTGGTTTGGGCGGTATATACGGTGTATAACTGATACGAGGTGATAATTCCCGCAATGGCAATGATAACGAGGAATACAATTTTATTATTGATACGCTCTAGAGAGTCCATAAGCATGTTTGTGTAATTTAATTATCATTATAACAAAATATTCATATTTTTACAAATGTTCTTATAATGCTGATTTTCCTACTTCGAGGGTTTTAGAATAACCACCTCCCGCCCTTCAACAGGCAGACCTCCCTTCAGTTTATATTCACTTTCAATGTCTTTGTCCTGTGCGCCGACTGCTTTGAGGAGCTCGACAAACGTTGCTTCGTCTTTGGTTGGCAAGGGGATAAGAACACGTGGGTCGACTTCGTCGATAAACTTCTGTGCAAGCTTTGCATCATCTGCTGGAAGACAGAGGATATCAATGTCACCAAGGAGTTCCATGTTGTGATCTGTCCACTGATGCAGGGGAGTGGAGATGAAGGCAATGCGTACTGAACCATTATCAATGGCGTAGCTGACCTTCTGCCCTTCCTCATGACCAATACCACGAATAGCAAGTCCACCAACATCGTATTCGCCGGGCCAAGAAATCACGCCTTTCTTTACCTCTTCTTTCGGCGTACCGAGCAAGCTGAGCTGCGCACTCGCATCCGGAGATGCTGGAAATGCAACGACGGTCTTTCCGTCGATATCACAGGAAATAGTCTGGCCTCCTTTGGATGTGATAGTGATCATTTCAAGTGGAAAGAGTAAAGAGTAAAGAGGAAAGAGTAAAGCAAAGAACAGCCTATCTTTCCGCTTTCATCTTTCCGCTTTCATCTTCTATGCGCACAGCATGTTCAACATTCTCCCGCTTCACCTTCTCTACTGCTTCCTCCAGTTCTATCTTCTCAATTTTTGCACCAAGACCACGAAGTTTATCATCAAGGTGATCGTATCCGCGCTCAATGTATCGCACATCTGTGATAGTGGTTTCGCCGTCGGCACAGAGTGCAGCAAGCACCATAGCAGCACCCGCACGAATATCGTTACTGGCCACTGTGCGACCACGAAGCTGTACAGGTCCGATAATGAGCGCCTGATGGGAATTGAGAATTTCAACGTGTGCCCCCATCTTCTCCAGTTCGTACAGATATGCCATACGTCCTTCAAAGAGGACTTCGTGCACACGGCTCACACCTTTTGCCTGTGTCATGGCTACTCCCATGGGTGCCATAAGGTCTGTTGGGAAGCCAGGGAAGATATTCGTCTGCACATTGATGGCACTCAGCGAGGAAATTTCTCCGTCGATAAGCATCACGTTTTCTGCGCTGTCGTACTTCCAGACTGCACCCATACGCCTGAGCTTGTCGTAGAAGTTAATAAGGTGTTCGTATTCAATATCGTGCAAGCGTACTTTGCCACGCGTCACGAGCGCCGCAATGCTCAGTGCTCCTGCTTCCAAGTAGTCTGATGGAACGCGTAGCTCTGCACAGGCAAGACTCTTACGACCACGCACGGTAATTGTGTGTGTCCCAATGCCTTCCACTTCCGCCCCCATAGCACGCACAAACTTACAAACAGACTGCACATGTGGCTCGGCTGCAGCCATATCAATGCGCGTTTCTCCGGGAACAAGTGCGGCAGCAAGAATGGCATTCTCCGTTGCTGTCACCGAAAACTCCGACAGGATGACGCGACCAGGCTTGAGTGTTCCCTGGAGATGCAATACATCTTCCGTGCTCATGTCTTCTGCGCCCATCTGGGTAAACACCTGGATGTGCGCATCGACTGGGCGTTTGCCAAGCACACACCCTCCCGGATAACACATCTCAACAACACCGAAGCGCGCAAGGAGTGGTCCGAGGAGTACGATAGAGCCGCGGAGTTTCGAGACAAACTCTGCAGGAATTGGTTTACTCTGTAAGTTGTTCGTACGAATACGTACTGTCCCACCCTGGAAACTGGTCTGTGCTCCGAGGTAATTAAGAATTTGGAGCATTACTTTAATGTCTCTGAGGTACGGCACATTGGTCAGTACCGTCTCCCCCTCACAGAGGACAGACGCCGCAATGAGCGGCAATGCTGCATTTTTTGAGCCAGAGATCGTAACATCTCCTTTAAGTGGCTGTCCGCCGCGGATTCTGTAGCGAATGTCCATGAAAAGAAGAGTAAAGAGGAAAGTGGAAAGAGGAAAGTGGAAAGTGGCTATTTAGCACTTCTGTATACGATTTGATCCACTAGAAGAACCAATACCCCCACTGTCACAAAGCTATCAGCAACATTAAAAATGGGAAATGAGCCAATTTGAATGAAATCTGTTACGTAGCCGTCTTGAATGCGATCGATGATATTGGCGAGGCCTCCACCGAGAATCATGCCAAAAGCTGAAAGCTGCCTCTCTTTTGCAGATTTCCACGCCATAGAGAATACTGCGAGGAGAGCAAGTCCTATGAGAACCTCTTGAATGACGGGAGGAAAGCGAATTCCCCACGCAATTCCAGGATTAAGCGAATACTGGAGCCCTGCAAATGACCCGAGTACTGCAATGCGCTCTGAGAGCCAGAAATCGGCTGCTTTTGCTCCTACGACGCTGAGGAGAAGGGAGATACCGATGCTGATAGGAAGAATATTTCTCATCGTACGCCAGTTAGCGTAGCAGATATATGCTGACAACTTCTTGCCCTTCGCCAAGAATCCTGTACAATACAAATATAAATGACCAAGGCAATGCTTGACGAAGCGTTGGTTACCCTTGGATCTCCGAGGCACGAGGAAAGCCGGATGGATAGCGCTGAGATGCGACTATCTGATTTCCTCCTGCTGCAAAAAAGTCCTACATGCATTGCAGACCTGCTGAAATGTATTCTTATCAAGACGACCGGTTTTGCGGTGCAACCTTCTGCTATCCAGTAGCCGTATTTGTGAAATAATCGCTGACACCTGTTTGCTGCGATGTATAACTGACACGTAATGCTTGTCCTGTTTCTTCGTCGTTGTCATAGGAACACAAAGAAAAACATGTTGATTGAACTTATGGAGTATCATTACTGGTCGTAACCACTGATTTCCTTTTCCATCTTGTTCAAAACCAACATTGCATCCCACATGACACAGCCATACTTCTCGTTTGCGAAAGAATCTCTGCTTTTGTGCAGAGTGAATTTTTTCTTTGAGAGCATTCCACTGTTGGAAATTTTTGTAGTGATTCATTGGATAGATAGTACCTATAAGGTGATCATTTGTACACCTATTTTCATCTGCTTGCCCTTCGCCAAGAATCCTGTACAATAGAGGTACTTTGCTGGTAGGAGAGATCCTATGCAGCCCGAGGCCCGCGAAAGCGGGCCGTTTTTATTCTTTCAAAAACTGATTCAACTGTTCAAGTGCCTCATCAACCAAATCTTTTGAGAAGCTATGAAGATATCGACGTAATCGAAGTGTATCCACTGCACGAACCTGATGTAACACGAAGTGATAATTATTCAATGAATATGTGCTTTTACGTATAGTATTTGATGCAGGCAACACAATGCATGTTTGTTCTCGTTTTAATTTTTGATTGATAATCAGGCAGGGGCGAATGCCATTAATCTCTGATCCTTTATTCGTTCCAAAATCACAGATCCAGATGTCACCACGTGATGGATATTTGCGCTGTGCTTCCATAAGTCGAAATACTACTCTAAAGGTGATCATTTGTACACCTATTTTCATCTGCTTGCCCTTCGCCAAGAATCCTGTACAATAGACGCAGAATTTGATTAGATTTGACTATCTCACTAGCTGAGATGGTCGCCTTCCCACTACTCCTATGAAAGCCTCATTTATTGCCGCTATTAACCAGATTTGCTCTGAGAAGAACGTTTCTCCAGAACAAGTTCTCGACGCCATTAAGCAGGCGATTGCAACTGCCTACCGCAAAGATTACGGAAATAAAGAGCAGGAAATTCGTGTAGAACTTGAAGAGGGGCGCGACGAGCCAGTGATCTTGCTCGTTAAAGAAGTTGTAGAGGATGTAGAAAACGAGAACTTTGAAATCTCTCTTGCCGATGCGAAGAAGATTAAATCGGACGTTGAAGAAGGCGACGAAATTACCATGGACGTCACGCCAGAAGGGTACGGTCGCATTGCTGCACAATCTGCAAAGCAGGTGATTTTGCAGAAGCTACAGGAGGCAGAGAAACAGAGTCTCTACGAAATGTTTAAAGACCGTGAGCGCGAACTGCTGACAGCAACTGTTACAAAAGTAGAGCCAAACTGGGTAACACTTGAGATTGAAGGAATGACAGTATCTATGCCATGGCGCGAACAGATTCCTGGAGAGCACTACTACACCGGTAAGCGTATCCGTGTGTACCTCGATACTGTGGAGCAAACCGGTAAGGGGCCGCAACTGCGTATCTCTCGAACCAATTCAGGACTTGTTCGTAAACTTCTAGAACTGGAGATTCCCGAAGTGCGTAATGGTGATGTTGATATTAAAGCAATTGCACGCGACCCAGGATTCCGTAGCAAGGTTGCCGTGTTTAGCGCTGACCCCCGTATTGACCCTATTGGTGCCTGTGTCGGACAGAAAGGTGTGCGTATTCAGGCTGTGATGGATGAAATTAACGGTGAGCGTGTCGATATGATTGAGTGGAGTGAAGATCCTATCAAGCTTATTTCTACTGCACTCCAGCCTGCTGCTATTTCTGCTGTGATTATCGTCAATGATGTAGAACATCTTGATGAAGAGGGTCGCAAGGTAAAAAAGCGAGCTGCCGTGTTTGTGGAAGAAGCACAGCGTCCCATGGCTATTGGTCGCAAGGGGCAGAACATTCGTCTTGCAACAGACCTAACAGGCTTTGAACTTGATATGTATAACTACGAAGAGCTTCCGGCATTTAAGGCAAAGCTTGCGGAACTTCGTGGAGAGGAAGTTGAGGTAGTTGAATTTGATACTGAAGAGGATGAAGAAGGTACAGAGGTGAAAGAAGGTGCAGAAGGTACAGAGGAAAAAGAAGAGGAGAAAAGCTAAAAGCGGAGAGCTAAAAACGATAAGCTAGTGGCATGCAACTCCCAAAGATTCCCTTTGTTGTCCTGGACACTGAAACAACCGGATTTATCCCCAAGGTAAACCGCGTCATCGAATACGCACACAAGGTGTACAGAGATGGTAAAGAAACCGATGCCTATGAGGAGCTTTATAGCATACCAACAGAGATTCCTGGAGTCGTTCAGATTATCACCCGTATTCGTGACGACGACCTCAAAGACAAACGTGCTTTTGATGCAGCACGAGATGATATTGTAAAACGCATGGGGGACGATACGATCATTGTTGGACAAAATGTTTCATTTGATATTCGCATGTTGCAGGGAGAAGGAATCGATTTGAGTGATAGACCATGGATTGATACCTCCATGCTCGCTTCCCTCGTCTTTCCAGAGTTGGAAAGTTACAGTCTTGGCTATATCAGTGCCGTATTACACCTGAATCATGAGCCAGTGCACCGAGCAATGGGCGATGTCCATGCAACACTAGAACTTTTGAGCAAATGCTGGGAAAGACTCTTGGAGCTACCACAGGAAATGCTGATGGATCTTAAGGCAACCATGCAAAAAAGTTCGCCGGGGTACGCAATGCTTTTTGACGCTCTGCCAACAGGTACATCTGGTAGCGCACCACAGTGGATGCAGATGACCGCTCCAAAAAAAGTAACACCATCCATGCGGAAAATTATCCTCCATAAGCCAGACATTGGCATTGTGGATTATATCGAAGAGCCACTCGATGCATCGTTCTTACAAACTATGATTAATGCTGCAGCTGCTGATAAGAACACCGTACACTGGATTGCCGTTAAGAACCTGACAGCGACTGTAAAGCGACTCCATCTTCCCGCTGAAGTTCGCATCCTTCAGCCACCGTTTTTACTGCTCGATGAAAACGAAGCAGAGCAACTTCGCCTCCAGAACGAACTCACGGCCGATGAGGCCACGCTGCTGACGAAGCTTGACTGGTACAAACCAGAAACCTTCAGTGACGCCCCACTGCATGGCGATGAAAAAGCCGTCTGGAACGGCAAACTTGCCTGCACAGAACAGAGCACAGCGTACACAGATCAATTTAAAAACCTCCCCTCTGTGGTGCTTCTGGATCATCGTCAATTGCTTGCCTTTGTCAAAGACCCAGACATTGCGGCACACGGTGCATTGCACAGTGACGCACATATTATTATTGATGATGCCTCCATGCTCGAAGACACTGCCAGTAAAGCCTACGGCGCCTATTGTGGACTCAATGACCTTCGTGCAGCGTCCCAAGGGCATGATGGACTTACCAAATTTACCGATCTGCTACAGCTCTGGATTGAAAAGACGCGCAATGAACAGGATGTTCGTTTTCTCGCTCACAACGACATTCATTCGCCAGAAGCTTCTGCACTGAGAGATCTCCTAACAGACCTACTCTCAGATACTCTGCTACGCCCGCAAACACTGAAGCAACTTGAGGCGGTACTACGGTGCCTCGAAGAAGATGCGCTGACACGCATTACGTGGATAGAGACGAGGCAAGATGGCACCCAGTCACTTCATAGCGTTCCCGAGAGTGTTGCGGAACTACTGAAAGCAGATTTGTTCGAAAGGTACTCTGTGAGCCTTCTCATTCCTCCTCAGAGTGCAGGAACCTTGCAAGAAGCCGTCCATCGCTCTGTCAAAGCAGCCATGAATACGGCGCTCCCACGCGTGCAGGATGGCGTTGATGTCAGTTTCCCGGAAGGGCTCAGTGGCCGCAAAGTACTCAGCGACCCACCAGATGGAAGAACAATTCTCCTCTCTGGTAGCCGCAGAATTATTGAGGAGTACTTCATTGGATTTACCGAAGACTTGGAGGCACAAGGAATAACGCTGATCTGCCAAAACTTCAGTGGCGGACAAAACCGTATGCAAGCGGAATTTCTGTCAGCAACTACGCCGGTAGTATGGGTGCTGACGCCGTGGATGTTTGAAGGACTTGAGCTTCCTCCGGGCACAGTGGACCATCTGTTTATCGATGCGCTGCCGTTTGATAACCCGAGTAACCCCGTCTTTAGTACTAGAAGCGAACATTTTGATAACGGATTTCTCGGCTACTCTATGCCCCGCCTCTTGCAACGCCTCTTCCGCATTCTCCGTACGCATGTGCGCATTGCAAAGGGAGATAGTGATGTCACTGTCATTGACCCTCGTATTGAAGAGAAGAAGTATGGAAAGACGGTGAAGGAGTACATGCAACTCAGTAGTGAGCCGCTCAAAGAGAAAAGTACCAGCAAGAACACATCATCGGACTTTCCGGAGAACTGGCAGATGAACCTCTTTTAAGGCAGACACGTAACTCCTTGGTCTTCTCCCCAATCCAAACAACCGGGAATTTTCTGACACTGTGTTGCTTTACCGTTACTATAGAGCACGTAGCGCTGCTTACCATCGTCACACTGCGGCTGACACGCGTGCGGGGAAAGCATGCCACCGTAATACGGATACTCTACTTCGATAGGATCTCCTTCACACATCTGGTCGGGCTCGGGTTTAAATTCTGTTCCATCAGAATGGACAAAAGAATCGTACCCAAGCACTACAGCAATAATGGCAATCGTAATGGCAGTGGCTTTCTGGAACGTGTTCATAGTGTCATGGTAGCAATCAATCTGCTCCGCTTCTACGTATAACAGCAAAAATGGTTCGCCAGAGGATCCAGAGATCTATACGGAGTGACCATTCCTCGATGTATTTTAAATCTAATCGTACTTCCTCTTTAAATGCTAAATCACTACGGCCGGAGACCTGTGCAAGCCCGGTAATACCGGGCTTTACTGCAAATACGCGCCGTTCGTAGGAACTATAACGATCCACTTCTTCCGGGAGATGTGGCCGTGGACCGACAAGGGACATTTGCCCGATAAATACATTGAGCAGCTGCGGTAGTTCATCGAGCGAAAAGCGACGGTAGAAGCGTCCAAGTGGCGTGACACGCGGGTCGTTTTTCATCTTAAAGAGTGGGCCATCATTGCGATGGCTATGCTCTTTCAATGTTGCCTTCTTCTTGTCAGCATCACGCACCATTGTGCGAAATTTAATGACGGGAATAGTACGACGTTGCGGGTCGCCTATGCGTCTGGAAATGTAGAAGAGGGGGAAGCCTTGAAAAAAGATGCAGAGGGTGCAGAGGGTGCAGAGGAGAGGTAGAAGAAGAAGAATGAGCAACGCACTACCAACGATATCAAACAGTCTCTTAAAAACACGTCCCCAGCCATCGAGTGGCGTTGGTGCAAAGGCAAGTACGGGCACAAGCCCCAGGCGATCTGTTTTGAGTTGATGCGGGTTTTCGGCAAGCACCGGTGGAAGAAATGCATAGCCAATGTGCTCGCTTCTGCAGTACTCGATGAGCGCATTGGTTGCTGCATTTTTTGGGTCGGGGTCTGTTTGGAGAACAAGATCAATCACACCTTCTTTGCGAAGCGCTTTTAATTCGGCGAGTGTTTCGATGTGTCCGAGATATCGGTAACGAATATCTTGTGTCAGTGTATTCTTTGCAGCTTTTACGAGCGCCTGTTGTCCAATGGACACCGTTCGGCGAACACCAATCCCACAGTGTAAACATGCTCGCTGCAACAAGAGTACCGATACGCGTGCAATCATCCCAAACATTGCGATGAAGAACGCAGAGTGCATGAGAAGCATGCGGGAATAAAACAGTTGCTTCTTGACGAGGAAGTACCACGCAATAACAGCAACTAACCAGAGAAAACTTGCGATGAAGAGTCTCCCGATTTCATTCCATGCGCTGCGTGTTGCAAGGAGTGCATACATACTGAGGCACGCGCCAAAAAAGAGAAAACCAAGAATACCCGGAATAACGAACGTCGACATGTACACAGGAAGTGGTGGCAGCGTCGTTGCTGGCTCGAGGAGCTGTAGACCAGGAATAAGGTCGATATTGAGTTCACGCAAACGATACGCAAGCAGCAATGCAGCGCACACCGCAGCGATATCCACTGGGATTCGCAGGAGGCCAAAGACTGCTTCTGCCTTTTTCATGCAGAGCATGATAGCAGCTTGATAGCAAAAAACCCCTTGAAATGGGGTTCTTTGATCCGCTCTCTCATACGCCGGGTTCTGTTTCTCAGATGATCATCTATCTGGGGCAGGTGTTACCACGCTACCTCAATGCGGAGGAGCACGTAGTGTGTCGGAACCAACACAGGGTCTACGCGCCCAAATCCTCCTTACACCACCATGAGTTTACCCATCCGCCGAAGGCGGATCCTCGGTTCCCGAGGCGTTTCATTCTCATTGGACCTCAGCAGAGCTGAGGATGAACGAGACTCGTTTCTGTGGCACTGGTCCTACTGCGGCATTATGGATTATTTCCGCAGCGACGGGCGTTACCCGCATAGCGTTCCATGGTGCCCGGACGTTCCTCCCGCCGTAGCCTTGGCGTAGGCGGGCGATCACCGAAAGAGCGGACATTTATTATCTCATATATATGCTTTTGATGCAAATACCTTACCCGCTAAGAGATATTATTTCGGAAAGATTCATGCACTAGCCTGGCTTCTAAATACCGATGCGCTGATTGTAGTATCAGGGTTACATTTGACTGTGTACAACCTAATTCCTGTCCGATTTCCTTCATTGAAAACCCATCAATATAATACAAAAGTACTGCTATTCTCTCCTGTTTTTTCAAGCCACGACATGCATTTCGCCAGAAATCCATATTATTCTGACTGGCACCTCCATCTTTTGCTTTCTTGTCAGGGTATATATCAATGACTTTCAAATCCTTACCGGAATCTGTTTCATATACCTTTGTTTGCAGACTTTTCATATTCAGCCAAACCATTTTTTTTCTGATGGAATTGAGTTCTTCCTCAGATATTTCCATATATGTCGCAAGCTCCTCATCAGTTGATTGCCTCCCCAACGCTTGATGTAAACTGCTCTCTGCATTCCTCAACTTACTTCTGCTTTGTTGTATCAACTTTGGTGTACAGTTCATTTTATGCATCGCATCAATCATTGCACCGCGCACACGCGGTACGCAGTAGGTTTCAAATTGAAACTTCCGTGACAAATCAAAACTCTCGATAGCCTGAATTAGGCCAAATATGCCTTCAGATATCAAATCATCTATTTCTACTTGCTGTTTTGGTAAACATATTTGCCTTGCTAGGTATCGAACAAGGGATACATACTTCTCAATCAAGCGATTTCTTATATGAACATCTCTTGATTCCGCATACTGCACAAAAAGATCCTCATTAGGTATGGGTTTTCTCTGCGTTATTGCATCTATTTCGCTATGGGGCTGTACTTCCATTGTCAGTCTTATACCAGAGAACAAAATTCTGTCAAAAAATACACTTTTTTTCAATCATTCCTTCACCTAAATGCCTAAAACCTATAAGCTACCACCTAATTCGCCACCTTAGCTCAGTTGGCCAGAGCAACGCACTTGTAATGCGTGGGTCCGGGGTTCGAATCCCCGAGGTGGCTCCATTACAAAAATCGACTCATATAATCTTCGTATACAGTCGATCGATGACCAATGGCAAAAATTTTTACGGATGTCTTTTCTATGCGATAGATGACTCTGTAATCATCAACACGAAGTCTGCGATATCCCTTTAAGGATCGACGTAATGGTTTTCCAAATGTTTCTGGATGCACCGTAAGCTTGTGTTCGATTGCTGTTTTAATACTATCGCGATCTGCCTTTGCAATATGACGAATGCTTTTAGGGTCAAAGTGTTCCGAGTATTCAATGTTGTATGTTGGCATCACACTTGTGACCAGAATTCGTCATGAGATATATACTTCGCATTTGGTTTATCTCGGCTTTCAGCAATAGCATTCCATACATCATCCTCTTCAATTTCAAGTGCCATAATAATGAGATGTAAAGCTTTTGTTGTAGGAGTCACATCATCACGTTTGGCAAGTGCTGTAAGGGCAGCTCTGATATCTTCAGGCAAGCTCATATTTAGACGTTTTTTAGAGGTAGGCATAGATATAGTGTAACAAAAGTGTTACTCATTTTCAAGTGTAATTTACACCCATCTACTCCTTCTGTTTCTTCATCGTCTTAGGGAGCGTCAGCGTTACAGTTGTTCCCTTCTTTTCTGTGCTGGTTATCCGTAATGTTCCACCAAAACTCTCGACAATCATCTTGGTAATGTAGAGTCCGAGGCCGTTACCATCGGTATCCATTTTACGCGCATTACTTGCTCGAAAGAGACGTTCGAAAATACGTTTCTGCTCTTTTTTGGGAATACCGATACCAGTATCGGTAACGACCACTTCTATCGCACGAGCAGTGTCACGCATTGAAACGGATACTTTGCCATTTTCCGGGGTATATTTTATCGCATTGGAGAAGAGATTTTTAAAGGCCACATGGAGTAATACAGAGTCTGTTTCGATGATGACCTTCTTCTTTGGTAGTGTAATGTTACACGTAATATGCTTCTTTCTGCCCATGGTGCGAAACTCACTACAGAGATCTTCCAGAAGTGCTACTGCATCCACTGGTGCAACTTGTGGGGTGATATCTTGCGTCTCTAATCGTGCAGAGTGCAGGAGAGCATCAATAAGACTCGTCATGCGTTTTGCAGCAGTTCTCATTTCCGCAAGATATTCTTTTTGAATTTTGCTCATGCCCTTCTCATCCCCAAAGAGTTCAATATACCACTGCATACTTGAAAGAGGTGTCCTGAGTTGATGTGACGCTAAGGAAATGAATTCGGATTTGAGATAGTCTACTCTGCGCTGCTCTGTTGCATCTTGGAAGACAAGAATTGCGCCTACTACGGTTGCCCCACTCATAAGAGGAACACAGGACAGCGTAACAGGTATGAGGAGGTTGTCCGACCGTACAATGCTAAAGTGTACATCTGGTGTAGAACGTATTGACTGCTTTGTTTTGAGCGTTTCTATTACAGGGTGTACTCCTCCTTGCCCTTGCTTTCCTGATTGAATAATGACGGTGTCAGCAATATGCTTCCCCTGATATTCCTGCTTTGCATTTTGTATGTAATCGCGTGCAGCTGGATTTGCTTCAGTAATGATTCCATTTGCATCCGTCATCACAACACCGTAATCAATGGATTTCAATATCGCACTATCTTTGCGGTACTGCTGACGCAATTCTTCTGTGCGTGCTTCTATCTCTTCTTCCATATCTTCATAGACACATTTAAGACGCATCGCCATATCCGCTGCGACGTTTTCGAGTACCTCTACTTCGTCTCCCGTTGCAAGCGACTTTTTCATCGTCCAGTTCGTCGAAGGGCCAAGCGCACTCATTGTTTTACTGAGGGAGATAATGGGATTTGTAAGCGATCTGGCAAAGATGTAGGCGAGGTATCCAGCGAGGACAATGAGCAGCACGCTGATCATCACAAGTATCAACGATAGTATAAATACATCACGCATTGCTTCTTCATAATGAATTTTTGCAACCAGACCCCACTGCAGCTCAGGAATACCAACATATGCAGCAAGCACGCGATGACCGGTGTAATCGTAGCCGATTGTCGTTCCATTGCTCTGTGTAAGCGCTCCAGCCATTGGCATGTTTGCCTTCAGCGCTTGGCGGAAATCCCCCGTCTCGAGGAACGTAAACTTTCCTGATACGTGGTTCTCGGTAATAACAATGATTTCATCATTGCTTAGAGAACCTAGGAGCACTTGTTCGGTTTGCCCCATGCCTGGCGCACTGTAGAGCACAGTAATGAAGTCTTCCAAGGAATACCGTACACACATTGTACCGAGCATCGTGCCATCATCGTAGATGGGTACATGCAAGATATAGGTCATGTATGTTTCATAATCTCTGTCAGGCTGCGCCGTATTCTCAGGAAGAGAAGCAAGGGGGCTCTGAATTGTTCCCGCAAGGGTCGCGTGATTACTGCCCTCCGTATCGAATATAGCGATATCGAGAATTGGCACATGCTGTTTCGTAAGCGCATCTGCTTTTTGTTTCAGTGTAAGGACTGATCCTTTTCCTTGCAGGATGTCCTTTGCAATCGACTGCACGCCAAAGAGTCGAATGTTCTCTTTATCCTGCAAAAAGCGCTGTTCAAGCATATATGCTCTGTGCCTGGCGATGGAAGATAGCTGATTGAGTATCTGTCTCTGCATTAACGATTGCGCAAGTACAAAAGCACAGAGCGAGAGCGATGCTGCCGTCAACGCTGTTACGAAGAACATCTGGCTACTGGCCTTCCGGCGAATGGATGTTCGCACGATAGGAACCGATGGTTGTTTGTTTGAAGGCTGCTTTGGCATGAATTACACGTAAATCCTTATATTTTAGCATAATTTGCGTTTTTAGCATATATAAAGACACCCCCGATTTTGGGGGTGTCAATATAAGATAATTGGCTTAGATTAGCGAGTTACACTGATTGTTGTGTTCTCTGCAATTGGCGCGAACACGGTGACGCGGCCGCCAGTTACTTCCTGGATATCGTAACCAGTGTATGCGGTAGCACCTGTTGGAACTCCACTTGGATCAAGTGGGAGGCTAACAAGGTACGAACCAGTGAGCGTGTCCAGATTGCAAGAATCTGAATCGGTCACGACGACGTTTGCGTGTGTTCCTGAATCGAAGGAAGCACATGCGCTACCCACAGTACAAATACCCTTACGGGTTGTTGCAATACAGGTAGGCAGGTTACCGTTGTTGTCGATAGCATACTGGTACACAGCGTTCAAAATGGTGTTTACGTCGCTGCGACGTTGTGCGTCTCGAGCATCGGCAAGCTGCTTAGTTGGGTTAATTGCAACGATGACAATAGATGCCAAGATCGCAATGATTCCGATAACGAGCAGGAGCTCAATGAGAGTAAAACCTTTTCGGTTCATGGGTAAGGGGGGGAACATTGGTCTAAATTAGAATGAGTGTACAGCGAAAGATACGTGTAACGGAATGATCTAAGCTTGACTAATACTGTCACTCACATGGAAATGTAACATCTGAAGGCGTGCAGACAGAAGCGTTGCATACCTCCCATTGATATATTCCGCTATTACAAGCGGGGTCGACGCATCCGCAGTGTTCGGTAAACTCGTCATCTGGAAAGAGTGTTACGGTTGTTTCGAATGTGCGCTCGTACACAGTGGGTGTTGGTAGTGGGATGATGTTATTGATGGTAAAGCGCACTGTCACACTTCCTTTTCCATCATCGATGGATGTATTTTCGACGAAGAAGTCTGTGACCGTCACGATATCTCTGCTTAAGTACTGCACTGCGTCTTTCTGTACCGCAATCATGGCACCAGATGCGACGGTAAATATAGTGGGGTTTACGTCTTCATCGAGCACTTGTAATGCAAGGAAGGACCCTGTTCCTCCGGGAGGAGGATCGAGAACCGTTTCTGCTGAACGAATGCGGTGCGTCAGTGTTTGGAGCAGTTGTAACCCTCCTTGCTCAACGAACATAATTACCTGCTGCCGTACTCTGTGCTCAGTTGTGCTGTAGAAAAAACTGAGGACAACACCCGCGCAGACAGCAAACATTGCAACAAACAGCAGGAGTTCGACGAGCGTTGTTCCTGGCCTGTGCTGTAGAAGAATCTTTCGCATTAGCATTGTGTAAATGATGTTACCTCTTTCCACGAACGAATCTGCACCATTGGAAGCATCTGGATAACGTACACTTCTAATCGACGCTTGTTGTTGCCGACAACACCGGTTGCACAGAGTGTTCTGTCGCCTGTTCCTGAGCCTCCAATTGCCTCCAAAATACACGTACCGTCTGCGAGTGTTATCGTTTCATCTCCCGCATAATTTAGGTCTTCCTGTAGAGACACTACCGCTCGCTCAATGCAGCTAGATGCGTTGCTAAGTGCCTGCATGGATACACGAACAGAATTGCTACTTTGAATAGCCGTCACAGAGAGCACCATGTACGAACCTAGTACAGTGAGGGCAATCATCCCCACGAAGAGCACCATGAGAAGATAGATGTAGCCGTCGCGATTCATGAACCAGGTTGGAGAATGATAATAGCAGAGTTTGTCAGCAAGATAGATCGATCCAGATCCCATGAATAATACACACCACGCCCTACGCCAGTATCAGTATCGAAGGTAGCGATTTCCGGTGCACCCCCTGCCGCGAATGTCGCAATATTTACGACGCTGAATTCCTTACTGTCATTTTCTGATGCAATAAACCCATAGGTTGCCGCTGGATCCATCGCAATGCCATTGACATTAGCGCCAGCCTCAAGGTTCCATGGGCCACTGCTTGAAAGCACATGAGGACTGATATCGAACAGGAGAATTTCTTCTGATACGGAAACTGACGCACGGCCAAGGAGCGCGTAGCCATTGAGTGCCTGAATGGAGAGTGCATTTGCCGTGTCTGTTAGGTTATATGCACCAGATGCTGTTGGAATAGTAAGATTCGATGGGCTCTGTACATCGACAATACGCAGCTCTGCTGTGTCTTTTCCACTTGCGATGTACGCGTAGCCATCGGTAACCGCAATGCTGTTGTAGTTCTCACTTTCATCGTAGGTATCCAGTGCAGCGATACTGTTGATATCCGAAATATCGTAGCTCGCAAAAGAAACAGCGCTGCCACCAGAGACAGAGCCGACGTAGAGCGTTGTGCCATCAATTGCTATGGACCGTGCTTTCGCACTCCCAGCAACATTGATGGTTGCTACGATATCGCTTGCTGATAATGTCTCTGGAGTCGAGAGATCGTAGATAACAATTTCTGTGCTGCTATTGCCTACAACAACAAAGAGATATCCATCGCTCACAGCAATGTCATATGCGGGACTAGAGAGTGCGTAACTACTTGCAACGCGTGTTGGGTTACTGGTATCAGTAATATCGAAGACATAGAGACCATCGCCTCCGTCGGACGTTTCACTTGTCACATAGAGATACCCACCTGCTGCCACCGCTCTGTTGAAGAGGGGTGTGTCGTCATCGATGTATGAACCATCTTCGGATACGGTTGACCAGTCACCGGGAGTAACGGTCTGGCGCCAGTTGCCAACTTCACCGTGGAGCTCAAGATTCCCTGACCTGTTTGCTCCAAAATTCCAACTGACATTCACAGTGACTGCTATGCGATCGTCTGTAGCATTTGCGAGCGACACAGCGGTGTTATATCCAGCTTCTGTAACAGACCCCGTTCCCGAGAGTGTCCAAAGACCATCCTGAATGGTGAGGCCATGAGTCCCCTCGGTAAGAGCAGCAAAATCCTGATCGCGTATGCTCCGCACTGCCTCAAGCGATTGCTCGGCAACATACGCGGCGCGCACTCTATCGCCACTTCCAAGTACCTCACGGTGCGAGAACGCCAGACCAGAGGTAAGTGCGCCGATGATAATCGCAAATACAGCAACGCCCAGGAGAATATCCACCAGGAGAAAGCCGGATCGATGACGCTTCATTTGCATTACTCCCAGTAGAGCAAAATGGTATCTCGTCCATTTGCTTCTCGCGTCTGAAATAGTACGGATGTGTTGTCCGATGCGGTCGTCACTTCATCGCCTCCAACACCGCTATTTTCGTTCCCATCGAAGGGCTTTTCTGTTTCGTAGGGCTCTGGACCGTTCTGTACATCTGAAATGAGCGCATTCTCAAAGGTAATTGTCGCGTCAATCATGCTCTTATGTCCCGGCGCAGAGGTGTCACTATGCACCACCTCAACGTATCCGTTCATACGACGAATATGGAGGCCGGGGTATGTAAAGGTCAACGGATCATCAATAATAGCTACGCCGCGTTCTGTCAGTGGAATCCATGTTCCTTCTGTGTACTCTATGGAACCTGATCCGACGTACACGTAATTGATGACATCGCTGTCGTCATCATCATCATGATGATCGTGATGACCATGGCCACCGTGACCGTGATCGTCATCATCGTCATGACCGTGATCGTCATCATCATCACTATCGCCGCTATCATGGTCATCGATGAGGCTGAACGTTACCTTCAGTCTTGCCGGCGGAGGAGCGTCGCCACTAATTGCGGTATCAGGACTGATAGGAATGTATATTTTTTCTCCAAGGAGCGACTCGAGAACAATGTCTCCATCCGGAGATGGAACACCGGTAATGCGTTCAAAGGCTACTTCTTCTATCCCTGTTGGAAACACAGAATCTGGCAGTACAAACAGCTCGTCGTAGTCTGTATCGCGGGTTGCGAAATCATCCCCTTTAAACACAATTCCCTCATTAATTTCATAATGCCACTCGTCATCATGCTCTCCCGATTGCGATAGTAACCTCGCTCTGTAGAGCCCTTGAATAACCACATCCCGCGCAAGGTACAGGTCGCTGCGCACTTTGTAATTTCGATAGGTCGGCACTGACACCCCTGCAATAAGAGAAGCAACACCGATAACAAGTAGTACTTCGATGAAGGTAAACCCGGTTCTGTGTTTAACGTCCGACATTTCCGACAACGGAATAGATCGGCGTAATAATAGCAAAGGCAATGGTTCCCACCAAGCCACCAATAATCAGGAGGAGCATTGGCTCGAGAATGGTTGGAAGTTTTTCAGCAGTTTCTTCTGCTTTTTTTTCGTAGATACTTGCTACTTTCTTAAAGGTATCTGAGAGCGTACCAGAGCGTTCACCGGTCACAATGAGCTGTTGCATAGACGCAGGAATCAGTCTCCTGCTTCCGCGAATATCTTTAAAGCAAATGGCAAACGAGTCTCCAAGGGCAACACGTTCCGCCATCTTTCCGTACATTCTCTTGTACGCGACAATGTGTGTAACATCTTCGAGCGACTGAATAGATTCCACGAGTGGAACACCTGCTTCTAAAAGGCCACCGAGAATCACGCCAAATCGTGCAATAGTTGCCTCACGAGCAAGACGACCAATGCCGGGAATACGAAAGACAAACCATTGAGAGACTCGACGGAATGGCGTGTACTTTGCGAGTAAAAAAAGCAGAATCATTCCGCCAATCATGGCCGGAACTGCCTGTGTACCGTACGTAGAAAACATATTGGTAATCCAGATAACCGCCCGCGTTGCTGCTGGCAGATCTGCATTGAGCGAGTAGAGCACCTGCACCAGGTTTGGCAGCACAAAAAGACCAAGTCCCATCACCACAACGAACATGAGAATGAAGACAATTGTCGGATAGATCATGGCCATTTTTACCTTCTGTCTTAGTGCATGGTCTTTCTCCTGTTGCTCAGCAAGGTACTGCGCGTTGCGCGCAAGGTTACCGGCTTCTTCACCGACGCGAATGAGTGCTACTTCGTACGGCGAGAAGAGGTACTGCTCTTCCATCGCACGCCAGAGCGGGTGACCGCTCTCAACGAGCTCTGCGATACGGGCAATGACTTTGCGCATAGCACGACTACGCATTTCGAGTTGCAGTGTTTGCAGTGCATCGATAAGCGGAAGGCCTGCGTTTAACATCATGGCAAGGTTTTGAATAAACTGCGCACGATACTTTCCCATGCCGAGGTTATTCAGAGATTTAAAGAATCCACCAACGCCACCACTGTGCTTCTTTTTCTTCTTCGCTAAATTCATTGCTGCAGCATCGAGGTCTCGGTTGGCTTGCGCCTGCTCACGCTCCCGCTTCTCCTGCTGAAGCAACAGTTCTTTGCGCTTCGCTTCCTTCTCTGCAATACGCTCGTCAACCTCATGTATCTGTGGTTTCTTCTCTTCCTCAACCTCCATATTGCTCGTAATCTCCTGTGTTCTCTCGTGCAGCTCTTTTGCCTGCTGCTCACGCTGTTTACTGAGCAGTCTTATCTGCTTCTTCTGCTCTCTGCTACGCATAAAAGAAAACCATGGTTGCTGCTTTTGAGTCGGTTGCTCCGTGACACTTGAACGTGTGACGGGACTTAAGAAATTCAGATTGACCTTGTTTGCCCACTCTACGTGCTGTTCCTGTGGCGCACTGACAAGCTGCGGCACAAATTCCTTCTCAACAATATGTGGCCTCACTGGCTGTGTGCGTACAGCAACCGGCGTGCGTACCGCTGCCCGCTTTGTTTTCTTTCTCGTCCTTGCCTTCGTTGTTTTTCTCGCCGTCCTTGTCTTCGTTGCCTTCTTTTTCTTCCGTACAGTCCTTGTCTTCTTCGTGGTCTCTTTCTCTGCTTTTTGTGCAATAATGCCAGCAGGCTTTTTGCGCTTATGCGTGCGATGAAACATGCGTCTCAGTCGTGCAAGCAATGAAAGCCGATGAGCGTTATTTCTTTTTCTTACCATGCGAGAAGAGGACATCGGGTGGTGCTGCCATACGCTTCAGTTCATCAATCGTCGTTACGCCGGCAAGCACTTTGGTAAATCCATCTTCAAACATCACCTTCATCCCCTGCTTGCGTGCAAGGTTACTAAGGTCTCCGCTACTGGCACGGGCGATGATGAGCTCCTCTATTTCCGGTGTAACCTTGAGAAGCTCGTAGATACCCACACGACCACGGAACCCAGTATTGCCGCATGCCTCACACCCCTTTCCTTTGTAGAGAGTAATTTTCCCTGAGCTCTTAAAGAACTTGTTTGCCCCCTTAAAGAACTTATGAGCCTCTGCGGCGGTAACGGTGTAGCTATAGCGACAGTGCGGGCAGATGCGACGCACGAGTCGCTGACCAATGATGACTTCCAATGTGGATGCGAGCAAGAACGGCTCGACACCCATATCCAGCAGTCGAGGAACTGCCGTTGCTGCCGTGTTTGCATGGAGAGTCGAGAAGAGAAGGTGACCAGTAAGAGCGGCGTTTACCGCAATATCTGCTGTTTCTCCATCTCGAATCTCACCTACTAAAATGACATCTGGGTCCTGACGCACAAGAGCACGCAGACCTGTTGCAAATGTGAGGTCTGCCTCGGTATTTACCTGAATATGGTTAACGCCACGCACCTTGTACTCCACGGGATCTTCAATAGTAGAAATGTTAATATCCGGTGAGTTGCGCATTTTAATGAGCGCAGAGAGTGTTGTGGATTTACCCGATCCCGTTGGGCCAGTCGTCAGTACCATACCAAACGGTTTGTTTGCCGCTTCTGTCAGAATCTCCTGATGCTCTTTGGTAAATCCAAGATCACCGAGTGTCAGGGAGCGCACGTAGGACGCGAGCAAACGCATCACAATTTTTTCACCGTCAACAACCGGAACAATGTTCACACGAATGTCCATGGGGCCTGCTGGCGTCTGGTGACGAATAGCACCATCTTGGGCAGCAAAGTGTTCGTCGATACGCATGTTTGCCTCAATCTTCACACGGTTTACAACACCTTCGTAGTACTGTTTTGGAATGCGTCCTGCTTCGTGGAGCACACCATCAACACGGAAGCGTACGATGACAACATTCTCCTGTGGCTCAAAGTGAATGTCCGATGCACGTAACTCAATGGCATCATCAAAAATTTCGCCAAGGATTTCTGGTGCAACTTTTCGCTGCTTCTCAATAATTTGCTGGAAGCGTGTGGCAAGCGGTTTCCAGTAATGGCGGAGCGCTGCCTCAATGGTGTCTTTTGCGGTAAACACGTATTCGATATTTCCAGCAAACTCTTTGCGGTCGTTCGTGTTCTTCGAAAAGAACCCCTTCTTCTGCTTCTTGTGTTCGCCATCTTTCTTCATCTCTTTTTCCTTTGCCTTTGGCAGTACTGCCTCCTCCTGTTCGAAGTTGAGACGAATTGCTTCTTCGAGAGTTGGTTCACCAGGGTCTGATGTAGCGACCGTAATAGTATTACTATTCACTCCAACAACAATCACGCCGTACTCTCTCGAAATATCCTCCGGCAACTTTGTGATAAGGTCGGGACGTGGTGGGTTTTCGTTGATGTCATAAAACGGAAGCTTGTAGTGCTCCGCGAGCGCGTTCTCGTAGAGCGACTGCGTGAGAAACCCTTTCTCCATGAGTACCGTAAGGAGATCGACATTGCGTGTTGCCGCTTCTTTCAAGCTGGTACCCAGTTCTTCCTCGGAGATATAACTCTGTCCGAGGAGAATTTCGCCGATTTCTTTATCTTGGAGTGCCATATTATTTTGTAATGGATTTCACTTTTTTGATAATCTCTGTGATAGGAGTGTTTGATTTCACGAAGTAATCCACCGCACCCAGTTTCTCTGCACGTTCTTTGTCTTCATCTTGTCCTAAGTTACTGAGAATAATGACCGGAACCTTCTTCTTGAGTTGTTCTAAGAACGCAAAACCATCCATGTTCGGCATAATGAGATCGAGCAAAATCGTATCGTACGTTCCGCTGTTTGCTTGCTTGAGCGCCTCCGCACCATCGGTTGCAATGGTCACGGCATATCCCTCATGCGAAAACTTGAGTTCAAGTGCATGCGCAAGCGGCCTTTCGTCCTCAACAATGAGGACCTTTTTCCCTTTCTTTTTTGCTGGTGATTCTTTGTGTTTTTCCGCCATAAATATCTCTCTATTTTAGCAAAAAACGGTGATTTTATCAATGATTACTGTACAATCGCCCTGCTATGCCAAAACGTGCTCTCATTTCCGTGTCTGATAAGGCCGGTATTGCCGAATTTGCCAAGAGATTATCGGCTTCTGGATGGGAAATTTTGAGTACGGGAGGCACTGCCGACGTTATAAGGGCAGGGGGTACAAAGGTAACAGATGTGGCAGAGGTGACACAGTTTCCGGAGTGTTTTGGTGGGCGCGTAAAGACGATGCATCCGCTGATTATGGGAGGTGTGCTCATGCGCAGAGGAAAGGATGACAGCGATGCGCAGAAACTTGGTATTGAACCCATTGATATGGTGGTGGTAAACCTCTATCCATTCGAGGACACTGCTAAAAGCTATAAGCTAAAAGCTAAAAGCTATGAGGAACTGATTGAGCAGATTGACATCGGAGGACCGACACTCCTGAGGAGTGCTGCAAAGAATTACAAAGATGTAACCGTCATTACTGACGTGGATGATTACGCACGAGTGCTTGAGGAAATTGAATCGAACGGTGATACGTCTTTGGACCTTCGATCTGAACTTGCTACGAAAGTGTTTTTACGAACAGCTGCATATGACAGTGCCATCCTGGAAGCCCTAAGCGAAGGGAAAAGCAAAGGGTCGATGGTTGTGAATGGCATAGACCTTCGCTACGGCGAAAACCCGCACCAGTGGGGACGGTTTTACGAGCGGTACGGAGAGAGTGCCGGGTGGACTGTGCTCCAGGAGGAGAAAAAAATGAGCTACTTAAATATTTTAGATGCTGATGGTGCGTGGAATTTGGTTTGCGATTTTTCTGAGCCAACCGCCGCATGCATTAAGCATGCAAACCCTTCCGGTGTTGCCAGTGACAGTGACATTACCGAAGCATTCCAGAAGAGTTACGACGCCGATCGTCTTTCTGCGTTTGGTGTGATTGTCGCTCTCAATCGAGAGTGTACTGCAGACATTATTCAGAAAATTATCGATCAGAAAATTTTTACCGAGGTGATTATTGCACCAGGTTTTGAAGAAGGTGCGATAGAACTCCTTAAGAGTAAGCCGAAAATACGAGCAATAGAAGTGGAAAGAGTGGAAAGAGAAGTGAGTGTGCGGACATGCTTAGGTGGTATTTTAGTACAGAATGTTGATAATAAAATTTTGACGAAAGATGACTTAACAATCGTGACAGATGTGAAGCCAACCGACGCACAACTTGATGACCTCCTCTTTGCCTGGCACGTCGTAAAGCATGCAAAGAGCAATGCAATTGTGTTTGCCAAAGGCGGCGTGACAACGGGGATCGGCTGCGGACAAACCAGTCGTGTCGACTCAACGATTATCGCGGCACGCCGTGCAGGGGAGAGAGCGAAGGGAAGTGTCATGGCAAGTGACGCCTTCTTCCCATTCCCGGACTCTGTTGAAGAAGCAGCGAAAAATGGCATTAGTGCGATTATTCAGCCGGGAGGATCTATTCGAGATGATGAAGTCATTGCCAAAGCAAATGAACTTGGGATTCCGATGGTCACTACTGGCGTGAGAGCGTTTCGACATTAATACTTGTGAGTCTCATGCAACCGCAGCATCTTACATTCCTGTTTGTATCACGACACGGCGATAGCATCGATCTAGCATGGGCAGTTGCCAAGGAAGGGCATACGGTTCTTGTATTCATAGAAATGGAATCGGAAAAAACTGTTGGTGATGGTTTTGTGGAAAAAGTAGACAACTGGGAAATGCATACTGACCAAGCAGACATCATTGTGTTTGACTATATTGGCGAAGGCGAAAGGGCAAATGCTCTGCGTGCACAAGGAAAGCTTGTTATTGGTGGTACGCCGTATACAGATACATTGGAAAATGATCGTTCCTTTGGACAAGAGCAACTGAAAAAACATGGCGTCAAAATTTTGCCGTACCATACATTTCATACGTTTGAATCTGCTGTACAGCATGTAAGAGGCAACCCGAATAAGTACGTTATTAAGCCGTCTGGCGAAGTACAGGACTACAAGCAGCTTCTATTTGTTGGTAATGAGGATGATGGCAGTGACATCATTCGCATTCTGCAAGCATACGAACGCACTTGGGGAAATGAAATCGAAGAGTTTCAACTGCAAAGACGCGCATCAGGAGTAGAAATTGGCATTGGTGCGTTCTTCAATGGAAAGAAATTTATCGATCCTATTAACGTAAACTTTGAGCACAAAAAATTATTTCCTGGCGAGCTTGGCGTATCAACCGGAGAAATGGGAACTAGCATGTTTTGGACATCGCATAATCCAATTTTTGAGGCAACACTTCGCAAGATGGAAGCAACGTTTGCACGTGAGGAATATGTGGGATACATCGATATCAACTGTATTGTAAATGGCAATGGTATCTATCCACTGGAATTCACCTGTCGCTTTGGATACCCAACCATCAGTATTCAGCGTGCCGGTATTACAGAACCCATTGGCATGATGCTTTGGAAGCTTGCATCAGGAATAGACTTTCAACTGAAAACAAAACGAGGCTTTCAGGTGGGTGTCATGGTTGTTGTGCCACCATTTCCGTATAGTGACCAAAAGACTTTTGACGTGTTTTCCCAAGACGCGGTTGTCGTGTTTAAAAAAGAGTCACGTGAAGGTATACATATACAAGATCTGCAACTTATTAATGATGAGTGGTTGATTACAGGGGTCTACGGAATTCCACTTATTGTCACTGGGACGGGCACTACAATGAAGGAAGCCCAACGACAAGCATACTCACGTATTCAAAATATTCTGATTCCCAATATGTACTACCGTACGGACATTGGCGATCGCTGGGTGGAAGACGGAGATAAGTTGCACTCGTGGGGGTATCTCTAATGCTCATGACAACTTCCAATGATCACAGCGGCAATCAATTTGATGAGGAGTACTACTCCAGTGACTCGTACACTAACTACCTTCAGGAGCATGACCAAACTGCTGAACGCGAAGTCATTGCACCACTACTTAGTGCAATCTCACCGGAGGAAGATTGGACATTTCTTGATGTTGGTTGTGCTATGGGTGGCACGCTCATTGCGCTGAAACGCAGAGGGTATAGCTGTAAGGGAACTGAGATTTCTCCATATTGTCTGAAGCATTCACCCGTAAAGAAGGACATGGTGCATGGCACATCAACAAACATACCATTTGATGACAACTCATTTGATGTTGTGTTGAACTGCGGAGTGTTTGAGTACCTCACATGCCAAGAGGCCATGCAATCCATTGATGAGCTGATTCGAGTTGCCAAGCGATACGTGTCACTATGGGTGTTTTCTCCGAATTCTGATGACTGGTCTCAACAAGAAAATCCTGATATCCATCGTATGGCTGACACACAAAAACTCACCTACGAGGATTACAAAAAACGCATTGAGCAAAATGGCGCTACCATAAAAACATTCTTCCGCATTGAAGACACACCGAGCAGAACCGCGCCTGAGTGGCATTTTCTTATTGCAAAAACCTAGAGGCTTCTCCTTCCCGCCAGAGCTTCTTTGAGTGTTGTCTGGTCCGCAAATTCAATATCCGCGCCCATCGGAAGTCCGTGCGCTAGTCGCGTGACGGATGCGACGTTTCCTGTGAGCTGCTGACGGATGTAACTGGCGGTTGCCTCGCCTTCGACATCGGGGTTTGTTGCAACAATGACTTCGCTCACTCCGCCGGCGCGACATCTATCAAACAGCTCTTTCATTTTGAGTTGCTCCGGACCCATGCCGTCGATAGGAGAGAGGACGCCGTGCAGCACATGATACGCTCCTTTGTAGGATGTTTTTTCAAACGCTACGACATCAAGTGGGTTTTCAACGACAAGCACCTGGGAGTGGTCACGTGTGGTGTCTACACAAATACTGCACTGTTCCTGCAGCGTTACCATCTGACAGGTAGTGCAGTACTTCAGTTCATTTTTTACATTGATAAGCGCATTGCCAAGACCTTCGGGAGACGCTTTGGAGCTACGCAAAAGATGAAATGTTAGTCGCTCTGCAGACTTTGGTCCAATACCCGGGAGCTTACTGAATTCTTCTATGGCCTTAGTAATTTGAGGGGGAAGAAGTGACATGCTGTCACAATATTGAAAATTTGAAAATTTGAAAACCTGAAAATGACTTTTCAGCGTTTGAGTAGAGACGCGCCATGGCGCGTCTCTACAGATCGTCATTACACTTCTCGTCCTTCCCTTAGCCTCCTCTCGATGTCTTTTTTCTTCTTGCTCTGACGTTTGTCGTACTTCTTCTTTCCTTTTCCCAGACCAAGGACAACCTTAATGTATCTACCTGCCTTCACTTCGAGAGGAACAAGTGACACGCCTTTTTCTTCCAGCTGTGTCTGCAGGCGATCTCCCTGATTCTTCTTCATGAGTAAGATGCGATCTTTACCCGGCTCATAGTCGTCGGCACCGGATGCCAAACGATACTTCGCGATCGTCGCTGCCTTGAGCACGGGCTTGCCTGTCTGGAACGAGACATACGACCCACTGAGGTTCATATTGCCTTCGCGGCAGGATTTTACCTCCTGGCCCGTCAGGATGATGCCTACCTCGATTGTATCGACAATATCGTAGTCAAATCGTGCCTTTCTATTCTGTGCAACAGTCTTCATTTAGCTAGTATAGGCATGTTGAGAACTCTTGACAAATGTAAAAAAAAGTATAGACTACCCCGGTCAGATTCGAAGCCTCTCCCAAACATGAGCGGGCACGGCAACTGCCGCACGAAAGAACTGACGCATTCACGGGCTTTCACCAAAATGTATTGGGCGAGAGCCCGGTTTTTAAAACCAATACAATAATAATACCAAGAGCAATAAATGGTACAAAGGCAACGTGATGCTTGCGCGTGACGCGACCAGTCATGAGAAGAAGAGATAGGATCAACGCCCCCATGATGTAGGTAATCATGAGAGATGCCATCGCCGATCGCCAGTCGCCAGCAAGTGCACCAATACCAATGCCAAGTAGTATGTCGCCGCTACCAATCCATTTACCTCGCCCAAGCACCCAGAGCACGCCAAAGAACATACATGGAAGTAACAAACCTAACCACGTAAATTGACCGATAAGCAGGCTGTAGATAATCGACGTGATAATGAAGGGGATATTTAATGCATCTGCAATGGTTTTTGTTTGCAGATCAATAATGCACATGACAGCAAGAAGCCAAAGGGCAAGGGCAAGGGCAAGGGCAATCCAGAAGTCGGAATGCAGTAGAGCTGCCCACACAAATATCGCCGCACTGAGAAGTTCTACCGCCGGATAGAGGATGCCAATCCTACTACCACAAGACCGACATGTTCCGCCTTGCACAAGAAAACTGATAACGGGAATTAATTCGTGTATGCGCAGAGGCACGTTGCACTTGGGACACTGCGATCGACCACCTACACTCTTGCTCTGTGGTACACGCTCGATAAGAACTGTACTAAAACTTCCAAACGCAAGACCGAGTACAGCAAAGAGAGCGATGAGCATCTACGCCATCTTACGCTTGCGCTTCCTGCTGGCAAGTGCGCCGCCAGCTGCACCTGCTGCAATGACACCGAGGCCAAATCCCGTATCGGGCAGAGCCTCCGCATCAACAGATTCTGTAGCATTCTGTTCATCTTCTTGTGCCTGGATATCACCCCAAAGAGCCTCCCAGTTATCCATTTCCATTTCGCTCGTAGCCATTTGCTCCTCGAGGATATCGACTTCTACCATAGGCACAGGTACTTCTGGCTCGGGAACTATGCCGGTAACTTCTGTATATTTTGGATCAGTGGGATCGTTACCGGGCCAGGCAATATCTAATCGGTGGTCATCAACCGTCTCAAGTGCACTGTTTTCACCCATCTGCTGCGCAACACGGACGTTGCGACTAAGAATGCGTTTTCGATCTCCTTCGTCCATTGTCTTATCCGCAATGTGCGATGTTCCAAGATCGTACATACGATCTGCTGGTGGTAGCGTTAGGTACGCCTCCACCTTCGGCTTTGTATACTCGTAAGCGTAGTACACTGCGAGTGCAAGACCGCCACCAATGATGGCACCGAGAATCTGTTTCCAAAGTGGTTGTGTGTTTTCCATATCGTATTAGTATAGCAAATTTTACACGTTTAGCCAAGGTTAACTTGACTTTACGTACGTAAAAGCGTACCATCTTACCATGACCATCATCTCGATTACCAAGGCGCGTGCGCAACTCTATAAGCTCATTGATATCCTTCAAAAGGGCCAACCACCGGTATTTATTACCGGTAAAACTGGCAATGCTGTGCTCGTTTCTGAAGATGAATGGCGCTCTATTTCTGAAACGCTCCATCTTCTTTCCATTCCTGGTATGAAAGAATCTCTCCAGGAAGGGATGAACGAAGGTATTGATGACTGCGTAGAGACTATTGATTTATGAAATACAAACTTGTCTATACCAAGCAAGCAGTCGAAGATGCAAAGAAACTCAAGACATCTCCACTTGCAAAAAAAGCAGTGTCACTGTTGCAGCAGCTCTCTGAAAATCCCTTTGCATCACCACCAGTATTTGAAACGCTCGTTGGAGACTTGAGTGGTGCATATTCCCGCAGACTCAATCAGCAACATCGCATTGTCTACCAGGTGTACAAGAAGCAAAAGGTTGTAAAAATACTGCGCTTATGGACACACTATGAATGATTCTTGCGAAGAATACTGCTCTTGAATTCGTCTGGACGATGCGGTTGTGCGCGCTCAATAGGGCAAGGGAGGTCTTTCTCAGATATGCCAGGAGGGAGCGTCTGGTCGTAGCCTAGAACGATACAATCGGGGTTAATCTCGAATACGGGCCTAAGGTAATCCTCTGTATCGCCAAGACGCACCTGTGCATCTGGGAATGCTTCCTGTAAGGCAGCAATACGCTCCTCCTCAGTATGATCCGGTGCTTCCCCCTTAATATGTCGTACGTTACTGTCGCGTGCCACAATGATGAACAGGTCTCCCTTGGAAGCTGCTTCACTGAGATAGGCAATATGACCGGGGTGCAGATAGTCGAAGGTACCGAAGGTGAGTATTTTCATGATGCTATCGTAGGTCTACCGCATGAATTCTCTTCTCATCAATCACGTAGAGTTTTGTCTCTTCATCATCAACGTAGAGATCGCGTAGTTCGCCAACCTGATCTCCCTCGAGAATATACTGTTTAATGTATGCACCTTCTGCTGTTCCTCCACCATCAGTTGCGACGATGACTTTGCCGTGAACGGGGTCGAGGAAGTAGAGGTTTCCATCAAACACTTTGTAGACCTTTGTTACGCCAGATAATGCACCCTCTGGAAGATGACGAATAGTAAATGGCTGCGCTTCACCTCGTAGGAGCTTCATCAGCTCTCCTCCTTTTTTGACAATGTAGACGTTACCATCAATGGCCATATCGAGTGCGCCCTCAAGGTCTCCGTTAATGTTGTACTCTGCTGGGGCAGAGTAGCGATTGCTCAAACGCTCATATTTGTAAATTTGGTTATTCTCCGGCGAAAGCATGTAGAGGAATCGTAGGTAGGTTTCCATGTCTGTTGCTTTAATCCATCCGGCAGGATCATCTGTTTTCATGGAAGTCGGCTGACTATTGATAAACTCAATAATGCTATTATCTGTGGTCTGGAAGATGGCAGTTTGGTAGCGTTCGAAGTAATCGCCATCCAGAATGAGCTCATCGTCTGAAAGCATCTGTGGATCTTCAACCGTGTTTAAGAGAACGCGGTACAGATGCTGGCGATCGTAGACGGTAAACTCGCCATCAGCGAGACCGATGAATCCTTGGGCATCAATGTCATCATTCTTCGCCTCTAAGTTCACAACAAGACGTGGCGAAAGTCGAACGATGTTATTAATCTCTTCGCGTTTTACCCGAACACGCTCAAGGAGGTCGAGTGCTTCTGCTCTGAAGAGATTGTTATCATTATCCATAACCTGCTTTGCGCGCTGTTCCGCCTGTTCCAAAATAGCATTTGCACTATCCATTTCTCCCGAAAGGCGTCTGTTTTCTGCTGTGCGAATAAGCTGGTCTACTTCGTTGAGACGCTCTTCAAGTTCTGCTTTCGACTGACGCATTTGGCTACTTGTTCCAAGATTCACCACCGCCCATATCACCAAAAATGCTGCTAAGGTGCCTGCCAAAAG
Organism: Candidatus Peribacteria bacterium; assembly: GCA_020632295.1. Classification (GTDB taxonomy): domain Bacteria; phylum Patescibacteriota; class Gracilibacteria; order Peribacterales; family Peribacteraceae; genus UBA2170. Next base: position 283,526 of record JACKFU010000001.1, read on the forward strand.
CAAGAAGTGCGCCCTGCGTTTGCGCTTGGGATTTTTGAGGTCGCTGAGAAAACCAGATGCTACTTCTCGAAGCCGACCAGGAATGCCTGATGGCATGTAGTCGCTTACACGTGATGTCACCTCAGCAGCAGATGCCAGTACAGAAGATAGTGCAATAGCTGAACGCTGCTTGCGCTTTCTACCACTGCTACGCGCTGGTGCACTCTGTTGCTCTCCGCGACCAGAGACATGCAATATACAAATAGCAGCCTGCTCTTTCTCCGACTCTAATTCGACAACAAGCTCATCGAGAACATGGTCGCCACGCTGTACGAGCTGTGCGAGTTGCGCTGGCGTAACTGTGCGCAGAAGCCGCTGACTGGAAAATACAATAACATCACGAGGCTCCAACCCACCACTCGCAATGTGGACAAACGCGGGAGTAGGCTTGCCACGTGTATATTCCGTAATTTGGCTTGCTCCTCCACTGCGTACAACATACGCCTCACTACGACCTGCATGCGATACATGCAAGACACCTGCCGTGTCGACAATACCGATGAGCGCATGAATCTCTTGAATAGACTGCGAGAAAGTGAGCCCCTTAAGGAGGCCATTTAATTCTTTGAGCGTTCCATCTAGTCGGCTACTTGCTTCGCCATCTGTTTCGAGTAGTGCATGCTTGATAACTGTGGTGCACTCTTTTTCAAGAGCTTTTGCCTCACTGGGAGAACCGTCGATTTGGAGAAGCATAACAACATCTTCGCCGCGTCCACTCGTAAAACGTTCGGATACCAAGGTGGTTCCGCGCTTAGGACTGGTGTGCCCGCATTGCACCGTAATCTCCATACGGAGTAGAAGGGTACAGATTTTGCGAGATTTGAGCAAGGATTTATGAAGAAGGTGCAGAGGGTACAGATGTGTACTAGGGTACATAGGTGTATGCGTTTTACAAAAAACTAGACCAAAAATTCGTTTATCTAAAGCCAAAAAATTGATATTACTTCAAAATAGAACTTGCAATATGAACCGAGGAAGACTATGATGGGGGCATACAATTTACACCAGTAACATGAAAACAGTAGGAGATTGGCTGCAGAGCCAAAAAGGTGGTGAGCAAAAACCATCGAAGAAATACATAAAGCGCGGTCGCCGACGACCGAGTCATCATGCACCCGTTGCAAATCCGCAGGCAAAACCAGTGCAGTCGTTCGCCGGGGGCAAGTTGCGCGTGTATCCGCTTGGCGGATTCGAGCAAGTTGGACGTAACTGCTTTATCGTTGAAGTAGACCAGGATATTTTCGTCATTGATATCGGATTGCAGTTTCCTGACGAGGATATGCTTGGTATCGATTATCTGATACCAGATATGACATCGCTCAAAGGAAAAGAAAATCGTATTAAAGCAGTGCTATTTACTCATGGTCACCTCGACCACATCGGTGCCGTACAGCACATGCTCCCTGGACTACACTTCCCGCCATGTTATGGCACGAAGCTAACAATGGCGATGGTCAGAAAGCGCCTGGATGAGGAGAAGTTGACTGGCAAGGCACGACTGAACACCGTTGAATATCGTCAAAAAACGCGTCTTGGGAAAGTAGAAGTAGAGTTTTTAAAGGTCACACACTCCATTCCGGATTCCGCAGCTGTTGCACTGCATACACCGTATGGAACTATCGTCCACACAGGAGATTTTAAGTTTGACCTCACGCCGATGAACGAAGACCCTGCAGACTTTCAACGTCTGTCGGAACTCGGTGAACAGGGTGTTCTTGCAGTGATCGCCGACTCCACCAATGCACAGAAGCCCGGCCACAGTAAGAGTGAAGCCGACATCAGCGAAACGCTGCATCAGCTTATTCGCGATGCACAAGGACGCGTGATTGTCTCGACATTTTCTTCGCTACTCAACCGTATACAGCAAGTGGTAGAACACGCGAAGAAATACAACCGCAAAGTGTTTGTCTCTGGCCGCAGTATGGTAACGAACATTGAAATTGCCCAGAACCTCGGGTACATCAAAGCGCCTCGTGGCATGATTCGCAAAGTCGGTCCCACCATGGATAAACTTCCTGATGACCAAGTCGTCATCCTCACAACCGGAAGCCAAGGAGAGGAAATGGCAGGCCTTGCACGTATTGGCCTTGGAACACACCGTCAAATTGGCGTAAAGAAAGGTGACACCATTATTTTGAGTAGCAATCCAATTGTAGGAAACGAACGTGCTGTTGCAAAAGTAATTAATAACCTGCACTTACAAGGAGCGATTGTGAAAACCAATCAGGAACTTGCACTGCATGTGACTGGACATGGAAATGCGGAGGACATCTTGCTCATGCATCGACTCCTGAAACCTCGTCACATTATTCCCGAGCACGGTGAACCCGCCATGCGCAATGCTCACGCAGAACTCGCCAAGAAGATTGGGTACGAGGAAAACCAAGTGCACCTGCTTAGTAACGGTGAGATTTTAGAATTTGATACCAAGGGCAATGCCCGACGGTCAAAGAGTAAAATTGAATACCAGGATATTATTATTGACGGAAAAGGCGGCGCCGCCGGCGAAGGTCAGCGCGTTATTCGTGATAGAAAAATCATGAGCAAGGCTGGTGCAGTGGTTGTCATCCTTCGTGTGTACAGCGATAGTAAGCGCCTTGTGGGTGATCCAGACATTCTCTCACGTGGACTTATTTACGGAACCGAACAAGAAACCATTACCAAAGAAGTCATTCAGCGTACAAAGAAGGCGTATACTGAGGCACTTGATCGCGGTGAAAAAGACCGTAAAGCCTTTAAGCGCGCGATCACGGGTGCGCTGTATCGATACTTTGATAGGCAGATCAACCGTGAACCGATGGTCATACCCATCATCGTCGAAGTGTAATCTCGCACTGAGACGATAAATCTGCTATAATCATCTCCATGAATGCTGTTTTTGATCGATTTCAACTCATTCTCAGTGAGAGCCTTGTCTCTGCTGGGGAACGTATTTGGACACTGCTTCCGGAGATTTTATTTGCCATTGTGGTTATCTTTGCCGGATGGCTGATTGCCGTCATTGTGCATCACATCGTACTCTGGGTATTAAACTTCTTCGCCATTGATAAGCTCGCGGCAAAAACGCCGCTTCAAAGCATGCTCAAAAGCATTGGTATTCATAAGAGTGTCAGCGACATTCTCGGATGGCTTATCTTTTGGATGCTGATCCTCCTGACGTTAATAGTTGCTGCAGATACACTGCATCTTGAGCAGGTAAGCAGCGGACTCTCGGTGGTGACGAACTACATTCCGCAGGTTATTGCCTCGTTACTGATTATTATTTTTGGAATGCTGCTTGCCAAGTTTCTGCAAATGCTTGCAACGCAGACACTGAACAAGATGGATATTGGTTACAAGAAGTTTGTCGGCAAAGCCGTACAGCTTGTTGTACTGATTTTCGTTTTTGTTGCTGCTGTTGATCAACTTGGATTTAATTTGAGCTACATTCTCAATGGCATTCTTACTGTCGCATCTGTTGCACTGCTCATGCTTGGTCTTGGTGCGGCATTTGGTGCGCGTACGGTTCTCGATAACGCCATTGCTTGCCAGCAACTTAAGCGCCAATTGCCTGTAGGTAGCCATATTGAGATTGGTAGCGACAACGGAGAAGTAGTGGAATATACGCTTACCAACGTTGTTCTAAAGACTGCAAGTGGCACAAAGGTTCTGCCTGCTGTGCACTTTCTCACGCATACGTACAGTGTCTCCTAATTCACCCCGACCGGTTCTCGTCTCCATCCCTCACGCAAGCTCTGCTGTTCCGGAAGAGGTAGCAGGAATGATTGCCCTCACAGCAGAGGAGCTGATGGGGTATACCGACCTGTACACAGACGAAATTTTCGACATCGATAATGTCTACAAGGTGAAAAGTAATTTCTCACGGGTCATCGTCGATCCCAACCGTGCACCAGATGATATTTCGAAAGAGTATGAACTCGCTGCAGAAGGCGTAACCGTGCACACGACCTGGGATGGGAAAAATGTATACAAGGTGGAACCAAGTCCGGAGATCGTCGACAAGTTGATTAAGAATTACCATAACCCATACCATGATGCACTTGAGCAGCATATTCCTAAGGTGCAATTTCTTATCGACTGTCACTCGTTTTTGCCGTTTGGACCGAAGCTAAAAAAAGATAGTGGGAAAGAGCGGCCGGACATTAACCTGGGCAACGTCAACTTCTCGTCTTGTACGCGTGAGCACACGGTATTCTTCCGTGACTTCTTTGAAGAGAAAGGCTTCTCTGTCGCTATCAATTTCCCGTATACGGGCAAATACATTCTTGGGCACCACTGCCACCGCAGACGTATTCCACCTTTTCTTGTTCCGGGTATTCAGATCGAAATTAATCAGGGCCTCTACGTGATGAAAGACGATAAAAAGATTCCGGAAAAAGTCACCATGTTTAACGAGCTGTTTGAAGAACTGGTTAATGCATTTTTGGAGAAGTTTTGTCCTGAAGAGGATACGTAAACATATGCTTGCATCATCTCTTGCCTAGAGTCCGGGTTCCAATAGATCATAACCACCTTCCGATACCCAGATGCTTGCTATATATGCTCGATCTCTTATGGTGGAATCAAGTTGCTCGTTGGATGCGATTTCTTGGAGCAAGGTGTAACACTTTTCCCCTGCCACCGTCTGCAATGCTAGAATACAACACTGCCAATCATCGTCAGTATCAGCATTTTCAAGAATCTCTTGAATGACTTGATGCACTGAGTCATCGGACCAGTTTGAGAGAGCAAGGAGTAGTTCATTGCGAAGCGTTCCCGACGTCTGCTGAAGGAGTGATATCAAATTGTCTTGTGTTTCTTTCGAAATAAGCAACTCGCCAGGATGTTTTGCGTCACCCCTTGGAAATATTCCTCCGCGGTGTGCTATTCCATGTTGTCGCAATTGCTTGGCTGCACAGATTTGTTCCTCTGCTGAACCACTATGTAATTGATGATAACTGTCTTCAAAGTCCGTGTTCATACTGTTGTAGGGAAGATATATTTGCAATCGTTCTTACAGAAGCTCTTACCTGCATTGCAATAACCTCGGCCGATTGCCGACTTTCCATTGGTGTTACAATGTATACGGGGAATTCGCGCGCTTTTATTGCTCGGGTAGAGACGGTAGCAGGAGGGATATTGAAGGAATCCATTCTTATGTGATTGTAACAACTCTGCCACGAACTGTCATGCCTTCGTACGGCGTCCAGTCGCATTTACTGTGCAGGTCCCGTGCATGGATGACCCATTCTTCATCAAGATCGATCGTGATGCGAGGCTCGCTCGGTGCATTGAGGCTGAAGATACGATTTGGATTTTCGTAGCAGAGCATTTTAATTTGATCGGGTGAGAGTTTGGTGAGGAGTAATGGCAGCATTGTTTCGACGCCCGGTACGCCGGATGGTGCATCAAGCGGGTTTTTTGGCGATGTCTTTTCCTCAAGCGTATGCGGTGCGTGGTCGGTTGCGATGCAGTCGACTGTACCGTCTTCTATACCTTTCCAGAGTGCCTCAACATCATCGAGCGGACGGAGAGGTGGGTTCATTTTGCCAAGAGGCCCAAGGCGATCGTAGTCGTGAATGGAGAGGAAGAGGTGATGTGGTGCAACTTCACAGGTTACGGTGACACCTTCTGCTTTTGCTGTGCGTACGAGGTCGATTCCCTGTGCTGTGGAGAGATGTGCGATGTGAAACGGCGTGCCGTGTTTCTTTGCAAGGTTGATAGCATACTCGATTGCCGTCGCCTCCGATGCGCTCGGCCGCATGAGTGAATGGAGCGACACATCGGTTTGCTTCGCAAACATCTTTGCAGCCTCGGCGTTAATCTCCGCATCTTCACAATGGGCAACAAGCGGAGCACCCAGTTCGCTGCAACGTTTGAAAATATCTTCGACAATGCCACCATCCACCTTTTGGTTTCCCGTTGAATGGTCGAGGTAGAGTTTTACCCCGCAGAGTCTCCTGCGAAGACCTTCGTCATTCCAGGCTGTTTGAAATTCCTCCATATGCGACGCTTCGGTAATGCCAAAGAAGAAGTGGATATCGCAGTCAGTGATTGTATCTGCGATAGCAATCTTCTGCCGTAGCGCATTAACCGTAACACATGGAGGACTAGTATTAGGCATCTCACATGCGGTAAGTACTCCGCCCGCACGTGCGGACGCTGCCTCGCTTTTCATCGTCGCTTTGTGCTCAAACCCGGGTTCACGAAAATGTACATGGCAATCGATAAGTCCGGGGAGGGTGATGAGGTTGCTCATGCCTTCCCCAGTAACATCGCAAGCAGTGCCATACGAGCGATGACACCATTTCGCACTTCGCGGAAGTATGCCGCATTGGGAAGACGATCTACATCGGTACTGATTTCTTTTAGGCGAGGTAGTGGGTGCATAACTGTTATATCCTTCCCGGTGAGGTGATGCGCTTCGAGGACGTATGAATTTTTGAGGCGGTCGTACTCGGATTTATCGGCAAAGCGCTCCTGTTGAATACGTGTCATGTAGACGATGTCTCCATCAAGAGCCTCTTCGATGTTCTCTGTTTCTGTGTATGCGATACCTTTTTCATCGAAGAATGACGTCACTTTTTCTGGCATCTTCAGTTCTTCGGGAGAAACAAGAGTAAATGTCACATCGTTATAGAGACCAAGAAGAAAACTTAAGCTATGCACTGTGCGTCCGTACATCAGGTCTCCGACCATGGTTATCTTTATGCCATCAAGTTTGCCGCGTTCTTTGAAGATGGTCAGCATGTCGAGAATCGCTTGTGTGGGATGCTGCCCAGGACCATCACCTGCATTAATGAATGGAACCTCTGCTACAGATGCCGCTCTGTCTGCACTTCCTTGTTCTGGGTGGCGCATGGCGATGATGTCTGCATACTGCGAAACAACCATCATCGTGTCTTCGATGGTTTCGCCTTTGTAGAGGGAACTAAACTGTAAGCCATCTGCCGTAATAACACTCCCGCCTAAGCGGTGCATAGCTGTCTCGAAACTTAGGCGTGTACGCGTACTTGGCTCGTAGAAGAGCGATGCGAGTACTTTACCCTCAAGGAGGTCAGTACCACCTTTTTCAAGCACAATTTCCATATCCTTGGTTACCGCCAAAATGGCATCCATGTCCTCTCGAGAGAGTTGCTTCGTGGACGTTAGGTGCTTGAAGGGAAGCGGCATTGTTTGAAGTGTAAAACGGAAAGAGGAAAGAGGAAAGAGATATTCCAGACATATTGACAGATCTAACAAAATAATATTTTATAACTACAAATGTTTGACTGCATGACACAAGCAGAGCTCGAAGCGCATCTAGAAATTAGTCGCTACGGTACATTCGAATTGACCGATGCAATACGACCTGCACCAAACCTCACCCCAACAGAAGGGTATCGGCATGATACCTATCTGGATACAGAATCAGGTAACGCGATACCAGTTTTGCTTGCCGCTGCTTCACGAGAAAAACTGTTTGGACTCTTTCTAGACCTAACTGAACAGATGAGTGATACCGTTGCTGTTCGCTTACACTCAAGCCACTATCCTGTTGCACTGTGCAATGCAGATAATTCTTATCGTGAATCTATGGACCGTACTGTGTTACAAAGCACAATTCTCGATTTCGAAGACCTCCTACTTAATGATGGAAGTATGGGCATGAGCGTACTTCATGATTCTCTGTGCGAAGAAATACAATTTGATGAACATAAACTCCTTATTATTTTCTCCAATCGCCAAAGACTATTTGAAGATGTTCTCAAGCAGCACCATATTCCGTGCAATCAAGATATCCAGCTAGTAATAGATGCCAAGCATATCCATAGTAGTACTGACGCTTTCGCTGAGCAGTTTGCACAGTTGCTTACACGTCTCGGACTTGATGGATTCGATTCGGATTCAGATAATCTGCATGAGGACAGTATCGCTTAATGTATAGCTACATACGCAAGCCCCTCTTTCCTCTTTCCTCTTTCCTCTTTACTCTTTCCCCATGTCCTCCCGGCAAATTGCCACCTCTACCCTCTGGCAGATGGCCAGCCAAATTACGATGGCTGCACTGTCGATACTGACCGTGAAGTTCGTGGCTATCGGGCTTACCAAAGAACTCGCCGGAAACTACAACTCCGCGTACGGATACCTTCAGCTATTTGGCATTCTTGCAGACTTCGGTTTGTATGCTGTTTCTGTACGAGAGGTAAGTAAGGCAAACGATAAATCTGCTGTGCTCGGTGCACTTATTGTCCTTCGTACAATTATACTTATCGCTTCGCTCGGTATTGCACTGTTTTTGGTCTGGCTGCTTCCTCAGTGGCGGGGAACGCCGCTCCCGATGGCTGTACTCATTGCATCGCTCGTTCCATTCTTCACGCTGCTTGCCGGCATTATTCGTACCGTCTTCCAGGTGAACTATACGATGCAGTACGTCTTCGTAGCAGAAGTTGTTCAGCGCATTATCACTACTGGACTGATTGGCACCTTCATTGTTCTTGGTGTGCGTCAGAGTACAGACCTCCATCACCTGAATATGATGCTGCTGTTTGGTGGCATCGGTGCATTCGTATTATTTACGATTTCGTTTGTATACGCAGACAAGATGATACGCGTGCGACCATCGTTTGACATATCACTAATGAAGAAACTGGTAAAACAAGCGGCGCCATTTGGCATTGCGTACCTGTGTCTCGCATTTTACCGCCAGTTTGACATCACGATGATTGCACTGCTTCGACCTGACTTTGAATTGCAAAACGCCTACTACGGATTCGTCGTCCGCATGGCAGACATGGGCTTTTTGCTTCCGACGTTTTTGCTCAACTCAACACTGCCTATCCTCAGTGAGCTGGATGCAAAAGGAAAAGATACCTCCCTCCTACTTGGAAAGACCTTGATGGTCATTTTGCTCATTGGCATTACGGCGTTTCTGTTTGCCGCTCTCTGGGCACGCCCGCTTATTGCACTACTCACCACCGAGCAGTATCTGAGTACTCCAACTCAACCAGGATCTGATACTGCATTGCAACTTATTTCTATTCCATTCCTGTTAAACGGCATCGTGCTCTATTCGTTCTATGTTCTCCTTAATAGACACGTCTGGAAAAACCTTGTGCTGAGCCTCTTTGGTGCAGCAGTTCTTTCAGTTTGTCTCAATGCCATCTTGATTCCACTCTATGGTTTTGTCGGTGCTGCCTATACCTCCATTATTGTGCATGTTGTCCTTGGGCTTGCCCTGTTCCCTCAGGCCCTCCGCATTATGCCCATACGTATGCAACTCGGCATGGGAAAGAATATTTTCCTGTATGGGCTCGGATTAGGGCTCGGATTAGGGCTATTTGCCCCAGTCCTCACCAATGAGCTTTCTACCATTATTGGGCTTATTGCTATGTGTATCGTTATTCTTGGGCTTGGATGGGGACTAAAGTTGCACAAAAACCTACTTTAGGGTACAATATTTAGATTTTACTTGTAGTGAGATCTTCGAACTATGAAAACAAAAACTGTTATTGTCTGCGTGCTTGCTCTGCTGTCTTTGACAGGAAGGGTTCTTGCACAAGCAGCGCCATCACCGGTAACGGGTATCACTGCAAATGTGATTAACGGCCAAGTCGTCGTTCAGTGGAATGCCATTACGACAGACCCTATCGATTATTACCGTGTCTACTACAGCAACTACTCTATTCTTGATAACGAGGGTCTGTACGACGACTTTGAGGTGACCGAGGGGGATGAGACGAATCTCACCTTCGTTCCGCCAGAGCAATTTAATGATCTGTACATTGCTGTCATTGCCGTTGCGACTACTGGCGTTGAAAGTGAATTCTTTACAGAGGAAGCCTACGTGAAAGTCTCAACAGGAGGCCCTTCTTTGCCGCCGCCTCAACCTACCGCCGAAACCCCAGACCTCCCCTCTGTTCCTGAACACACAACCCTAAAGCTCTTGAAGGGAACGGTGCTATCCCCAACGGAAATTGCCGTGGAGTTTTCTACCTCTATCACTGTTGATGCAGACCGTGCACCTAGTGGCCTCAAGATTACCCGTAGTGATGGAAGTACATTGCAAATTTCTAGCATTACAATTATTGGAAAAACAATTACTATCCACACCGAGCCACAGGAGCGCGGCGTTGTGTACAACGTCCAATTCAGCGAACCATTCGTGGGGAAAAATGGACAGGCTCTCGACGAGGATGACCGCTCTGTGCTCGTTACAGGCCACAGCGATGGCACAGAGAAAAAGCCGCCGCATACTGTGCCACCTGCTTCCACAGTAGAACCCGCGGGCGCACCACACGATATTCAAAACGCCACGATTGTCCCTCAGGTACAAGCAGATGGTTCGTATATCGTCACCATGGAGTGGACAGTTGATAACGCCGAGGATGATCTCTATGGCATTGTGGTGTACCAAACACGTGACGGGAAGACCTTTGCCCCGCCAAGCCTCTTACCCGTTGATATTCGCGGTGTGCAGCTTACCGGTGTGACGCCCGGGTTCTTCGGGCTCTATGTTCAAACCGTGACGGTCGACGGCAAAGTTTCCCATGGTGTGTTCCAGTACACAACACTGCCTGTATACGTTCCGGGACAGGGTTTTACGGGAGATCTTACAAAGCGTGTGCAGCCGACTACTGACGATGTTTTTGCAGTAGACGTTGTCGCTCTTCCTGCAGCAACGCACGAAGACTCCACTAGTGACTGGCGTGCTGCCAGCATTCTTGCAACAACGCTCTCTGGGGTCATGATTTTGCTTGTCAGCCTGTTTGTTGTCTGTACACGACGTAGGGGTTCTTTGGAGGTATAGAACGTCGTTTCTGCTTTTGGTAAGCCACGTATTGGCCCTGCGCCGGCAGAGCTTTGTTTAGAGTAAGGAGAAGCATGTTCTGAACTGATACGCTCGTGCTCTATGTGGAAACGGGTATTTCTTTTCGTTGTGCTATTGCTTGGCGTGCGCGAATCTATGCTCCTGCCAGATGGCAGGTTACATCTTCATATTCTTGATGTTGGCCAAGGTGATGCCATATTTATGGTGACACCAAAGGGAAAACAAATTCTTATTGATGGCGGACCAGACCTTTCAACACTCTCACATCTCGGTAAGCTCATGCCCTTTTTTGATAGGAGTATTGATCTCATTGTTCTTACCCATTCCGATGCAGACCACATTACCGCGCTACCAGAAGTGCTGAGGCGCTTCCACATCGATACTATTTTGCTCTCCGGGCGGCTCGGCAATTCTGGCAGTGTCGACGCGCTACTTGCTGCATTGCAGGAATCGGACACAACTATAATCACAGCAAATCCACAGGAGGATCTCTCACTTGATGGCGTCGTTCTCGACGTTATTTGGCCGACTGCTGACGCCATCGCCAACAATCGTTTTTCGAATAACAATCTCTCCGTTGTTGTTCGTATTGTATACAACGATCATGAAATTCTTCTGACAGGTGACATTGAGAAGAGTGCTGAGGATGCCATTCTTGCTTCGGGTGTCGATATCCAATCAGACATTCTCAAGGTAGCGCACCACGGAAGTCGAACGTCATCATCCACAGGATTTTTGCTTGCGGTTCATCCAGACATTGCACTGATTTCCGTCGGACGCGACAACCAGTATGGTCATCCGCATCCATCTGTTTTGGACCGATTCCATGCACTTGGCATCCCCATAAAGACCACTGCCGAGGAAGGTGTGATCTCTCTGGAGTTTCGCTAATACTTATCGCAGTCTGCCAATCCAACTAGGCCAGTCTGTCGTATCGACGTTTGGCGTTTGCTCTACCTCTTCTACGAGATCTGCAAACCCACCCGTGCGAATGAGCGATAGGGGAAGGTACAACGCTTCCATACTTGGCTTGCTGTAGTGCTGGTATGCAAGCTCATGTAGGCGACCAATCCATGTTGGCCAACCATCTTGATACGACGTCTGGTAGATGTGTGGGCGATACTCGAACATAGAAGATGCTGCCTCTGCTTGTGGTGTCGCCACGAGCAATCCTGTGAAGGCGACAAGGGAAAGTGTGATATATTTCATAAGAAAGCGGGAAAATTGCCAGGGGAGGAATGTACAGTAGTCTTTGCGCTTCCTGCAACCGTGGTTTGACATATTTCGCATAATAATTTATATTCAACATATACTCACTCGTGAATACCTTTCTCCTTCTCGCCGGTCGCAGTACGCGTTTTTGGCCTCTTCAGGAAAAAACGCTCTTTCCGGTCTGTGGGAAAACGCTTCTTGAGCATCAAATCGATCGTCTACAGAAGGGGGGCTGCGAGAATATTATTCTCATTGGCGGGGCACATAACCTTGAGGAAGCAACGAAGATTGTTCCAGACCTCCCAATGGTCGAGCAGGAGAATTTAGAACTCGGTATGCGCGGTGCTGTGCTCAGCGGACTGAAAGCGTATGGGGATGACGCGGTGATGATTGTCAGTGGCAATGACGTGATTGATCCCGCCGGATACAAAGCAGTACTCGATGCGGATGGTGACGGTGCCATTCTTGCGTACAATGTCGACTCCTATTTCCCTGGCGGTTATCTCTCTACCGATGGCAAGCGCGTTACCGGCATTATTGAAAAGCCTGGCGACGGCAACGAACCAAGTAGTCTTGTGAACATCGTTGCCCATGTCCATCGCAACCCTTCAGCGCTTCTTGCTGCACTGCAGGACGTCGACGAATCTACCGATGATGGATACGAACAAGCACTCGCAAAACTCTTTGCTGAAAAAACCTACACAGCCGTTGCCTACGACGGCGTGTGGCAACCGGTGAAGTACCCGTGGCATATGCTGAATGTTTGCGAGGTTCTCCTTGGTGACATTACTACGCAATCTATTCATCCGTCTGCGGAGATTCATCCCTCTGCAGAAATTGTGGGGAATGTAATTATTGATGAAGGAGCACGCATTCTGCATAACGCTGTCGTGCGTGGGCCCGCGTACATCGGCAAGCGGTCTATTGTTGCCAACAATGCTCTGGTGCGAAACACGAGTATTGGCGATGATTGCGTCGTTGGATACAACACAGAGGTGAAAGGGTCTGTGCTGCACAGTCATGTCTGGACGCACATGAATTACATCGGTGATTCTGTTGTTGGTCGCAATGTTTCATTTGGAGGGGGAACCATTACCGGCAATTTGCGTCTTGATGAGACAGAGGTGAAATCGGTAGTAAAGAGTGAAAAAATTGGAACAGGAAGAACGAAGTTTGGATGTGTTATTGGGAATGATGTTCGCATTGGTATTCATGTGAGTACGAACCCTGGAATTATGATTGGTTCTGGAAGTTTTATTAGTAGCGCTACGATGGTTTCTCAGAATATAGATGCGAATACATTTGTCTGTATGAAGAATGGTGAACTACACATTCGTGATAATACTGTCGGCGCTACAACTCCTGATGATCGTGGGGTGTTTCGGGCTCAGCTCTAACTCTTGATTATCCACAGTAGCCTGTGGAAAATGTGGATTTCCCCCTTTCAACATTCCTAGAGTACTTTTCCACATAGTATTTTACTTTTTGGCTTTACATAGGGCTAAACAACCACCACATAGACAGAGTAATCATTCCCTAAACCTTGTCCACGAGTTTTCCACATCATCTTCACAGCACTTTCCACAAGGAAAACTGCTTTGTCTTGCGGTTTGTATAGAGAACTTTCCGAAATATATATGTATTTTCCACAGGATTATCCATAAAAAATTTGTTTAAAAAAACCCCTTACTATGACGACGATTTTTATTTAATATCTATTACCTTTCTTTTAATACTTATGAAGTTCCTGTGTAAAACCTCCAACCTTCTCCAAGGACTCAACCTTGTGAGCCGTGCAATCTCTGGACAACAAGCATTACCAATTTTAGGAAATGTAAAAATTGATGTCGAAGGAAAGAGGTGCACATTAAGCGCAACAGATTTAGAGTTAAGTATCATTACAAGTTTTGATGCTGATATTGAAAACGAAGGTTCAATAACAGTGCCCGCGAAAGCAATTTTAAACTTTGCACAGTACAACTCTGACAAAGAGGTTCTCTTGGAGACAAGTGAGGGGGCACAACTTAAATGTACATCATCCTCTGCAAAAACTATTATTGCTGGTGAGGCAGCAAGTGAATATCCAACCATTTCTCACATCGAAAAAGAGACAGTATTTTCTTTAGAGGCAGAACCTCTTATCGATGCTCTTCATATGGTGACTTTCGCATCAGCAAAAACAACACTTCGTCCTGTACTTGCTGGTGTATATGTTCATAGTGAACAAGGAAAACTTATTTTTGTTTCTACAGATAGTTACCGACTTTCCGAGTATAAAATTCCAACAGAGACTGTTGGAGCAAATGTTTCTTGTATTATCCCTGCAAAAGTTCTTGAGGAACTTAAAAGTATTCTTAGTTCAAATCGCAACACAGTGAATATTGCCCTCAGTAATCAACAAATTGAGATTACTATTGGAGATACAAAACTTCTCTCACGTCTTATTGATGGAAAGTTCCCAGACTACAAGCAAATTATTCCTCCCAATACAAAAACAACAGTTGCCATCAATACAAAAAATCTTGCAACCATTGTGAAGCGTATGCACTACTTTGCTAAAGAGACGAATAATAACCTTACCTTCACCATTCGAAAAAGTGATAACACTATCCATATCACTACCCCTCATACACAAGCAGGCCGCGATGAGGCAACACTTGATATTGAACTTACTGGAGATGAGAATAAAATTGCATTAAGTTCCTCATATCTTCTTGATTTCTTAGGGCACGTGGACAATGATGTGGTTGAGATGCATCTCACAGACAGTATGCACCCCGCTGTCTTCCATGAGCCTTCCAATAAGAATTTGTTGCATCTAATAATGCCTCTGCGCATTCAAGAGTAGAGGTGATTCGCGATTCGTGATTGGTAATTACTATAACTATGAAATCCTCACTTTTAGTAGGGGAACATACTCACAGGGACCTTTCAAATCTGCTTTCTGACAAGCGGCGGCTTATTATATCTGGGACTTCCAATGAGACTGCAAAAGCACTTCTTATTAGTGCAATGCATACTCACAACCCCCTTGCCTCTCTTACTGTTACAACAGATGACAATCATACAGAGGCACTCTCGCACTGGATGGAGTTTTTTGAACTTCAACCACAAATACTCGAACCTGTAGAGAATGATAATGAGGAAATTGTGGCGAGTGCCATGCAGCAATTCCTCCTCTTTATGAGTCAGGGGCATACGTACTCTTTTCTCTGTAGTCGAGAAACATGGGACAGCCCTTTTCCGGTGTACAGTGATTTGCTTACAAGAAAGATGGAGCTTAAACCTGGACAGGCTGTGAAATTTACAAGTTTCATTGAGTCACTTATCGACCTTGGGTATAGCCATGGAGAAGATCTCTATCTCTACCCTGGTGAATACAGAAGAAGTGGTGATGTGTTTGATATCTACCCCATTCAATCAAGTCATCCTTATCGCATTTCTCTTGAGTTTGATTCTATTGAGCGTATTGAAATAGTGAATCCAGAAAATTTATCCGAAACAAAACCACATAAAGGCACGGTTGATGTGTTTCCTGTTCTTTATGAACAGACTGCATCGCTCAAAGATCAAATTCCTAAAGATCATCTTCTTATTCTTGATGACCAAGATGATATTGAACCATCCATGAAGACGATGATACTTCGTTTTACATCATTTCCAGAGACGCAAGAAAACCATGTGCACCTTCGATATCTCTCCGTGCTTAAGTTCTACACTCTTACAGATTTTTTAAACGACGTGCGCGATAAACTCCTGCAAGACTGGTCGCTTGTTGTTGTGAGCAAGCGTCTTGATGAGCTAAAAGGCATTTGTAAAGAGGAGCATATTCCGTACTCTGATACCGGTATCAGTAGGAAGGGGTCGATTACACTTGTCGATGCCGAGCAGAACGATTTACTCCCGCACTCACTTCAAAATCCAGACCTACAATGCGCACTCCTTACTGACCGTGAAATCTTCTCCCTAAAAAAAGCTGGTAAGCAACGCAGTGTGCAAAAACTTGCGCTCGACTTTATTACCTCCCTTGTTCCTGGAGATTACGTGGTGCACATGGAACATGGTATCGGTCACTTTGAAGGGATGACGCAGAAAGACATAGACGGCACAGAGCGCGAGTATTTGGAGCTAACGTACGCAGAGGGTGATAAGTTATTTGTTCCCGTCGATCAGGCTGATAAGCTTAGTAAATTTGTGCACGAAGAAGGGCAGGAGCCAGTGCTTACACGCCTTGGCACAAATGAGTGGAAGAAGGTAACCACCAAGATGCAAGAGGAGACACAGAAGATTGCTGCAGAACTTTTGGAGCTCTATGCCAAACGCGCGAAGTCGCGTGGGCACGCGTACGGTGATGACACCAAGGAAATGAAGGCCTTCGAAGAAGCGTTTCCATACCAAGAAACCCCAGGTCAGCTCAAAGCAATTGAAGACATTAAGCACGACATGGAAGATGAACACCCTATGGACCGTCTTGTCTGTGGAGATGTGGGATTTGGAAAAACAGAAGTTGCCATGCGCGCTGCGTTTAAAGCGGTGCAAGGTGGGAAGCAAGTTGCGGTTGTTGCGCCGATTACTATCTTGGCTTCACAACACTATGAAAACTTCCGCAAACGCATGGCAGACTTCCATGTGCGCGTGGAGCTGATGAGTAGACTACGTAGTGCCGCAGAGCAGAAGCAGACACTTGAGAAACTACGCAAGGGTGACGTTGATGTTGTTATTGGAACGCACAGGCTCATGCAGAGTGATGTAGAATTTTTGAATCTTGGTCTTGTGATTGTCGATGAAGAACAGCGTTTTGGCGTAAAGCAAAAAGAGCGCTTTAAAGAGATGCGTTCCAATGTGGATATTCTCACATTGACGGCAACTCCCATTCCACGCACCTTGAATTTAGGTCTTCATAAGTTGCGTGATATTTCCACCATTACAACACCACCTCCTGGGCGCCTGCCTATTATCACCGAAGTCCGTAAGTATAATGACGCGCTTATTAAGCAGGCAATTACGACAGAGCTTGAGCGCGGCGGACAGATATACGTTCTGCATAACCGCGTGGAAACTATTGATGCATTTGCAAACAAACTCCGAGAACTTGTTCCAAAGGCAAAGTTCATTGTTGGTCATGGGCAACTAAAACCCGAAGAACTCGAGAAGCGTATTGTTGCGTTTAAACAAGGAGAGTTTGATGTGCTTGTGAGTTCAACCATTATCGAAAATGGTATCGACCTCCCGAAGGCAAACACACTTATAGTAAATGCGGCAGAGTGCTTCGGCCTTTCACAGCTCTATCAGCTCCGTGGTCGTGTAGGGCGTTCTAAGAGCCAGGCGTATGCGTACTTCCTCTACCATGGTCAGAAGCTTAAAGACGACGCACGCAAGCGTTTACGGGCCATTGTGGAGGCGTGCGAACTGGGGTCTGGGTTCCAAGTTGCCATGCGCGATCTTGAGATTCGTGGTGCGGGAGAAATTCTCGGTGCGTCACAGTCAGGCACCATGCACACGGTTGGTGTTAGTCACTACCTTCGCATGCTGAAAGCTGCGGTTGAAGATTTGAAGTCTGGTCGTAAGGGAGATATTGAAGAGGAGATCAACGTCGAAATTCTCCTGCCGGTTCAGGCGATGCTCCCAAGCTACTTTATTCCCGATGAACAGGAGCGTATTTCTGTGTATCAGAAACTTGCAGGTAGTGAGGATGAAACTATTCTCAAGGAGTTCGAACAAGATCTTATTGATGAGTTTGGCAAGCTGCCAGAGGCAGTGCAAAACTTGTTTGCTATTTTGCGACTCAAGATTGCTTGTCGCCGTGGCGGCGTTGTACGCGTCAAATCTGAGGAGACTGGAGGCAAGCAAGAGATTGTTCTGACGCTCCATTCATCTGTGACAGCCAAGGAGATTATGCAGATTCTTAGTGTCAGCCCACAGTGGAGAATTTCGGGTTCTACACTCAAGATATACTTTGAACAGCTTGCCCATAAGGCAAAAACCCCAATTGAGTGGGTTTCCGAGCTTACCAGGCATGTTTCTGCTCTGGAGCGGAAGAAGGCTGCACGTAAGAAGCATTGATAATTGCTTCAAATCCCTATTTCTGGTATAATTGTGTGATGACACAAATACCAACATTGCCAAGTGGCCAGGCGATCTATGACATGATTATGCAGGAGATTGAGCCGGAGCTTCTTACGCAGAGTATTCCAACACTCACGGCAAAGTATGCGTCTGAAACGCTGCAGCAACGCACTGAACGATTCGCACGATACGAAAAGGCGTACAAAGAATACGATAAGGCCTACGAAGTCTATATGCAGAATGTGCAGCTTCAAGTCCGCGTCTACAAGAAAGAAGCATTGCAATCTGCAGAACACACTTCTTTACAAAAAGAAGAGTCTCTTCTTAAGAAACTCGAACAGTCATTTGTATAGTATGAACAACTCCCCTGCATCTGCTGGCCCCAAGAATAATCCAGAAGCAACTCCTGATGTGCCAGAGCAATCAGTCGAGCCAATAAGATCACAGGAGGATCTAAAAGCAGTAGCAGCACGAAGAGTTGCAGAGGCTGAAGAGGCAGCCAACAGGGCACGAAGGCAGGTTGAACAAGCTGAAGAGTCGGCTGATGCTGAACGGGTTCATGATGCAGAAAAGAGTGTAGCGAATCCTGATATTCAGAAGGCACTAAGCGATGCTGGTGTAGAGGAATCTAGCATTACACACATGCTCAACGCTGTTGCACAACTTTCTCCACAGGAGCAGCGCGAATTGCTTGTGCAGAGCGCCGCCCTTGCCAAAGAGCTTGGTATTGATGGTATCAAAAAAATTGTTGCATTTTATAGAGCGGGTTCGGATGCGGAAAAGAAGAATGCACTCAACACACTGACACAACAGGAGGTGGAGACTATTAATCGATTTACAAGCTCACCTGTGCTCCAAAAATTATCTGAGTTTACTAGTAAAGCAGCCGATGAAACATCGGGTGGTCGTCTGCGGGATATGCTCAGTGGACTTGCAGAGAAAATAGCGCCATTTCTCGTGATGTTGAGTGAGTTCATGGCTGAGTTTAAAAAGTTCTTTAAGGATATTCAGGATGCCATAGCTGGCACATACAATCCTGACGCGGTGCCAACGGATGATGCAAGTATTGATAGTGATATCCAGAACGAGAAACATCTCGATGATCACCGCAACACTACCACTGAAGCATTGGCAGCAAATGAGAAAAGCCTCGATGCATTTGAGGGTGATACTCCAGAACTAAAGCAAAAAAACCAAAAGAACAAGGTGGACACCCTTCAGGATCAAGTTGATGCGGTACATACAAATCTTACAGAAGATATCTCTGCAGAGGATCGCAAAGCTGCAGAAGGCCGCCTTGCGGCGTTGCAGGCTGCCCTGAAGCAGGCGAAGGAGGGGCAGGCACAACTAGATACCCTGCTGACAGAAAACAAAAAACTTGTTGCGCGCCTTGCGACCATTGAGCAAAAGTTAGGCATAGAGCAAAAAGAGCCAGAGGAGAGCGCAGCATCGACAAGTGAACAAGAAAAAGACAGTGTCCCAGAACGCTCTGCTGCTGAGAAGCAGTATGAGCAGCTCACGCTGAAAACAGAGAAGGCACAGCAAGCCTACAATATTCGTTCAGAGCGAAATACAGCACAGCAGTTGAGCATCGCTCTTGCTAACCAGCTTAATGCAGCAATAGCTATGCAGTTGCCACGGGAGTCCCTTCTTACGCTGAAGCAACGTGGTCAGCAAATTCAAAAAGCGTACGCGCAGTTTATGCTTGAAGACATGCAGCAAGAATTTGATGAACTTAAAGGATCTATTCAAAACGCTCTTATCACATCGGCTACATCACGCTTGCCAGTAAACAGACATATTGAAAATGTGCGGCATACAAAAGCAAGATTGGATACGCTGAACAATTTGCAGCAGGAGTACCTTGATGTAGCAGCAACAGAAGTTAAAAAAGAAGCAGGAAGTATACCTTATGAACGCGTGAATGATTTAATTCGGCATGCGTACAGTGAATTCAAAAAGTTGAGGGACGATGTTGCGTAAGGGATGGTGCCCAGGAAAGGACTCGAACCTTCACGGGGGTTACCCACTGGTTCCTAAGACCAGCGTGTCTACCAATTCCACCACCTGGGCATGAAGTGCCCCAAATGTACCGAAATATGTGGAAATGTACAGAAGAGTGTGAGAATTAATCGCTGATTTGCTGACCTAAAATGTCTTTCTCCGCCTGTTGTGCCTCTTCTTTTTTCTGAATGCGCTCTTTTTCTGTCTCTAAGAGCTTTTTCCGTTTTTCGTACTCCGTGGTTTGCGTAGCCTTTTTATAGGCATCTGTGACGGATTGCCGCAGAGATGCTGCCTTCTTTTTGACGGCTTGTATCTCCTTATTGGCCTCGACTTCTGTATCGTGCTCTAGGCGCATGTACTTCTTTTGAATGCGGTCGCGCTCTGTGCGCTCGTTAAGCGTTTTATCCCGTTGAAGTGCGCGTTCCAGTGTCTCTACTTCCATGCGTTCTTTTGCCTTGAGCTTTGCCTGCTTTTCGCGAACATCTAAACGCACGTGCTCGCAGGCATCCTTCTCATAAATATCTGCCTGTGCAAAATCCTTTTTGTACTGTCGGTCGATATGATGCTTCTTCTGCCTTTCTTCTGATACAATCTGCAGTTTTTTCTGAGAAGATTCTCTGTCTGCATCTTTTGCCATTTGCTCTTTAGTTTCTTTTGCTGTGCGCTTTTTCTGTGCAGCTTGCATCGCCCATCGATTTTTGTCGCTGAGCTCCTTCATGTACTGCTTTTTTTGCTTACGATCCTCTTCTTGCTTCCTTCGCCTGGCTTCTTTTTTAGCGGTTTCTCCATCTTGCTTCTTGCGAAACTCGGCGTACTCCTGCTCTGCCTGGTCCTTTTCTTTCTTGTATTGCTTCTTGCGCTCATTTTCAAGGTCCTGCACCTCTTCCTGTTTGTGTATTTGCTCTATAGCCCACTGTTCAGCCTTTTTTGCATCTTTGTCACGCAGTGCTTTACGCTTGGCAGATTTTTCTTTCAGCGCTTTGCGCTCTGCCTGTTGTTTTTCCTCGATGTTCTCGAATGGGGCCATTTCGTATTATTATAGCATAAAAAGGGCCTAGTCCTCTAGCGCCTTTATATGCAGCTCCTTAAGTTGATCTTCTGGCATTGGTGTTGGTGCTCCAAGCATGAGATCTTTTGCTTTCTGGTCTTTGGGGAAGGCAATGACCTCACGGATGTTTGGCTCTCCTGCAAAGAGCATGCAGACTCTGTCGAGTCCCATGGCAATGCCGCCGTGAGGTGGAGCACCGTACTGGAAGGCTTTGAGGAGGTGTCCGAAGCGACGCTCTGCGTCTTCGTCTGAAATGCCGAGAACATCAAACGCTTCTTTTTGCAGTTTTGGTTCGTGAATACGCATAGAACCTCCCCCAACTTCATTACCGTTGAGCACGAGATCGTACGCAATGGAGCGCGCTTTGAGAGGATCGGATTTCATAAGACCTATGTCGTCATCATGTGGACGAGTGAATGGATGGTGCATTGCACCGAGTGCACCGGACTCACGACTTTTTTCAAACATGGGGAAGTCTGTTACCCAGAGGTAACTCCAGATGGATTCATCAATGAGCTGAAGCTTCGCTGCAACAGCATTGCGTACCTGGCCTAGTGGCTCAATGTCGTAGGGGAATTGCCCTGCAGCAAAGAAGATGATGTCACCAGCGTTTGCGCCTGTAACGTTGTCGAGTGCCGCAAGAAACTCTGGTGTAGAGTTTTTGACAACGGGTCCTGCATCTTCTCCCACGCGGACCCATGCAAGCCCCTTAGCGCCGTGGCGCTGAGCGAGATCGGTGAGGTCATCAATATCTTTGCGACTTAGGCTTCCTCCGCCAGGAACACACATTGCCTTTACTGTTTCTGCATTACTAAACACGCCAAAGCCGCTGTCTTTTGCAAGCTCTGTCACATCAGCAAACTTCAAATCGAATCGTAGATCAGGCTTGTCGATTCCGTAGGTGTGTAAGGCGTCATGCCATGTAAGGCGGGGAAAGGGTTCGTTCTGTATCTTCTTATCTGGTCGTAACTCTTTGGTGATGTTTAGGAAGCAGCCTTCCATCACCTTCATAACATCATCTTGTGTGCAGAAGCTCATTTCGATTTCAAACTGTGTGAATTCCGGTTGGCGGTCGCCACGCTGGTCTTCATCGCGGAAGCAGCGTGCAATTTGAAAGTATCGATCTAAACCAGACACCATAAGGAGTTGCTTTAACTGCTGTGGACTCTGAGGAAGAACGTAGAAGTTCCCGGGGTACAGGCGGCTTGGCACAAGGTACTCGCGAGAACCCTCTGGCGTTCCCTTTACCATAATTGGCGTTTCGACTTCGATGAATCCTTCACCGTAAAAGTACTCTCGTATAAGGCCCATAAGCTTGTGACGCATGACAATATTTCGTTGCATGCGCTCACGACGAAGATCTAAGTAGCGATACTCTAGGCGAATCTCTTCACCAACTTCTTTCTCCTGGTCTATCTCAAATGGCGGTGTTTTTGCTTCGTTGAGCACGTCGATGCTTGCAACAAGCAGTTCGATAGCACCGGTAGGATTTTCCTCACGCACAGCATCAGCCTGTCTCTTGCGTACAGTTCCTGTCACTTTGAGTACCCACTCCGGTCGTACGGTTTCTGCAACAGAAAACACCGCTTTGTTTTCCGGCGGAATAACAATCTGCGTAAACCCGTAGCGGTCGCGCAGGTCGATAAAAATCAGCCCACCATGGTCACGTCGACGGTGTACCCAACCGCAGAGGGTGACTTCTGAGCCATCGTGACTATCACGAAGTTCGCCGCAGGTGTGGGATCTCAACATATTTGCAGTATAGGGCCTTAATTAGAGCAAATGCCAGTAAATAAAAGGCCAGTTAACAGTTAACAGTTCATTGTTGCTACAGCAGCTTGTTCATCGCTTCTTTAAACTCCTCTACGTCCTTGAATTCCCTATGGACGGAGGCAAAGCGAATGTAGGCGACTTTATCGAGTTTTTTGAGCTCTTTCATGACGTCATTGCCGATAGTGGAGCTACTCACTTCTTTTTTATTGGCACCCCATTTTTCTTCCAGTCTTGTGAGCATGGTATCTACCTTGTCCTGTGGAACAGGGCGCTTGGTGCAGGCAACCCAGATGCCGCGCTCGAGTTTTTCTCGACTGTAGGGTTCACGGGTGCCATCGCGTTTTACAACGATAAGCGTCGAAAGCTCTTGGCGTTCAAATGTTGTAAAGCGGTGCGTGCACTTTGTGCACTCCCGCCTGCGTCGCACTGCGCGACCGTCCTCTGCTATGCGGGAGTCGACGACAGCCGTATCATCTGATTTACAGCGTGGGCAATGCATGAAAAAAGTGTAAAGCGGAAACACGAAAGAGGAAAATGATTCTCATTATAAAAAAGCCGGCTCCCGAGGGAGCCGGCAAGTAGGTGCAGAGCGTTATTCTGGAAGCAGCGCTGCCTCCAAATCGTAAACGATTTGGAGGGTGTGCGTTGGTATGCACATTTCTATGCACATGTGCACTGCCTCTGTCATTCTACAGAGACAAACTGCCACACCCGCTTCGCTTAGTACTTGAAGACACTTTGCAAAAGCGGTAACACTTCCGTAGTCAACTTGAGCAGCACGATTGAAATCGAAGATGATTTTTCTTGGGGGTTTTTGTGCGATAGTTTGCACAATATCCACCAAGACCATTACGTCACCCCCGGAAACATAGCAGTCTTTGAAGGCAAGGATTACAATCTCGCCTTCATTGAGATTTACTATTTCCAACGTTCTTGTGTCTATCGGCATGACTCATCCTCCGTTTTGACGAACCGACACGCAGAAGTGACGTCCCTTCGTATCGGGAAGTGCCGTCGTAGTTGAGAGATTGTCAGCACTTGCATCATTTGTAGTTGCAATGCACAAAATGCATAGCGAATGTTGCGGTTTGTAGCCTGCTCGTCAAAGCGCATTAATGCGCCAATCATTGTGGTAGTCATGAATTCTACTTCCGCGAAATTCACGACCAACTTTTTCGATTTGTTGGCAAAACCCAAGAGCACTTCCAACTCGTGCGTGATTGATTGGATAGTTCCCAGTGTGAGCACTTTCTTTTCTGTTAGGGTTGCCACTACGATACCTTCTTTGTCTGTTTCCACGTTAAAATGTAGCCATTCATAGCCCATGAGATTTCTCCATTAATGTGAAAGATCGCTCTGCGTTGACACGACGCGTGTCGGGCAGATCATGACATGTTAAGAAAAATTGTCAAACTCTTTCCAGTGCAATGTCTCCTTTGCGCAGAATATGCAGCATGCCGGTAGAGACATCCACTACGGTGGAAGCGTCGCGTATCTGTAGTGGGCCATCATCCAGAATGATATCGGGCACAGCCTCGAGGTCTTCTACAGAGTAGGGGTTTTCTTTTCCGTGCAGGTTAGCCGATGTCGTTGAGAGCGGAGAGCCGAATGCTTCCACAAGGGCACTGGCGGTTGGGTGTGAGGAGATGCGGAGACCGATTGAGGGAGTTGGGAGGAGGGAGGAGGGAGTTGGGAGGAGGGATTTTGGTGCATCGGTGCGCTCTTTGAGGATGATAGTGAGGGGGCCTGGGAGATACTTCTGTGCGAGCTGCTCTGCAAGATCATTCCATTCCAAATACTGCTTTGCTTGGTCGATGGATGCAAAGAGCGCGCTTACGGGCATGGTGTCTGGTCGGTGTTTTATGGTGAAGAGCTTTGTTACCGCATCGATATTAGTGAGATCGCAGGCAAGTCCATAACACGTCTCTGTGGCATGGGCGACGACGCCGCCATTTCGTAGTACGTCGAGTGCCTGCTGTATGCCTTCTTGGGATGATGGTACTACCTTCATGTATTTTGTATGATGTATTTGTTCTTAACATCTTCAATTTTCTTTTCGAGTACCATCGACATATTCACGGTTAATGGAAGGGGAATGTGCTGGTTGCCGATTTTCAGCTGCACTTTCTCTTTGCCGGGATATGTTTGGAGCACCTCTTTAATGTCCATGAGTAGCTTCTTGGGTGCTCTATCGGGAAGTTCAATTGTATGAATAGAAATGCTTGGCTTAGGCGCAGAGACGCTCTGCACGATGAGTCGTAGTGCGTCTTCCATATTCATTCCTTTAAGGATCCACTGTCCCAGCGGGCCGAGAAATTCTTCGGGTGTTTGCTCCTCTGTTTCGACATGCATGGTTTCGCCAGCCACAACGTTCCCTTCTTCGTCTACTACTTCTATTGCATCTTCTTCGATGGTTGTTCGGGTGACGACCAGTCCTTTCTTTGCCTCCTGCTCATCGAAGAATCCTTGCTCTTTGGCGCTTTGAATCATGCGTGTAAGCGAAGCTTTCTTTATGGCATCTGCACGTATTTGGAGTTGGCCACCTCGCAGATCGAGCGTGCCTCCCACGACAAGCACCGTATCGGGTTCTTCGAGATATAGCGCTGCATCCGCGTATGTTCGTGGGAAGAGAGTGATTTCAATTTTGCCCGTTGGGTCTTCTACAAAGACGATGGCCATGGTGTCTCCCTTCTTGGTGGTAATTTTTTTAACACCTTCCACAATACCTGCAACGGTTATTTTCTTGCCAACATCTTTTGTCGTGAGAGTACTGAGGAGTTGCGCTTTCTTGCCGATGTACTTACTTAGGCCTGCAAGAGGGTGACTGGAGATATACATTCCCATTGTCTCTTTCTCCCACTGTAATTTTTGCTGTAGTGTTGCCTCTTCTGTTTTAGGGAATTCGATGGTTGCACTGTCACTGTCACTCATCTGTGAGAATAAATCTGTTTGTTGACTACTGACATCGCCAATGGATTTTGCATAATCGACGATCTTATCGTAGTGCTCTACAACTTGGCGTCTTTCGCCAAGAGAATCGAGTGCGCCGGATTTTGCGAGCGCTTCGAGCGTCTTCTTGTTGAGAATTTTCGCAGGTATGCGTTTTGCAAAGTCTTCGAGGCCTGTAAATTTCCCCCCTTCCATTCTTGCGGCAATGACTTGGAGTACCGAACTATCGCCAATGCCTTTGATGGCGGTGAGCCCGAAACGGATAGCATCACTATCGCCATTGTGTCCGGGTAGTGCTGTAAAGTGACGAAGCGATTCATTGATATCTGGAGGAAGCACCTCGATGCCCATTTGCCTACATTCATCAATTTCAATCATCACACGGTCGGTGCGCTGCGCATCGGCAGAGAGGAGGGCAGCCATAAATTCCGTTGGATAGTTTGCCTTAAGATACGCTGTTTCGTAGGCAATACGCGCGTATCCTGCTGCATGGGACTTGTTAAATCCATAGCCGGCAAATGGCGTAATAACATCGTCGAAAATTTTCTCTGCCAATTTCTTCTGGTATCCCTTTGCAGTTGCGCCGCTAATAAATTTCTCACGTTGCGCATCAAGTTCTGCTTTAATTTTTTTACCGATGGCGCGCCTCAAGATATCTGCTTCGCCCAGTGAGTACCCAGCGAATGTTTGGGCAATTTGCAAAATCTGCTCTTGGTAAATTCCGATACCGTAGGTTGGCTTAAGAATGGGTTCAAGATCTTGGTGCAAATACTGCACCTGTTCTTTGCCATGCTTACGTTTGATGTAACTTGGAATCCATTCCATCGGTCCCGGTCGGTATAAAGAGACCATAGCGACAATGTCGCTGAACTCTGTTGGCTTGAGTTGTTTTAGGTACCTGCGCATACCGCCAGATTCCAACTGAAACACACCAGTGGTATCTCCTTTTTGGAGAAGAGAAAATGTTTTTTTGTCCTCGAGCGGAATGGCGGCAATATCGATGTCCTTCTCGTGGGTCCGCTTGATTATTTCTAATGTTGTTTGAATAACGGTTAAGTTCATGAGGCCGAGGAAATCCATCTTTAGAAGCCCGAGTGCTTCGAGTGGTTTAGCCGAAGATTGGGTAATAATGGTTTGGTCATCCTTTGGTGCACGTTGGAGTGCGGTGTACTGCACGGTTGGCTCCTCGGTAATAATCACACCGCATGCGTGAACAGAAACGTGACGTGCTTTTCCTTCGAGCTTCAGTGCTGTATCGATAATTTTTCGATAGGTTTCATTGCTGTCGTATACACTTTTAAGCTCTGGTGTTTCGAGCGCCTCGCTTAAGGTTGTTCCCGGGCGCTCGGGGATGAGTTTTGCAAGTGTGTTCATTTCCATAAACGGTACGCCGTATGCTCTTCCTACATCTTTTACTGCTGCGCGTGCGGCCAGTGTTCCAAATGTGCAGATTTGCACAACACGATCGCTCCCGTATTTTTCACGAACGTACTCAAGTACTTCGTCCCGTCTGTTATCGGCAAAGTCGATATCCACATCCGGCATGGAGATGCGTTCGGGGTTGAGGAATCGCTCGAAGAGGAGGCCGTGCTCCAGTGGGTCGAGTGCGGTGATACCAAGGCAGTAACTCACTAGTGATCCTGCGGCAGATCCTCGCCCCGGCCCTACGGTAATCCCCCTGCGCTTCGCCTCGTTGACGAAATCTGCAACGATTAAGAAGTATCCTGCAAAGCCCATTTTCTCAATGATGCCTAGTTCGTAGTTGAGTCGTTCGCGCTGCAATTCTGTTTGCTCTGGATACTTTTGTACGAATCCTTTCTCGCTTTGCTCTCGTAAATACTCCACCTCTGTTACCTTCTCTGGCGTTGGGAACGTTGGAATGTGATACGTTCCAAAATCTAGTGTTACATTGCATCGATCTGCGATGACTTTTGTGTTTTCCAGTGCTTCTGGCACATGAGAGAAGAGTGGTTCTAGTTCTTCGTATGGGCGCATGGAGAAATCGGAATCTCGCATGCTGAACCTGCTTGGGTCATCGACGCGAGCATTCTTTTGAATGCAGAGCAGAACATCGTGTGCTTCAGCATCTCCATGCCGACAGTAGTGACTGTTGCATGTTGCGACAACTGGTACGTTGAGTTCCTTTCCCCAGTGAATGAGCTGTTGGTTTATCTCTGCTTGTCCGGTGACATTGGGTAATTCCATTAGCTCGAAGTAGAGGTTGTCCTGCCCAAAGAATTCGCGATACTTTTCTGTCAGGCTGCGTATGCGCTGCCCGTCTTCTGCCAGTGCTGCCTGAGGGATTGCTCCACTCATTGGTCCTGTGAGTGCAATGAGTCCTTTGCCATGTTCTTTAAGCAATGCATCATCAACACGGGGTTTGTAGTACATACCGTCTAGAGCTGCCTTTGTTGCGAGTTGCAAGAGGTTTTCGTATCCCTCCTGCGTCTCTGCAAGCAGCACCAGCGGGTAGCGTTTTGTATCTGTTCCACTTTCTTTGTCATGCCGGGTACGTGCTGCGATGTATGTTTCGAGGCCAAGGATGGGTTTGACTCCTGCGCTCTTCGCTACTTTGTAGAACTCGATTAGTCCGTAGCCAAATCCTTTGTCGGCAAGTCCCACTGCGTGTTGATTCAGCTCTTTTGTTCGGGCAACAATTTCCTCTGGGCTTGGGAGCCCTTCGAGGAGTGAATAGGTGGAGTGGCAGTGGAGATGGACAAAGTCCTGAGAGTTCATAGGAAAGCTACTATAGCTTTTCCACTGCCTTTTTGCACGATTCCCACGATCCATTTTCTCCCGACGTATATGGGAAGCACTCATCGCTTAGTAGTACTTTCATAATGGTATCGAGTTTCGTGTTGCACGGCCTATAAATACAAGAACGCCTGAGGAAGTATGCATAGTTGATGACAAATTTACGGATGCCTCCACCCGATGTTGTAATGAGTTTCGCATTCTTCATCATTGCAGATCTCACTGGTGCGATTGCATCGCGGATTTGCAGCGTTGCATCTTGCGTCTTTGGTAAGATCCCTGATTCGCTTATTGCTTGCCAATGGTGCATCTGCTTCCAGAGTGACCGTACGTAGTCACGGGGGATCGTGATGAGTTTGAATGTATTCCAATCCGATTCCATTGCGTTTCGTCTGTCTTCCTCGTTAAAGAATTCGTTGGGGTTCTTAAGATAGTCCGGGAATTCTCGCTGCTCCGCCCATTCGTTTTGTTGCCTGAAATATGTTTTCCAGATTTCCAGATGATCTTTTCCAAAAAAGAAAGCGCTGCGTAAGGGAATGCGAATCCATGGTTCTTCTTCCGCGCAACTATACACACGTTTGTGCTCACTATTGTCTACAGTTGTTTCTCCAAAATGCTTCAGTGCTTCTCGTTGTTTATCGGAGAGCATGTTCTGATTCATTACGTTGTCCATGGCGACGGTCGTGTCTTTGATGTGGTCAATATCTTCCAAGAAGTCATCCCGCGTTTTTGCCAGCGTAGTGAGCGCCTCAATTTCTGCGTCGACTCCGGGGATGATGCCTGATGGAATTTTTTTCAGAACACTTATGTCACAGCCGTATCCGTTGGTACTGGATGTGAGGTAGTCGGAATCGAATGGGCATTCCTTTGTGTATCTTGGCGCCGCCTCCCCTTCATCGGCGAATGCGCAGATGCTGTCTGTAATACACGCATCTTTTGTGGGATAGAAATTATTTCCATTTCCACACTCCTCACTCGTTTGTACCTGGCACGACTTCTGGTCGAGAACGCAGCACCATCCTTCCGTTGGTTCATCAAACAAATAGTAGTATGGCCAGCTCGCATCTTCGTGCTCTGGCTCCAATCCTCCCTTTACAAGATGTGCGTATCGCTGATTTAAAAACCCAGCAACAGACTTGAGAAGCAAAATACCTTCTGATGATTTGTTCTTGTACGCCTCTAGAGTCTCACAGCGGACTTCTTCGATTTTTGCTTCCAAGATGGCAAGGTCGTAGTGCAGACACGAGTTGATAGTTGTCAGGTCACGCTTGTATTCCACAGCACGGAGATCTGTGTCGACGAGCATGTAGAAGATTGATTGCACCAGACTGAGAAAGTGCAGGTTAAAGATATCGAGCACTTCATCGCCGCCCGCAGCGCCCTTTGCTTTGGCGATACCAATGTCGACGCGATTCACTACCTTTTGCGCATACTGTCCGAGTGGTGTTGCATGTGCAAGAGCGTGTGCTTGTGGCGTCATGGGGCACTGAGCTGCCGCTACCGAAGGTGCCAGAATAAGGCCAATGCTGATGAGGAATGTTCTCATTGTAGGTCATTGCAGCTGAAGTTTTCTCCAGCAAAGCGTGGGCACATGGTACTTGGGAATGGCATCTCTCCAATTTCATTGAAGATGTCGTAGATAGTACTGAGGAGATCGGCAAAGTTTTGTGCTGCGGGTCGAAGATACTGCGCAAACATGTCGGCTGTTTCTCGTGATGCAATTGCTGAGGCGGCAAATTGAATATTGAGCCCCGTTGCATCATATTCTTGTGGTTGCAATGCGAGATCGGTTGCGCTTTGCACAAGAGAAATGGGTGGAAGCCCGAGCCGTTTAATGGGGTCGAATCCGCAAATGATTGGTGGTGTACTCGCTGGAAGTCCGTTGATTTGGCAGAGTTCCTGGTCCAGTTCTTGCACGATACGCTCTGGCTGGTATGACGGGAACACAGGTCCTGTAAGAGCCGAAGGTACTTCGAGAGCACCAATTTGCGGATCTTCGTTCTCACATGCATCCCAGGGGAAACTTTGTGACAATGTTGTCAGTCCGATTCGTCCGGGGATATCCCGTGCACGCTCGTGCGTTTCTTCTATGCACTGCCCGGTGTAGCACAGGTTATTGCCGATGGTGTTTGCGTATTGCAGCTGACACCCTGGTTCACAGGACGCAGGGAGCGAATTGCGTATTGCCTTCACGCGTGGGTGCTCGAGAGCCTCTGCACAGGTACTTGGTACGTCGAGCTGGTCTGCCATTGCATCACGCGCGTCGTTTATCTGTTGGATAATGGTATTGGTATCCATACCGCCTGATGTACAGGCGTTATCGCCGTATGCGCTGCAACTTGTATTTGCGTAGTAGCTTGCGCACGCATCGATGCTGACACCTGCTCGCTCGAGAATGCCGTCAAGTGCCATGAGTTTGCATTGCACCAAGTATCCTTCTCGCTCCATTGCGCAGCATCCTTGTACGGTATCAATGCGTTTTTGCGATTCCACATTGCTCTGTCCGCAGAGCTGCATAGCGTGTGTCATTTCATGCATAAGTGTGTAATAGGCCTCCCCTTTGCCTTGGGGATTGTTTGGCATGCAAATATCAATGACACCGTTACGTGTGCGTACACTGGTTTGTGCCGCGTCACAGGAATCGCTGCATTCCACGTCTACAACGCAGCGAGCACACGGAGGTGGAAGCATGTCGTCTTGTTTTTCTGGTGTATCGTACGGGATGACACTCTGGGCTTCTGGGTTCTCAAGTTGCTCGCGCCATCCCCCAATATCACAAATATCACTACCAGATGTTCTCGTTGCAATAGCGTCTTTGTACTGCTCTGGTTCGCAGCGTGTGAGCACAATCCCTCCTGTTCCCGCTTGTTTGAGTTGGTCTTGTAGGTCACTTGTCACCGTACAGGATTCGCTTTGTATTGTACGACACAGATATCCACGCTTGCTGAATGGATGAGAGCAGATACCGTCGTTAAGACCTGGTTCCTGCACCACAGCATTATGTTGACGGGTTGTGTCGGTTGACACTGTTCCTCCCCCCATCAAGCTTAACTGTTTTGCTTCCAGGCCTTCTCCTAACTTGCTCGGATACGTTCCGCCACGAACGAGAGCGTCTGTGTATTTTTCGTAGCAGCTACGAATATCACCTTTTTCTATGCAGTCCTCATAGTCTGGACTGTAGAGCGTTGCCTGCATGGGTTCTATGGGCAGGTACCACTGGAGTCCTATATCGTCATGGCGCATCCAGATAACGATATTCTTTTCTTTATTGATGTATGACGGATAGATCACTTGCTCATCTGCAGAGGTATCGACAGGGTCTTTCTGAATGCTTTCGAGTAATGCTTCCATTGCCTCTTCAATAGCACACCAGCGGTTTTCACACTGCTGCCCTTCATGGTCTTTTACGTACCGCACCCCGTGACGATAGCGCCACATAGCTGCGGTCAGTTCGGTGCGGTCTTTTTTTCCTTTGTACGTTTTTTCGAGAGCCTCAATTGCAGATTCTATTGCTGCAGCTTTTTGCCTGATGGCATCACGCTCCAGCTCTGGCCAGGGTCGTGCTTTGGTTAGCTTTTCGAGGATGGGTGTCACAAATGGGTCGTTGGTCGCTCTCCATATATGATTGATACCAGCAAACTTGCTCATGATATCGATGGATTTTCCAGGGTAACCATCTATTCCTGCTTCGTATCCGGATGTAATTGCCTGCAAATCTCTTCCCAGCGTGCGAACCCAAGCATTGCGTTCTACAATTTCTCGCAGGACTTCTTGTGCTTGATGACACGGCGCACGGTCGTTATTACGGTCTTCTTGGTCGCCGCACATTTGTTCATATCGTTCTTGCAGTGCGTAATCAACGTAGTCTTCATTCTCCATTTCAAATGGAACGGTGTTGTCACTGCTAGAACGCGTTTGCACAACAAAGTCGTAGTAGATACCAACGGCAAATCGCTGCACAGCAAGCTCTGCTTCTGTTGTCTGTGATTCCAGCTCTACCATGGTTTTAATGGTGTCATAGAGCGACATGGGCTCTGCATATACCTGTGGAGCAAGTAGGAAGCCGATTATTACAAGGAGGGTCATCATTGTTCGTCGTTGATATCACGCAAAATATCCTTTGCATTCCATATGCGAGGCAAGCAAGAGCTTGCCTCTGCAGTGAGAGACATGGCGTTGCGTACATCAAGAGAGTAGCGTTGCATGCATTCCAGTTCTGCTTCTAGTGGCCGCAGACGCTCGGCAGTTGCTATCAGCGTAAGTACTCTTTGCAGTGTTTTTCGTGCGATCGTCCGTTCTGTATTCACAAGGTCGGCACGTACACTCGCTTCGTCGAGGAGATCGGAGAAGAAGAAATCAAAAAAGTTGACGGGTTTTCCTTCTACTATCTCCTGTTCGTCAAATTTTTCTTTTGTCGTATCAAAATACAGGAACGTATCATATTCCATGAGTGAGCATTCGTAGATACGAAGATATTCAAGAAGTACTCTGCTTATATCAAACCGTGAGAGTGGTACTTTGGGGTCATTCCATGTGGGAAGTGCTGCCGCAAGGCTAAGAAGCTCTTTGCCAGGCTTCATAAATTCGGTGTAATTCTCTGCATCGCACTTGAAGGTTGTAGGTTCCAAATACTCATCGACTACACGACGCATTTGGTCATGGTAGATTTCGGGCCACTCTTTGATGTTTCTGTGGGCAAACAGAAGCTGGTCGTAACGGTCTTCATACCGAGAGCATGGTGTTAGCATTGGGTGCTCGGTTGGTGGTCTGCCTGTAAACTCTGGGACGGCAACTTCCTCAGCGCGTGTGTACAAGGATGGCACCCAAAACCCTATGGCGATACCCAGGAAAAGCAGTAGTACGGATGGCCACTGGTGTTGCTTCATGTGCATCATGGCGCGATATCACAAGAGGAAAGGAAACAGGGGATACGTCCGAGCTGGCCAATAAGTTCTGCAGCCTGACGCACGGTGCCGGCAAGAGGCCACCGAAGTTCTCCGAGGAAGATGTCGAAGTTCCCTGCAAATTGCAGGAGTGATCGGTACCCTGCATCGTACTCGACAACAAGTTTCATGAGTTCGATCTCCCGTCTGACGAGTTGGTTTGCAATTTCGTCGCAGTAACTCCTCGTATCTGCCTGCTCGGTCACTGTGCTCAAGTGACACTCAGGCCATGTTTGTAGATCTTCGTATGCGATGCATCCGCGTGGTTGTATCTTCTCGATATCTACTGGATCATCACCAGATTTTGGTTCGGATATCCGTGCAATTTCACAGAGCGCATCCAGACGACATTCAAAGGCGCGAATGGTTTGGAGTAGATACGGGATGAGCTCGGAGGTACTGACACGCTTGGTCTCAAAAATACCGACAATGGGCAGGATTCCTGCATGTTCATCTTGCGTATCCATGACGGTATTCGACCACCTAAGGCTTTGGTTATCGGGGTGGGAGTTACGCCATGGTGTATTTGTGTCTGCTGTCTTTATCCATGCCCATCCGTCTATGTCATAGCGCACGTCGTTTATGGCAGCATCTTTCGCGTTATGTTTCCCAAAGAGGTATGCACGGTAGAGTCGATGTTCTCGCGCAATCTCCTGGTTTGTTCGTTGTCGGCAGCTATCTGCGTCGCCGGCATGTACAGTCATGGGACTGGCTAGGAACGTAATGAGTGTGGTGATAAGAAGAATACGCATGATTACTGAGTGGGAACGCGGAAGTTTTCGTACATCTGTTCTTGCTTGATGTCGAAGAGGAATCGGTCTTTAGCATCTTCGATAATATTATCTGTCGCTTCGCGTACCGTTTGTCTAATATTGTTGATCTGTTCTTCCGGCTCATAGTCGTCGGTAATAAAGAGTTGCCAACCCTCTCGTGGTTCTCGTCGGTATGCATTGAGGAGTTGGCATGCCCAGTCTCCACGCTCACAGTATTCTTGCCCCATGACATTGGGATTCCGGAACGCACCTGCTGAATAGAAATCCTCGAAGAGGAAGATGTCTGGCCGCGCACCAATACGCTGTAGTCGTTCCTTAAGATCTCCTTCGAAATGCACGCATCGTCCCATCTCTGTGTCATGTGGCTCGATACAGTCTTGCTCTGTTCCTGGTCGTGGTTCTTTAAGAAGGCTTTGCCAGAAGAGTTCGTATTCTTCTGTCATCTGCTCTATGAGCGCCCTCGTCTGATAGAGAAACGATGCCAAGCTTAGAATGTCGAGCTTTGGCATTTCGAGTATTGCTGCGTCATCAAATGGAATGATTGCTTCGGGGAGAGAGTCGAGCACTTCCTCAGAAATGCTTTCGGGGAGCTCGGGTAGATTTGCTTCACTACTGAGATCTACAAACTCGGGGTACTCGGGTTCGTCATTATCTTCTAGTCCCGGTGGACGGACACGGACAAAATCCATACGGATTTGTATGGGTTTGAGGACAGGAAGTTTTACGGTTTTTTGTGCCTCTTTGAATGCAGTAAAGTCGATGACGATATCGGGGTCACGTTTGGTCGGAGGAACGTGTGGAAGATAGGGGGGCTGCGGGAAGTATGCGTCGCAGATAGCGGGGTTCTCTTGCTGCTTGGCAGCAAAATCCAGACATTCGTTGTACTGTGCGAAGATTTCTGTGCAATCGCCTCCGTTAAGACAGTAGCCAAAGCCTCCTGTTACATCTCCATCGTACCCTCTACCCGGTAGCCATGGGTCCAGGAGTGAGTAGATTGGTGTTGTAAATCGCGCATTGCTGCACCAGGGGAATCCTTTGTTTTCATCGATGTCTCGGTACTCGCTCTGCACCTGTTCGTATATCGCTTTCAATCGTTGAATCCCATAATCGAGTTCAAGGTAATCTTGGTAGGCATCCATGTTTTCTGTCAGCCACGAGGCAATGTGTGTTTGAATCTTGCGCTGTTCAAAGAGGAGCGCACTTGCGTACTTTGCGAGTTCTCCTCTGAGAGAACGTACATTATCTGCCTGGTCAGCAAAATGGAGGAGTTGCGCGGCAACTTTTCGTGCTTTGTCAGCGCCGGGTCCACCTGTCTCCTCTTGTTTCTGTGCCCAGGTTTCCCATCCTTGTGCCCAAGCGCGTAACTCCGTTGGGTTTGCCATTGGTACAACAACGGGAATAGGCTCCTCTTCGATGTGCAGCAGAAGATTACGTTCCATAAACGCAGCGATGTCCCCGAGTAAATCTTCACCTGCTTGCACCTGTACCTCAATAGTTTCACTGCGAATATCTGGTGACTGTTCCTCAGAGCTTGGCGAAAGCGGCGGTGTATAGATGGGATCGAGAGGATTGATATCAATACTCCATGTTGTTGGCAGAAGCATGCGGACTGTTGGAGGTGTAAAGCTTTTATGCATCTCGGTTTCTATTTGGTGCCACCATTCCACCATAGTGCGCCTCTCCTTCGTTGTATCTTCTTCGATGGTAATGGTGTCATCAAATGTGCGCAGCACTGCGCCGCTGCTGAGTTTCCGGTTTTTATCCAGTTGTACAGTTGTTCGTTGCTTTGCACTATCGAGCGCGAGCAAGACGAATGACAAGTCGTTATCAAACTGTTGCTTTACTACCGTTTCATTCAGCATAGAGAATGCACTGCTTATTCCTGGCCACCAGATATCTTCCTCTTCATCGAACGATCTCTGCCCGTCACCAAACGGGTCGTCGCTAACATTGGGATTATAGGCTGCTTTGCCTTTCTGTGTTTCTTTCATCTGCCGAAAGTTGATGGGGTCTCCGTCACCATCATCTGCATCGTAGTATGCGGCGATGACACAGCGCTTCTCCTTGTTTTCGATTTCCTGACGCCTTGCGTCTTCTGGTGCCATATCGTACATGTCGTAGCAGGCAACGGGGATGCCTTCCTTTTTGTGGTCATCGTTTTCTACGTAGGTATCAAGTGCTGCACGTTCGTATGTTGCATCGGTGTATGCACGGAAATACGAAATGTACTCCCGTTCCTGTTCGACGTACTCAAAGCTATCCGATGGGAGATCTGGCCATGCGCCATGGGTGACACCGTCGATTCCTGATGGCAATACAGCTTCACAATCTTCTGCAACAACTTGGCACTGCCCGACGACATCTTTGGGATGGGGTGAAAGCCAAATATCAGGAACAATGACACTGTTTGTTTCTGGATATAATCTGCAGTCGTATCCTTCGCACGTTTTACAGCTTGTACCAATACGCTCTGTATCGAATGCGATATTGATATCACAGCCCGTGATGATCGTATTTCCCTCATCATCTGTTCCTTCGGTCTTCTGCAGAGAAGCCGTACCGTAGCTATCATCACTGCAGCATTCATTGACAACGGATGGTTCAAAGTGATCTTTACAGAGTTCGCTATTGCGTTTAAGTGCGTTCATTTCACCCGGAAATCCGCAGGGCCCTTTTTCGTTACGGATGATCGGCTGTGGAATACATGTACTGATAAGGTTGCCATCTACATCGGGGAGGTCAACTTTCTCATAGCAGACATGGACGACTTTGCTCCAGAGAATGTAGACCCAGCTGTTTAAGTCCTGACAGAGACCTCCTTTTGGTCCGTTTGTTGTTATCTCTCCACAGAGGTCCTCTCCTGGCCCCTTCATATCCAGTCCGCCGCATGCGTATTTTATCTTGTCTTCTTGTGGGGGATAGGGTTGCTGGTCGTCACAGGAGATTGTTGTTGAATCGTTTGGGTTCCATCCGAAAGGCTTTCCTGCAGGAAGTGGGCCATCGACTGGCCTTTGGCATGCGTGATCACAGAAAAATCCGGGACTATCTCGGTCGTCAAATGTGGGGTCTGGTGGTGGCAATCTTTGGTCCGGGTGCTCACGTGGTCGACAGACTGTCGTAAAGCCACATGTTGTTGCTTCTTGTGGATAATCAAATCCACTATAGGTATCTGTTTCTACTCTGCGCGATCCATTAAATACAATATCAGGTGCATTGCCCCCTGCATCACGTCGCTCGCCTAATCCGGAAAACATATTGCCATAGGCACTACCTGTGTCTCGTCCAGGAACGCCGGTTACCTTTGAAATCAGTCCTGCAACATTTTGTTCTGGTTGCCCGTACACGCCGTTGACGTTGATAGTAAAATCGAATCCGCCACACATGGCCTCTTCGAGGTTTCTATGAATGTTTACTTCAGCATCGCTGTTTGCTCCTTCGGTAATTACTTGCTTAATCTCATTCCAGCTACGCGGATTTGATGTTGGGATGGTATAGGCAAGCGCTGGTGTAGCGCACAGCATTAGTGCAGTTATGCACATGAGGCATATACACATTCGGTGCCAGTGAATTTCTGCTTTGAGAAAGCCCAACTTGAGAAGATACGTTGGGAGTAATAGTACTACATTAGCAGTTAGGAGTTAGGAATTAGGAGTTAGGAATTTACTATAACAAAATTTTTTTATACTTTGTGCAATCATAAATTTTTGCAACATGGTTTTTACAGGTGTACAACTGTTCACACGAGACCTCCTTTACTTCTATTCCCCCCAAAGAGATGTTCTCACTCAATCGCGTTCACATCATCGGCTATCAAACACAACCTGTAGAGGTTCGTCAGACTCCAAGCGGAGCAAGCGTGACGGATTTAAACTTGGTTGTTCCGTATTCATTTAAGTCTGAATCTGGCGAGCTCCTCAAAGGCAAAGGATTCCACACCGTAACGCTTTGGGGCCCTATGGCAGACGTTGCAGGGCAGTATGTTAAACCCGGTTCGCAGCTATTTGTTGCGGGACGACTCCAAACAGAAAGCTGGGAAGACCAGCAGAGTGGTGAAAAGCGTAGTAAAACAAAAGTGATTGCACTGGATCTTATTCTGCTCGATCCCAAAGACGGACAGATGAGTGCCCCAGAAGGTGCGCCCAGTGTCTGTAACACCGTAAATACAGCAGAAGTTATTGGTAATGTTACCCGTGACCCAGAAATGCGCACCACAACAAATGGTCAGCAGGTGCTTACTTTGGGTGTTGCCACCAATGAGCGTTGGAAAGATAAGGCAACCGGAGAAGATCGTGATCGTACGGAGTTCCACAATATTGTTGTTTGGGGTGCACTCGCCGATGAAGTCTCTCGCGTTGTCCGCAAGGGAAACCGTGTTCACGTTTCTGGTCGTGTACAGACAAGGAGCTGGGAAACGAAAGAGGGTTCCAAGCGCACCACAACGGAGATTATCGCTGATAGTGTGCACCTTCTTGGTATTGCAAACTCCGAAGCAATCGATGCGGTTCATCGTTCTGCAGAAGCGCCACGTCGCGACGTTTCTACGCAAGATACATCTGAATCTGTCGATGCTCAGGCAGTGCCTGCCATTCCAGAGGTGAATTACACTTCAGAAGTGAAGGCGGAGGATCTGCCATTTTAAATAGGTTTTTTGTTCAGTAGAGGCGTACCGATGGTGCGCCTCTACTTAAAATTGCAATGTTCCGTCTTCTTTTATAAATCGCATCTCGACTTCCAGTCCTTCGGGGATACCATCTTCAATGGTTTTTACCACCTGTACAGCATCATCAAATGTGCCTTCACCATCGTTGATGAGAAAGTTTGCGTGTTTCTCACTGATATGCACGCCACCGTGTGCGGTCTCCCGCAGTCCTGCGTTATCAATCAGTTGCCATGCCGGTGTTCCGCCCGCTGCCTTAAAGCAGGATCCTGCAGTTTTGACGTGTGGCTGCGTCTCAATTCTCTGTTGGAGAAGTCGCTTTATTTCTGCTTCAATCTCTGTAGGATCTCTTTTGGGAATGGCGAGGGTTACGGACCAGATGATTGGAGGAGCTTTTTGCAGATTTTTAAAAACACTTTCTCGATAACTGAAATCACATTCGTCATTGTTATATACTTTCCATTCACTATCGGTAAATACTTCAACACTCTCGATATAGCTATCAATCCAGATACCGTTGGGTCCTTGGCCTGCATTGCCAAACACTGCACCTCCGACGGTTCCGAGAATGCCAGTAAGTGGTGAGAGATCCAGCCCCTGCTTTGCGAGTTCATTGATGAGCATCGGGAGATTTTTGCCAGCTTCGACGGTGAGTGATTCGTGATTCGTGATTCGTACATCGGATGCCGTTATGCGAACGACAAGTGCATTGATTTCTCCGTTGGCAAAAATCGTGTTACTTCCTCCGCCAAGGGGAATGAGAGGTACGTTTTTCTGCTGTGCAAATTCTACTGCACGCTCAACATCTTCTTTCGAAGAAAGCTCTGCGTAGTATTTAGCCGAACCACCAATACGCATTGTTGTTTTGCCTTTTAAAGAAACATTCTCCTGTATTTTCATACATAAATTATATTCTAATTCCTAACTCCTAACCCCTAACTCCTCGTTTATTTTCCCACCATATTGGCGATTTTTTCCATGGTATCTGTCAATCGGTGCCCTTTGCTTTTTTTACGTACGTTACTGAGGAGCCATGTAATAAGTGCAAGCCCGAAGATAGTTCCTGCAATAGCAAGGAGATGACTTGAGCTGAGCCCTATGCCAAATGGAGCGAGTGCAATCTGTAGCGTAGCCATGACAAATACGCCAAACATCACACCAACGCCCAGAGTAACGAGAATAATATGATCGACGTTTTCTTGGTTATCCTGTGGTGCGGAAGCAAGATCCGTCAGGAGTTCTGAGTCGATAATAACAGGTTCTTTGCCCCAGTCTTTAAATAGGCTTAGTACCTTGCGCTGTAGTACGAGTCCCACGAATGTTTTAAACGGTACGGCGGTTTTTCCTTCGACGATTGCGCGACCTTGGTCGGTTTTGAGTTTGGCGTCCATGACGGCGAGTGTATCACACTGACTATTCTTTGTAATAGCTCTCTTTATCCTCCTCGGGTTCTTCTAATGTATTGTAATCAATAGTAATTTCTTCACCGGCATGAATATCCTGTAATGCATAGTATCTGTATTCTTTGTCATGCATGGCATTCGGATTTTTTGCATGGTTCAGATAGCATCCTATTTCCATATGATTGAAATATTTTGGACATTCCACGAGATCTCCTCTTAGTACACATAACCCAAGAAATTCTGTAGGTATGCTGTCTTTTCGGCGGACAGATACTTGTGCGTCGCCTTCCGAAAATACCTGCAAATAGGTACCAGCTTTTATGTCATGTACTGCAAAAACACCGACACCATGTTTACTTGGCTTAAGAATGAAGGAGAACTCCGATGTTGTGTCGTTGCTATATGTTATGCATGCAAATGATATGCTATTTATTTTGCATTATAAAGTCGTTTCATCGTTGTTTCCTTTCCGAGGGCGGCTGCTACTTCAAAGGCACCAGGGCTAAATGGAAGTCCGGTGAGGGCTGCACGCAGTGGCCAAAGGAGTTGCCCCTTACCAAGTTCTTTCTCATCACATACTGCAAAGAGAATGGTTTTCAGATTCTCATCGGAGAAGTCATCAACTGGCTCCAGTGTTTCGATGAGCAAGTTAATCATCTCCGGAATCATCTCCTTCGTGAGTTTTTGCTTCTTCTCCGCAAGCAAGTCCATCGTGACGGCTGGTTCTTCGTAGAAGTAACTCATCATCTGCGGTGCTTCGGGGAAGAAGGTCATGCGGTCTTGAATCAGTGCTGCGCGCGTAACAAAGTCTGCATCATTAGCAGCAGCTGGATAGACGTCAGAGACGTATGGACGAATTTTTTCTGCAAATACTTCTGGAGAGAATTTTCGCATCCACTGGCCTTGAAACCAATCGAGACGCTCTTGGTCAAATACTGCTCCGCCTTTTTGAATGCGTTCAAGTGAGAACGTGTCGACAAGTTCTTCTAGCGAGAAGATTTCCTGTGTTGATCCTGGGTTCCATCCGAGTAGCGCGATAAAGTTTACAACAGCTTCGGGCAAGTAGCCTTTCTCGATGTAGTCACGAACAGAGACGTCCCCTTGGCGCTTACTCAGCTTTCCACCGCCTTTGTTGAGGAGCAGTGGTACATGGGCAAACTGTGGTGCAGTCCATCCGAAATATTCGTAGAGAAGGAGGTGCTTTGGGGTAGAACTCAGCCATTCCTCTCCACGAATGACCATATCAATTTCCATGAGATGATCATCCACAACGTTTGCGAGGTGGTAGGTCGGGAAGCCATCGCTCTTAATAAGAATTTGATCGTCGACTTCCATGCCGCGAAACTCTACTGAGCCACGGATGGCATCATCAAATCGTATAACATTCCCCTCTGGGATTTTCATGCGAATGACATATGGCTCACCCTTCTCCAGTTTATTCTTCCACTCTGTTTCATTCATGGTGAGAGAGTTTTTCATACGCATGCGAACAGAGGCATCGTACTTTGGGGCTGGATTTCCAGCAGCTTGTTCTTCTTCGCGCATGCGGTCGAGTTCTTCTTTCGTATCAAAGGCGTAGTAGGCAAAGCCACCATCCAGAAGTTTTTGTGCGTGCTCTTTATAGAGATCAAACCGCTGTGATTGAATGTACGGTCCATGATTACCGATTTGCGATGGCACGCCATCTTTCAGTATTACTCCTTCATCCGGGTCAATTCCTGCCCACTCCATTGCCGTCAAAAAATCTTCCACAGCTCCCGGCACTTCACGTT
Organism: Candidatus Peribacteria bacterium; assembly: GCA_020632295.1. Lineage (GTDB taxonomy): Bacteria > Patescibacteriota > Gracilibacteria > Peribacterales > Peribacteraceae > UBA2170. The sequence continues at coordinate 325,708 of JACKFU010000001.1, forward strand.
CCCTGTCCGTATCTTCAATGCGCAGAACAAATGTTCCCTTACTTTGCTTTGCAATAAGGTAGTTAAACAATGCGGTGCGCAGGGCACCGATGTGGAGCATTCCGGTAGGGGAGGGGGGGAAGCGAGTCCTCATTTTTACTCTTATCTAATTTCCACCGTAAACGTCACTGGTTCTACTGGCACATCTCCTGGTCCTGTTTCTGTCGTAGCAATGGCATCAACTACGTCCATGCCATCTTTTACCATGCCAAAGACGGTGTGCTTTCCTTCGAGCCAGGGGGTTCCATCTTTCTTTTGGATGATGAAAAATTGTGATCCATTAGTGTTTGGACCACGGTTTGCCATGGCGATAGCACCGCGCTTCATAGGAAGAGACTTGAGTTTATCGTTAAACGTGTAGCCCTGGAGCGTGAGGTAGTCTTTGACTGTTGCTTCTTTGAGCTCTGGTGGAAGTTCTCCTTCTACGACATCACTCAACTTTTTCTTGTGTAGGTTATAGCTATTGGCATTGATTTCATCTTCAAAATTCCTGCCGAATGCACTGTCGCCACCCGTTCCATTTCCATTCGGGTCTCCTCCTTGAATCATAAAGTCAGGAATGGTGCGGTGGAACGTGAGGTCGTCGTAGTACCCCATTTTTGCGAGCGCAATAAAGTTTGTAACAGTCTTTGGGGCTGCATCGGCATCAAGCTCCAGGGTAATATCTCCCATACTTGTGTGCAGCACAACGTCGTACTCTCCTTTGAGGATCGTACCGTCGAATGCCGCATTTGCATTGGGATTATTTTCCACGACTGGTGGTTGCTCCTCGCTGCATCCTGCCAGGATGGCTAGCGCAAAGAGTGGAATGAGTACGAGATGTAATCTATTCATAGACCGAGGTAGGCTACTGATGTCGCTGAGAGTAATCAAGGGTTTGCACGATGATTTTTGCGATTTGTAAAGCCGCATCTGATGCAGCTGGCTTTTTGTGATGTGTTTGTGTGCTGAGTGTATGTACCGTCGGGAGCAGTTTTGTACGCAGTTCTTTTTGTTCCAGATGTATACATGCGCTCGACTCTACTGCAGCAAGAGCATTTTTGTACTGATGGTCGTGTCCTACACCACGCAGTGGCACGAGAATGCTTGGTATGTCATTTGCCACGAGCTCTGCGATAGATCCTGCACCCGCTCTACTCAGTGCAATGTCTGCAAGCGCATAGAAGTGCTTGAGTTCTTCGTTGGCAAATTCGGTTGCGTAGTAGTTACGTGCCAGTGGCACGTAACTACCTTTATTACGACCAGTGATATGAATGATGTCACAGCGAAGCAGAAGATCATCAAGTTGTGCAATAATCGCTTCATTAATACTGGTTGCACCCTGGCTTCCTCCCATGACAAGGAGCACAGGTTTGCTTCCGTCGAATCCTGTTATGCGCCGTGCTTCTTTTTTTGAACCTTCTGTGATTTCTTTTCGGATCGGGTTTCCTGTGGGAAACCCTGTACAGACATGTGTTGCCCATCTGCTGACAATCGTGTTTGCATAGCCGCTTACCGCATCGGACTCGTGAAGAATGATGGGAATCTTGCGTCGATGCGCTTCGAAGCAGATGGGGAGGCTAACGTAGCCACCTTTTGAGAAGATGATATCTGGTTTTACTGCATCGAGAATTTGTTTGGCGCTGCGGACTGCTTTTACAAATTGTACTGGGAATAGAAGGGAAGCTCGCGGCGCATTGAGGACGGTGAATGGTAGCGTATTTTTTTTGAGGAATGCTGCATCATCCTGTCTTGGGCTACAGATGAAGTGCGCAGATAGATCGGGCTGTAGTGTTTTACAGGCATCCCATACAGCAACCGAAGGGGCAATGTGCCCAACGGAGCCACCGCCGACAAAGAGGATGGTTTGCATATAGTTCATTGTACGTTTTCTTCTGCTTTAAGCAGAAAATTAAACGTCAATTCGTCATTGACACTTTATTATTTATGATAAATAATCATAAATATGACGAGAAACACTTGGCAAAAAGATTATCGTAATGGTGTTGCAGATTTCGATGAGTGGATGCACGGAGATCATTTCCTGCGAACCGGAAATTGGGAATCAGATGTAGCAACTACTGAATTATTGTCTGAACATAGAAAAGTACGATTTTATGAGGCGTGTCGAAAAAGAGAGGTACAGCAGAGACTATCTCACAGCATGCATCAGAAATTATTTCGCTTAATGAAATACTGGTTGCCGAATGGCAATGCTGCGAGAGATGCAAAACGAACTGTTTTAGATAAGGTACTGTCTCTTCACGATGAAATTGGTAGCGCAATTGAACCAGTTGATTTAGAACAAATTGTTGCAGAGGCGGAACAGAGCTTGCACATTAATGCGTAGTTCTCCTCTGTTGTTTTTGTGTTTTTCTTTTGGGAGAACGCCTTTCTAGCGCCATAGCCTGTGTGGAATACATCGAAATGTTGAGCAAAATACCTGTTGCAATCATGAGTGAGAGGAGTGATGATCCGCCGTAGCTAATAAATGGCAGGGTAATACCGGTGAGTGGAAAGAGGGAGAGATTAACAGCAATATTTAAGAGGGTTTGGGCTGCAACCCAGGTGGTTATTCCTGTTGCAACAAGGAAGCCAAAACGATCTGGTGCTTCCATAGCTACCTTGTAACCGCGATAGACAAAGATGACATACATACCAAGCACAATCATGAGACGCATAAACCCAAGCTCCTCTGCCATGGCGGCAAACACGGTGTCACTTTGCACCTCGGGGAGGTAGCCGAATTTCTGAATACTCTTTCCATACCCAAGACCGAAGAATCCACCTGATCCAATTGCAATGAGTGCCTGCTTAATCTGAAAACCGATTGTCTCACTGATACTTGGATCATCCGGACTTAAGAATGCGCGGAATCTATTTTGTACGTACTGCTTTTGGAGGATGAGTGGCAAGCCAATAATGGCTGCCATCGAGCCACCAAGAATCACGTGGAAGATGTTGCCTCCAGCAATAAAGAACATAACCACTGCGATAGAACTTAAGACGAGGAACGATCCTAAATCTGGTTGCAGTGCAACGAGTGCCGTTGAGAGCGAGAGGAGGAGAGCAAACGGTACAAACCCTTCTTTCCATGTACCGATGAGCTGTTCACGTTTCTGGAGCCAGAGAGCAAGATAAAAGATCATTGTCATCTTGAGAAACTCGGATGGCTGCATAGAGAACGGTCCCAGTCGCAGCCAGCTACTTGCCGTTCCGTAGTTTGCACTAATGCCGGGCATAAACACGGCGATGAGCAAGATGAGCGTCAGCAGAAACAGTGGCATAGCGAGACGCTCCCAGAGGCGGTAGGGAATCATTATTGTCAGGAACATTCCTCCGAATCCAACAACGATATGGGTGAAACTGCGGAGCAAATAAAAGGAGTTACTCGTATCTTCGCGGAGGCCTTGGGCAACGAGCCTCTGTGTAATTTGATAACTCTCAAACACGGAGACGCTTGCAATCATAGCGAGGCCAAAGAGCACGAGCACGGAAACGACGCCGAAGAGAAGAAGGTCCATTCTTCTGAACATGGATCCTATTGTATAGGGTTTTACAAAAATGGTCTCGAAAGTTTTACGTTTCGAGACCGCCCTATCTGCTGCTGACAGATTACTAGCTCTCTTTTGCGAGACGACGATAAGCTGCAATAGCCTCTTGCCGACTCAGCTCGGCACATATTTCTCTTGCCTCCTCTTTGCCGAGGTAGTGGAGATACATAATCGTATTGCCGTGCCTCCGTTTTCCGATTCGATTCCTCCTGCGATCAAATAATGTCGTCCACTTGGACTTCTTATCCAATCGGTATTGGAGATCGATTCGTTCGACGACGAATTCGAGTACAACACGATATGTCACTCTGAGGGTGTAGGGGTCGGAAACGAGCACGCCTTTTGGTTTCTGCACAATCGGATCAGAAATGCTCCGATCGTAGAGAACACGCAAAATTGCATGGTCGAATCCTTGTAACATCACAGTTTTCTTCCCTCGTCTTTCGACGATTTCGCTAACAACTCGCATAGCTACCTCCCAGTGAAAAAAGCACAACTGGTCTGGTAGCCTTCTTAGGTACGCTAGAGTGGACAAGGTTTTGAAAGAGCAGCAATAGCAGAGACAGGATGTGTATCCTAGTTTCACGCTCAGGTATGTCAATTATTTTTTACGGATCCCACGGAGGAATGCCTTTCGGTGTTTTCCAGCCATCGTTGGGAGCATGGCAAGGACGCTATAGGCAAGGCGCTTCCACCCTCTTGGTAGTCGATCGAAGCCCTCAACGACGCCTGCCATGACTGCAGCGGATGCACCAATAACTTCCATACGCTTTAGCGAGTCTGGCAGATTAATTCTATGGTGGTGTAGTCCTTTTGCTCGAGGTTCGTAGTACAGGCGTACACCGTTTTTTTGGAGGCGCATGCCCCACTCCATGTCTTCCCAGCCGTAGAGCTTTACGTCTTCGCGAAAGGGTAGACGCGCGGCTACCTCGGTTGGAACGGAGATATTGCTGGTATACGAAAATAGGTGCTGCATCGACTCGGGGATAAAGTCATCGCGAAATTGTTTTATTTTGTTGAAGCCAAATTGCCAACCAGATGTCATCAGCCATTTCATCACTTTGGTCATCCCGACAGATGGGTCCCAGTCGATATCGCCGAGGACAGCAACAGGTGTACTTCCGTGTTCATGTGCTCTGAGGTGGAGCTCGCATGCTTTGGGTGTGAGGTATATGTCATCACCGATGAAGAGTACGGTGGACGATTGTGCTTTTGTCACCCCCTGGTTACGGGCTACCCCTTGATGACAGGGTGCAATTGTTTCGAAGTATACTGGAATTTGCCAAGAGGAATTGGCAAGCCGCTTAATCTCCTTGTCATCTTGGACATCGTTTATAATGATGACTTCAATGGCATCGGCAATGGTTTGTTTCTCAAGGCAGCGCAAGCACTCGCCGAGTGTTTCGGGACGGTTATGGGTGGGGATGATGACAGAAACCTTCGGTTTCAAATTGAAAATGGAAAATGAACAATGGAAAATGAAAACATAACTAGCATGCGACTATAATCTTCAATCTTCAATCTTCAATCTTCAATTTTTATGCATATCCTCTTCCTCGACCTTGCCTCCCACGATGCGCTCATTGCTTGTTGCACAGATGAATCTGTTGTTGCGTTTGAGTCAGTACATGCACGCATCTCCGATGCAGAGCTTATTCCCATGGTGGAGTCTGTTTTACAGAAAGCGGGATGGACGTACGAAGACCTCACGCATATTGCCTGCATTGTAGGGCCCGGGGGGTTTACGTCTCTCCGCGTTGCGGTGACGTATGTCAATGTTCTTGCAGATCAACTCGGGATACCAAGTGCAGGAGTTCATCTTTCCGATCTCTATCGAGAGAGAGCTAAAAGCTTAAAGCTAAAAGCTGAAATATACTGGCTCCATTCCACAAAGAAAGATCAGCTATTTATTTGCGGTGGAAAGTGGCAAGAACCAACACTTATTACTCTTGATGAATTACGAATGACGAATGACGAATTACAAAGGTGGTGTGGAGAACTCATTGAGGAGCATCATGACATTGTTCATTGCGATTCCATTCCCCTCAAGCCAGTTACTGATGTCCTTCCTGCATTGTTAGCAGCTCAAACATTTGAAAAAAAACTTCTCACTCCTTGGTATGGGCGGGGGTGGTAGTGCTATAGTGAGGCCTATGGGCAACATCTGTCATGCAGCGCAAGATCATAGTGTGCTCTATCCGGTAGCATGTATTCCGGCAGAACGGCGGGAAGAGGTATGTGGGCGACGGAAAGAATCTCATGTTTCCGCGTTACACAGCCCCGTATCTCAGGAGGTCTATGCAGTGCTTATGGGAGATACAGCCAGAGAAGAAGCATCACCTGCTGCACAAAAGTACCTTCAGGGCTTGGAGCAGAGTATTGCGAATGAGCGCAGGCGATCCACATCATTGAATTCATAAGGTTTTCTTCTGGTAAACCGCATGGTTTTTTGGGTATTTCTGCTATCCTCTTTCCGATGCCTCTTATCGATTTCTTAAACAAGCTTCTCGGTGATCCGAATGAAAAGGAGCTGAAGAAGATCCGTCCTCTTATCCCAAGCATTCGGGAGCGGGAAAACAGTGCTGAATTTCAGAGGCTGACTCTCGGCGATCTTCCCAATAAGACGGAGGAGTTTAAAGCACGTATTGAGAAGGGCGAGTCCCTCGACGATCTACTCCCAGAAGCATTTGCCCTCGTTGCCCGTGCGTGTAGTTTGCTGGTTGGCGAGAAGTACAACGAGGGTAACCTTGAGTTTGAGTGGAACATCAAAGCACCGTTCGATGTGCAACTTGTTGGTGGTATAGCCCTCCATCGGGGGAGTGTTGCAGAAATGCGCACCGGTGAAGGAAAGACGTTTGTGTGTACCATGCCGGTGTACTTAAACGCGCTGACCGGTAAAGGTGTGCATGTTGTGACCGTCAACGATTACCTCGCTCGCCGCGATGCGGCGTGGATGGGCCGTCTCTACGAAGCCCTGGGTCTAACAGTTGGTGTTATTGTGCATGGTCTTAACCATGAGCAACGCAAAGCTGCGTATGACTGTGACATCACCTACGGAACAAACAATGAATTTGGGTTCGATTACCTGCGAGACAACATGGCGGTAAGCAAAGATCGCCAAGTGCAACGCGGACTGAACTATGCAATTGTCGATGAAGTCGACTCTATTCTCATTGACGAGGCGCGCACGCCGCTTATTATCTCGCAACCTGCCGGTGAGTCGACGCAGAAGTATGGAACCTATTCCATGCTCGTACGTCAGCTCATCGAGAACGAACATTTCAACAAAGATGAGAAACAAAAAACAGCAGTACTGACTGAGGAAGGAATTAAGAAGATGGAAGAGCTACTTCATGTTGATAACATCTACACCGAGAAGGGGTTTGAAGAAGTGCACCACATCGAACAAGCATTGCGTGCCCATGCCATGTATGCACGAGACACTGATTATGTTGTCAAAGATGGTGAGATTATTATTGTTGATGAGTTCACCGGTCGTCTCATGCCTGGTCGTCGCTACAGTCATGGTCTGCATCAGGCGATTGAGGCAAAGGAAGGGGTAGAGGTTCAGCGCGAAAGTAAGACACTGGCAACGATTACGTTCCAAAACTACTTCCGTTTGTTTGCAAAGCTTGCGGGTATGACCGGTACTGCTAAAACTGAGGAGGAGGAATTTGAAAGCATCTACAAACTACGTACCATTGTTATTCCTACAAACAAGCCTGTCGTTCGTAACGATATGAGCGATGCGATCTACCGTACGGTTGAAGCAAAGTTTAGGGCAGTAGCGAAGCTGGCGCACGAGATGCACACAAAGGGGCAGCCTGCACTGATTGGTACAACCTCTATCGAGAAGTCAGAAGCTCTGAGTGCACTGCTTACAGCAGAAGGCGTTCCGCACAACGTGCTCAATGCAAAACAGCATGAGAAAGAGGCGGAGATTGTTGCTGGAGCTGGGCAGAAAGGAGCCATTACCATTGCAACAAATATGGCCGGTCGTGGAACAGACATTAAACTCGGTGCGGGGGTAGCAGCCCTTGGTGGACTTGCGATTCTCGGTACAGAACGCCATGAATCTCGTCGTATTGATAATCAGCTTCGTGGTCGATCTGGTCGTCAGGGGGACCCTGGAGAAAGCAGGTTCTTTGTATCGATGGACGATGATCTCATGCGGCTCTTTGGTGGAGATCGCCTCAAGAGCATGATGGAGCGCTTAAAGGTCCCCGATGATGTGCCGCTCGAAAATGCCATTGTTTCTCGTTCCATTGAAGGTGCACAGAAGCGTGTTGAGGGGCGCAATTTCGATATTCGTCGTCACGTTGTGCAGTACGATGATGTGATGAATAAGCACAGGGAGATTATGTACACGAGGAGGCAGAAGATTTTGGATAGGTTAGCTGAGGTAGGAGAGGGTGCTGAGGTAGGAGAGGGTGCTGAGGTGAGGCCGTTGCATGAGGATGTATTGCATTCACTGCGTAATGAGGCAATGGCCATTGTTGATAGCAATGCATCGACCGATGATGCAGAGGAGTGGGACACAAAAGAGATGAGCGAGACGGTTGCCGTGCTGCATCCCGTGCTCCGGGAGAAGTTTACGCAGGAGAAATTTGCATCGTACCCCGATAGAGAAACGGCCAAACAAGAACTCGGTGATTTCCTTGTTGCGTTTTACGAGGCAAAGTGTGAAGAGGAGGATGTGCATGTCGTTTCACAGGCTGAACGTGTCATTACGTTGCAGAGTATCGACACACATTGGATGGATCATATAGATGATATGTCGCATCTCCGTGAACAGGTTGCGTTTGCAGGGTTTGCGCAGCGGGATCCACTTATTGAATACAAAGATCAGGCATTCAGGCGCTTCCAGCAACTTCTTGCTGCTATTGAATCCACTATTATTCGTACACTTATGCAGGCTGACTTCAAGCAGTTTGCTCCACGGATGATGCTTCAGGAAGCGGATGAACTGCTTGATAGCTTGCAAACGAATGAAGAGACGATTGAAGGGAACTTGGAAACACATAGCGTGAATCCGATTGTAATGACCGCAGAAGATCATCAAGCAGCAGGAACGAAGCCTCGTCAGGTTTCGAGTGTAGGCCGTAATGATCCGTGTCCATGTGGTAGCGGGAAGAAATATAAGAAGTGCCATGGAATCTGATTACCCTCATCAGGAGGTTCTATCGCATGATGCTCTTTATGCATTGTATGTTCAGTTTAAGGAGGAAGAGTTGGCGTTTGCTGTGCAACAAAGCTCGTCTGAGTATTCGAAAAAATACTATGCATCTCAAAAACCAATGGACTTTCCTCAGTTTCTTGATTGGATCACGGATATGGACTTACATCAGGTGCTATCGCATCAGGAGTTATGGAAACGTGGATTTGCTTCTTGGAATGCATCAGAAATACGCAGGATGAGGACTCTAATGCGACGTTTACAGCGTGAAGAAGTTTCTGATGCAGTTGTTCAACAATTACGAGATAGACTTAATATATTTAAACGTTTTGATAAATAATCTGTTTCATGGTGGTAGCGGGAAGAAATACAAGAAGTGCCATGGGAATGGCAATTAACACTTAACAGTTAACTGTTAATAGTTAATAGTTAATTGTTACCTGCTATACTCTTTCTCCATGTCTCGCCTTGTGCCTATCATCGGCCACCTCCTTCAACAGGAGCAATTGCAAAACGATATTGATCTCGGGAATGTTTCGCATGCGTACCTCTTTTCTGGCCCTGCCCATATCGGTAAACATGCTCTTGCTTTACGCTTTGCGTGCGACCTTCTCTCTGTGGATGTATCTGATGATCAGAAGGCATCAGTCAGGCACTCCGTTGAAAAGCTAACGCATCCGGACCTGTTTGTTCTCGACCAACTCTGGATGGCAGAGGTGCAGGAGGATTGGGATTTTCTCGCACAACATTCGAATGTTCCTCAGGCCCATCGCCAGAAGAACAAGGCAAAGACAGATGTTATTGGCATCGATGATATTCGAGCACTGAAGCAGCGACTCTATGAAACAGGAATAGGAACGTATCGCTGTTGTATTATCACGTCCATTGAGCGTATGCATGCCGAGGCTGCCAATGCGTTTTTGAAAATGCTTGAAGAGCCGCCGCAGGGTTTAGTGTTCGTGTTAACGACGCAGTCGCAGGGTACGTTGCTTCCAACCGTGACATCACGGTCACGCATTCTACCGTTCTCCCGCGTTGCGCAACGAGAGATGCTCCCGCTCCTCGAAGGCATTACCGAAGAAGATCGTGCGTTTATTTTCCATCTTGCTTCTGGTGCACCGGGTATGGTGATGCGCCTAAAAAACGATCCCGATTTTCTACGACTTCACAGAACAATACACAGTGCAGCACAGTCCTTTTGGCGTTCTCATTCGCTTACACAGCGCATGTCTCTTCTCTCGCCACTCTCTAAACGAGGGGAGGAGGCAGAACGTTTCCTTCTTCATTTGGGCTTAGCATTGCGGGAACAGGGTGTTCATATGCATCCTTCCTTTGTGTTTGCATTTCAACGCTTTGCGAGGGATTTGTCTACAAATGCGCATCGACAACTTCTCGCCCATCGGTTTGTATTAGAACTCTTCAAGTGATAGCCTCGTTGTCCGTTGGTATACATTTTTGTTCTCTTCGGCTCATTTTTCGGCATTTGTGCCATTCTTGGTATGCGGATTGCACTCCGCAATAGGGGTATTCGCAAATTTGTGCGTGGCATAAAGCAACGCACAGAAAAGGCACGGGAACGTGGACTTTCATTGCGTGAAACGCATATTAATAAAACACAGATTACTCCTCGGGCATCGGCAGTACAGCTACAGAAAATACGTACAGTATTACGCGAGGCAGAAAAAGCATGTGCTCGAAGAAATTATAGTGATGCAGAGAAGCTCCTCATCCAAGCGCTGACAACATCACCGGGAAGTACTGATGTTCAAGCACAACTTGCAAAGCTCTATCTGCTTATGGATAAAGATGTCAAAGCAGAGGCTCTGTACAGAGATATTTTACTCGAAGATCAGCATGTGAGCTTCTATGCGAATTTAGGTCTTGCTTGCTACAAGCAAGGCAAGTTTTTGGAGTCGTGTGAGGCGTATCAGGATGCATATCAACTTGACCCAAAAAACCCTGAGCGTGCCGCTGCTTTTGCGCGGGCATGTATGGCTGCTCTACGTTTTGACGCGGCAGTTCCACTGCTCGAGTTTGCCTGTGAGCGTCTTCCACGTGATGTGTCACTTCTGCAGATGCTTGGGCAGTCATACGAACATCTTGGTCTACTCAAGGAAGCAGAGAGTGCGTATATGCGCATTCATAGGCTGCAGCCTTATGATGAGGCGGTTAAACAAAAACTGTCTGAATTAACTTTCTAAGACTTCCACCTCAACGTCACCGTGGACTTCTGCTTGGCAACCGAGTCGTTCGGGGTCATCTGTGACGCCCATGTTTTCCTCTTTTTCATTGCGCTGCCCAAGGTGCTCCATACCACGCTGTACACTGCATTTGCAGGTCGTACAAAAGCCATTTCCTCCACAGGCGTGCTCCATGGGAACATTATTATCGAGCGCGATTTGGAGCAGAGTCTCGCCATCATTTGCCTCTGCTTCAGTGGTCTGGCCATCGTGGTGAAAGGTGACTTTAGGCATAAAATTTGAAGTTAGTAGCTAGGAGTTAGAAGCTAGGACAGTCTATCATAGAACACACTATCTTCTAACTTCTTCCTTCCAACTTCTTGCTTCAGATTACAGATCTCCACATATCGGTTGATGGTACGGAAATTGTCAAAGGAGTTGATCTCACCATCAATGCCGGGGAAACGCATGCCATCATGGGGCCAAATGGCTCTGGAAAATCCACGCTGGTCTCTACCCTTATGGGTCACCCTGGATACCAGGTGACCGCTGGATCTGTTACGTTTCAGGGTGAGAATCTTCTTGGAAAAGAGCCGCATGAACGCGCACAAGCTGGCATGTTTCTTGCCTTTCAGTATCCGAAAGAAATAGCAGGCGTCACGCTGCGTAGTTTTCTGTTTGCAGCCTATAAGGCGCAGATGGCTGCTCGGCATCCAGAGATCAACGTCGCCTCACCTATTAAATTTAAAGCATTGCTCGATGAGACCATGAGGGCTCTACAGATGGATCCGGCATTTGCTGATCGATTTGTGAATCAAGGATTCTCTGGTGGTGAAAAGAAAAAGGCAGAAGTGTTGCAGATGCACATCGTACAGCCTTTACTCGCCTTGATGGACGAAACAGATTCTGGGCTCGATGTCGATGCTCTTAAAATTGTTGCGGATGGTGTGAATGCATTGAAGAGCCCTGAGTTTTCTTGTCTGCTCGTTACGCACTACGCGCGTATTCTTCACTATATTCATCCAGACGTTGTTCACGTAATGGTTGACGGAAAAATTATTGAAAGTGGTGGAAAAGAATTTGCTTTGACATTAGAACAAGAAGGATATGGGAAGTGGAAAGATGAAAGATGAAAGAGATGTATGGTAGAATGCTGCTTGTTATTCCCCCCCCCTTACTTATGGAAGAAAAAGCACTGTACCTCAAACCACCCGTCTGGCTCCCGCTCCTTGTTGCCCTGGTGGCTGGTAGTATGTACGTCGTAGGCAAATATGTCGAAACACGTCATATGACGCAGTTCACTATCTCTGTGCAGGGGCAAGGGACAGTGAATGCAGTTCCTGATATTGCTACCCTGAATTTTGGTGTCCAAACAGGACGCCAAAAGACGGCAGATGGTGCTATGAAGATGTTAACCGATAACATGACAAGCGTTATCGAAGCAGTAAAGGCTGCTGGTGTTGAAGAGAAGGATATTACAACGCAGTATCTCTCCCTTAATCCTGCGTACGACTGGAACGATGGTCGTCGTGTCGACCAGGGCTTTGAAGCAAATCAATCTCTCATGGTAAAGGTACGTGATCTCGAAAAAATCTCTGCAGTTCTCGATGCTGCAGTACGCGCCGGTGCAAACCAAGCAGGTTCCGTTGGTTTTACTATTGATGATCCTGAAGAGCTTAAAGCTCAAGCTCGTGAGGATGCAATTGCGGATGCAAAGATGAAAGCAGAGAAGCTTGCAGGAGACCTTGGGGTTCGCCTAGGACGCATGCAAGGGTTTTGGGAGGAGAGTGGGTACGTCGGTAGCCCAATGATGATGCGCGCAGAAGCTATGGATATGGCTGGAGGGTACGGTGGAGGTGGGCCTATTGCACCACCTGTCCCTGCAGGGGAACAGGAAGTATCTGTTAGCGTCAATATTACGTACCGGATTTGGTAACCCGTTATCGCTTTTTTTGCTGAAGCTTCGTTACTTTGCACGCTGCAACTACTGCACTTGCAGAGAACGAGCTTCGGCGTTTGCGCACGCTTTTTCTTACAGGCTTTGGACGAGCACCAAGCTCAAAGCAGATATCGGAAATTACTTCGTGGAAACTCTTTGACGACATAGATCTCTTCATCGCACCCATGAACCAACCAAAGGAGATAATACCGCAGACAATAAAGATAGCTCTCCACTCTGCAGGCCCAAGCCCAAGTGCCCTCTTAAAGTTTGATGTAATGAGGGCAATCATAATAGTCGATAGTGTCGACAGTGGTGCAATCCACTCTTTTTTACCCAGACGTGCAATGTTTCGTTTGAGCGTAAGCAGCGTTTTATCCTGCGTTACAATAATAAGGCGTTGGTTGGTATTCTGGTGAATGCCAACAATGTGTGCCTCAAGATCATTGTCTTCTTCTAGATCAAAGTCTTGGTCGTCAATTAAGTCTGCTTCAAGCACTTCGCGTTCGCGCGTATCGGGGTCTGCAAGTAATCGGTTGAGAGTGGCGTTAAGTCCCATGGTTTTTGTGAGGTAGAAGACTAAAGTAGTTGAATGTACATTCACAAAATACTATTGTCAAAAATACTATTGTTTTGATTAGTTTACAAAATAAACCCCTCTCCTTGGTTCATAAGAGGGGTTTCATTGAATGTACTACTCCTCGGGCAGTTCATCTTCATCTATGTCTTCGTCTTCGAAGCATTCGCATGGCAAACAGCAGCCACCGCCGCAGTTCTGGCACAACTCGTCACTTTCATTGCCACAGATTTCGCATTCCATGGAGGGAAGGGGAAAGAAATGAGGCTATAATTTTCCTATGATCTGGCTTGCTGCGCAATAGCAAAAAACCTGCATTCTAGCAGGTTTTTGCTGTAGTAATGTGCCATTGGCACGTTACTACTCCTGTGGTTCTTCCATACTATCGTCGCTTGCAGGGGCTTCTTCGCTGCCGCAGGAGCCATCTCCGCAGCCGCAGCCACCGTCGAAGAGAACGTCGAATTTACTCATGGTGGGGTATTGGTAAGAAATGATGCTCCCTTTGTAACGGTTACCGCAGCCATACGCAAGAAATAATCCTATACGTTTGCCTATCATGACACAAAAAACCGTCTAGAATGGTACAGATGTCAGACCATATTTTCTCCGGCCTGAATCGATCAGTCTTCGATGATGCAAACCCAGCACCATATGCAGAGGGAGCGTTGCGCGGGGTATCTGAGGAGTTGGTTCGCCAAATAAGTAGCGATAAACATGAACCGGAGTGGTTGCTTGAGCATCGCTTGGAATCTCTGCGCATTTTTCATGAGAAGCAGATGCCCACTTGGGGCCCGGACTTACGATCACTGGATCTCAGTGACATCATCTACTACGCACGACCGGGAACAGAGGAAACATCCGATTGGAATGAAGTACCAGAAGATATTCGTCGTGTGTACGACCGTCTCGGTATTCCCGAAGCAGAGCGTAAAGTACTTGCTGGTGTTGGTGCACAGTATGAGAGCGAGGTTGTTTACCATTCTCTGAAAGAGCAGTGGGAGAAGCTTGGTGTTATTTTTTTAGATATGGATGATGCGGTGCGTGAGCACCCAGAGCTTGTGCGTGAGCACTTTATGAAATGTGTACCAAGCACGGACCATAAATTTGCTGCTCTGCATGGAGCTGTCTGGAGTGGTGGAACATTTTTATATGTTCCTAAGGGTGTGATCGTTGCCGAGCCATTGCAGGCGTACTTTCGCATGAATGCGCAGAACATGGGGCAATTCGAGCATACACTCATTATTGCAGAGCCAGGCGCATCGGTGCATTACATTGAAGGGTGCAGTGCTCCTAAGTATGGCACGCAGGCACTCCATGCGGGGTGCGTGGAGGTATTTGTGAACGCAGGGGCAACCGTACGCTATAGCTCTGTTGAAAACTGGAGTCGCGATACCTATAACCTCAACACAAAGCGTGCCATTGTCCGCAAGGATGCGACGATGGAATGGATCGGTGGCAATATGGGGTCTGGGGTGACCATGCTCTATCCATGCAGTATGCTCGTTCAAGAGGGGGCACGTTGTGACCATATGGCGATTGCCTTTGCCAATGGAGACCAATGGCAGGATACCGGTGCCAAAGTGATGCATTTGGCGCCTCATACGTCGTCGAATGTTGTATCAAAATCTATATCCAAAGATGGAGGGTGCAGCGTATACCGTGGCATGCTGAAGATTGCACCCAATGCACATGACGCTACAGCAAGTGTAGAGTGCGACGCCCTTCTTCTTGATGAAACGTCTCGTACGGATACTATTCCCGATATCAACGTTCGTAATAACGATGTTACTATCGCTCACGAAGCGACCGTGGGGCGTTTAAGCGAAGAGGATATCTTCTACCTCACGAGCCGTGGTATTCCTGAAGAACAGGCTAGAGCGATGATCGTCAATGGTTTTATCGAGCCGATTGTTCGTCTTCTTCCTCTTGAGTATGCTGTCGAGATGAATCGACTGATTGAACTCGAGATGGAGGGGTCTGTTGGCTGATCGCATTATTCATGTCTATGATGGACATTTCTCGATGTAAGGCATTTGCCTCCCTGCCCGTTTTCGCCACTCCCGTTGAAAGCAGGCTGATTTTTTCTGCTAGCGCGTCGCGACATCCGTCGATAAATGCCAAAATGTCATTTTCGGATCGCATGTATCTATCGGTATTGCCAATGTTCACCCAGCGCACTACTGCGCTTTCTGATTCAAAGAACCCTAATTCTATCATGGAATGTTTTATGTCAGCTGGAGATGCTGATGAGATTCTCTGCAATAGTGCACGTGCTTTTTGTTGCGTATCAGCGTGACAAGATTTCACGTTTTTTTCGTGTTCTCTAAAAAGATTCTTTCCACTATGCGACTGTACCAATAGCCATTCGCCACCGATATTTTTTTCCACAGGAGCCTGTGGATAAGGTTCTTGACCATCAAATGAGATGTACATCTGGTGTCCCATAGTATGGTATTATACAACTATATTTTTAGTATGCAAATATTAGTTTTTCTCTCGTTTCTTTAGATTCACACTATGTATTGATGAATATAGGTTTTTCTCGACATACGTCACAGGTGGTGCAGCACCATCATATCTGCGATGAACAGGTTTGTATCCAGGCTGAAGAAGGCGCATCTGCGACTGTTTTTCTTATGGTTTCTGGATTGGTTGATATTGTCGCACATGTCAAAAAGCATGCAACCTTGACGGTTATCTGTTTGCAGGTACACGAGGCAACAATTACACAGCGATCTATACTCGCTGACAGTGCCACTATTCGTTGGCAAAACGTCAGTCTTGCACCGGTAAAACATACGCTTGAGTCGCGTGTGGAAGGTCCACACACACGTAGTGACATCGACTGGATCTTCTATGCACAGGGGAGTGAACAGCAGCGTATTTCTGCGAGCAATGTATTTGAAGGGAGTAACGGATCGGGAGACATTGTGCTTAGAGGGATTGCGAAGGACACCGCGCACGTCGTGTGTAACGGGCTCATCAATATCGGCCTGAAGGGAAGCGGTACAGATACATACTTAACAGAAGATGTTCTCATGCTCGATCGCACAGCAAAAGTCGATGCTATTCCAGGCCTTGAGATTAAAACCAATGATGTGAAAGCATCGCACTCAGCGACGGTCAGCAAGGTGACAGATGAAGATCTGTTCTACTTTGCCTCACGTGGCGTTGACCATGCAACTGCACGTCAGATGTACATTGTTGGGTTTCTTGCAGATATCACAAAATCTATCGCCAACGAAGAAGCGCGTATCGCAGTCCAGAATGCCATAGAGCTAAGAGCTAAGAGCTAAGATATCTTTATCTCAGCTTTCAGCTTTTTTTATCATCTCTTCTATCCCATCTTTACCAACAAAGAACAGTGCCGGTGTAAGCGGATAGTCTGCTTCTAGACTGTATTCGGCTTCAACTTGCTTTCCAAAAGCATCGAAAAGAGGGAACTGTCTATGCCAGAAAATAAGAAAATCTCTGGTAGGAATAGCGGCGATATACTCATCACCAAGTTCACGAGCAATCGCTCGTCGCACACCAGGGCTTAAGAGTCGCACTGCGGCAAATCCATCATCCAACTCTACGATGACATACTTCGTATTGGGTCCTTGGTCTGTTGCCTCGGCAACTTCGACATCAAGATTTCTGCTGCGTGCTTCTAAGTTGCGCATTGCCTGTTCCTCAACAACGTCTGCTTCGACTTCCCACGCCTTTACCATGTTGTCATCAATAAATTCATATTGATCTCCACTTACGAGCACAAAACCGATACTGACATCATCAGAAAATGATGTGCTGAGGACGTTGAGCTTCTCCATTTTCTCCGTGGGGAGAAATTGCGGCATGATATTGAGCTTCGCTTCTCGCCACTCAGCTGATCCTGCTCCTGAGGACAGCATAACTACTGCTCCTCCGGCAATGAGGAGAATAATGGCAATGAGGCCGATATTGGCGCGGTGCCTTTTGAACATAATGACACTATACAACGAAAGCGCCTTCAAAGCATCGTACTTAGAAATGAATTCCGGATCTCCGCCGAGGCGGATTGGTAGCTCCGGTCAATCTAGTCGCATGATAGCTACTACCGGCTAGAGCATGCGCTTCAGAGATAAAAAATTTCCCTGGTAAGGAAGTGTTCCATCCGCAGGTTCTCCTACGGATACCTTGTTACGACTTAGTCCCAATCAGCAGTTTCACCGTGGTACCCCCTGTAAACAGTAAAGGTGCTTCGGGCGCTCCTGCCTTTCATGACTTGACGGGCGGTGAGTACAAGACCCAGGAACATATTCACCGTGACATAGCTGATTCACGGTTACTAGCGATTCCAACTTCATGAAGTCGAGTTGCAGACTTCAATCCGAACTGAGATCGGTTTTATGGGATTGGCTCCGGATCGCTCCTTCGCTGCCCTTTGTACCGACCATTGTAGCACGGGTGTTGCCCTAGGCATAAGGGACACGCAGATCTGACGTCATCCATACCTTCCTCCGCCTTGGAGGCGGCAGTCTCCTATGAAAAAACAACATAGGATATGGGTTGCGCTCGTTTGCTGACTTAACAGTACACTTCAAAGCACGAGCTGACGACGACCGTGCATCACCTGTCACTCCGTTCCTTGCGGCACTCAACTGTTTCCAGTCGATTCGGAGGATGTCAAGCCTAGGTGAGGTGCTCCGCTTATCATCGAATTAAACCCCATGCTCCACCGCTTGTGTGGGTCCCCGTCTATTCCTTTAAGTTTTAGCCTTGCGGCCGTACTACTCAGGCGGTGTGCTTACCGCGTTAGCTTGGACACCGAACACGATTGAAGTCCGACATCGAGCACACATCGTTTAGGGCGTGGACTACGGGGGTATCTAATCCCCTTCGCTCCCCACGCTTTCGTCCCTGAGCGTCAGTACATACCCAGCAACCTGTTTTCACTTTTGGCGTTCCTACGTGGATCAACGGATTTTACCCCTACACACGTAATTCCAGTTGCCTCTGTATGACTCTATTTCCCTAGTTTCCGACACATCACGGAGTTGAGCTCCGAACTTTAATGTCAGACTTGGGGAAACGCCTGCGGACGCTTTACGCCCAGTAATTCCGAGTAACGCTTGCACCATCCGTATTACCGCGGCTGCTGGCACGGATTTAGCCGGTGCTTTCTCCTGAGGTACCGTCAAAAATTTCTTCCCTCAGAACAGAAGTTTACAATCAGAAAGATCGTCATCCTTCACGCGGTGTCGCTCCGTCAGGGTTGCCCCCATTGCGGAAGATTCCTCACTGCTGCCTCCCGTAGGAGTATGGGCCGTGTCTCAGTCCCATTCTGGCTGATCATCCTCTCAGATCAGCTACCCGTCATAGCCTTGGTAAGCCGTTACCTTACCAACAAGCTGATAGGCCGCAGGCCCCTCCCATACCGCGAAAGCTTTACCCTTGCGGGACTATCCGGCATTAGCACACCTTTCGGTGTGTTATTCCTGAGTATGGGGTAGGTACCAACGTGTTACGCAGCCGTTCGCCGCTCCTCTCGAAGAGTCGCTCGACTTGCATGTGTTAGGCGCACCGCTAGCGTTCACTCTGAGCCAGGATCAAACTCTTCAAAAAGAGATATGACCTGATCCCGTAGTAGGCACGATGTGCCACTACAGGACTAGTCAAAGGAATACTAACGAGAAGTTAGTTAAATTACTTAATTTGGTGGAGTCCCGTACCATTCGCTTACGCTCAGGTACAGGATTCAAAGCCATGCTTTCTGTATAAAACAGGAAGATGGCATACATTTTCAGTTTCTAATGTACGATGCTGTGAAGGAGCTCTCGCCCACACACAGACTAAGGGCGAAAGCCTAAGTTCAGCATGCGGGAAATTCAGTATCTGCCTCCCCTTTGTCCTCAAAAGAACCAGTTGGGAGGAAGCTGGGGAATTTTACCCCTCATATACCTCTCGTCAAGGAATTAATCCCAAAATAAAATAAAAAAGAAAGAGTGGAAGGATAGATGATTGCTCTGTACATTTACCCCATATGGAAAAACCACCATTACATGAAACAGGATCAGTGGGGTATACCGCAGGAGACCTGTCTAAACTTAAAGAGTTTTATGCGCGCCAAAATCCGGAGTATATGGCGGAATCGGCTGCAATTACTGAAGAGTTGATGGAAGAAGATCGCAACAAGTACCAGGGAATCTTTTTAGAGTAGCTTACGCAGCTTTTGCTCGTCCTTGTCTGACAACTACCTCTGCAAGGAGTCCAAAAAGTCCTATTTGAATACCGGTGAGAAGCAGCAGCATTCCCGCATCGGAGACGTTATCTTCCACCTGAAGCGTGTGAATGATGTAGAGAAGACCAGAGAGGATGAGTATCGCAGAGGGCCATGCAAAAAACCGCAGTGGACGAAAGTACGTGGTAATACGTGTGATGAGTCCAAGGAAAAAGAGGAAGTGTTTTATACCATTAAAGCCCGCAGACATGGAGCTTGTTCCTTTACGCTTGAAGTAATCAATTGGCACGTACTGGACTAGGTAGTCTGATGTAATTGCTGCGAGTGTTATGGTGATAGTAAACGAAAAACCCTGCGGATAGAGATGCATAAACTCGAGTGCCATATCTTTTTTGAAGATACGCATACCAGAATTGTTGTCTGGAATCTTCATGCCCGATACCCAGTTGACGAGTTTGTTTATTACCCATTTTGCAGGACGGCGAATAAGCGGAATCTGGACTCCCTTCTTTGTTCTGGCACCTACGACCATATCGGCGTCCGCTTGTTGCATCTTACTGAGTAGTTTTGGAAAGTCTGCAATGGGGTAGGTTCCATCTGCATCAGTAATGGCGATGAGATCTCCCTTTGCTCTACGCAGCCCGGTCTTCATGGAAGCGCCGTATCCCCGGTTTACGGGGTGGGTGAGGATGTGCACGTTGCTTGGGTGTTGCGCGGCAAGGATCTCATTCGTTCCGTCAGTACTTCCGTCGTTAATGACCAGAATTTCAAACTCTTCTCCCATCTTCGAAAAGACATCATGCGCCAGCGCAATTGTTTCTTCGATCGCTTCTTTCTCGTTGAAGACGGGGATGAGGAGGGAGATCATAGCAATCAGCTTATCCTAGTTTCGACGAATTTCATCTCCTTTAGGCCTTTTCTTTTGGTCGGCTTGGACATCGCCTTCCAGCTTTTTCGCATCATATTGAAGATCGGACCGATGACAGACAGTGGCAGATGTTCAACGCTCCACCGAGCGATGCGGGTATGACCAAAGCCAAAGAGTAGTCGCAATATCCACTCAACGACCACGCGGGATGTCGGGATCGATACAGGTCGGTATCCGTAGTCGGGCTGTACAGACTTCCATCGGTTACGAATAAACGATCCACGCTTTTTAAAGTCGAGCATGTGACCGTGCATGTTGAGTGCTTCGTTTGTCTTAATGGAATTAAGCGTGAGAATGTTTTTTTTCTGCATCTCACTGAGCAGCTCTTGTCCTGCATTGGAGCGTGCAAGAATCACAGAATGTCCTTGTCCTTTCTTTTCGAGCAGGGGGTTCCATGCATCACCGACGGAGATGTCCGTGAGCTCGTTTGTGAAATCACAGAGTTGTCTGCATCCCTTCGTAATGAAGAAGGGGATCAGATAGTTATAGTGAAACTTTTCTGCCTTGAGCGTTCGACCGCTCTTCAAATCTATTTGCAAATGTCCTGGCCACTCTCCAGCACGGTACTGCAGCCTCGCAATCTCTTCTTCCGATCGCACACCGCTACTGCGTAAGAAACTGCGGATCGCTTCAAACGTCATCTGTGTTCCGGTGTAGGGACCAAGAATGTATTTGATATTTTTCACCGATGGATGGTTGAGCATCTGGAGTTTCCGAATACCGGCAACTTGGTCCGGAAGTCCCACGTATGCTAGTGGACCATCGCCTTCTTTTATTTCCGATAGAATGGTGTTTACTGGTGTGAGACTGTAGATGCTTTGTGCACAGGCAAGAATTTCCTCTTTGGTTCGTGCAATTACTGGTCGCGCTTTCCATGGAACATCAACGCCCATTCGTAAACAAATTGCACCCGTAATTTTTTTCGTTTCAAGAAGATGAATGAGTATCTGCGTAATTACCCCGCCCGATGCTCCTGCTCTGCGGATAGCTTCGTTGGTTGCATGTCCAATGTACGCCTGCCGCACCACTCCGCTGAGCATGTTCTTCGGCAGCGTACCAAACACATGTTGACTGAGATCAGGGTAATTGCAGGAACGACCTGGGCAGCCGTCGTAGGCTGCTTGCGGAACTGGCTGCGGATCATCGGTACGTACCACTTGGAGTTCTCCGTCAGGAAGTTCTTTGTACGCAAGTGTTCCTTCCGAGACGCCGACGCAGGTACCATCTCCTGTTTCGAGTCCAGGGTCGATGACGTCTTCTTTGAGCCGTTGCCACCAGATGTCGTTCATGATTTTATACAGATAAAGGTGCGCCGAAGGGCAGTTATTCTCAGGAGCCAATCAGGAAATATGTTTTCAAGAATGTACCCAAAGCTTAGCAGCCACTTTGGTCCTGCTGGAATCAGTACAAATGTTTTTTCAATATGTACAGTAAGGTTTGCTGCATTGAAAGCGGCGAGAATTTCTTTGCGTGGCACCATGCAGTGTGGGCCTTCTCCATGATCAAGTTTTAGCAGAGCGCTCAACCAGTGCACCGGTTCCCAGAGGACGTTTGGTGTGGTGAGCACCAGTGTCCCTCCTGTTTTGAGCATGCGACTCAGTTCTGCAATGTACTTTGATGGCCAGGGAACATGTTCGAGTGTTTCGTAGGTGAGGATGACGTCAAACGACTCATTATCAAACGGTTGCTTCACGTCGATCATCACCGTAACAGGTGCATCAACCGTATGTGTTTTCAGATTTTTTTTCGCACGTTCTTTAAACGATGGTGCCATCGCAATGCAGGTGAACTCAGCTGTTGGGTACTTCTTCTTAAAGTACACTGTGCCGTTTCCCGTTCTGCAATCGACGTCGAGAACGCGTGCATTTTTAGGAATAGTAAAGAGGGGTTCTGAGTCACGAAACCGACGCATGTACGAATCGATCTTCGCGTTCTGGTCATCGTAGTCTGGGGAGTTATCCCAGTGAGCAGCCACATCCTGAATAGTCCAGGTTTTCATAGTGCTACCTTACCCCTTTTACGAAGTACCAGCCGCCTAAAATGCCGCTTAAGATAATGCTGATAAACATCAGAAGGGCGAGTGCAACTGCTTGTTCTGATGGTACGCCGAATGGCGCAAGCAGAAAGACGAGAGCAGCATCTCGTGTTCCGAGCCCCGATGGGGCGATGGGAAGGAGAACAAGAATGCCCACAATGGTAAAAGCCATAATGAGTATATGAACGGGGACGTCAATGCCGATGGAGCGTGCGAGGATGGTGATCCAGAGAAATGATACTAACCATGCTGCTATGGTCCATAGTGATGCTGGAACAGCAGCAGACCATGGTACATGTTTTGTTACACGTTCAAATTTTTTTGTAAGAGCAACGGCAAGAAGTGTAGCAATGAGCATGCCAAATCCGAGGAGAGCGGTCCATTCCCATCCAAAGAAGATTCCAACACCCAGAGTGGCAATAAGTCCAATGAATGCGACATCCATGAGCCGGTCGAGTATAGAGAGTGCGAGGGCGACACCAGCGTTCATTCCTGCAACTTTCAGATAAGCAGCCTTTCCGAGTTCGCCAATTTTTCCTGGAGAGATACTGGCTAGAAAGATGCCGATATTTACGATTTTCCAGTGCTGCTCAAGTGACAAGGATATTCCCGCTGCGTTTACTAGCCCCTTCCAGCGCATTGTCTTGCAGAAATAGATGAGAAAAACGAGTGGAAACGATACTCCAAGCAAAACAACGTTTGCGTTTTGCAATTGGCTGATCAGCGCTTCACGATCGATATATGAGAGGATAACAATAAACAGCCCCACCCCTATGAGCTTTAAAAGCCATAAACTTATACGTTTTTTCATCTGAAACCATGGTATCCTCTTTGGCGATCTATGACCAAACATCAACCGTCCAGTATTTCGGTGGTGATGCCTTCTTATAACGAGAGGGAGAACATTCCAGAAGCAATGCATCGTATTGCAGCGACGCTGGGGGATACGCTTAAGGAAATTATTATTGTTGATGACGATAGTCCAGATAAAACATGGGAGCTTGTAGAGCAGATGGGGAAAGAAGAAGATCCTCGATTCAAAGTGATTCGCAGAACAGAGAAACGCGGTCTTGCTTCTGCGCTTGCTGATGGTACGAAGGTAGCTACCGGTGATATTATCGTGTGGCTCGATTGTGACCTTGGTATTCCACCGGAAGACATCGTCAAGCTGACAGAGAAGTTGCCCGAGTACGATGCAGCGATTGGATCTCGTTACCTTCCTGGTGGGCAAGATACACGACACTGGTTTCGGGGGTGGCTCAGCACTGTGTTTAACACGTACACACGCCTAGTTCTTGGTCGTCACTTCTGGGACTGGACGTCTGGTTTTGCAGCAGCAACGAAAGAGACCATGCGCAAGTGTCCGCTCTCGGAAGAGGGGTTTGGTGAGTACTTCATTGAATGGGTCTACGTTTGCACATTGAACAATGTAAAGATGGTTGAAGTGCCCTATCGCTATGGTCTCCGTAAGGCTGGAGAGAGTAAGACCGACAGCGATATTCGTGTATTTTTAAAGCTGGCAATTACCTATGCATTGCGCGTGCTTCAGATTAGGATGAAGCACGGTTCCCTCCTTCGTCGCTAAAGCGACTACGGCGGGCAGGCCAGACGTAATTATCATTTTCTATGTCAATTCCTGAGACAACATCGATCACGAAGTGTCGGGTCTGTAAATCCGATAACCTTATCGATCTCTTTAGTATCGGCAACATCTACATCTCTAATTTTCCAGAGAAGGCAGATGACGGTGTGAAAGCGCCACTAGAAATGGTGATGTGCGACCACTGTAAGCTGGTACAACTTCGCCACAGTGCTCCGCAGGAACTCCTGTATTCGCGATTCTACTGGTACCGCTCTGGTGTCACTGACACCATGAAAAAGGCGCTTCGCGATATTACTAGGAGCATTGAGGAGCGTATGGATTTACAGGAAGGTGATATCGCTCTAGATATTGGGAGCAATGACGGAACCATGCTTCGTACGTACGACGTTCCGGGTCTTATCACCGTTGGTGTGGAACCTGCATCCAATCTAGCGGAAGAGGGAGCAAAAGGAATCGACCACTTTATCGGTGACTTCTGGAACTACGATACGTACTTCAGTGCCGTTGGCAAAAAGGCCAAAGTAATTACGGCAATCGGCATGTTTTACGATATGGAA
Source organism: Candidatus Peribacteria bacterium (assembly GCA_020632295.1). Classification (GTDB taxonomy): domain Bacteria; phylum Patescibacteriota; class Gracilibacteria; order Peribacterales; family Peribacteraceae; genus UBA2170. Next base: position 350,477 of record JACKFU010000001.1, read on the forward strand.
GACCCTGGTGCGTTTATTGCCGATGCTGCTGCGGCTATGACAGATGACGGCATGTTCATTGCGCAGCTCATGTGCCTTAAGAACCAGCTCGATACCAATGATGTCGGGAACATCTGCCATGAGCATTTGGAGTTTTATTCGCTGCATTCGCTCGAGTACATGTTGAATGAGAATGGGTTTGAGATTATCGACATTGAACACAATCTGGTGAATGGTGGAAGTTACCGTGTCTACTGTGGACTCAAAGGTGGTAATCCTCCAGCAATTGATGGAGCTACTGAGCGTATTGCGAAGTACCGCAAAGAAGAAGAGGGCATTGATACTGTGGAAGTCCACAAAGCATTCTTCGATCGCATCGAAGAGAACAAGCGCAAGTGTGTTGATTTCGTAAAGCAGGCAGTAGCAAGTGGCAAACGTGTCTGGGTCTATGGAGCATCGACGAAAGGAAACACGATTTTGCAGTACTACGGACTCGATCACACGTTGATTGAAGCAGCATCCGAACGTAGTCCGGAGAAGTGGGGCAAAGTAACCGTCGGTACCGGTATCCCGATTGTCTCCGAAGAGGAGGCGCGCATGGCAGCACCAGATTACTTCCTTGTACTTCCCTATGCGTTCTTCGATGAAATGTATAAACGCGAAGAGGAGTGGCGTAAGGGTGGAGGACAGTTTATTGTACCGCTTCCTGAATTTCGCATTGTTCCATGAGTAAAAAAGCACTCATTATGGGCATTGGAGGCCAAGATGGTTCCTATCTTGCTGAGATACTTCTCGAGAAAGGATACGAAGTGCACGGCCTTATTCGTCGGTCAGCAACTGGAAACACAATTAACATTGATCATCTACAAGATGAGATTACACTCCACCGTGGAGACTTGGCAGATGCGCCATCATTGTATGCAGCTATTAAAGCATCTAACCCTGATGAAATTTATAACGAAGCAGATCAAGATCATGCGGGGTGGAGCTACAGCCTTGTCGATTACGCATCGGACATTACGGGTGCTGCCCCTGGCCGTATTTTAGAAATCATTCGCCAGACAAATCCGAAGATAAAGTATTTCCAACCGTTGACCAGTAATATGTTTGGTCAGACAGATACGGAAACGCAAAACGAACAGACCCCGCTTAATCCGCAGAGCCCGTATGCTTGTGCAAAAGCGTATGCATGGTCTCTGACAAAGTATTACCGTCAGGTGCATAAGATTCACGCATCGTGCGCGATCTTTTTTAATCATGAATCACCACGTCGAACTGATAGTTACGTGACACGCAAAATTACTAAAGCTGCTGCCCGCATTAAGCTCGGCTTGCAAGATAAGCTCTTGCTTGGTGACTTAACAGCGAAGATCGATTTTGGTTTTGCAGGGGAGTACATGGAAGCGGCGCACAATATTATGCAGCTTGATGCACCAGATGACTTTTGCATCGGCACAGGAGAGGCTGTCTCTGTGCAGCAGTTTCTCGATGAGACATTTGCCCAAGTTGGCATCGACCCGAAAACCTGTGTAGGAACCGACGAGCGCTTCATGCGCCCCGGGAAAACAAGCACGCTTGTGTGCGATTACTCAAAAGCCAATAAAGCTTTTGGGTACGAGCCAAAGATTAAGTACAAAGAGCTTATCGATATTATGCTGAAGGCAGACCTAGAAGCGGAAAGATGAAAGAGGAAAGAGGTATCACATTTTGTAAATCGTAAATCGCTCATCTTCGTAGAGGACTTTCGCAGAGCGCGGCACTCGCACATTAATATCCGATAGGCTGTCTTCAATGATATAGTGCACATTGAACTTCTCTAGCATTTGTTCGTAGTGCTCATCAATATCTTTTGCTTGTTCCAAGATTTCCTCGAGGCGCTCTTGCCCTCCAATCAAATCTATCTCTTCAATCTTCTCGTCATCTGTCGCAAAAGCATTGTGGTAAATCACTACTTCTTTGTAGGTGAGTCCTGCAAATTCATTTACATGTGTCCTGAGGAACTGCTCGTCGATTCGGCTCACATTTTGGGTAAGGAATCGTTCTAGCAATTCGTCTTGCGGGAGAACATGGAGGTTTGCACGACCGACGAAGAGTACCGTGTTATCCGTGTAGAGTGGAAGCAAAAAACTCAGTGTTGTATCTGCGGCAATCACACTATTATGAATGTCGTGTGCGCTGAGAACAGCGAAGATACGTTCGTATTCTTTGCGATAGTCATATTGCTCGACAATCTCATCATATCGTTTGACGTAGGAGTATGCATTTGCGCGCGGAGCTATGCGGTTAAGCGCACTGAGCGTGAGCATCAGTACACAGAAGCCAAGTGCCAGTTTTTCTGTGTGTAATAATCGCTGTTTCAGTGAAGCCATCATGACGGCAATGGCGACAATGTTTACTACCATACCCAGTCGCCACGGGTGCGTACTGAAGTCCATTAATTTCCCTGTAACGACATTGCTGGTTGCCGCGATGAGAACACTGGCACTGAGGAGAAACAAGACAAGTTCAGCACGAGACCACTTGCGATGGATGCGCAGCACAATTAGCACAGCGATAACGAGAATACTGTACTTGTTGTTCATGAGTGTCAGTGGAAGCACGCGGTGCGTTTCCACTAATCCACTGCGCAAATTGATCAGTGATGCCATTGGGTCTGTAAAGAGGGCTACTGTCTGAATGATCTGTGGAAGACATAGTAGTACAATGCCGATACCCATGATGATACTGTTGCGGATTGCCGCAGTATTTCTTTGCCAGAGCATCATAAGGAAAAACAGTCCTACAGCGGTAAATGTTTGCATCCATAGGTGCGGGTACACGTAGAAGGACAGCGCAGTTGTCGCACCAAGAAAGACGTAGTGTTTTGTTTCTTGAGGTTTTTGCGTAACCAGCAGCAGAGCAATGATGAAGAGGAGAAACGCAGGATAGACCGTTTGCATGACTGCGGGTCGTAAAATGAGATTTTGCACCGATGCCGTTCCCAGTACTGCAATGGCAGCAGCAAGTACTGTGTTCTCGACCAGTTTTTTGCAGAGGACAAACAGCAGTCCTGCGGTCAGCAGGGTATACAGCACAGCACTGACGTTGTAGGTGGTAATAATGGATAGGCCAAGCAGTCCCGGAATTGCAGAGAGGTACACGGGTAGCCTCAGCCCAGGGAAGGCAGCATCGCGATATTCCAGAATATAGGGGTTTCCGAGAGATCCATGCCCCTGTAATACCTTTTGAACGTGTGTCAGATAGTACAGATGATCGCTTTCCAATTGCGGAAGAATTGTCGGGACAAATGAGCCGGTAATCTGTTTCAGAAACAGTATGGGAACCGATGCAGCTAGCAACGATCCAATAATAGTTATTATCCACCCTATATGGTTGCGTGTTGTATTATCCATTATGCATCACATCGGTAAGCGTTTCACAAACGTAGATTATCTGTTCATCAGTAATAGCAAGCCCTGATGGGAGATAGAATCCTCTGCCAGAAACCTCTTCGGTGACGGGGAATGCTTCATTCATCTGCATGTTGATGGCTGGCTGAGAGTGACACGGGAGGAAGAACTCTCGCGTGTCTACGCCGCGCTCTTTGAGCGTTTTACACAGATCATCTCGTCCGTTTTTTACCATCACTGCGTACATCCAGTACACGTTCTCACAGTAGTCTTTGGTTACGGGCAGTGTCAGCCCTTGAATGTCGCTCAACCGCTCGTTGTAGAGAGCAGCCATGGAACGCTTTCTTTTAAGGAGCATATCAATCGATTCAAGCTGCCCCAGCCCAATTGCAGCTTGCATATTTGTTGGGCGGTAGTTGTATCCAAGCTCATCGTGCTTAAAACGTTTTTGTGGAGAGTGTGCTAAATCTTTTAGCCAGCGTGCACGGGCTGCTAGTGCATCATCATCAGTGGTAACCATACCTCCTTCTCCCGTCGTTATAATTTTGTTCCCGTAAAAACTGAACGCATTGATAGTGCCAATCGAGCCACACTTCTTTCCTTTGTAGGTTGCCCCATGCACCTCTGCCGCATCTTCCACAACAGCAAGATTGTGTCTTTCGGCAATCTCCATGATTGGATCCATATCACACGGAAGTCCGTAGATGTGCACCGGCATAATAGCTTTGGTACGACTGGTGATTTTGCTTTCAATAAGCGCAGCATCGATGTTTAAGGTCTCAGGGTCAATGTCGACAAATACTGGCGTTGCACCTGTGTACATGACAGAAAACGGCGATGCAATCATCGTAAAATCTGGCACGATAACTTCATCACCGGGACCAATATCAAGTGCACGTAGACTGGTGTGTAATGCGGACGTCCCACTCGTGACGAAGATGGCATGTTTTACACCGATAAACTTCGCGTATGCTTCTTCGAATTGCTCGATGAACGGACCGGCACTGCTAATCCAGCCTGTTTCGAGTGCCTGCGTTACATATGCTTTTGCAGCATCGGTGATCAGTGGTTCATTGACAGGGACTCTCATCATACAGTGTCGCGGAATGTTTTGTCGTTTTCTCTGCCAATATACGGTCCTTGTTTTACTTCTAGGAGCCTCGTGGGTTTGAGCATCTTCATTTCATGTCCTCCTTTCATTATTACGAGACACTCGCCGCCGTTGACGATTAGGGTATCAATAGTAGTCCAATCATCATCAAAAATGGTTACCTGCACCTCTCCACTCTGGATCCACAGAAATTCTCCGGGGTATTCAAGGGAAAGCTCGCGTGGATTATGTTTGTGCGGGACCACGTCGTACCCTTCAGCTCGTTCAAATATACCGACTTGCAGTGGGTCAGCGTCCTCTGTGAAGAAGTGAACGGCATCTTCCAGATCTTCGTCAGCACGGAATATTTTGGCGTATACAATGCCACCTGCCTCAATTGTCTGTTCCTTCATACGGTGATTATATGGTACGTTGATCGCCATGCGACAGCTTTTTCCTCATCTTGCTACGTTTGCAACATATGTTATGAGTGGTTGCACAGCAGCAGTGGTAGATATTGGGGCATATTTCCTACTCCTACACGTTGGTATTTGGTATATCATTGCCAATATTGCAGGTGGCATTCTCGGGTTCTTCACTGCGTTTCTCATGCATAAGTTTGTTGTCTTCCAAAAGAAAAATGATTTCCTGAGGCACCTGGTACGCTACTTTATTACCGATATGGTGAATACAGGTGTTGTTACAGGTTTACTGTATGTATTGGTTGAAGTTGCTGGCATAGCAGTTGGCCCTGCCAAGTTTATTGCACTTGTTCCCATGATAGCTTGGAACTTCTTCGTATATAAGTTTTTTGTTTACGTGTAGCAGAAATATTAATACACTAGCTTGGATGACCAAGAAAGCACTGATCACTGGTATCAACGGACAAGACGGCTCGTATCTTGCTGAGTTCCTTCTTGAAAAAGGGTACGAAGTGCATGGCATGGTTCGTCGATCGTCTACGTTTAACCGAGAGCGCATTGACCATTTGTTTTCTGATGATCGCGGTTTCGGTATTCATACTGAGCTTCACTATGGTGATCTTGCTGATAGCAATTCGCTTATTCGTGTTCTTGCTGCTGTGCATCCCGATGAAATATATAACCTTGCGGCACAGAGCCATGTTGCCATTAGTTTTGATATTCCAGAATACACTGGTGATGTGACTGGTGTCGGTGCAGCGCGGCTTCTTGAAGCGGTTCGCAGCTTAGGTCTCGATGCGCGCATCTACCAGGCAAGCTCTTCTGAGCTCTACGGTAAGGTACTCGAATCTCCGCAAACAGAAACAACGCCATTTTATCCACGCAGTCCATATGCATGCGCCAAGGCATATGCGTTTTACATGACGCGTAACTACCGTGAAAGTTACGGCATGTATGCAGTGAATGGTATTCTCTTTAACCATGAGTCACCGCGCCGAGGAAAAAACTTTGTGACACGAAAAATTACCTACACGCTTGCGGCTATGGCTGCGGGCAAACAAGATCGTCTGTATCTTGGTAATCTTGATGCAAAGCGTGACTGGGGATACACAAAAGAGTATGTCGATGGTATGTGGCGCATGTTGCAACAAGATGTACCGGAAGACTATGTTCTTGCAACGGGAAAAATGGCATCGGTACGAGACTTCCTTGAGCTTTGTTTACGTCGTTGTGGGTATACGTTTCGACGTGAGGGAGAGGGGATGCACGAGAAATACATTGATATCAATACGGGGAAACCGCTCGTTGAAATTGCACAGATGTACTACCGCCCTGCGGAAGTGGACAAACTTTGTGGAGATCCGAGCAAGGCAAAAGAAAAACTGGGCTGGGAAGCCACAACACACATGGAAGGTCTTGCCGATATTATGCTGGAAGCAGATTACCAGCTCTTCAACATGAAGCTTCCTACACCTTCTCTGCAGCAATCATCAGTGCATGCCCTCTCTTAAAGAGAGGGATGAAGATTGCATCTTCAAGGCGGCAGATCGGAATGAGCACAGCGAGCATCATTCGCAGTACTTTGTAGGGGAAGGTGTTCTGTGCTTCCAGGAGTTCACTCTGTGCTTCGAACCGTTTGCGCTTCATGAGGAAGACGACTTTGGTTAGTTCCATGATGAGTTCTGAAAGCAAGAAGATGGCCTGTCTGGTTTCGACAACACGGTAGCCGCACTTCTTGAGTTTCTCTTCCAGCTCTTCGGGCACGTATCCGTCACGGTAGTGGAATTCTCCTCCGTGATGGTGTCCGAGTTGCTTGAGCTTTGCGTGAGCACGGAACCCCTTAAGCGATGGTGTCGTAATCACCACGCGCCCACCGGGTTTGAGCACTCTGCGAATTTCTTTGAGAACCGCTTCGTCATCTTCTACGTGCTCGATTACCTCACAAAACAGCACGTTATCAAACGTGTTGTCGTTGTACGGAATCTGTTCTACTGCACCGGTTGTCGCATGCTCTGTTATGTGTTTTTTGACGTATTCAACAGACTCCGGGCTCACATCCATCCCATAGAGGGTGGCGCCGCTGTCTTTGAGTTTCAGGAGAAAGTATCCCAGTCCGCAGCCGGCATCCAGCACGGTCTCTCCGGGCTTCACATTGAGCATTTTTAGCACGGAATCTCGCATTCGCACGTTTATATTGCCATGGAGAACATGGGTCCTTGGAGTCAGTTCCATAGCGAAATGGTAGGGCATTCCGCTGTAAAAAGCACTATTTATGGTATCTTTGCGCCGTGAAGGGCAACCACCTCACGCATCTTCGGCAGCTGGAAGCAGAAAGTATTTTTATCCTCCGTGAGGTAGCTGCGGCTTTTCAAAAGTCTGTCATGCTCTATTCCATTGGTAAAGATTCTTCAGTATTACTCCATCTTGCGCGTAAGGCATTTGCTCCTGGTAAGCCACCGTTTCCACTCTTGCATATTGATACGACATATAAGTTTAAAGAAATGATTACATTTCGTGATACGTATGTTCGTGATGAGCTTGGTATGGATCTACTCGTGTACACCAATGCAGAGGGTGTTGCACAGGGGATTAATCCTTTCGATCATGGTAGTGCAGCGTATACAGATATCATGAAAACACAGGCACTGCGCAGCGCACTCTCTGAGCATGGATTTGATGCAGCTATTGGTGGGGCACGAAGAGACGAAGAAAAGTCTCGTGCGAAAGAACGCGTATTTTCCTTTCGCAATACCAAGCATAAGTGGGATCCGCGAAATCAGCGGCCAGAGCTTTGGAATCTTTATAATACTCGCATTCATAAAGGTGAGAGTATGCGCGTATTTCCATTAAGCAACTGGACTGAGATAGATGTGTGGTCCTACATTCATCTTGAGAACATCCCTGTTGTACCACTGTACTTTGCAGCAAAGCGGCCAGTAGTTCGTCGTGGCAACACATGGATTATGGTTGATGATGCGCGTTTTCCACTTGAAGAAGGAGAAGTGCCTGAGCAGCGCATCGTACGATTTCGTACTCTTGGTTGCTATCCACTGACTGGCGCGATTGAATCTTCTGCGGCAAGCGTTCCTGATATTATTGATGCACTTCTTTCTTCAACAGACTCTGAACGTCGCGATCGACTTATCGACAGCGACCAACCATCTTCCATGGAAGAGAAAAAGAAAGCAGGATACTTCTAATGCGAAAACCATCTTCCGTTACTGGCTCCATTGATCAGTTCTTACAGGAATATGAGGAGCAAGATTTAGTAAGACTTCTTACCTGTGGGAGTGTTGATGATGGAAAGAGCACACTAATCGGTCGTTTGTTTTTAGATGCGGCAGTTCTTCCTGGCGATACGCTTGCCGCACTTGAGGAAGATAGTAAAAAACATGGTACGCAACATGGTGCGCTCGATCCCGCTCTTTTGACCGATGGTCTTCAAGCAGAGCGCGAACAGGGAATTACCATTGATGTTGCCTATCGGTTTTTCTCCTCAGATGAGAGATCCTTTATTATTGCAGATACGCCAGGGCATACGCAGTACACGCGTAACATGGTAACAGCAGCGTCCAATGCGGACTTAGCACTTATTCTCATGGATGCGCGTAATGGTGTACTTGAACAGAGCAAGCGTCATGCATTTATTGCGTCGCTTCTAGGTATTCGTCATATGATTGTTGCCATTAACAAGATGGATCTTGTTGATTACAATGAAGAGACGTACGAGAAGATTGTTGATGAATTTCTGCGTTTTGCTGAGCGCTTGCAAGTTACGGATATTCAGTTTGTGCCTCTCTCTGCATTGCACGGAGAAAACGTTGTGCATAAGAGTGAGAACATGCCTTGGTATAACGGCGGAACATTGCTTCACCTGTTAAATACCGTACATATCGCTTCGGATAGAAACCAAATCGACTTCCGCTTCCCTGTACAGTACGTTAACCGTCCGAACTCCGAGTACCGCGGATACTGCGGAACCATTGCATCTGGCGCCGTGCGACCGGGTGATGATGTTGTGGTCTTTCCGGGGCACCGCATGTCTAAGATCAAAAGCATCGATACACTCGAAGGTTCTGTCGAGAGAGCATTTGCGCCGATGTCTGTTTCGCTGACCCTTGAAGATAACATCGATATCGGAAGGGGAGATATGATCATGCCCGTGAATAATGTCTGTGAGCAGCGCACCGCGTTTGATGCGATGGTGGTGTGGTTGAACGAAGAACCACTTGCGTATGGAAAGCAGTACCTGTTGAAGCACACGACAAAACTTACAACTGCTACGGTAAAACATGTACGATATGTCATGGATATTAATACAGTGAGTAGAGGGGAGAGCAGGCCACTTGCTATGAACGAAATTGGCCGAGCGGCCATTGAAACCGATGAACCAATTGCAGCAGATAGTTACGAGCGTAACCGTGCAACGGGATCATTTATCCTTATTGATAACGCAACCAATCAAACCGTTGCTGCCGGTATGATTGTCGACAGGAAGGCGGATGAGTCTGCGCAGGATAGTGCGGCCACGGCAGAACGCTTCCCGATCTTCTGGCTGACCGGAAACACCGGTGCCGGTAAATCGACGCTTGCAACGGCTGCCGAGAAACATTTCAACGGTTCCACTCCCGTGTGGTCTTCTGCGGCGCGCAGAGTAGTTGTACTGGATGGCGACGAAATGCGCGAAACCGTTTCCACTGAAGAAGATCTTTCTCCCGAAGGGCGCCGCAGGCATAACCTGCGGGTTGCTCGTCTTGCTGCGCTGCTGCAGCAAAAAGGATTCCTCGTGGTGGTCTCCGTCATCGCTCCGTTTGAGGAGGTGCGTAAAGAACTCTCTGCGATCTGCGATCCGCTCTGGGTACATGTGAAGCGCGAGGGTCTTGCATCGGATGAGAAGCCCTACGAAGAGCCAAAAACTCCGGATTGTGTTATTGACCATGATGTAGCGGATCCAGAGGAAGCTGCACGGAGCTTGATCGACTTTATCCTTAGTCAGTTGTAATCAACTCCTCAGCAAGAGGAGTTCCGCGACTGATATCTTTGGCAGCCTTTTTTCCGATGATGTTGGGGAGGTGCTTTGGTGGCAGACCATTACCCGGGCGAATGGAGCGTATGTTTTGCTCGGTAAAACTCTCTCCCTGCCGCATGTCTTCCACAACAAACAGTGATCTACGAAACGGAATGCAGGAGGTTTCACTCGTGCTGCGGTAGACAACGTCTCCCAGCACAGCTTCATCTACCACTACCTTTTCTGGGTTTGCTTCTGTTGCTCGGACAATATCGACCATCTCTTTAAACTCATGTGGTTCTAGTGAGAAGGCACTGTCGACACCTGGCTCATCACGCGTGAGGCAAAAGTGCTTCTCGATAATGCAGCCTCCCAGAACTGTTGCGGCAATCGGAACACTGTGGCCGAGCGTATGGTCGGAAAGTCCTACAGGAACACCGAACGATTCACGCATATCATTCATCGTATTGAGGTTGGCGTCGCTTGGCAGTGCCGGATACGCACTGGTACATTTTAGTAGAACGAGCTGGTCGTTCCCTGCATCGTTCACTGCCTGCACTGCATCGGCAATCTCTTCTTTGGTTGCCATGCCGGTCGACATGATGATCGGTTTTCCTTTTGAGGCTACGTGCTTGATGAGAGGAATATCAACTAGTTCAAACGAAGCGATTTTGTACGCAGGAACATCCATTTCTTCTAAGAAGTCTGTTGCAGTCGGATCAAATGGTGTTGAGAAGAGATCCATCCCAAGATCATTTGCTACTTTTTTTAATTTTGGATGCCACTCCCATGGAGTGCTGGCTTCCTCATAGAGTTCGTACAGGGTTTTTCCATCCCAAATAGTTCCCCCTCCAATTACAAACTCTTCTCGGTTACAGTTCATTGTCATGGTGTCGGGTGTATAGGTTTGCAGTTTTACTGCATCCGCTCCGGCATTATGCATAGCGTGAATAATTTCCACCGCCCTTTCGTAGTGCTGATTATGGTTCCCGGACATTTCTGCGATGATGTAGGTTGGATGCCCTGGGCCAATACTGCGGCTGTTAATAATCACTACTCTCTTCGTGTTCATTGGATGTTGTAGATAACGTTGAAAGCTTCGGCGGCAGAAAGACCTGCCATCGTACCGAAATATTGTGCCTGCGCACGCAGTGCTTCAGGGCTACGAGGATGTGGGAATGATCGCGACTCACCTTCGTACTGCTGCATTGCTTTCAGTTTCTTTTCCAGTGTCGCGCCGATGTCCGTAAAGACTGTCGGCCGGAACACGGGGTCAAACTGTGCAAATGACCATTCGGATGATGATCCGACGTAGTATGAGAGTACCTGGCGAACACAAGATCCTTCCATTGGCCTTGCGGCAGTGAGCACTGCTCGGAATGTTCGCTCGTGATCGATGTTCAGATCCCCGCCATGCTGCGAGTAGATTGTTTGGGGTTTGTGCATCTGAATTTGCTCTTCCACAATCTTTACGATGTCGAGAAGAGCCACAGTATCAAACCGGTTGTCCGGCAGTCCCCCGAATGCAACGCTTTTCACACCCAGAACGCCTGCTGCGTTTTGAGCATGAGAACGCAGTGCTTCCAAATCTTCCTTCGGCGCGTCAGCGCGGTCTGCATAGCGTGAGGTGATGCCTTCACCGAGAATCAGCACGTGTACTGCTTGCCCTTCAGCTGCAAGGCGGGCCATGGTACCTCCGCAGCCAAGTACCTCATCATCTGGATGAGCGGCGACAACGAGAACGGACTTCATGAAACTTCAGGGGAACGACGGATCGTCACCTCTGCATGCACACTGTCACCATCACGGCTCGCATTTGTAAATTCATAGCGCCAGCCATCGACTTCAATGTATGCCGGCGGATATCCTTCACCATCTAACATGCGAATATAATCGTATATTTTTTCTACATTGTCAATTTTTGGTAATCTGCTCTGCTCAGGCTTTCTTCTCTGAAATACCACGACTTCACCTTGTTGAGGTACAGGGTTCGGTTTCGTAGCAATACAATCTTTGATCATCTCAGTCGCAAGCATGCTCGATCGTCGGAAGATTTCATCGGCAGTTCCCTCAAGGGACATCGGCTTCTTGTCGTAGACCGGACCCGCATCTAATTCGTCCGTCATGCGGTGGGCGGTCAGTACGGTTTCGGTGTGTCCCCGCTCAATCAGGTTTTGCAATGGGCTGCCACCGCGCCCGTACGGTAGATCGGTCATGTGAAAATTTATACAGGTGAACCGTTCGATAATCTCTTCGGGAACAATCCAGGACCAGTGGAGGAAGAAGACGTACCGGGGATCTATCTCCGTCAGTGCAGCGAGTGTCAGTTCTTCTTTTACTCCAATGTAGTACCACGTGCCGGGTAGAGATGACAGTATCGTATCAAACACATCTCTATTCCAAGATTTGCAGCCAATAACAACATAGCTTTCGTTCATGCGGTCCGGAAGAAATGACGTGCAGGGTTTCCTCGTACGTTTGTCAGTCTGTTATCGGTAAATCCTGCCTTGGTGAATGCCTGCATGGATGCCGCATTCTCTTCTTTGATGTAGGCATTGAACGTGTGCGTGCCGCTACGGTGCAGTGTCTGCACGCCTTCGCGGATAAGCTCCGGTCCGTACCCTTTACCTCGCTGATCTGGTGCAAGGTGTACGTCGATGTCTGCCGTATGCTCTGCTACTTCATCAAAGCGGATCTGACCGATAGGAGTATCCTCTGTATCAAAAGCGATGAGGATTGTGCATTTGGGGTCATGCAGTTTTTTTGCAAACCAGGCGGCATGGTCTTCCCATGTGATTTGATTGGTCGAAAAGGCGCTGGAGCGAATAACGGGGTCATTCGCCCATTTAAAAAGCATCTGCATATCCTCTTCATGTACGCGGCGCAGGCGGATTCGGCTTCCAAGCAGATGCATGACGACGCGGTCCACGCCGTCACCGTCAACGAGCGCACGTCCGGCAGCTGACATGGCTTCCCGTTTCTCTTTGTTCTCCGCCAGTTCTTGTACGGCGTCACGCAGAGTTTGTCCATCGATGTCTTTCGCCCAGCCAAGGTGCATGCTGACGCCAGCGTGATCAAGTGCCTGTGATCCCTTCTCCTGGTTCATAGCAAAAATCATCGTCATGAACGGAATGCCCATGTACGCCATTTCTAGTGTCGTTGATCCTCCGGCACCAATGGCGATGTCCGCCCATGCCATGTGCTCTGCCATGCCTAATGCATCAACGACAACTTCCGTCTGATTCAGTGTTGTTGCTAGCGCCTTCTGTTCGTCAATAAATGGACTACTTCCGCCTGCAATAATTCGTTTATCTATAGCCAATGATGCGAGCGCATGCATGATCTTGGTTGAAATATTTTCCGGGTCTGATCCGCCGACGGTAGCGAGCACGTGCGCAGCGTGGTCAGGAATTACCCGTGTCCAGTTGCAGCGCCGGAATTCGCGCCGGATGAGCGCGTACTTTGGCCCAAGCAGTAACATGGTTTCCGATTTCCTGTTTCTATAGAACGCTTCGTCTGCCGAGATGTTCTGGTTAAAGACAATATCTGCACAGTAGTGGTCTGCGTGCCCGTAGTCATCAATGACCATCAACTGGCTTCCTCCACTTTTCACGATGTCCTGGTATGCACCGTCGAAACCGTAGCCATCAGTGACAATCCACTGAGCATTCACGCGTTTTGCTTCCTCTACAGTTTTTTCCGCATCTTTCTGTGAGCAGGGTGCACAGGAGAGTTCGCAGAGTTCGCAGCCGGCATCCTGTATTTTACTCCGAAGCGACGGCGTCAGTTCGGCACATACAAAGAACGCATTGCCACCTCTCTCGTGCACTGCTTCGGCAATGGTTAAGCAGCGCATCACGTGCCCTGTGGCAATGGTCGCGTTGCCGTCTGCACGAAAGAGGACATTGTTCATGATCGGGGGTTACGTAGTCACACCACTTACTTCTTTGATCTTGGCGTTTTCCAACGCGTCGAGTGCAATCTTTAGTGCACGAATGGCATCATCGAGACTTCCCATAGGCTTTGTTCCGTGTGCAACGCAGTCTAGGAAGTGTTCTGTCTGTGCGATGTAGGCGAGGGCAAATTCGTATCCGTCGGGCTGAGGATAGGACGCAACTTCGTTCTGCGCTGCATCATATACTTTCACGACGTTGTCGCTGATACTCCATGCAATTGATCCTTCCGCTCCTTCAATCTTGCAGTAGCGCTTGTACTCCGGATCCATAAAGCTCAGGTGCACGTTACTTACGGCACCGTTTTCATGCTGGAGTACGAGATCTGCAGTCCCATCAACGTCGGGCAACTGAATGCGTGAGGCCATTTCAATCTCTGCACTCGAGAGCACGCCCGAACCGAAGTACCACAGTGCCAAGTCGATTTCGTGCACGCACTCGCGGGTTGCACCACCCTGTTCGGGGTCGGCGTTGTAGCTCTTGCTGTAGTTTTCCACCTTGTTTTCAAAGTCCGGTCGTCCGGTGAAATTGAATGCAACTGCAATTTCTGAACGCTTCGGTGCACCGATTACACCTTCATTCAGCAGACGTTTGACGGTCGAAGGGCCATGGTGGAAACGCATGTTACAGCCGACCATGCAGGTGAGGTTTCTGTTCTGCACTTCTTTCTGCAGTTCGCTGATGCCGTCCATGGTGTGGTTGAGTGGTTTTTCAATGAACAGATGGGCTCCCGCTTTTGCTGCAGCCATTGCCTGTGTGACATGGTACTTTGTAGGCGAACATACGAAGACGATATCGGGTTTCATCGTGCTGAGCGCCTCTTCGTAGTCCCCACAATCATCGCAGTCGATTTCGGCGGCGATCTCCTTTCGTTGCTGCTCATTAGGGTCAAATACGGCGAGGTGTTGGATACCCAGCGTGCGGAGATTACGGGTGTGCCTTTTACCGATAGAGCCGGTTCCGCATATGAGGATTTTATAGTCAAAATGCGCTTTAATCATGTCGATACTCTACAAGATCAGCGGTAAGCCGCACAAACTTTCTCTACAGCTTTTACGGTGTCTGCAGTGTCTTCATTCGTCATATCTGCAAATATAGGCAATGAGAGAATGTGCTCGTATGCATTCTCAGCATTTGGGAATTGGTGTTCTTTTGTTCCAAAGTGCTCTTGATAGAATGGGTGAAGGTGGACAGGAATATAGTGTACATTTGCTCCAATCCCCTCGGCTCTCAGCGCATCAAATATGTCGGTTCGAGAAGCGCTAAGTCCATCAACATTTACAACGTACAGGTGGTAGGCATGGGTTGCTCCTGGTCTCTTTCCAAGTGGTGTCACGCCGTCGATTTCGGCAAAAGATTTGTCGTAGAGTTCGGCAATCTCCTGTCTGCGCGCAGTCCAGTTGGGTACGTGCTTGAGCTGCTCTACACCGAGTGCGCAGAGAATGTCGGGCAGACGGTAGTTAAATCCGAGGAAGTCCATCCTGTAAAACCATGATCCTGTTTTGTGACGTTCGTGGTGGTCGGAGTTTATACCGTGGTTACGGAACTGCTTCATATGGTCTGCGAGGTGCTTGTCGTTTGTTGTAATCATTCCACCTTCTCCGGTCGCAAGCGGCTTGACGGCGTGAAAACTGAATGTGCTTATGTCCGCAAGTGAGCCAACGGTTCGTCCGCCGTCGGTTGCGCCGAGTGCGTGACAGGCATCGGCGATTAGTTTGACCTGGTGCTTCTTCGCAATTGCCTGCAGTGCGTCGTAGTCGCACGGCTGTCCCGCGTAATCAACGGCAATGATTGCTTTCGTTTTGTCTGTAATTGCCTCTTCTACTTTTGTAGGATCAATGAGTAGTGTCCCTGCGTCGCTGTCCACAAACACCGGTGTTCCACCTTGGTACACAACGGCGTTAGCGGTTGCGGCAAAGGTCATGGTCGGGACAATCACGTCGTCTCCTTTAGTAATGCCAAGTGCAGACATGGTTGCGTGGAGTGCGGCAGTGCCGCTGTTTACTGCTACGGCATACTCGGTACCTACAAACGAAGCAAAAGCTTTTTCAAACTCTTCCACTTTGGGTCCCGTCGTCAGCCAACCCGACGACAGTACTTCTTGGACTGCTTTCTTATCTTCATCTTCGACAAGCGGTCTACTGTAAGGAAGCAGCTCCGTGCGGACGGGTGTTCCACCGTTGATCGCAAGTTCAGAGGTATTCATATTACAGGGAAAGTTCTTTTTTTACAGACTCTGCAGTTTTCTGTATTCCGGTTTTTAAATCGGTCATTGCTTCCCATCCTAGAAGTGTCTTTGCTTTTGATACATCGGGTATACGTAGGTGGATTTCTTGTAAGAGTGGTTCCCCGTGCAAAATACTCGACTGTGAATTGAGTAATTCGATCACCAGCTCTGCCAGACCAAGTACGGTAATTGCAGTTTTGGAGTTTCCAATATTAAAGCTTTCTCCTATTGCGTTCGGATCTTTCATGCATCGTTCAATTGCATTACAAAAATCATCAACATAACACCACGATCGAATGGGACTGCCATCTCCGTGAATACTGATGTCTTCGTTTTGCAATGCTTTGGTGATGAACATTTTCATTGCTCCTCCCATGGTTTGGCCCGGTCCGTATACATTGAACGGTCGTACGCAGGTAACAGGCATGTTGTGTGCCCGATGGAATCCGGCAGCAAAATGTTCACATGCTATTTTTGAAACGGAGTATCCCCAACGCGCTTCCCACGGTGGTCCTGATCGTACCGAATCCTCCTCGGTTACCTTGTAAGCCATCTTTCCGAATATTTCAGAAGATGAAAATACAATGACACGTTCTGAAACACCTAGTTCATGTGCCGCCTCCAGTACGTTGTGTGTTCCAAGAATATTTACCTCCATAGTTTTAAGCTGATTCATGACATCAATGACACCGACAATGGCAGCGGCATGAATCACGTAATCGGCACCTTTCATGGATTCTTTTACTAAAGTGGCATCTAAAATGTCTCCCTTAACAATAGTAACGTTTGGGTCTTGGTCATAACCCAGTGCCGCCAAAGAATCTTTTCTGTAATTATCAAAAACAGTCACCTTGTGTTCTTTTGCCAGCCTGTGTACTAGGTGGGAGCCAATGAATCCTGCTCCGCCTGTAATGAATATGGTGCTCATGCGGGGCATGATAGCCTTCCAAGGGCTTGAGGCCAATAAAAGTCGCCTCTTATCCAGTGCAAAGATAATAGATCCAGTTGTCTTCGCTTGTATAGGGGTCCTGCAGCTTCGCACCTTCGAGGTCAAGTACACGAATATTGGTAAAACCGCAGGACGATAGTTGCTCTATTTGAGCTTTAGGTTTGATGTAGTACTGCTGCAAATTGAGTGCGTGGGCACCTTCATTAATGACTACATTATCTTTTGTAATGATAGTGCTCCAAGATGGATTTCTTGTTCGTGTTTTATACCAACGCTTTGCGCTTTCAATCATGCGTCGCGGTTTTCTATTCCATTGAATATGAAACAGCTTTTTTGCACCAAAAATATTATGCGAAGAAAACGCAAAATATCCACCGGGTTTAAGAGATTTTTTTATTTCGTTGAGTGTTGTTATTCTGTCTTCGTGCGGCATGTTATCAATGCCGTTGAAGCTAAACAGGATGAAATCAAAGTGCTCTTGAAAGGGCAGAGACCTGGCGTCAGCCACATGAAGTGCGATTGATGGAAATTGTTGTTTTGCTGCTTCTATCATTGGGGCGGAGTAATCGACGCCGATGTAGTGTTTGCACCGCGAGGCAAGATAGTGTGTTGTTCGTCCGGCACCGATGCCGATATCTAGTACGCTCATTGATGCAAGGGGGAGCATGTTAAAAATGGCCTGCTCAGGTGCTTGTAATGCATCTTCTGAAAACATGTTTACTGCTTTTTCTCTCTCCCAAGCCCGTAAATTATGAGTAATCATATCTGCCACACATTCACGGTACGTTTCTTCCACTATGGCTGCAAGTTACTTTATGATAGTAGTCCATGGTTACTCTGCTCAATGCGACCGATGCCAACCGAGATCAATGGAGTGCAATATGCAACTCAATACCCTTATTGCCTGTAAATCAAACATGGGAGTGGGGCGAAGCGATGCGCACTTTTTCGGGTGTTCAGCCAATTCGCCTGCTTGCGATGAGAGATGGGCAGCCTGTTGGTATTCTTCAGGCATTTGAGTGGAAGATTGGCCCGATTTCTCTGGCTATCACCAGTGGCGAAAGCGGAGACGGCGGCGGACCTGTTGTCCTTGGAGATGACAAGAGTATCGCTCTCAAACTCATCGAAGCGTTATATGCAGAATCGTTCAAACGCCGTACATTACGGACGACTATTTACGGATCGCCTGTATTTGGAGAAGCTATGACCGATGTCGAAGGCTTCACCATGGCAACGAAGTGGACGCCGATTGTTGAGCTGCTTTCCAGTGTGGACGACATGCTTGCACAGCGCATAGAGCAGAAGGCGCGGAATCAAATTAGTAAGAGTGAGAAGAACGGCGTCACGGTCTTTGAAGGTACTCGCAATGATCTTGCTGCGTATCGATTAATACAGGCATCACTTGTGTCTAAAAAACATCTAAACGCAACGCACTTAAATACGCTTGAGTCTCTTGAGCATCTTTGGGATGCACTTGCGCCGAGCAAGATGATTAAACTCTGGCTTGCCAAGAAGGGGGAAGGCATTGTCGGTGGTGCACTCATTCTCTACTCAGGAAAACAGCTTCTGTACAGAAGTGGTGTCCTGACCCTTGAGGGGAGAGATCTGTATGCCGGCAATGCCATTCAGTGGGCCATTATCAGGGATGCGATTGAGAATGGTTACACCTCCTACAATATGTGCGGTGGAACGGTCGACGAGTCCGATCCGCTTTTTGGCATCACCAAGTTTAAACTGAGTTTTGGTGGAGAAATGAAGCCATTTAGGAGATACAGCGCATCTGGGAACAGAGTGCTTAAGTTCTTGGTCTACAGACTGAGGAGAATATTCGGGAAGAATGAGTGGTTTCCGCTGCTCATCTACCCGTAAACTGAGGCTATGGATTTTACTACCTCATGGGATGACGGGCGTGCAGATGATATGCGCTTGGCAGTACTACTTGAGAAGTATGGTGCCAAAGGAACGTTTTACGTTTCTCCTCCTCCCACGCATGAGAAGCAGGCACTCACAGATGGTGAAATAAAAGACCTGTCTCAGCGACATGAAATCGGAGCACACACCATTACGCACCCCAAACTGACACGACTGTCACTCGACGATGCTCGCAGAGAAATTGCGGAATCCAAAACATGGATTGAAGAGCGGATAGGAAAGCCCTGTACAGCATTTTGCTATCCCTATGGTGATGAGAACACGGCAATGCGCACACTCGTTAAAGAAGCGGGGTACGAGACAGCACGTACAGTGGAACAACTTCAGTTGAGTAGTAACGATCCGTTCGGTATGCCGACAACACTACAGATCTACCCGTTTCCGTTTCGTAGAAAGTTTACACGCTGGTGGCATGTGATCGATCCTGTTGCACGGCTTCGTATGTTCTATCCGACAATGCGTCAGTATGGCTTGCCTCTTAGTGCAACGTGCAGTTGGTTGAACCTCGCCAAGGCAATGTTTATGTACGGACTTCAGACCGATCAGTCCTTCTTTCATCTTTGGGGACATAGTTGGGAGGTAGAGAAGTATGGTATGTGGGGAGAACTCGAAAAGTTTTTGGAGTTTGTCTCGAAGCAAGATAACGTTACGTATGCTGTAAATAGCCAACTTCTCTCACGATCATGAATATTATTCTCAAAGGATTCGACGACAGCATGAGTAAGATTCTCACAGAGAGTATGGTGAAAGGCCTCTCGATTGAAACGTGTATTTCTATTGGTGATAAGCCAGAACAATTACCAGATTTGGGGGATGCAGAACATATATGGATGTCTGCTGACTTACTTCGAAAAGGACAATATCCCGATGTTGACTGGAATGCCGTTCCTCCTTTGGATGAGGAGCTGATTGAATCTATGAGAGAGTGTGAAGCTACCTTTCTTACTATGGTTGGTCGGTATGGTATTTATAAGGATATTCCTTATGATGAGCGGAAGCGACAATACTACAGACATCTTCGATACTGGAATTACATCCTTGATGAACAAAGCATTGATATTTTTATCCTCCGCGGACCTCCGCACCAGTGTTATGACTTGGTTATTTATGAGTTGTGCAAGCAGAAAGACATTCGCACTATTAGCATCTGCCCCTTTCACGCAGTAGGATCAGTTACCGTTGAGGAAAACTGGAAAGAGATTGGTTGCTCCATCGGAAAGCGATATACAGAATTATTAGAGGAGTATGCAACATCTCAAGATATCCCTCTTTCCAATGAATTTGAGGGGCACTTTCAGAGATTTGCCAAAGAGGAGAAGGAGCTTTGGTACATGAAGAATGTACATACAAAGTCCAATCAGCGCTCGTTTATTAGCATATGGATTCGTCCTGCAATACACACTCTTGTTCGCAAGCCGCTGTATCTTTTACAATGTCTTTTCTCTGCCGCATTCTGGAAGAGAAAAATTGATCAA
Organism: Candidatus Peribacteria bacterium; assembly: GCA_020632295.1. Taxonomy (GTDB): domain Bacteria; phylum Patescibacteriota; class Gracilibacteria; order Peribacterales; family Peribacteraceae; genus UBA2170. The sequence continues at coordinate 370,901 of JACKFU010000001.1, forward strand.
CATGCAACGCGTAACATGTACGATACATATGCTTGTGAACCGGATCTAACGGTGCCATATGTCTATGTTCCACTGCACTTACAACCTGAAGCATCAACTAGTCCGATGGGCGGAGTTTTTGTTGATCAGGAATTAATGGTTCAACTACTTGCTGCCTACCTTCCCGATGGAGTTCGCATCTACATTAAAGAGAATCCAAAGCAAGGGGAGCGTATGCGTAGCAAAGAATTTTACGAAGCACTGCTTGATATTCCACAGGCTTCTTTCGTCCCGAGGTCGTTTAGTACATTTGTTCTTACGAAAAACGCAATTGCTATTGCTTCAGTAACTGGAACAGCGTGCTTCGAAGCTCTCTTTAAGGGAAAGCCATCTATGATGTTTGGTCACAAGCATTTCCAATATGCCCCTGGCGTGCATAAGGTTCATACCATAGAGGAATGCCAGAGGGCCATTGAAGATATTATTACAAAGAAGCAGTGTCCTACGGAGCAAGAGGGCAGGTTGTATCTTAAAGCAATAGAAGAGGCAGCTGAACGAGGCTATCGTAAAGAGCCAACGAGGCGCCCGGAGGAATCAATGGAAGAACGTACAACGAAGATAGGAGAATATGTACGTAGGAAGATTTTGCATGAGGACTAGAGTGATAGCAGGGCTTTTTTGAGTGCAAAGGTAAATACATTTGTACTTTCCTTTACTGTTCTATTGGATATATCGATGTACCACCCACCAATTGCAAGATGCATGCGCGTATCATCAATTGCTTTCAGGAACTTTCGTACCTCCGGCAGTGTAGGTTTTTTCTCTTCATTGAAGATTGCATGCACTGCCTTTTTGCAATCATCTACAGTGCGTATGCTATGTATGCCTGGTGCGTACTGGTAGAATGCGTGCCCAAAAATGATTGCTGGCTTCTCTCGAAATATTGCTTCAAACCCTGCAGTACCAGTAGCAGTTGCTACTGCTCTGCAGTGTTCCCGGAGATGAAAGGTGCTTGCCTCGTGCGCAATGAGTCGTACATTTGGCATTGATAGTAGTTCTTTATAAAACTCAATTGTCCGTGCGGCAGTTCCTTCTTTTCGCTGGCGTGGGTGTTCTTTTACGTAGATGAGCACGTCTTTTGGGATGGTGCGAGACAGAAGATGCAAGGATACTTCCTGGTCGACAAATGCTCCTGCCATTGGGCAGGTGGAACATTCAGGTTGATATTGTAGCGGATAGTAGATGTAATCTTTTTCAAAGTCAGGTTTGACTGCATGCTTGTCATAGAAGACGCACAGATCTCTTTGCAGTCGTGCACTTCGTAGTTTCTGGATTCTACGAATCCAGTCCTTTGTCGAGAGGAGTGTTGGCATCCAGTGTAGTAGTGCATTTGGCGCACCAAGGATGTTACTGAAAAACTTCTGCCATATCGTTTTTGGTTTTATGGGATAGATGACAGAGAGTTGCCCTTCAAGCTGAGTTTGGGTTTTGTAGTAGAGTTCTAGCTGATCGCTGAGCATTTCATCGTGTGTGTTTTCTTTGCAAATTTCTTCAAAACGGTCACGGAGATCTGCGGAAGATTCTTCGATATCTGTCTGCAGGAAAAATGTATCTCGAATAGGGGTTGCATGCGCGAAGATAGTCGGAATTTTTTTGTACTTACAGAGTGCGTAGATAATGTGGTCTGGCATTTCGTGCGGTAGCGTTGAAGACAACAGAATATTGATGTCATGACGATCCAGAAAATCATTCCAGAAGCGTAGGTGCTTTAAATAGAGCTGTTTTCGCTTGAGGTAGGGAATTGTGCGTGCAAACTCATGACGTACGAGCATGTACATGAAGAGCGATTCTGCATCGCGCATTGCTTCGATTAACTCTTCATCGATTGGTTGGAGCATTGCATGGTCCACATTTTTATAAATGCCATGGCGCACATCCATTGAGACGAACTGTGGCTGGGCATCGCTTGGTACGGATGGATATGTTGTATGAGATGTTCCAAGACTTGCACAGAATGCAAAAGGAACCTCTTTCATAATGTTCTTCAGCCCATTCTGAGTTACATCACAATTAAACCGTAATAGGAGCGCGCGCAGTGGTGATTGCATCAGGATGTAGGATAGAGGCTGCGTTCAACAAGTTCACAAAGCATGTGCTCGATAGCAAGATGCGCCTCCTGTGTACACTGCGTGTCATCACCAGAAACAGCAATGATACAATCTGCATCCGTATGTAGCCCTGTCCTTCCTGTGAGTCCAATAACTCGCATCCCTTTCTTCTTTGCTACTTTGCATGCTTCAATGACATTAGTTGATGATCCACTTGTGCTAATACCAAGGAGAACGTCACCTGAATTTCCAATTCCTTCTACCTGCCTAGCAAAGATACCCTCGAAATGCATATCGTTGCTGTATGCAGTAAGAAACGATGTGTCTGTTGTTAGGGCGATTGCAGGAATTGCAGGACGGTCGTGATCTCGGTGAAGTCTGCTCATCAATTCTGCTGCTACATGCTGTGCATCAGCAGCACTACCTCCGTTTCCACAGATAAGGAGTTTTCCTCCATTCTTGAATGAAGTTACCAGTAGATCCGTCGCAACGAGAATGTCTGTTGTATTTTCTAGTTCTACGCGTTCAAATGTCTCCCTACTATGCATGAGATGCTCTTTCACGGTATTAAGACGTTTATCATTCATTGTATACATTCGGTAAAACTTACTTGCGTCGCAGTTTTTGCATGATAGGGATTTCGCTATCGTATACACGTTTCTTTCCGTCACCCTTTGCAATTTCCCATGCACGAATATCTTTTACTAGTCGTGTCATGCCTTGTGGTTCTACGGATGCTGCCTGATCACTCCCCCACATAGATCGATCAAGTGTAATGTGACGTTCTATCATACATGCTCCGAGTACTGCAGCAGCAAAACTTGTTGAGAGACCAACTTCGTGACCGGAATATCCGATTGGCACCGGATATCGATCTATCAATGTTTGAATGACCGCAAGGTTGAGCTCCTCGAGAGCAGCAGGATACGTACTTGTCGAGTGCATAATCATGAGGTCATCTGTACCTAGCACTTCTACTGCGTGGTCAATCTGTTCCATAGTACTCATTCCTGTTGAAATGATAATAGGCTTTCCCTTTGTACGGTGATGACGCAGAAGTTCATCATCGGTAAGAGATGCAGAGGCAATCTTAAAACATGGAGGATTAAATGCATCTATGAAATCCACTGATGCCTCGTCCCAACATGATGCGAGCCACAAAATTCCTTTTTGTTTACAGTAGGCATTAATCTCTTCATATTCTTTTGTACCAAATTCAAGTCCACGTTTGAGGTCCCCGTTTGTAAGACCAAATGGATTTTCTCGTTCACGTGCAAGGTCTTCTTCCGTGTACACAACATCTACAGTTCTCTTTTGAAATTTTACTGCATCACACTGGGCATTTACCGCATTATCAATGAGCTGTTTTGCAATGGCAAGATCGCCATTATGATTAATTCCAATTTCAGCAATAATAAAGCACGGATGACCCGGTCCGATCTCATGATTTGCTACCTTTACAGTATTGGCTGCAGATGTATTCATGTAGCTAGGGTGCCTGAGAGGTGATTACCTGTCCATTGAATGGACTAGTAAATTACCAACAGCTGCGTCCACCGTCTATGACCAGATTTTGCCCTGTCATATAGGAAGATGCGTCAGAACAAAGAAAGACAACTGCCCCCTCGTATTCCGATTCATTTGCCATGCGTTCGAGAGGAATACGGGAAGCAATTTGGTCAAGAAAGGCTTTTGGCTGACTTGCCTCGATGCCACCCGGAGAGAGTGCGTTTACGCGGATGTGGGGGGCATAGTACGTTGCAAAGTACCGCGTGAGACCAATAAGTCCTGTTTTTACAACAGAGTATGTTATGGGTTTTACAGGTTGCTCTGCATCTTTTATTCCATCTTGTTTGTAGAGTCTCTGGTCGGGTGCGATTACGGAAAGATCGGATGCTATATTTAGAATCACGCCGGATTTCTGCTGCATCATCTGTCCTCCGAAGATCTGACAACAATGAAATGCACCGAGTAGTCCTACATTCATGTCATCGTTCCACTGATCAATAGGAAAGTTCTCAACGCGTGAGAGAGCTTTAGACCCATCTTCCACCTTTGGATTATTTGCAGCGTTATTGATAAGAATGTCGATACGACCATGTTGATTAAGAACATCTTCACATACACGTTCTACTGCACTTCGATCAGTGATGTCTGCTTGCATGTCACCACCTTGAATATCAACTGTGATGGGAATTCCTCCTGCGCTAGCAATAGCCTTGCAGTGATGCTTTCCAAGCAGACCAGCTCCTCCGGTAACAATTGCTATTCGTCCTGTGAGGTCAAAATACGGTAGCATGAGATGAGTGTATCAGATGTCTCTTGTCCATTGCTTTGCAAATTCCCGATATTCTTTTAGGAGTGATACCTCGTCTCTATCGTCTTCCCTGGCTGCTTGGAGTGTATAGAGGCCATCAAAATTGATTGCACTGAGTTCTACTGCAACACACGCAAAATCTGTATCACCAGTACCAAGTTTCACGGTTGTTCCTCCTTTGATGCGGTCTTTGATATGTACACTTCCAATACGGCTTCCGTATGCTGCGAACTCTATACGTGGGTCATATCCTAATGCTGCACTATTCCCAGTGTCATACGTGACACGTATGCGAGGATGATCGAGTAGTGTAAGCAGTTGGCGAAATGTATCTGGATCGAGTGATGTTTCTAGATGTAATTCGAGTGATAACCTCTCGAGGTCGGGGAGTACTTGTGTTAATGCATCGACAACCTGCTTCATTTCCGCATCTGTCTGTATTGCAGAGTTATCTAGTAGCGGAATACCAATGTGTCTAGCACCGATTTTTTGCGTTTGCCCTAAAAGGAACCGCAGTAAGGCAATACGCTCAGTTCGCTGTGTTTCTGTACAGCGAATCAGCGGCTCTTCCATAAAGGTATCTGCACATACAGAGGGAATAGTGATGTTGTGTTTCTGCATGAGCTGTTTAAGCTCCTGTATACCATCGTCAGTTCTGAGCGGATTCGTTGTTGCGCCATATGTATCATCAATCCATTCGATTGCAGGAATACCTGCCTCCACTGCACGTTGAAATTCTTCACGCCACTGCAACACTGGAAAGCATTGAATACGCCCATCTTCCATAGGACTTAAGCGGCCTTGCATGTAGGCGAGCTTCATTGCTATTTTCGGGCGGCGAGTAGCTTGTCACAAAATTCCCGTACAGCGCCGTCGCCACCTTTCTTTTTCAGTACTATTTTGGCCGCACTAAGAACATCGGGATGTGCGTCGGCCACTACAACGGGGAACCCGACAAATTGCAAACACGCTAAATCGTTTGTGTCGTTACCCAGGTAGGCAACGTGCTTGGGGTCAATCTTCTGCTCGTTGAGATATGCCTCCAAGTAGCTGCGTTTGTCCCCGATGCCCTGGTGGCAGGGGATCTGCAACTTTTTGCAACGTGCGGCAACAACAGGATGTTTTTCTGTTGAGAGAACCATCATGGGCATTCCTGCGTTACGCAATGCATCAATCCCAAGTCCATCAGAACGATTTACTTCGACGTACTCACTGCCATCGGCAAATACTTTGACAGTGTTATCCGTCATCACCCCGTCGAAGTCGAAGACAGCCAGTTGAATATCAGAAGGCCACATAGGATTACTTGGTGTTTGCATGAACTTTTTTACCATCTTTTGCATCCGCAACGTACTGCGTATCCCAGTTTTTTGGATCTACTTGAAGTGGATCATCAATAGCAAGCTTTCGTAATTGTTGCAAAACCTCTTCATGAAGAGGGCCATCGGCAATTGCCGCTGCAGCAACCTCTAGGTTTTTTACTTTATTGCTTCCCACAAGAACTGTACTCACTTCGGGTTGTGAGAACGCAAATCGAATCGCAAGACTCGGTAGCGTTGTGCCGAGTTTTTTGGCAATATCTTCTGCTGCATCTGCATTGGATACAAGAGGTTTGAGTGATGGAGCAAGACTTGTTCGTGCCGGTGTGAGTGCACCTTTTAAGAGAACGGAACGATTAATGATTCCAATATTATGTTTGTAAGCTTCTGCAAATACTGTGTTATACATCCGTTGATCGAGGATGCTTGCTGCAAGTTGCAATGTATCAAAATTCCCATCTTCGATTGCTGCCAATGGCGCCTCCGTTCCTCTTGTAGAGATGCCGAAGTACTGCAGCTTTCCTTCGGCTTTGAGGGTGTTCATTATTCCTGAAATGAGTCCTGAGCGGATCTGCTCTGCAGATCCACCATGTACTTGTACAAGTGGAATCGATTCTAGGTGAAGCTTTTTAAGGCTCTGCTCGACTTCGTTGCGAAACTGCGATGCAAGTTCCTCCTCTGTAATGTCTTCGCCGCGATCGAGAACATGCCCGCACTTTGTCGAGACAATGATACTGTCTCTTTTTGCAATGCCCGATGCGCCAATTCGCTCTTCTGCAGCACCGTAAAAATGCCCTGTATCAATGAAGGTTATTCCCAAGTCTACTGCACGGTGCAGTAGGTTGATTGCCTCCTTCTCTGATGGCATGTTTCTATCACCAATACCGTAGACGTAGCCAATTTCTGTTGTCCCTAGTCCAAGTGCACTCACAGTGAGTTCGGTTCTTCCTAGTATACGTTGTGGTATCATGATGCAGATTGTAACGAAGCGTAGTTGTTGCGTAAGTATTCATAGACATCCCAATCTCCACTTTCGAGAACTGCGTGAACATATTCCACATCAGAAATAACATCGATGTCCCCAGTGTCCGGGGTAAGGAACGCAAGGATGCTATCACCATACATGCTTTCCTTTGATTCGAGTATTGTTTTTGTTTTGAGGATGTCAATGTATCCATCAGGTTTGTACGATACGGGGAATGATTGTCTCGGAAGCCCGTGGTATTCGCTGCGTGTGTCGTGAGGGAACAGCCCCTTGAAAAACTTTCCATCCAGATGAAATAGTTTTTGTGGAATAATGTTTGTAACATGCGCAGATCGCAAACCCGTTGCCTCTGGCATTTCTTTGAAATAAGCAAGTGCCTCGGAAATTTTTTTTGGGTCACGAAGTGGTGATGTCGGTCGAAGGAAGACGAGATATTCGGGGATGCCTCCCTCTTGCTTCTGCAGAGTCTCTAATGTGTGAACAATGAAGTCTCTATCGGTCGACGTATCTGTCGCAAGTTCATCAGGACGCAGAAATGGCACTTCTCCACCAAACTGCTCGGCAACAGCTTTGAACTGTTTAGAGTTTGTGGAGACAAGGACACGCTCGATTTCTGGTGTGAGGATTCCTGCAGCAATTGAATAGGCAAGAAGTGGAAATCCGTGAATATTGTAGATGTTCTTCTGTGGCACGTTCTTCGAACCACTACGTGCGCCAATGATGGCGTAGGTTTTTCCAGGAAGGAAGGTCCAATCCATAGATTCGCAGTATAGGTAGTATTTTGGGGCTTTGTCTATACAACACTCTTGCTTTTCCCTATCATGCGCCCATGACAAATAATGCGCAGCTCAAGCAGTTTTACGAAGGTGTATACAAGAAGGGTGAGAAGGATCACTACACACAATTTCGACTTCAGAAGGGTGATTTAACAGAAGAGTTTGCTGCAGTCCTTGCGACATGCGATTGGCAGGACAAGACCGTGCTTGATGTTGGTTGCGGTACAGGGGATATCTGTGCATTGATTGCTGATGCTGGTGCAGCTTCTGTTTTAGGGGTGGATTTTGCTGAAGATGGCATCGTTGAAGCGAAGCAGAAGTACAGTGCTCCTAATCTTGAATTTGTATGTGATAACATTGAGAACATTTCTGGTACCTTCGATGTCATCGTATCAATCGGAACACTTGAGCATATGGACAATCCTTTCGCTACACTCAAGCGTCTCAAGTCTATGGTGAGTAGCGGTGGGTCTATGGTGATGACATGTCCAAACTGGTTAAACCCCCGTGGGTATATGCTTCAGGTGTTATGGCATTTGTTTAGAGCGCCTATCACTCTTGCTGATATTCATTATCTGGGCCCAGTCGATTTTATGGAATGGGCAGAGCAGTTAGATATGGATTTAGATTGGCAAACTGTTGATTGCGAATGGGCTTCCGGAGCAAAGATGGTGAAAGATTTAGAGCGTCGACTTCCAAATGTTGCCCGAGATGCAGATTGGGATATTCCTCAAGAGCATATTGATGGCTTGCTTCAGTGGCTGCAGACAAGAGTCGTCCCCTTCAAGGATGATCGTAAACATGCCGGTGTTGCCGGTGTGTACCACCTCAAGCGAAGAGACTAATTATTGTAATCCCATGCCGTCACATCAATCTCTGCTTCTTTTGCTAGGAGCTTATTATTGTCTTTGTATTCATTTGTGAGCGTTTTAAGCGTTTCCTCCTTTATTGGCACTTTCCCTCGTTTTCTATTCCATCGTCTGTTGAGCGTTTGAATAATGCTACGGATACGTTCTCCGATATTTCCGTAAGGGAGGAAAAAACGAATCACACGAGCAAGTTTGCCGAGCGTCCAGCTGAGACATGGAAACCTTACTGCATAACTTTCGTTTACTTTTGTATTGTTGTACGTGTTAAAAAATGCGGGATCCACCTCAAGAAAGGTGCAGATGTCTTGCAAGACAAAACGGGGGTCATTGCGAATATCTTTATAGAGAAATATACCTATTTGATCTTTGTTAAAGTGCTCAAGATAACGACGGTAGTATGTAATGTAATGACCTTCTTTGCGCAATGGTAGCTTGGGGTCATCCAATGCTTTTTCGAATGAAAGGGGGGCCTCTCCCTTTTGCATGCGCAATGTGTAGTGTGATCGAGCACGATCGATTGGTTCTCGTAGAAGAACAATCAGCTTGAGGTTACTGATATTGCCCAGTGACTCTTTAATTCTCTTTGGTGCTCGCTTATCAAAAAAATAATTTACCGATACTTCACCGATGCGCTTTTCATCCTTCGCACCTTCAAACAGTGTGCTGTACCAATCCATTCCTTTTTTGAACCGATTGTCGTAACTGAAAAACTCCGGTTCTTTCATTGGAGCAATGAATATGTTGGGGTGTGTACTGAGAACGGTGTGCAGCCATGTTGTTGCGGAGCGTGGCGTTCCGAGAACGAGAAAGTTAGGACGTGTCATAACTAGAACTTTTGTTCCTGCCAAAGCTTGTAAAACGTACCTTCGTTTTTCTGCAGCTCATTAACAGTTCCTTGCTCCACGCATTGACCGTTTTCAATCACAATAATGTTGTCAGCGTTTTTTATCGTACTGAGGCGGTGAGCGATGACAATCGATGTCCTATCTTTGACGGCTTCGTCGATGGCCTCCTGAATCAACTTCTCCGTTTGGGTATCAAGCGAACTCGTTGCTTCATCCAGAATCAAGATCTCCGCACCCTTCAGCAGTGCACGTGCAATGGAAACACGTTGCTTCTCTCCGCCGCTGAGTTTTACACCGCGGTCACCGATAAGCGTGTTGAGTCCTTTTGGTAGTTCACTGACAAAGTCTGCAAGTCGCGCGTCACGCACAACTCTTTCCACGTCACTGTCTGAGACATTCTCTAGTCCGTAGGTAATGTTGTTTCTCAGACTGTCATGGAGCAGCAGTGTGTCCTGAGATACCAGCGCAACATGCTTGAGATATGACCCCAGCGTAAAGTCACGAATATCCGTTCCGTCTACCAAAATGCCATTTGCCGGACAGTCATAAAACCGCATCAAAAGGTTAATCAGCGTACTTTTACCCGCTCCCGTGGGGCCGACGATTGCGGTCATGGTGCCCTTGGAAATGGCGAAGGTAATACCTTCAAGGATCTTGCGATCTTCAGAGTACTGAAAGTTAAGATTGTTAAATTGAATTTTATCGTTGAGTCCGGAGAATTCTGTGCTCCCTCCTTTGACAAAGGGCTTCTCTTCGTCGCTCAATACGTCAAGCACTTCATCGAGTGGTCCGCTGGAGTTTGCGATGATGCCGCGGAACCCCGAGACGGTTCCGAACTTATGCGATGCGTTGAGCACGATATAGAAGTACACAAGCAGTGCGGGGGCGGATGCAATCTGGTCTCTTCCGAAGAAGAAGAGCGATGACATGAACACGGCAGTCGCTACAAAGATCGTAATAATTTCCTGCAGGGGAAGGATGAGGTTCTGTAGCACCTTTACTCGGAAGTCGAGCTTTGCCTTTTCGTTACTAATGCTTGCGTAGTTATCCTGTTCGGCTCTCTCCATGTTGTAGGCCTTTACCAGCGGGATTGTGGAGAGTATTTCAATGGATTTCTTCCCAAGCTCACTTCCACGTGTTGCAATCTGGCGAGACAGTCCTTTGATGTGCACCACCATGAACTTGATGGCAAAGTGGAGTATTGCAAACAGTGGGAGAGCAATTACCGTAAGCTTCCACGAAATCATCATGAGAACTATGAGATACACTGTTAGTGAAAATAATGCGTTGATAAATTTATCAATGAGCAACAGCGGACTGATGGCTTGTCTGGAAAATTCAGTGAGCAGTGTTGCATGGTGACCGATGTTGGTTGTATCGAAGTAGAGCTTTCCAAAGCTGACGTAGCGGGAGAAGAGTATTTTTCTTAAATGGTGCAAAGAGCGCTCTCCGAAATATGCCATGCTTACCACAGCACCGTAGCGCAATATATTTTTTGCGCTGTAGATCATCAGGAATCCGCCGAGTATTGCCCCGAAGAGCAAGCGGTCATTTTCACGAATTGTTTCAGGGAGATAGCTGATGAGTTTGCCGAGGACAGGGATGTCGTTTACAAAGGTAAAGCTCTTCTGGAGGAATCCGTTTAAAATGGGAATCAGCATTCCTAGGCTTGCTCCTTCAAGTAGTGCGGAAGCAAGTGAGAATCCAATAGGAATCAGTAAATAGAGGGGATGAATATGAATTGCCCTGAGAAGCGAGAGCAGCTTCGTAATTGCCGATTCGGATTGGTTGTCTCTAGGCACGACAAAAGCCTACACTAGTTTTATGCACATTTCCCTCCTCAATGACGATATTCTGCCCGAATCTCAGGGGGGAGCCGCTGTCGTGGTCGATCGGCTCAAACGGGCGTATGAGGCGAAGGGGCATAACGTAACCCTGATTTCGTCGCATCAGAATGCTGCAAAAGGGGAGATTGCCCGGGAAGAGGGAAGGGTCAGTATTCTGAGTTGTTACCCTCCGGTTCAGCGCCACCGCACCTGCCTTGGAACCTCCGAAATGAGCGGTCGTCTAACGCAGGTCTTTGAGGAACTTAGGCCCGATGCCGTTCATATCCATAATATCCATGCGCATCTGACCTACGAAAGTTTGCGTATTGCCAAGCAGCACACACCACACACAGTGCTCACGGCGCACGATGTGTTTCTCGTCGCCTTTGCAAGACTCGTCGGTTCACGCTTTGAAAAACTCATGCTCGAAGGCAAGCCAGTTCATTTGCATTGGTGGGAACATTTTCTTTCGACGGGCAGAAAATATTGGCCACTTCGTAACGCACGCATTCGTAAGATGCTTTTGCAGACCAAGGTGCCGGTGGTTGCCATTAGTAACGCCCACAAGAAATTTCTTGAAGCAAACGGTGTGCATGTATCGTCAGTGATCTATAACGGGACTGAGGTTCATGTTCCAGTTTCTTTGAAGAAGATCGATGCATTTCGATCGACACATGGACTCACTGGACCAACAGTGCTCTTCGGTGGTCGTTTAAGTGCAGACAAAGGAAGTGCGGTGCTGCTCAGTACATTTGAACAAGTGCTTGAGCAGTGCAGCGATGCACAACTTCTTATTGTTGGTGACAAGCGTCGTATGGAAGATGAACTACGTGATGTTTCCGAGAGTGTGCGCAGTGCTTGCGTGTTTCCAGGGTGGCTTTCTCCGGATGTGATGCGCGTTGCGTACGCGGCATCTACTGTAGTGACGACGCCGTCACTCTGCTTTGAACCATTCGGTCTTATGAACATAGAAGCGATGGCCGAAGGCACCCCAGTCATTGCATCGCCGTTTGGTGGTGCTCCGGAAATTATTAACGACGGAGAGACAGGTTTTATTGTTAACCCTCGAGATACCAAGTTGTATGCAGATGCCATGATCCAACTACTCAGCAATCCGAAAGAAGCTGCACGTATGGGGGAGCAGGGGCGTAAGCAAGTTGAGCAGCACTTTACCGTTGAGCACCAGGCAAAGCAGTACCTAGATCTTCTAGCGGATCATGTTTAACAGATAGCGTGTGAGGGTGCTGAGTTCCGGCTGTTTTTCGTTAAGTTCAATAACGGAAATACTGGGTACAGCTTTTTTGATACGCGTCACATCTTCAGGGCTGTAGCCAATAATATTTGTCACGCCGTAGAGCGCAAACGGTTCTGCGAGCTTCCCTCTCTTTTCAAGGAAATCAATGGTCTTCTCATGAACAGAAACATATTTTTTATCCGATAGCGTCAACAGGTCATGTCTACGAGGTGCCGCAATTACAGCATCTTCTGGCAGTGCTTTGAGGCTTTCCGTTGCAGCATAAATTTCCAGTGTTGGCGAGCGAGTGTATAGCCTTGCCAACACTTTTCTGTTTACCTGTAGCAGCTGAAGTGCAATAACGAGGACAATAAGGGATAAAAACGTGCAAAATTGTTTTGCATTCCATTTGAATGATTTTTGCAGTGCTTTCATGTTGGCTACAACACCGATACCGGCAAACAGAGCAATGGCCCACAAATAGTTATCAATATGAGAACTGGTAAAGAGCAGTACGTAGCGAAGAACAAATTCCATTGAGAGAATAATGCCTCCGATATAGAGAACTAATATTCGTTTTGTTTTCCAGGCAACGAGAATGCCAGGCATGATAAAGAGCCATAGGAATGCACCGCCCATAAAGTCCATCATGAAGAACTGTGGGATGTTGTTGAGCAGCATCCACGTACCGCTTGCAATGCGATCAATAATACTGAAATCATCTGTCCCAAAAATAATACGATAGTTTTTGTCTTCCTGTCTTTTGAGAAATGAACTATCTGCAATACGGTCTTGCATTTCAGCGTCGTATTCAACTTTATAGTGCTCATACAAAAACTCATCGGGATACAAATGTCCTTCCCCCGGCGTTTTTTGTTGCATTGGCTCGAAGACGGCTGCGATACGCTGCTGTACCGACAGGCCTTGTTGCAGTGCGCCAGGAATCATTGGTAACAGGAACATGGCGTAGGCAACTGCGCAGAAAACACCGATGCGAATAATTGAAGGTACGACGCTCTTGCGCTGATGCCATATGTATCCCAATGTCAGAAACGGCAAGAAAGCAATGTATGAATGTTGTGTTGCCATCGTAATACCAAAGAACGCACCGCTGATTATCATTGCAAGCATTGGCCGATTTGCATGCAACTTCAGAAAGAAGCCGAATCCGATAAAGAGTGGCAGATAGGCAAAACCATGGCCACCTACTGAGTGAGCATTGATCCATGCAAGTGGTAGCATTGAAAAAATAACAATGGTTACCCATGCAGTTGCTCTGTCAAATAGCATACGTACACACCACCATAACGGCATGAGTGATAAACAAAATGCAGCAATAGATATTGTTACCCATCCCTCAACATTTTCCCAACGTATCCAGTGATGAAAAATAGAGAGTATCCACAGAAGCATATGAAGACTCGTATCGGTTACCTTGCTCGTCTCTACCAAGAGTCGCACAGATTTAATTGTATAGGGTACATTGTAGTGGTACCCCATGAGAAGCATTGGGAGGACCATAAGAGCAAAAACACCCAGAACAAATGCAATAAGGAGCATGGTATTGCCTGCTGGGATAACGCGAAGTTTGCGCATATGACGTTATATTACATGGAATTAGCGATTATGTATAAGTATTTCCATATTCCTCTGGCACCTGCCTATGGACGGATCTATGCTACGAAGCATGAATATTCTTGCTATTATTCCGGCCAGAGGCGGCTCAAAACGATTTCCGGGAAAAAACGTAGTACATTTTAACGGAGTGCCACTTGTTGGATTGACTGCTGAGATTGCAAGCAAGAGTGGCGTTTTTCAGAGCGTATGTGTTTCTTCCGATAGCGAAGAAATTCTTACTGTGGCTCAGCAGTATGGTGCGAATTATGTTCATCATCGTTCGGATATGCTGGCCGGCGATACGGTTCAGCTGTCGGATGTGTGCATTAACATTCTCAATGATGCCGCGTCACAAGGGCAAACATTTGATGCGTTTGCCATTCTTACCCCAATGAACCCGTTGCGTTCGGTGGAAGATATCCAATCAGCCAAGGAGCTACTGGTAGAGACCGGTGCAGATGGAGTCATTAGCCTAGCTCGTCACACACATTCACCACAGCGAGCACTTGCAATACGTCATAATCGCATAGAGCAATATTTTCCTTCAGAAGAGCTGGAGACGTATAAAACGGAGGAGCCGCTCTATTATCATGATGCGGCAATCGTACTCATGCGCACAGCACCTTTTTTGGACACCGGAAAACTCTATGGTTCGAATGTGGTGCCGTACTTTACCCCGAGTAGTCGCTCGGTAAACATTGATTACCCTATTGATCTGGAGTGGGCGAAATTTTTATTTTCACAGACACACCCTCAATGAGGATTGCCATCTTTTCAGCAACGATCGATCGCACAAATGGATACGGAAACATCGCGTACGAACTCTGCAAGACTCTTAGGCATGAGGGCATTGAATTTGTTCTGTTTCTACCGCGAAATGAAAAGCGCTTCACAAAGGATTTACCATTTGCAACCAGGTGTGTGCTTCCGAAAAATGTTTTCCGTCTCTATCAACGTGAAGGATGGAAGTATTTCAAAAGCGTTGATGTGTCGGCATTTGATATTGTGCATAGTCTGTTTGCCTTTCCGTTTTGCATTCCCGCGTATCGTAGTGCAAAGAAATACGGTAAGCCGTTTCTTATGGGTGCGCAGGGAACCTATGGTGTGCGGCCACTCACACAGTTCCCGGAGAATATTTTTCTTAAGCAGTGCTACAGGAGTGCGAAAGCAGTAACTGTTCCGAGTGTGTTTACCAAAGAGCAAATCCAGAAGTATGCAGGGCGAGAGTATCCCATCACGGTTATTCATAATGGCGTGGACTTTAATCGGTTTCAGCGCAGCGTTCCCGATATCAAAAATCAATTCGAGGGAAAGAAGATGCTCATGACGGTAGGAGGACTGAAAGAACGAAAGGGGCAGGACCTTGTTCTCCGTGCATTGCAGATCGTTCTTCGGGAACGTGATGACGTGGAGTATGTCTTAGTCGGTGCGGGGAACTGGGAATCGGGCCTAAGGAAACTTGCGGCAGAACTTGGCATAGCAGATCACGTCGTCTTTGCTGGATCCAAGCAGGGTGATGAACTGGTGTCGTATTTCAACGCTTGCGATATCTATGTCCACACGCCAAAGGTGGTCGATCTTAACTTCGAAGGATTCGGTATCGTCTACCTCGAAGCCAGTGCCTGCGGCAAGCCGATTGTGGCAGCGGATGCTGGTGGTATTCGCGATGCGGTGCTCGATGGAAAGACAGGTTTGATTGCTCCTGACGGAGACATCGATGCCATTGCAGCACATATTCTTACGTTGCTTGGAGATTCGGCAATGGTTAGGAAGATGGGCGAAGCAGGCAGGCAGTATGCCTCGAAGAATGACTGGAACTCTGTTGCGCAAGGATTTATAAAACTTTACAGTCAGGCGCATGGGTAAGATGCTTATCACTGGAGGTGCTGGGTTCATTGGTGTGAATGCGGCAGATCACTTTCTTTCCAAGGGATGGGAGGTGACGGTGCTCGATAACTTTTCACGCAAAGGAACCGATATCAACAGAGCATTTTTGGAAGGCAAACATCAGTCCGGACTAACTATCGTGAAAGCAGATATCATTACCGATCAAGACGTTCTCAATCAGCTCTGTAATGAAGTTGATGTTGTGTTGCACCTCGCAGCGCAGGTAGCGGTGACCACATCGGTCACCGACCCGCGCAGCGATTTTGAATGTAACGCTCTTGGAACATTTAACGTGCTTGAAGCAGTGCGTCAGTCCTCTAAGAAACCAATGGTTATCTATGCATCGACCAACAAAGTGTATGGAGGCCTGGAGCACATTGGCGTTGAAGAAGGAGAGAAGAGGTATAGTTTTGCTGGTGGTCTTCAGGGGGTAACTGAAGAAACTCCACTCGATTTTCATTCACCGTACGGCTGTAGCAAAGGTGCTGCCGATCAGTACGTTCGTGATTACAGTCGTCTCTACGGTTTCGATACAGTCGTTCTTCGTCAGTCCTGCATTTACGGTCCGCATCAAATGGGTATCGAAGACCAAGGGTGGGTTGCTTGGTTCATGATTGCAACGATGTTTAAACGTCCCATTACCATCTACGGAAACGGGAAGCAGGTGCGTGATCTTCTCTACGTTGATGACCTTGTAGCTGCATATGACACCTGTATTGAGCATCGCAAAACGGTATCTGGACACGTCTTTAATATGGGAGGTGGACCGAGCAACACGTTATCACTCCTTGAGTTCCTGGCGTTTCTCAAAGATGATCTCGGCATGGAGGTGGAGTATTCCTACGGCGATACTCGTCCGGGAGATCAACCTATGTTTATCTCTGATAACTCAACATTTGAACAGATGACCGGTTGGATCACCAAGACAAATACAGCAACAGGTATTGCAAACTTACTCGAGTGGCTGAAAGCAAACAAAGACAGTTTGCAGCAGTTTTATTCTACTTAACAACGTGGAAAAAATATCCGGAAGATTGTTTTTCAGATATTGATCGCATTATTTTGGGTTTCCAGTCTATCCATCTGGCGAAGTTTGGTATGAGAGGCCATCCATACAGTGGAGTAAATCGCAACAGTGATTCAAAAAGACCGCGAACTGGACACAGTGTGACTTCGGCACATTCACGGAATAGATATGCAATTCCATCTTTTGAATAGCGGAAATAGTCTTTGTAATCTTCTGTTGAGTTTGCGTGGTATCTATAGATAAATGGAACGTACAGAAATGCTTCTCCTTTTGGTTTTAACACACGAATAATTTCTTCTGCAGCACGCTTTGGGTCGTAGACATGCTCAAGGAGTGCAATACAAAAAATACCATCGATAGCATTGTCATCAAACGATAGTTGGTGCACATCTTCTACAAAATCGGGATTGTACTGGTTTGTATAGTCAGACACTTTGTATTCTACTGAAGAGTCATCGAGGTACTTCTGAAATGCGTTGAGGTTTTCTTTGTTAAACTTGTTTCCACGCGAAGGATCAATACGTAATCCTCCGCCAATATCGAGAATAAAGCCTCCTCGCTTGAACACACGTTCTACGTATTTCTTTTGAAACTCATGCCAAAATGGTTTTATACAACTGTATGTTTCTGGCCGGTATATTTTGGCCTCTGGAAACTGAAAGTCGATGATGTCTGCTTTTGCCATATCACAATTATAGCGCTAAGTACGTGCGTCCACTGTCTTCAATTTTCTGTCTATCCAGCATACTTTTAACATCATAAATCACTCCTCCCTCTTTCGTAGCGTTGAGAATAGGGTCGGTGCCCATGGCAATGTACTCCTTGTGTTTTACAAGAAGTAGTACTGCATCAAACGGACCATCATCGAGCGACCCGGTGCCACCGACTTCGCTGTCGTGTGTGACTACATCACATCCTGCGTTCTTCAGTGCACTGATGACCAGTGTTGATTGACTATTACGGGTATCGGGAACATCTTCTTTAAATGTTAGTCCCATTACAAGTACCTTGCCTTTCCCCCCTGCGGCAAGTACTTCATCTGTGATCATCTTTGGCACATTGTCGTTGACGGAGCGCCCGGCGGAAATCACATGGGTCTGCATGCCAAGCATTTCTGCCTTCTCTACCAGATAGTACGGGTCGACGCCGATGCAGTGCCCACCGACAAGTCCTGGTTTAAATTGGAGGAAGTTCCACTTGGTACCAGCTGCTTCGAGGACCTCTTCTGTGTTAATGCCGATTTTATGACAGAGCATGGCGATCTCGTTAACGTAGGCGATGTTGAGGTCACGCTGTGCATTCTCGATGGCTTTACTCATCTCAGCAGTTTTAATGTTCGGTGCACGGTGAATACCGGCGTTCACGATGGAACCATACAGTTCACACAGTGTGTCCGTCGTCTTCTCATCCTGGCCTGCGACAATTTTGATGATTTTATCAATCGTGTGCTCTTTATCGCCGGGATTCACGCGTTCTGGGCTGTAGCCGAGGAAGAAATCCTGTCCACATTTCATGCCTGATTCTTCTTCCAATATCTTCCCACAAATCTCTTCAGTTACTCCGGGGTAGACGGTGGATTCGTATACGACAATGACATCCTTTTTCATGTGCTTTCCCACGGTATGCGACGCACCTTCCACTGGTCGAAGATCGGGTTTCTTGTTTTCGTCAATCGGTGTCGGAATCGCAAGGATGATAATGTCTGCTTCACCGATTACCGAAGGATCTGCGCTGTAACTGGTGCTGACACTTTTAAGCTGCTCATCGGTCAGTTCATTGGTGCGGTCATGACCTCCCTGTAGCTCCTGTATACGACTCTCGTTAATATCAAATCCATGGACGGTATATCCGTTTCTTGCAAACTCATAGGAGAGGGGAAGGCCGACGTAGCCAAGGCCAACAATACAGAGGGAAGGTTTGTTCACGAGGGGAGTCTAGCTTATAGTTCCCAAGATGCTCCATAAATTCCTGATCCAAAAAACACAGACCGCGCACATGCAGTTTTTGCGATACTTCTTTGTTGGTGGGACAGCAGCAGTTGTAGATTTGCTTGTATTTACTGTTTTGGTCAAAAATTTTAATGTTCACTATATTCTTGCAGCATTTGTTGCGTACATGGTTGGTCTTGCCTGGAATCATGTTCTCTGTGTGATCTGGGTCTTTGAGAGCAAGCACCACCGTACAAAAGAGATTCTCATGGTCTTTGGTATTGCTGTTGGAGGGCTGCTTTTGACCTGGCTCATTCTCTGGCTTCTCATTGACCTTGCCGGAATTGATGCAGTAATTTCCAAGATGGTCTCCCAAATTCTGGTACTGTTTTGGAACTTCACGATGAGAAAGTTTTATGTCTTCCACTAAGGTTGCCGTCATCGCCGGTGCAGGCCCTGCAGGACTTACTGCTGCCTACGAGCTTCTTAAACGCACGGACATCAAACCGATTGTCCTAGAGGCGACTGATGCAATCGGTGGCATTGCACAAACCTATAACTACAAAGGTAATCGTATCGACATTGGCGGTCATCGCTTCTTTAGCAAAAGCAAACGGGTGATGGACTGGTGGTTTAATATTCTCCCATTGCAGGGAGCACCGGCAGCAGATACCGAAGAGATGCAGCATGAGATTGACTATGCGACAGAGGTAGTTGTGAAGTGGTTATGTCCGGAGTGTGCTCTAGAAGGTGCAGAGGGTACAGGGGGTACAGAGGTGAGAATGCAGGCTCCCGACCCCGAGAAAGAACACGATGTCATGCTCCAGCGACCTCGCAAATCTCGTATCTACTTTCAGCGAAACTTCTTCCCGTATCCTATTGGCATTACACTCAAGATTGCGTGGCGACTCGGGCTTATCAATACGACACTTATTGGTCTTAGTTATATCAAGGCACAAGTGTTCAAAAGAAAAGACGAAACGCATCTCGATGCATTCATGATTAATAGGTTTGGGATGCGTCTATATAAAACATTCTTTGAAGATTACACCGAGAAGGTGTGGGGAGTGCCGTGCAGTCAGATTAAAGCAGACTGGGGTGCGCAGCGCATTAAAGGACTGTCGCTTCGTCGTGCTGTTGTTCACGCCGTTAAAGACCTCTTAAGTTCAGACTTCTCTAAGGCGCAAGCGGAACGTGAGACGAGTCTCATCACCAGGTTTTACTACCCGAAGTTTGGCCCCGGACAAATGTGGGAAACGGTATCAGCTCAGATTCAACAATGTGGTGGGGAGGTGCATATGAAGAAGCGGGTGGTAGGTGTGAGGTGGAAAGGTGCAGAGGTAACAGAAGAGTCAGACGAGCGTAAATTGATTCAGGGTGTAACAGTTGAGGATGTTGAAACAGGTGAGACGGAAGAAGTGGAGTGTGATTATTTCTTCTCGACCATGCCGGTACGGCACCTCATTACGCATATGCGTCCGTTACCGCCGGATCGCGTAACAGAAGTTGCCGAAGGACTTATCTACAGAGACTTTCTTACTGTCGGATTACTGCTGAACAAGCTTAACGTGCAAGAGAAGGGGAAAGATCCTGCAACAAGCGTTCCCGATAACTGGATCTACGTGCAAGACAGAGGAGTTAAAGTCGGACGTATTCAGGTCTTTAATAACTGGAGTCCCTATATGGTAGAAGATCGTAAGAATACTGTCTGGATAGGGCTTGAGTACTTTGTGAACGAAGGGGACGAACTCTGGGTAAAGCCGGATGCTGACATGATTGCACAGGGTATTGCCGAGCTTGAGCAGATCGGTTTTATTTCAAAAGAAGATGTTATTGATTCTTGTGTACTGCGTATGCCAAAAGCGTACCCGGCGTACTTTGGGAGTTACGATCAGCTTGATACGGTACGGGATTACTCACTGCAGTTTGAAAACCTTTTTCTTATCGGACGTAACGGTATGCATCGCTATAACAATCAAGATCACTCAATGCTCACTGCTATGACTGCGGTCGATAATATTGTTGCCGGTATTACGGATCACAAAAATATCTGGGAGGTCAACGCGGAGCGGACGTACCATGAGGAGAAGTGACCTGCCTAATACTTTTTACTGGTATCTATTATTTAATCTGTTAATACCGATTTGCGCATCTACAGGAGTAACCTCTTTATCATCATTAAGATCTCGTTTGCTTTTGAGAGAATCCGGTTCTACGGGACCGCCATGATGTTCATTGAGGTGATTAATAATGCTAGAACAAAAATACTTATCGATGCGTTCCGAAGTGAGCTTGCACCTCCATCGGAGTATCCCATACAGGAATCGGTATAGGTAGCCCCAGCAATTACACAAACAATATGTGTGACTCAGCAGGAAATGTCTATGTGTATGTATGTTGATATATCTCCAAAAGCTACTCGGCTTCCTGATACTGCCTAGTGCTACTATTTCGTCTACGCAACAAGTACAATTGTGCGCGAAGCATTGGAATAGTAATGTTTTCATCGCCAAGCTCCTTTTGAATTAACTGATAATTTGGCATTCCGACATGCGGTCTTGTTTGGTGCTGAAATTGTTCTTGTTCTGCAAGTGCTAATAGTTTTTCATTCAGTCCTCTGCCTTCCCAATCAATACTTTTTCTCGGCATTGGTATGTTTTGAGATTTATATATGTTTTTTCGCATTCGTGCCCATTGTGATTTTATCGTTGCAGCGTCTACGTCATCTATACTCAATTCTTCATTGAAGTACAAAGCTATCTTATGTAAGTCAGGGAGGCCTTTTTGAAGGCCGGAATTATGCTGGAAATTTTCATCATGCACTAACCAGAGAAGCTCAGCATTTTGCTCGCCCTCCCAATAATGATCACCTCTCTTAGAAATCATTTTTTGCTGATGACCGTCTGTTAATCCATGTTCTCTCCCTGCCTTAGACCATTTTTGACCATTGATTGTTTCTAACTCATCTGATGTTAGATTTCTTCGTACTACTTCGCCGACTGCTGCTCGCAATCTGTCGATATTATCACATTGTGTTCTAATTTCCAGTTTATCCTTTAGTGTCAATGCACACTGTATATAGGGTATTTTTTTCTGTGTCATTTTTATGATTTCATTAACAAGATTACTATCATTTTCAATGAGATCAGCATTTCTATGGAGGCAATGTATTGCCGATATTTCATCGTCAGAACGAGTATGACTACCTATAGTGCTCATATTAGTATGATAATTTAAATATTATATTTGTCAACTATCTACGTATTTGCCGTATACCACTCCACAGAGCGCTTTATTCCCTCCTCAAACGGTACTTGTGGATCGTACCCAAAGGTTGCTTTTGCTTTAGAAATATCGGCGATGTAGTGGGTGACTTCTCCGGTACGTGAATCTGTAATATTGATATCGGAGTTGCTACCGAGAAGTTCCTTCATCTTCTCTGCTAAGTGCAGGATGGTAGTACCTTCGCCGTACGCCAAGTTGTACGTTTCGTTTTTTGCTTTGTCCCAGTTGGCAATTGCTTTTGTTACTCCCTGCACAGCATCATCAATGTAGGTGAAGTCCAGGCATTTATCTCTTCCAAAGACATTCAGTGTTTCCCCTGCTTTTGCCTGGCGGAAGTAGAGGGGAACGACACGAATAGAGTCATCGTACATGCCGTAGACATTGGAGAAGCGAATGATGATGGTTTCCATGTCGTAACAGCGTTTGTACGCTTCAAACAGTGCCTCGCCGGCAATTTTGCTGGCAGTGTAGGGACTTTCGCAGGTCATGAAGTGTGCTTTATCCTCACTGTACGCAACTCCCTCCGGGAGGTGAATATTGCCGTAGGTTTCTCGCGAGGAGGCAAACATCAGTTTTTTAATACCGTGCTTGCGGGCGAATTCGAGAATATTAAACGTGTCTTGCATGTTATCAAACGCACGGTCTGGGTTTTCCACCAGTTCATAGACGCGGGCATTTGCTGCCAGGTGAATAATCAACTCCACATCGGAGAGCTGAGGGCTGAGACCTGAGAGCTGAGATGCGTCTCTAAGATCGATATCAATGCGCAGGTTCTCTACTGCTCCATTCCATTTACATGGTTCCCAATCTGCGCCAATGACCTCGTGCCCCTGTGAAAGCAGTGTTTCGCAGAGCCTGGTGCCAATGGTGCCGGACGAGCCGGTGACCAATATTTTCATCGTGCATACCGTAGCCGAAGGGGATCAGTTGCGCTACGGTATTGCTATGCTTTCTTTGATACTGCCAACGTACAACGAAGCGGAGAACCTACCTGAGCTGCTTCCGAAAATCGAAGAAGCTCTCAAGGACATTCCCCACGAGGTGATTATTGTGGACGATGATAGTCCGGATGGAACCTGGCGGGTGGCACAAGAGCTTGGCCTCAAAAGAGATGACGTACACGTTATCCGTCGTGTGGGTCGTCGTGGCCTTTCCTCTGCTGTCATTGAAGGGTTTCTCTCTGCCAAGGGTGATGTCTTTGCAGTGATGGATGCCGATGGGCAACACGATATGACACTTCTGCCAAAGCTGTATCATGCTGTAGAGACAGGTGGTGGCATTGCGATTGGCTCGCGTTACACAGACGGTGGCAGTGTTGGTGAGTGGGATGAACGTCGTCACACGTTGAGCCGCATCGCGACCACACTTGCCATTAAACTTTGTAAGGTAAAAGTGAGTGATCCGATGAGTGGATTCTTTGCGATTCGTCGGCAGCTCTTTCAGGGGATTGTCGGCAACTTAAATCCCAAAGGCTTTAAAATTCTGCTCGATCTCTTGGTGCATGTTCCCTCATCAACCAAGGTAAAAGAAATTCCATTTACGTTTGCATCACGGCTTCACGGTGAGAGTAAACTGTCGAGAAGAGTGCAGTTGGAATTTTTGGAGTACCTGTACGATGTTACCCTCGGCAGATACATTCCCCTCACGTTTGTGAAGTACTGTATTGTCGGTGGACTTGGTGTATTTGTGCACATGGGAACGTACGTATTCGTTTCCCACTTCTTTAAAGAAGGTGCAGATTTGTCGCTGATGGGATTCCGGTTCTCTGTGATTATTGCTATTGAGGTGGCAATTTTGTTCAACTTCTATCTCAATAACATCTGGACGTTTGCCATTTCTCGGCTTAAGGGAATGCAGGCTCTGGTGGGATTTGCAAAGTATAACTTCGCCTGTGTCTTTGGTGCGGTCGCTAACTACGCCGTAAGCTCTTACCTCTTTGCACTGAATTGGCATGATACGGTTGCCGTTATCATCGGAGCATTTACCGGTGTTGTTTGGAATTATACTATGAGTCGATTTATTGCATGGAGGACCTAGGTATTAGAGTTTTAGAGTGTTAGAGTGTTAGGTATATGCTACGTCGGTATCAATGGTGGGTATTTGGAGCGTTCTGCTTGGTTACGGCTGGCATTCTCTTTCTGCGTCTTTGGACGATGCTTCCGCTTTATCTTGATAATGATCTTCGTACGCGTGCGAGTGTTCTTATTCAGGCAACGGTTGCACGCGAAGGTTGGCTTTCTTCAGGGGTATCCCTCAAGCAGATTTCCAGTGAAGGAGCGGTGCTGCTGTATACGTCGCACCACCGTGGAAGAGACCTTGTTCAATGCTACTCCCTCTCTTTTACTACCGGACAATTATCTTCATGTCCTCAGTAACACTGTCACGCATCGGCCGCATACTTCTTGTGATTTTTCTGGAGGGGATAGCTGTACTTCTTGCACTCTATCAAGGACTTTCTGGCGTCTACACGGACGAAGCGAAGTACCTTCTTAACATTCCGTACCCGCATCCACCACTTGCACGAAGTTTGTTTCATGCGATGGAGTTTTTGCCTCAGCAAGAATTACTCGTTCGCATTGTTCTTGCGACGCTGCTTATTCAGGCAGTATGGCTTGTTGGCTCTTTGGCACGAAATCTTAGCATTGAAAAACGGGTGACACTTTGTGGGTTTTGGCTCTTTTCTGGGGCAGTACTCTTTCAGGCCGGAACCATAATGATGGCACCACTCACCGCACTGCAGGGACTTCTTTTTGTGTGGCTGTACTTTCGAGAGGAAAACGTATCTTTGGGATGGATTGCACTGATGTGGCTTGCGTCACTGTTTACTGCGTACCAAGCAATTTTGTATCTCCCGATTGTTTTTGTTCTTATTTGGAGAAGCCCTGAGAGTTTTTTGAAAAAGGTTATTGCATTTTGCATTCCACTTTTGTTGGTCGTTCTCTACGTGCTGACGAACCCTCTTGCCATTGCAAGCTTCACGAGCGCCGGTGGCCAAAATGCAGCCCTTTCTCTTGGGACTATTGCCAAGCAAGCGTTCTCTTCGTGGCTCTTTGCGGGCAGTGCAGTGTTTTCTGTCGTTGGCACCGTTGCAGTATTTCGATCAAAAAAACGAGAACTCATTGGTAGTTTTCTCCTTGTGGCGCTGTTTCTCTGTGTGTCATTCCGTGCGTACTACAGCATCTTGTTCCTACCACTGTTTGTTGCCGGTGTCATTGCGCACAGTGAAACTCTGAAGAGAGAATCTCTTTTTCTTGCACTGCACATCCTTGCTGCTGTGTACATCTTTTCAGTTGCCTCGCTCCAGTTTTATGAAAACACGGCTCGTACGGTGATGCGCACTGTCAATCAATCATCACAAGAAGGAGTTGTTCTTATTGCAGGAGGGTTTGGGCACCAGTGGCAGTACGAAAGCACGTCGCCCATATTTCGCTATCGCCCAGCGTTACTTTCGAAAGCAAAAGCAGTGGTTTGCTTAGAAGAATGCCCGGGGATAGATCGGTATGCGTTTTACCAAGTCAGCAACCTCGCCCAGGAAGTGTGGATTAGGCAACATATCCCTTATACCACTCCACAAACTTCGGTACGCCATCGCTGATGGGGGTTTTTGGGCTGTAACCTAGCATCTCTTTTGCCTTTGAGATATCTGCTGATGTGCGAGGTACATCTCCAAGTTGCATAGGCATCATGTTCTTCTTCGCTTCTTTCCCACAGGCTTTTTCGACGGTGGCGATAAAATCCATCAGCTCTTCTTGCCTTCCACAGCCGAGGTTGAAGACTTCGTTTTCGTAGTTCTTATCGAGGGACGCAACAACTCCTGACACAATATCATCAACGTAGGTAAAGTCGCGTTGCTGCTTTCCTTCTCCAAAGACATTGATGGATCTGTCGTTCAAAATAGCATCGGTAAAGAGGAAGAGTGCCATGTCGGGTCTACCGTACGGACCGTAGACCGTAAAGAATCGAAGACCCGTACAGTGAATGCCAAATAGATTGTTGTACACACTTGCGTGCAGTTCATTGGATTTTTTCGTCATGCCATACAGTGATACCTGATTATCAGTGTTCTGTGTTTCTTTAGATGGAAACTCTTTGCTGTTCCCGTACACGGAACTTGATGATGCATAAATCAGTCCGCCTACCTCACGTGTTTTGACGAGTTCAATGACATTTCCAAATCCTCCGATGTTATCGGCGAGGAATTCTTCTGGGTTTTCGACCGAATGTCTGACGCCTGCCTGTGCAGCGAGGTGACAGACGCGCGTATCATCTCCACTTCCCAGTTGATTGAATGCATCTTCGAGGGCGGAGACATCTTTCAGGTCTCCCCGAATGAGTGTGAAATTATCGTACTCTTCTAAAATTGCATTGCGCGCATCTTTCAACTTTGGATCGTAGTACTGATTGAAGTTATCGAAACCAATGACCGTATCACCACGCTCGAGAAGGTGCTTCGTTGTATGGAAGCCAATGAAGCCAGCCGATCCTGTGAGTAAAATTTTCATAGACCAATGCCATAATATGTCAGCCCTACTTCTTCCACTTCAGCTGGGTCGTAGATATTTCGACCGTCAAAGAGGAGGTTTCCTTTCATCACTTCTTTAAGTTTCTTGAAATCTGCACCGCGGAACTCGTCCCACTCGGTCAGTACTACGACGGCATCTGCGTCACGTGCGCTGTCCATCATCTTCTCTATCCATTCAATACCGTCACCGACAATTGCTTTGGCGTTTTCCATGGCAATGGGGTCATGAGCGCGTACGCTGTGTCCAGCAGCTGTGAGCATGGGCAGTAAGTCGAGACTTGGCGCTTCGCGCATGTCATCGGTACGGGGTTTAAAGGAGAGTCCCCAAATGGCAACCGTTGCATTGCTTGGTAGGGCATCCAGAATTTTTTTGAAGTACCGCTCACGTTGGTGCTGGTTGATATCGTGTGTTGCTTGTACCAGTGGTAGTGCTACTCCAGTTTCACGACTTAATGCAATGAGTGCTTTTACATCTTTTGGAAAACAGCTTCCACCGTAGCCGATTCCGGCGTGCAGGAAGCGCGGACCGATACGGTCATCCATGCCCATGCCGCGTGCGATGTCTCGCACGTTTCCCCCCGTTGCTTCGCAGAGCTCGGACATCATGTTGATGAACGAAATCTTATTGGCGAGAAACGCGTTGCTTGCGTACTTCACAATTTCTGCACTTTCCCGTTGCATCCACACAATTGGTTTTGTTGCTCGTGTCAGCGGCCTGTACATTTCTTCCATCAATTCTTTTGCTTCATTGTTTCCATTTATTCCAACGACGATGCGGTCAGGTTGCATGGTGTCGTGCACGGCATGGCCTTCGCGTAGGAACTCTGGGTTCGAGACAACGGGAATGGCAAAATCCACTCCGCGCTCTTGGAGTTTTTTTTGAATCAGCTCCTCACACCTCTTTCCTGTGCCAACCGGCACCGTTGACTTGTTGACGAAGACAATGTCGTGGTCCGCGAGTGCGGCAACGGACTCTGCAACAATGAACACTGCTTTTAAGTCCGCAGAGAAATCTTCGTTTGGTGGTGTTGCAACAGCAGAGAATACCACTTTAGAATTTGGCAGTGCTTCTGCCAGGTCTGTTGTAAAGCGGATACGTCCGGCGTCCAGGTTGCGCTTGAGTAGCTCTGGAAGTTCTGGTTCGTATATTGGACTGATGCCTTGTTTGAGCTTGGCTACTTTTGCCTCGTCGATATCGACACCCATCACCTCGTGTCCCAGCTCTGCGAAACAGACGGCGGAAACGAGGCCTACGTAGCCGGTACCGATGACAGTAATCTTCATGCGTATATCGTATTGCGTATTTAGTATTTCGTATATAAAAAATACTCTAGTTTATCGGGTATATACGATATACCGTATACGATATGAAAATTCTTGTTACTGGTTCAGCGGCCTACGACATTCTTCTTGGCTACGATGGTTCGTTTCAAGGCAGTTTGCGCACATCGTCAGAGTCGATAACGGCGATCTACCTCACGTCGCACTTTGCCAGACATCATGGTGGCACAGCTGCCAATATTGCTTGGGGACTTAATCTTCTTGGGACAGATCCATTAATGGTAGCGACGGTTGGGAGAGATGGGGAAGAGTATAAAGAGCTGCTGCAGAGTAGGGGTATTGATACTACTCACGTTGAGAAGATTGATACTGAGGTTACGTCAACAGCGATGATTGGAACAGATAGTGACGGGAACCAAGTTGGGTTCTTTCATGCAGGAGCAGACACCAGAGGAACCTGGCCTGACCTAGCAGATGACAGGGAAGATATTGCCTATGCCATTATCAGTCCGCGAGAAGAATCAGTCATGCTTAAGGCAGTAGAGTACTGTAAGACGTTTTCAGTTCCGTACTTCTTCGATCCGGGTCAGCGTATCTCTTCGATGAATAGTGATGACATGAAGCGCTGTATCGAAGGATCGTTCGGGCTCATTGCCAATGAGTACGAGTGGGAAGTTATTAAAGAACGTCTGGGATATACGCCAACTTCTGTTCTCGAAGATACGATGCACCTCATTGTGACGCGCGGAGAACATGGCGTCTCACACTTTGATGCCGGTGGCACGCAGAGCATTGGTGGATGCAAAGCAGATAGAGTGGTTAATCCAACTGGAGCTGGCGATGCCTTCCGTGCAGGACTCTTGCATGGACTTGCAAGCAAGATGACCATCGAAGAGAGTCTAAAAATTGGAAACGCGATGGGGTCGTTTGCTGTTGAGATTGAAGGAACACTGCTCAATACTCTTGATAAAGATGCAGTGTGGCAGCGTGCTGGAGAAGCCTATAAAAAAGCTAAAAGCTAAAAGCTGAAAGCTAAAAGAGGAAAGAGACTTCTTTTCTTTCATCTTTCCGCTTTCCTCTTTACACTTTGGCCATGTCACAACTCCCTTACAAAGTTCTTGATTGTTCCCCAGAGGAATTTGAGCGCCTTGCTGCGTTCGGTCGCAAAGAGATAACGCTTGCAGAAAATGAAATGCCCGGACTCATGGCACTGCGTGAAAAGTACGGTGCATCCAAGCCGCTTGTTGGTGCACGTATCGCAGGCTGTCTGCACATGACCATTCAGACAGCTGTGCTCATTGAGACACTTGCTGAACTTGGCGCGGAGGTTAGTTGGAGCAGCTGTAACATTTTCAGTACGCAAGATCATGCTGCTTGTGCCATAGCAAAGGCGGGGTTCCCGGTGTTTGCCTGGAAGGGGCTTACTGACGAAGAGTTCGATTGGTGCATTGAGCAGACACTTACGGCGTTTGACGGTGACAAGCCGCTCAATATGATTCTCGATGATGGCGGAGACTTAACCGCAATGGTGCATGAGAAGTTCCCTGAGCTTCTTAAGGACATTAAGGGCTTAAGTGAGGAGACAACAGCGGGCATCCATCGCTTGGAAGTATTAAGTCACAAAGGTGGTTTGCAAGTACCTGCCATTAATGTGAATGACTCTGCAACAAAGAGTAAGTTCGATAACCTCTATGGTTGTCGTGAATCACTTGCCGATGGCATCAAACGCGCAACGGATATTATGCTTGCGGGCAAAGTTGCTGTGGTGTGTGGGTACGGAGATGTGGGTAAAGGCTGTGCACACAGTTTGCAGCGCTACGGCTGTCGTGTTCTTGTGACGGAAATCGACCCCATCAATGCATTACAAGCTGCTATGGAAGGGTTTGAGGTGACGACCATGGAAGATGCATGCAAAGAGGGGAATTTGTTTGTGACAACGACTGGGAATAAAGACATCATCAAAGGCGAGCACATGGTGCAGATGGCAGAAGATGCTATTGTCTGTAATATTGGTCACTTTGATATTGAGATTGACGTCGCCTGGCTCGACAGTGAGGTTGCTGCAGGCCGCGCAATGCGTATAGAGATTAAGAGTGAAAAAGAAGGTGCGGTGGATCGTTACACATTTAAAGACAGTGGCAGATCTCTCTTACTTCTTGCCAAAGGTCGCCTTGTGAACCTTGGTTGTGCAACAGGCCACCCGAGCTTTGTGATGAGTACGTCATTTACCAACCAAGTTCTTGCGCAAATAGAACTCTGGCAACATGGGGAGAACTATACGGTTGGCGTGTATCGTTTGCCAAAGAAGCTCGATGAAGAGGTAGCGAGATTGCATCTTGAAAAACTTGGTGTGAAGCTCACGCGGCTGACGCAAGAGCAGGCGGAGTACATGGGCGTTCCTGTCGATGGGCCGTATAAACCGGAGCACTATCGATATTAGTAGTATTGACGAATATGAAATTTCGAGTATAGTGCCTATACTTTTTTGCCGATCTTTCAAAATCGTTGTATTTGCAGATTGAAACCTGCTTTGTTTCTCATGAGGAAATGAGGAACCACATGCATATGTGTCATTTGAGAAGTAGGAATCTCATCTTTTAGGAGGAAGTCTCATGACTTCAAAGAGACAGAAGAGGATCAATGCGATAGCCCTAAGTTTACAGGAGCGGGGTATTAACCCCACTCCAAAACGCATTCGGCAAGCGTTGCATGCGAAGAAAGCTAGTTCGCGACAGCCAAGTCACGCAGCTGCCAGCGTGCGTCCGCGACCCTCTTAACTTCTCTCTCCATCTTTATCATCGAGCTTGTATCTCTACAGGCTCGATGATTATCCAAAGTAGGTTTCTGTTTGCTACACTGAGCTTGTGCCAAATAACCAGGCAATCGCCGGAAAGCTTCGTCAGATTGCAGCACTTCTGCAGGAGCAGAACGTGCAGTTTAAACCTGCGGCGTATAGACGAGCGGCACAGGTGATTGAAGAACTTCCCAAGGATGTTTCGACGTACGGTGACGAAAAGGAACTGAAGAAACTTCCAGGTATCGGTGAGGCGATTGCTGGGAAAATCATCGAGTACGTAGAAACCGGAGAGATCAGTTTCCTGACAAAGCTCCAGGCAGAGCAGGGAGGAATATCCGCAGATCTTATGGATATTGAGGGTCTTGGACCTAAACGTGTGCGGCAACTGCAGAAAGAGCTTGGCATCACCTCTGTTGCACAGCTTATGGATGCTGCGGAGCGGGGAAAGCTTCGTGTGCTTGATCTTTGGGATGAGATTCTTGAAAAGAAAGTACTGGAGAATGCAAAGAAGGTTGGAGAGCGGACACATCGGTTTCCGAGAGAAGAAGTGAAGGATGATGTCGAGCTTCTTCTTACTACGGTACAGAAGGTGCAGAAGGTACAGAGGTGTGCTGTTGCTGGTTCGTATCGTCGTGAGAAAGAAACCGTTGGGGATATTGATATTCTGTTGGTAACAACAGATCCATCCTCAGTATCTGATGCTATTGCGGCACTTCCCATTGTGCGTGACATCGTTGCACATGGGGAAAAGAAGATAAGCTTCGATTTACATAATGGTCTTCGGGTTGATGTGCGTCTTGTTAAAGCCAATCAGTGGGGGGCGGCGCTCATGTACTTTACAGGTTCCAAAGAGCACAACATTGCCGTGCGAAAAGTCGCTATCAAGAAAGGTTGGAAGCTTAACGAGTATGGCTTGTTTAATGGTGATGCTGTTGTTGCCTCGAAAGAGGAGCAGGATATCTACGATGCACTGGAACTCAAGTGGTATGAGCCGAGGGAACGCACAGGCTCACTGTAACGAAGCAAAATGGCGGAGGGACAGGGATTCGAACCCTGGAAGGGGGGAGCCCCTTACACGCACTCCAAGCGTGCGCCATCGACCACTCGGCCATCCCTCCATAAAAAGCCTACGTACTCTAACAAAAAAAAGCGGGTGAGGAATGCTCCTGACCCACTTTTTTCATGTATTCCTTATTTACCGGTACTGCAGCTTCCTGAGCAGTGCATCTTGCCGCATTTCATCCACACAGCAGTGTTGATGGCAAGAGCCATAATCGAGAGCGATCCGGTTGTCGAACCAAACGTAGCGCCTCCAGTGCTGAAGTGTGCCTTGTAGACGGCGATAAGTGCAGCAATCTCTGCAAGGGTCAGTACGAGCATAACAATTTTACCAACAATGGCACAGGGAGTAGCAGAACAACATGCTTTCATAGAAGAAGGGGGAAAATACGCTGCTAGTATACCATAAGTGCTATACACTGTTGCCAAATGAAGATTTCTTTGGACCTTCTTGGCGATTACATCGAGTTTATCGAAACCGATCCGCAGAAGATTGCGGATGCTATTACTGCGCATACAGCAGAAGTGGATGAAGTTGAAGTGCAGGGTGCTCTGCTTACGCACTGTTGCGTTGGTAAGGTGCTTTCTGTCGAGAAGCATCCAAATGCAGATAAGCTAAAACTTTGTGAGGTACTCACTGATAAGGGGGCAAAGCATGTTGTGTGTGGCGGTACCAACTTACGTACGGGTATGCGCGTTGCCTTTGCACACATTGGCGCAACAGTGAAGTGGCATGGGGAGGAAATGATGACACTGGAGCCAGTGAAAATTCGTGGAGAGCAGAGTGAGGGAATGATATGTGCTGCAGAGGAACTGGGTATTGAGTCTTTGTTTCCGCAGTGCACAGGCCATGACATTGTCGATATGGGTGACTCAGATGCTGATATTGGAAAACCGCTAAAAGAAGTTCTCGGATTAAACGACGTTATTTTGCATATTGATAATCATGCGATTACGAATCGTGCAGATCTCTTCTCGCATATTGGGTTTGCCTTTGAATGCACGGCAATAGGGATAGCCAAGTGGAAACCCGACTCCGCCAAGGCTATGTCGGGTGAAAAAATGCCAGACTTTCCAGATACACCTTTGCCATTTGCATTCCGCGTTACAGCAAAAGATGCGATCTCTCGCTACTGCTCGTGTCTTCTTTCTATCGATAGCCTTGGAGAGACACCGGAGTTTATGAGGCGGCGGCTTGCGGCTGTCGGTATTCGGAGTATCAGTTTGCCCATTGATATTACAAACTATGTCATGATTGAAATGGGGGTCCCCATGCACAGCTTTGATGCAGACGATATTCAAGGTGATTTTATTGCGCGTATCGCCAAAGAGGGGGAGCCACTTCAAACGCTTGATGGCAAGGAGTGGAAGCTCCCTGAGGGGGCACTTGTCTTTACGGATGAAAAAGGGAATTTCGATCTTGTTGGCATTATGGGCGGACTGCGCAGTTCGACAAAGGAAGACACGAAACAGATCTACTTACATGCTCTTAGCTTAGACCCTGTGCGTATTCGCAATACTATATTAGCTACCGGACATCGTACGGATGCAGCAACAATCTACGAAAAAGGCGTACCACATATTGCAACAGAGCTTGGGTTTTACCGCGCACTCGAGCTCTTTTTACAGTATGTTCCTGGTGCCAAGATTATTTCTGCACCGGAGGTCAGCGGTGATAACGGAACGGCAACACCTATTACCGTTTCTCTCGTATATCTTCGTTCCATGCTTGGAATAGATATTACGCCAAAGGAGACGGAGACAATGTTAAGCAACCTCGGATTCGCTGTCGAAGGTAAAGGGGATGACATTATCGTTACACCGCCACTGCACCGACTTGGTGATATTTCTGGTAAACACGATATTCTTGAAGAGGTTGGTCGTATCTATGGCTATAACAAGATTGAGGCTATTCTTCCGCAGGCATCTATCGCACCACCGAAGAGAGATTTTCGCATTCATCATTTGCGTGATTCCTTAAAAGAGTCGCAGTACATGGAGCTGTTGCCTCTTTCTCTTATTGGGCCAGATCTCCTGAAGAAGGCTAAGATTGATAGCGATCAATGTACGAAGCTCCGCAACGCTCTTGGCAAGGAAACAAGTCTAATGACACCGAGCACAGTGCCGGCTCTTCTGGAACATGCGGAGCGCAATATGCTTCGTGTGGATGACATTCTGAAAACGTTTTTTATTTCCACAGTGTTTGCCGAGAATGCAGATAGCCATAAAGAACTTGGCATGCTTGTTGCTTGCCGTAGTGCCGCAGACCTTTTGCATGACCCCTTCCTCATTGCAAAGCGCGATCTGCAGACAGTACTCAGGGCTACTGGCTATGCATTATCTGTCGACGCTAGTGGTGGGCGTTGCGCCTCTCTTGTTATTGATGGTAAGTCGGTTGGAACGCTTTGTGAAGTGCATCCCGATGTCTGTAAGGCATTTGATCTTCCAGCTCGAGCTGCGGTTGCCACAGTGAACCTTTCTGCAGTTCTTCATAACGGTGCTGCAACGACGGTGTTTGCCAGCCTCTCGCAACATCCGGCTGTGCAGTACGATCTTACAGTAGCTATGGATCACGGTACGAGTGCAGGGGAGTTGCTTCGAAAGATTGCAGAAACCTCTAAGCTGCTTGAGTCTGTTGAAGTGACAGATCTTTACGGCAATGATAGTGGTGCATATAAGCTTACATTACGCTGCACATATCGTGCACCAGATCGCACACTGACAGAACAGGAAGCAAAGAAGGAGTTTGCTGCAGTGGAGAAGTTGGTGGGTTAGGGTGTATACTGCCATGTCCATGCGACCAACACTCTCAACAACTGGTGGCGACAAGGGGAAGACATCACTCTACGGAGGGGATCGTGTTTCGAAAGCAAGCTATCGATTACATGCTGTTGGGACTATCGATGAGCTCAATGCAGTACTTGGTCTTGTCCTTGCGGAGCCAGATGTCCCACCTGCGTTGCATGAGCAGTTGCACCAGGTACAAAAAGATCTCTTCTGCCTTGGTGCAGATCTGGCTACCCCGTACCAGTTGCTACGCTCTAAAAGCATTGTAAGAATTACTGAAACTGATACGCAGCGTATAGAGCAGTGGGGACATCTGCTTGAGCAGAGCCTTCCCGTGATGAAGAAGTTCATTCTTCCGGGTGGGTGCCGTGCGGGGGCACTGCTCCACCAAGCGCGGACAATTTGTAGGAGAGCAGAGCGTTGGATGGTGCATCTCAATGAGGAAGAGCCGATAAATGATCAGTCTCTTATCTACGTGAATCGTCTCAGTGATTATCTCTTCTTGCTTTCTCGTACAACCAATAAGGCACTGAATTATGCGGAGGCAGAGTGGTTACCCAGACACTAGAGAGAGTGCAGGCCAAAAATTCAGTACCAGAAGCGTTGAGAAAATGGCAACAGCGGGAATACCAATGGTATAAAACAGCGCACGCGATTCTCGATCTTTTGGTTTTACACTCAAGTACAGGCTACTTGCTCCGTACAGTAGTCCGACGAATGCCAGTGGCAAATCTGCAACTTTCAGCCACCATCCTCCGATAGGGGTCATCTGGTTCACCATCAGGAGGTACGCAAGAAAAAAAGACCCTCCGAGGAGGTAGAAGAGAAAACCAGAAAGCTGCTTGAGATAGTTCACCATCCCTAACACTCTAACACTCTAACCCTCTAAGAATCTACTTTCCTTTCTTCTGCACCGTCAGGCGCTTACGTCCTTGCGTACGGCGGCGAGAAAGCACCTTACGGCCATTCTTTGTTGCCATACGAGCACGGAAACCGTGCTTTCGAAGTCGCCTGCGCCATTTGAGTTTACCAAGCATTGCCGAGACAGGGTAAGTGCGGTTTTGGCTTTGGTCAAGTAAAGGACACAAAAAAACCTGTTCTCCAGCACACTGTTCCCCTATGATGGGTCGGAATTTATGCAATATACTATTCAAAACCTCTCTTCTGGCCTTCCGGTTCTTACCGCATCTACCGATGGAACGGCTTCTGTAACCGCTATGGTGTTTGCTGGAGCAGGCTCTCGTTACGAGACAGAGAGTGAGCGTGGCATCAGCCACTTTTTGGAGCATATGTTCTTTAAGGGTGGAAATCGGTATAAAAATACTAAAGAAGTGAGCATGGCTATCGATGCTGTTGGTGGTGAGTTCAATGCATTTACAGGGAAAGAGTACGCAGGATACTACGTGAAAGTCGCTGCAGAGCACGTCAACTTGGGTTGTGATGTTCTGGGTGACATGCTCTGTAATGCGAGTTTTCCACAGGAAGAAATCGAAAAAGAACGCGGTGTGATTATTGAAGAAGATCGGATGTATCAAGATACCCCAATGTACAGAGCAGGCTGGGATTTTGAAGAACTCATGTTTGGTAGTGCTCCGCTTGGATGGGATACCATTGGTACACATGCAGTTATCAACTCGGTGCAGCAGGCAGATTTTCAGAAGCACAAAGATCTCTTGTATACACCGGATAACTTAGTGATTGCCTTTGCAGGGAACATCAAAGATACGCAAGCGCTAGAACTTGCTGACACATACTTCGGTTCTATGAGTGGTACCAAAGGTCGTGAGTTTGCCCCTCTGTCGCACTATGGTTCCGAGAAGGTCTACCTTCGTACAAAGAAGACAGAGCAGTCTCACCTTGTTATCGGTGTACCAGGTGTTAGCTCTCAGCACGAACATCACTTTGCTCATAAGTTGCTTGCTGTCATTCTTGGTGGAAATATGAGCAGTCGCATGTTCTTGAATATTCGTGAGGCGAAAGGTATGTGCTACTACATCGATACTGATACGGATAGCTATCTCGATGCAGGAAGCCTTAGTACTCGTGCGGGAATCGATCAGTCTCGTCTCGATGAGGCGATTAAGCTTATTATCAACGAGTATGACAAGGTGGTAGAAGGTGGTGTCGAGCAGGATGAGGTGGAGCGTGCAAAGTCCTATCTGAAGGGGTCGATTATTCTCTCTCTGGAAGATAGTGAAGAACTGGCACATTTCTATGGAAAACAGCAACTTCTGTACCCGGAGGTTCGTGATATAGATCAGTACATTCGTGCCATAGAAGCAGTCAACAAAGAAGAGATTGATGCCTTAGCAGCATCTCTGCTCACACACGATAATCTTCGACTTGCTGTTATTGGCAATACCGATAACAAGGCGGCACTCGAAGGGCTTTTGTCATAATCTTGCTTTACGTCCGTATTTTTTTCCGTACTATGCTCGCAATGGAACGAACACTCATCCTCCTGAAACCTGACTGCGTCCAGAAACATCTGGTCGGTAGTGTTATTGCTCGCTTCGAAGAAGCAGGCTTTGCTATCCGCGGATGTAAGATGATTCAGTTAACTGACGCATTACTTGCGGAACATTACGCACATATTGCAGATAAGCCATTCTTCCCCGAGGTTGCCGATTTCATGAAGGAGACACCAGTGATTGCTCTTGCCCTTGAAGCAGATGGCATTATTGATACCATGCGAGAAATGCTCGGTGTCACCAATTGCTTGGAGGCGGCTCCCGGAACCATTCGCGCAGATTGGGGGAGCAAGGAAGAGGGAAAGAATATGATGTGCAACATTGCTCACGCAAGCGACAGCGCAGAAACTGCTGCTGTTGAGATTAAGCGGTTCTTTGCTGAAGACGAACTGTTTTTGTAGAGAATTATTTACTGAGGAGTTCTAGAGCTGCATCCAGTTGAGGGTCTTTCTCTGCTTCTATGTCTTCTTTTGTACGGTCGACATCAATATCTGGGTGCACACCTTCTTTTCCTAAGTCTGTGCCGTTTGGTGTTAACCATCTTGCAGTTGTAATACGAATGCTTGTGCCACCCGGAAGCTCAAAGACTTCCTGAACGGTTCCCTTCCCAAAACTCTTTTTGCCGATAATCGTTGCGCGGCCGTTATCCTGCAATGCACCTGCGAGAATTTCTGATGCAGATGCTGACCCTTCGTTAATGAGAACGACCATGGGAATCGTTGGTGCAATAGGTCGGCCACTTGCGTAATGATGAATTGGTTCGCCCTCTCTGTGTGCGACTGATACTACTTTTCCTTTTTCGAGGAACATGGAACTTAAATCGACTGCTTTGTCGAAGTATCCTCCGCCATTAAAGCGCACATCGAAAATCAATCCCTGAATATCCTGTTTCATGAGGTCTTTTACAGCACTAGCGACTTCCTCTGTTGTGGTGTCCCCAAAGCGATTCAGTGCGATATAGCCAATGTCTTTTCCAGCGTACTCTTTTACCTCACTTTCTACGCTTGGTACGGTAATCTCCTCTCGCGTGATGGTGATATCATCCTCCCTGCCATCACGACTAATCGTCAATGTTACCTCTGTGCCCTTAGGACCACGAATAATCTCTACAGCATCTGAGAGGGTGTATCCTTCTATGCTCTGTCCATCGACATGGGTAATGATATCATCAGGCATCAGGCCAGCTGCTTCCGCTGGTGAACCCTTGAGTGGCGCAACGACCACAATATCATCTTCTTTCATCGTGAGTTCGGCGCCAATGCCCTGGAGAGAACCATTGAGGGACTGTCGAAACTCTTTGTTTTCCTTTGGTGGCATAAAGGATGTGTATGGATCTCCTACAGCTTCTACAAGCCCACGTACTGCTCCATGGATCATAGGGGTTACCTGTAAATCACTTGGCGCAATGTAATTCTTGGAGAGGAGTCTCCACACGCTCCAGAGGAGGGAAATATCCACTTCTTTTTCCGGGTCACTTACAGTTGCTCCACTGCCTACACCACCGCCAAACGCTTCTTCTAGCGTATCATACTCCATTTGAAGTTGCTGTCTTTCATGAGCTATGCCAATCTGCATGCCCAAAAAGAGGGTAAGAACAGGCAGGGCAACTAGGGTGAGGTTTCGGAGTAACTTCATAGCCCGGGCATGATACAATACTGCCTCCATGAATGCACTCTGTATTACCAAAGATATGACGGTTCGAGAGATCATCACTCTCGTGCCTGTTGCAGCCGATATTATGATTGAGTACGGCTTGCATTGCTTTTCTTGCAGTATTGGCGGTGTAGAGACCCTAGCCGAAGGTTGTCGCATGCATGGATTTGATGAAGATACCATCAGCGCTCTCATTGACGATATCAACGATGCTATCGGGAAGGCGCCCAAGCGTCCTCAGACACTAACACTCACAAAAGACGCTGCACTTGCCATTGGCGCCATTGCTAAAGAACAGGGGCGGGAAGAGGAGATCCTTGTTGTTACGCTTGATGAGCGTGGTGGGTTTTGCCTTGAATTTCAAGATACGCCACTACACGGTGACGTAGAGTTTAGCTGCAGTGAGGTTCCTCATGTTCGTATTTATGCTTCGGTACTTACACTGGGTCGCATTGGTGGTGCGACGATTGATCTCCGTGATGGTGTTTTTAAGTTGGATCTTCTATCCTAGTACATGATGATTCGCTTGCCTGCGTCCCTTGAACGAAAACTGCAGCAGTTATTTCCAAGGGCAATTGATCGCAATCGTTTTGTAGCAGAAGTCCTTACTGTCGCATTGCAACAACATGATTTACAACAGCAGCGGGAAGAAATGCTCACCGTTGGTGGCACGTTGCACCTCTTTACCGATGGCGGATCCCGTGGCAACCCTGGCCAGGCAGCAATTGGCATTGTTATCGAAGATCCGGTTCGCGGAGAAGTAGTGCGTAATCACTGCGAGCGTATTGGCGTTGAGACAAATAATGTGGCTGAATACCGTGCGCTCATCGAAGGATTAAAGCTTGCAAAGCGTTACCACCCCAATCGACTTATCTGTCATCTGGATAGCGAGTTGATTGTGAAACAGCTCAATGGAGAGTATCGCGTCAAAATGGAAACACTCCGTCCTCTCTTTGATGAAATTAATGAACTCGCACAAGAGTTTCCCGACATTGTGTTCATGCATATTCCTCGTAGCGATAATCATCGTGCAGACGCACTCGTTAATAAGGCTCTTGATGAACATCCCGTACCACAGTATGAAAAACCTCTTTCATAGTGGTGTATATAGCATCTTCTTTCTTTCCTCTTTCCTCTTTCCACTTTCCTCTTTTGCGTACTATCCCGATATTCTCTATCGCCACGAGCATCATCTTTTTTCGCTCAATCCCAACCAGTACCCTTCTTGGAGGAAGACAGAGGAAGTGTGGACATATAATGGCAGAGAAATTATTCCGCCAGCCTCTGTTCGTATTGATGGCGATACCCTTCCACCACTCCCTGAAGGTATGACGCGTTCGATACGGTCTGTCTGGGATCCTGCTGCCATTAGCGCAACAATCTACGAACGCATTGCTACCGTACTTAATCGGCCGCGTGGCGAAGTAACCATTCGCAAAGACGGGGATACCATTGTGTTTGAGGGTGTAGGGTTTTTAGGAAAAACTGTTGATACCGACCGTGCAGCACAGCTTACGATTGATGCTCTCGAAACAGGTGTCTACGACATCCATCTTCCTGTCACTGTGCAGCAACCTG
Organism: Candidatus Peribacteria bacterium; assembly: GCA_020632295.1. GTDB lineage: Bacteria > Patescibacteriota > Gracilibacteria > Peribacterales > Peribacteraceae > UBA2170. Next base: position 411,051 of record JACKFU010000001.1, read on the forward strand.
TCATGCATGTGCTCAGTACAGAACTTCAGGATATGGACATTCAGGAAGTTATTGCTATTGGGGAATCGGACTTCAGTGGCTCACCTCTTGCAAGGCAACATAACATCAAGACTGGTTTAGAGAAGTTTAATGGCTACTTGCTTCCCAAAGGGGAAACCTTTTCTTTCAATACTATTCTTGGCCCAGTGAATGGTTCTACGGGATATAAAAAAGAATTGGTGATCTTAGGGGATAAAACGCTTCCTGATTATGGTGGTGGTCTGTGTCAGGTGAGTACGACGGCATACCGCGGCGCATGGGAGTATGGCTTCCCTATTGTGACGCGCCGTAACCATAGTTTTGCTGTTTCGTATTACAGCCCTCAGGGAACCGATGCTACAATTTATCCACCACATACGGATATGCAATTTGTAAACGATGGTCCTAGTGCCATTCTCGTGCAGACGTACGTTGAAGGCATGAAAGCTTACTATATCTATTACGGAATGCGTGATACGCGCACGGTTGAAATTGTCGGACCATATGTATGGGATAAAAAGAGCCCGCCACCCGATAAAGTGGAGTACACGACAGATCTCCCTCCCGGCGAGACGAAAAAGGTGGGCAAGGCGGTGCCGGGCTTGCAGGCAGCATGGTTCCGTATTCTTATAGAGGAGGACGGTTCTGAGACTATAGAGCCGTATTATTCGTACTATGAGGCACGACCAAACTTTACACAGATTGGTGTTGAAAATATCCCCGATGAACCACCAGAGCACATTGAGGCAACTCCTGTACCTGTACCTACACCTGTGCCTTCATATCGCAAATCACCCCGCCGCTCTTAAGGGGAGTGGAGCTTATTTGGGAGAGAAGCGGTGCGAGAAGTGTTGAGAATGTTGTCTTTTGTTCACTGCTCATATCGGGGAGTTCGTCCCAGTGTCCACTGACACTTTTACGCAGATAAGACCGCTCTATTTCTGAGCAACGAACAAAGTAGGCATCATCAATTCCAGGAAGTAATCCGAGAAATTCAAGAAGTTGGATGGTGAATGGCAGCACTGTATGTTTCTGTTGCGTCGAACAAGCTGTGAAAAATTTTAGCGTTGATTGAAAGATTTCGGGGAGAGGTTCATCTTCGTGGAGAATAGAGATGAGTAACTCTGTTCCCTGTTGCATAAGAAGAAATGTATGAATATCTCGCTCATTCCACTGTGAGAGTTTGCTCACGTCACTTATTTGCCATCCAGCAGAACTTTCTCGTATCTGCAGCATCAGGTGTTGTAAGGGGAGAATGCTTCCTCCCATGCGACTTGTTGGCTTGCGAACGCTGCGTGCTCGCGCCGTTATCTTTCCTAACTCTTTGGTAAAAAGAATGCAGAAGCGGTCTGCTTCGCCAACGTTATGTGTTGCGAGCACAATGGTTTCAACGGTACAAGTTTTTCCCATGGTTACAGAGCAAATGATATCCGAGGCGATCGAATTTGTCTGCGCATTCCCATCCATGCACCAATCGTTGCAATACATGGTGCTGCTACTATCTCTGCAATCACTACTGTTGGAGCAACCGCCAAGAGGATCGGTTGTATCTCTGTCGTCAGGGAGCCGAGTGCTCCGTTTGCCTGGAGTGCTGGAATGAATGTGGGCATCAACATGATGAGAATGATCATTAGTACTGCACTGATCAACATAGAAATGAAGAGGAGTATGCTTGCTTCGGTTATAAAAGGGAGTGCTATTCCTAGTGGGGATGCACCAACCAAGCGTTCCACCATTACTTCGTCTGCTCGTCCGAGGCTTCTTCGGCGAATGAGTTCGGTGGTAATAAAAATTAGCGCAGTACCGGCAATCATAAGAATAGCCATCGTCATCGATCTGCCAGCTCGTGTAACGCTCATGAGAGCGTAGACCTGTTTCTCCTGGTCGGTAATTTCGGAAAGGAATGATGGATTAATAATCTGATTCCAGCGTTCCTGTTGTACAAAAGAGGCAAAGAGCGTGTAGTCATCGAGTGTATTTAGCGATACCCCAATGGTGTCGTTAAAGGGGTTTTGAATGTGGAACTCTTCTAGGAATGCGATTAAATCGGGGTCACGCTGGCGAGTTTGTTCATACGCCTTTTCTTTGGTGATGTAGACGGTGTTGCGTACAAAGCTTTGTTGGCCGAGGGTGCTGTAAAACTCTTGCATGTCGCTATCGCTGGCACCTGCCTGTATCTCTAATCGTAAATCCGTTCGATTACGGAGCATCATCTGCATACCCTCGAGTCCTACAAGGACTAGTGCGAGCATTTGCACTAAAATAAATACGCCTATGAGAGCTCCTAGCGCCGTAAGCCACTGCTTCTCACGGATAAGTGTTGAGAAACCGCGTTCTATACCACGTTTTATTGTAAGCATGGTTGCCAGTATATCACTCCTTGAGTGCTTGCTCTAATTTTGTTACAGCCTTAATGCACTCGATTGCTTTTGTGTGTTCTGGATCAATTTCTAGCGCCCTATCAAATAAGGATTTTGCCTTCGGAACGTTACGGGTTTGTAGGTACGCGACTCCAAGGTCACAGAGTGTTAGCGGGTTTTCGCCATCTAAATTGAGAGCACGCTCAAGTGTAACAATGCCTTGTGCACGTTGCCCAGAATGAAAGAGTGCCCATCCAAGACACCGTAGAATTTCTGGGTTGTTTGGCTTGGAGACATTTGCTTTTTTTAGATGCATGAGTGCTGGTTCCCACTTTCTGTTGATAGAGCAGAGAAATCCAAGGATATAGCGAGCAGTGTAACTATCTGCATCGAGCATTATGGCTTGTTCGGCAGCAGCTTCCGCACGGTCGTAGTGCTCCATGCTCAGTTCGTTATCAGCAATTTCCTCGAGTGCAGCAATGTTTTCTGGGTCCTCGACAAGCAGGAGCTCTAAGATGGTGAGAGCCTCTTCGTGGCGTCCTATGAGTTTTAGCTGTTCTGCCTCTTCGAGGCGCTCAAGAATCTCACTGATGGATGCAGAATCGTTATGCATGGTTTACATACAATTCTAGAATATTTCCTGTAAATGCACAGAAAAACGTCGGGAAAATTTATACCCCGTACACAAAGAAGTATGCGGCGTTAAAGATTGCTTTGGCAGATAGCACAACGCCCATACCGAGGAGTGCACCGATCATTAACTGTTTCCCTTTTGATTTATTTTCTTCATTAATAAATCCCGCTGTGTACATGAGGGCGCCAATCATAAATGCGGCAGTCGATACATAGAAAATTGTGACACCCAGCGTTTGGATAATATTATTAATTGCCTTTGACCACGTGAGACCTCCAGCAAAGAGACCACTGACATTGACCTGTGGCGAGGTATATGCGTACGCCGTGTCTACTATCCAGTAAAAATGCCTCATGGTGTTCATAGCATAGCATGACTTTTCGGGTACACTAGTATCCATGAGTGCATTTAAGCGTCGTATCCTTGGGCAGACGAGAAAGCTTCCCCACCCACCCACCATTGGCAGATGGCTCCGTACGCTTTGGGAGCGCAGATTACTTGTGGGTTTGGGAGGTGTTGTCTTCCTTGTTTTATATAGTCTTTTTGTCTGGTTTACTCTTCCCGACATTACCGATCCTCGTAATCTTCTTGCGTCGCAGAGTACGGTTATTACCGACCGAAATGGTATTGAGCTTTATCGCCTCTTTAGCGAAGAAGATCGTACATTTATTGCTGGTGAGCGGATTCCTCTCCATATGAAACAAGCAGCTGTTTCTATTGAAGATGAGCGCTTTTACGAACGCGGATGCTTGGATATGCGCGCTATTGCCCGTGCCATTGTTAAGCTGGGTCGTGCAGGAGGAGGTTCTACCATAACAAGGCAGCTTGCTCGTAATGCGCTCGATCTTCAAAAGGACAATCGGTATGTCCGTAAGGTCAAAGAGTTGGTTCTTGGCTGTCAACTTGAGGGGCGATATGAAAAAGAGGAGCTTCTGGAACTCTACTTAAACTGGATTCCGTTTGGGCAAAATGCGTATGGTGTCGAACAGGCAGCGCGGCAGTACTTTAATACGACAGCGGATAAACTCACGCTTGCACAAGCTGCTGTCCTTGCGTCGCTTCCCCAGCGACCATCGTACTTTAGTCCGTATGGAAGGCATGTCCACACAACGGCTCTTGATGATGAAATCATTATCGGCCTTCTAGGTGGGTACGTTGGTACGGGTGAGACACTACAGTATGTTGGTGGCCGTACGGATCAAGTTCTCAAGAATATGCTCGAGCTTGAATTCATTACAGAAGAAGAGAGGCAGTCTGCTCTTGATGAGCTCTCAACAATTAGCTTCGAGCAGGCTCGAGAGAATATTCGCGCGCCGCACTTTGTCCTTTGGATTCGTGAACAAGTGACAGAAATGTTTCCAAATACTGCAGAGGGATTGCTTGAACAGGGTGGACTTCGCATAGAGACGTCCCTCGATTGGGATATTCAACAACGTGCAGAATCTGCCATTGAACGATATCGGGAAGACCTCACGAACCGGTACGGAGGAGAGAACATGTCGCTTGTTGCCATGGATCCAACAACGAGTGAGATTCTCGCGTACGTAGGGAATATGGATTACAACGACGAAGAGCATGGCGGTAAGATTGATATGGCTCGTGCCCCAAGACAGCCTGGGTCATCGTTTAAACCATTTGTGTATGCTGCTGCATTCCAGCAGGGGTATAGCCCAGCAACGCCGATTTATGACGTGGAAACAAAAATCGGCGATGACGAACCACAGAACTTCGATGGGAAATTTATGGGTCTTATGACCATGCGTGAGGCACTCGGTGCATCGCGTAATGTTCCTGCTGCAAAGGCGTATTTCCTAGCAGGACAAGAAAATCAGATTTTAACACTCGTCTCCTCGCTGGGTGCACCGACGCCACTGAAGAGGAAAGAAGAGTTACAACTCGAGCGAGGGGAGTTTGACTATGGGTGGCCCCTTGCTCTCGGTGCAGCAGAAACGCCACTTGTAGAGATGGTGAGCGCCTATGGTGCGCTCGCACGCGGCGGAACCAGCTTGCCCGTTGTGTCCATTCGTAAGATTACTGATAAGAAAGGCAACATTCTCTTTGAAGCAGATATCGATGAGAAAGGAAAAGAAGTGCTTGATGAGCGTATTGCGTATCAAATAACTTCTATTCTTAGTGATGAATCTGTCCGTCCGGAGGAGTACTGGAAAACGCAGCTTACTGTTCCTGGTTATAAGACTGCGGCTAAAACTGGAACCAGTAACAAGTGTCTAGAGTGGAAGGATGTGCATAACAGCAACGGAGACGTTATCTCGCGTGTATGCAAACTTCGTAAGCCAGACAATGCCTGGCTTATTGGCTACACACCAAACCTTGTAGCTGGTGCGTGGGTAGGAAACGCTAACTCTGCTGCGATGTATGACAAGGCAGGAGGGCTAAATACGGCTAGTCCTATCTGGAAAGATTTTATGATTGCTGCTCATAGAACATTTGTAAGCCCGAAGACAGAGTTCGATAAGCCCGAGGGTGTTCTTACGCCACAGGTTTCCACACTTTCTGGGCAGTTCCCAACGTCTTGCACGCCTGTTGGTGAGCGCAGGGCAGATGTCTTCTTGCAGGAAAATGCTCCTAAGCTTCAGGACCCTGCTTGCCAGCAGCTCATGATTGATAAAGTAACCAAACTGCTCGCATCTGACGAATGTCCGCCCGCTGCACGAGAGAGCGGTAGCTTCCTTGTGGCGCATAGCTTGCTTCCTGACCGTTGGCCTACGTGGGAGGAAGGAGTGCAGAAGTGGGTGGGTGTACAGATGGAAAAGTGGTATGCTAGTCCGGACCATTCCGGTTCTCTATTACCTCTTCCCGTTGCGCCAACCGAGTATTGCACGCTAGCGCTTACACCAGGTCGCATGGAGAAACCGACTATAAGCATTGCTACTCCTGCACCAAATGGTAACGCTACCTATCCAACGTTCCAGCCGCGCATCAAGTATGAGTCGAAGGCAGTAGTCCACGCAGTTACCTACGCAATTGATGGTCATGAAGTTGCAACCGTTACCACCCCTCCGTTTACACAGGTCCTCCGTGTGCCACGCACGGTTTCTGAGTCCGGTCAGCATACGCTCACTGTCACCCTTGTTGATGAATACTTTAACGAGGCAACCGCTCGTGTCAGCTTTACCTTTGAGGAGGATACGCGTCCTCCACAGCTTACCGTCATTCTTCCGCGAGCTGATATTCAGTTACCGCAGGGAGGAGAGCTTACTATGCGTGCTGAAGCTGGCGATATGGAAGGGGGACTGAAATATGTGCAGTTTTATCTTGGAGATAAACTCCTGACAACTAAGCCAACAGAGCCGTTTGAGTTTACGTACAAACTCACCGAAGCTCCCGGCGTCTACACCATCAAAGTAAAAGCTATTGATATGGCAGGGAATAGCGCAGAAGGCGTGCGCACATTGACGATTGAATAGATGTAGCTTACTGTTTTAATAAATGGATTTTAATATTAATGAGAAAATTATTGTGCCTTGTGCTACAGAGGTAAATGAGCTTAGTTCTCGCCAGGTATTAGCATTGGCAGAACAGAGTGCTCGTGAAGTACTATTGGCAATAGCACCCATTAAAGCAGAGCAGCAACTTCGTCACTGATGTCTGCGTTGGTATGAACGTCAGAAACGTCGTCGTCTTCTTCGATGGCTTCAATCATCTCCATCAGCTTCTCAGCCGTTTCTGCTTCCGTAATGGGGACTTCCTGCTGAGCAATCAACTTCATGCCTGCTTCCTGTACGTCATATCCTTGTTCTTTTAGTACGTCACGTACTTTGGTCCAACCAGTGACATTGGTTGTTACCGTGAAGAGATCTCCGTCAGGGTGAATATCCTCTGCACCAGCATCAATCAGCGCCAGTTCAAGATCATCATTCATTGTACCCTGTGCAATTACGACACCTTTTGGACTAAACATGAACATCACCGAACCGGATTCCGCCATCTTTCCTCCACGCTTTTCGACAATTGTTCGAATGTTTGGGAGCGTGCGGTTTTTGTTATCGGTCAGACATTCAATAATCAGTGCAGCACCTCCCGGTGCATACGCTTCGTAGGTTACACTGACAGTTGCTTCGCCTTTTAGTTCACCCGTTCCTTTTTTCATCGCACGATCGATGTTTGCATTTGGCACGTTGTCTGCCTTTGCGTTATCTACCGCTGCTTTGAGTGCAGCGTTCATTGTTAAGTCTCCGCCTCCTCCTTCACGTGCAGCGATTTCAATGAGTTTGGCGTGCTTCGTAAAGATCTTGCCGCGCTTTGCATCAGCAGCGCCTTTTTTATGCTTGATAGTAGACCATTTACTGTGACCAGACATATTACTTTCTGTAAGCCATCATACCCATAAAACGGGCACGCTCTACGGAGTTTTTTAGCATCTTCTGGTGCTTCAGGCAAACACCTGTGTAGTAACGCTTCATGATGTTACCGAAGTAATCGATGAATGGTTTCATCGCTGGGTAGTCTTTCCAGTCGATGTACTTTATATTCTTCTCACAGTACGGACACTTCTTATCCTTTGGGTCGGTGCGGCGGTTTCCTTTCTTAGACATAGTAGTAGTTGGTAGTAAGGTTAAATATCGAGATCGTCGTCAGAAATAAGCTTGTCGAGTTCTTCAGAGATCTTCTTCTTATCTGCTTCTGGCTTTTCTTCTTTTTCTTCGGACGCAACTTTTGCTGCCTTCTTTACTTGTCGCTTTGCTTTATCGGCAACTTGTTTTGCTAGACGTGCTTCTTTCTCTTTCTTTCGGCGATCCTCTTCGGTTTCACGTTCTTTAAGCCATGTCTCGTAGCTTGCGGAGAACTTGGTGATTTCGTATCCCTTTGGTGGCTTCACGATCATGTGGCGCAAGACGTTTTTTGTAATTCGCAAACTTTCATCAAGTTCTTGAATCTTTGATGGGTCGAGTTCGTAGTGGTAGACAACATAGTTTCCTTCGTCGTTTCCTTTAATACGGTAGGCAAGACCACGCTTGCCCCACATATCTTTACTGACTTGTTTTCCTCCTTGTTCCTCAATGAGAGTTTCGACGTCCTTTAATAGGGTAGATTCCTCTTTCTGCGAGAGGTTACTTGGGTAGAGTACGCAGAATTCGTATATGCGTACATCTTCTGAGATTTCAGTTAATTCTGGCATAGATTCGTGGGTAAACCCTGAACCACTGGTACAGGGGAATCAAAAGTACGGGGACTATAAAGGGGGAAAATGGGGTCTGGCAAGGAATTTGAATGCTTTTTGTTGATTATGGAGCCGCCCACGAGATTTGAACTCGTGACCCCTTCCTTACCATGGAAGTGCTCTACCCCTGAGCTAGGGCGGCCTACTAAACGAGTGTACTAGTTATTCTCCATCAATCTCAACCGTTTTCAGCCAGCTTTGTGGGGCAAAGGCATTCTTTACGGTGTGCAGACAGAGCAGGGCACACTTATATCGTCTTGGTCCAATGGGGACGCCAAGCAGCGCGTAGACATCATCTTTTTTGAGAGCCAGCACCTCATCAACAGATTTTCCGATGAGTTCTTCGGAGAGAATCGACATACCGGCTTGCGAGATAGCGCAACCGGTTCCTTCCCATTCCAGTTTGATCAGCATTCCGTTTTCTATCCATAAGTGGACTGTCAATTCATCCCCACAGCTGGGATTTACTTCGTTTCCCGTCATACTTGCCCCGTTTCCCTCACCTCTGTTTCGCGGGTTTCGGTAGTGGTCCAGGATATTTTCAGCGTAGAGATCCATTTAGAGTTATAGAGTGTTAGAGTGTTAGGGTATTGATGGCGTCATTCATGGCAACGATACAACGATCAATATCATCTTTCGTATTGTAGATCGCAAAGGACATGCGGGTGCTTGCCGAAATACCGAGGTGTTTGTGCAGTGGCATGGTGCAGTGGTGCCCTGCGCGGAGGCAGATATTTTTTTGTCCAATCATGTCAGTGAGGTCATGTGGATGGATGCCAGGGATAGTGAAGCTAAGACAACCGATAGGGAGCTGGGAGAGGAGGTGTAATCCTTCGATGGATTTTAGTTGCTCTATTGCATATGTCATGAGTGCTTGCTCGTGCTTTGCAATATCAGTCCAGTCAAACTGCGACAACCAATCGATTGCTGCACAGAGTCCCACTGCTTCTGTAATTGGCGGTGTACCTGCTTCAAACTTCTGGGGGATATCTGCACATGTAAATCCTTCGGTCGTTACTTCGCCAATCATCGAGCCACCACCGAGAAACGGTGGCATTGCTTCGAGGAGCTCCTGCTTTGCATATAGCACACCGATGCCGGTTGGTCCGTAGAGTTTGTGCCCGGAGAAACTGAAGAAGTCACAATCCAGTTCTTTGACATCAATCTTCTTATGCACGATGAGTTGTGCTGCATCGACGGATACTAGCGCACCTGCGTTGTGTGCTTTTTGAATAATTTCTTGCAGTGGCGTCATCGTGCCAAGCACGTTAGAGAGACCGGTGATGGAAATCAGTTTTACGTTTCCTTCTTTTAAGATTGCATCAAGGCCCTCCATGTTCACATGGCCAGCATCATCAATGCCGATCCACTTTACTTCTGATGACAGCTGTTGCCACGGAACAATATTGCTGTGATGCTCGAGGAGCGAGAGGGCGACGACATCATTGTTTCTCAGGTTTGCACTGCCCCAGGACTTTGCAATGAGATTGATCGACTCGGTGCATCCTCTGGTAAACACGATTTCTTGTGGAGCTGCTCCAATGAACGCAGCAGCTGCCTTTCGTGCCTCTTCGTAGGCAATGGTGGCCTTCTCGGCAAGTGAATGCATGCCTCGATGAACATTGGCATTACTTGTGCAGTAGTAGGAATTCATGGCATCAAGCACTATTTTCGGCTTTTGTGCTGTCGCTGCACTATCGAGGTAGACAAGCGTATTGTTGTCTAGAATGGGGAATTCTTGCCGGATTTTAGTGATATCAAGGCCCATTTGGGTCAAAATAGTACCATGAAATGGTTTTTTTCAGTAGGATGCGTATCTGTATGACACAACGCACGATTCAGATACTTTCCATTAGTCTTCTTCTCGGCCTTCTTACGTGGGGGCTGTACGCATTTTTATATTACCTTGGTGTGCCGGTCCATACGGCAGTCCTGTTACCTGCGGATGCGGGGGCATCACTCGATGCTGTCTGTGCGAGTGGGGATGCACTCTGTCGTGGGCTCTTCTCGTTTTTTCCTTTTCTGACGCATACACTTTCCCGCGTCCCATTTTTTACGTGGTACGCCGTCATCTCCCTTGTTCTCTTTGGTATCTCCTTGGTGTGGAAACGGTCTTGGACCATGACACCTTGGAAACTCGTTATGCTCTTTATGGGAATGGTGTGGTTGCTGTTTACCTGTCTTTCTCTTTCGAAGAATGGAGACATGACATTTCGTACTATTGTTGAGCCAAATCCTCAGGTATATAAGGGGATAGGTGAGGAAGCACTAGCTTCATTACAGAAGAACTATGCGTCTCTTAAAGAGAGAGGGTGTTTACATAAAGTGGGTGTCTTTGGCGGTGTTGCTGAAGCAAGCGAAATTAAACTGCATTGTTTGCAAGGGTCTTTTGTTACCAAAGTACTTCCTCCTACATTTGTTCTCCTTCTCGTTCTCTTCGAAGCGCTTATTGCGGGACGTGTTGTTCTGCGTCGCATTATACGCTTGCTTCCCGTGCAACCGTTTTCAGAATTCGTTATCAGCTTGGCAATAGGCTTGAGTAGCATCATTGTTGTATTATGGACTGCTGCACTCCTTGGTGTGTACACGGCACTCTTTGGGTGGCTTCTTGCGATGGTTATTCCCATTCTTGGATACAAAGATGCACAGTATTGGCTGACGAAATTTATGCGAAGCGCATGGCACATAGATGTGAAATGGAACAGTCTCACGCTGTTTCTTACATGGTTTTTGCTCAGCTATCTTGCATTTAACTACATCAATGTCATTCGACCGTTTCCTATAGGCTGGGATGATCTTGGGAGTTACTTAAATCGACCAAGGCTTCTTGTGAGCTACGGAAAGTTTGTGCACTCCATGGCGTCGTTTCAGTGGGAGTATCTTACCTCACTTGGATTTTTGCTCTTTGGGTTTGATAGCGTATTTGGAGCAACGACGTCTTTAGTCATTAACTGGGTGGAGGGCGTACTTGCGATTCTTATTGTTCTACTCTTTGGTCGTACGTTCATTGGCGATAAGCATGGTGTTCTCTCTGCTGCGCTCTATTACACCCTTCCGCTTGTAGGCCACTTTTCATTTGCGGACATGAAGATTGATAACGCGGTGTTTTCTATGGGTGCGCTTGGTACGTTTGCTGTGTTCTATGCGCTCTTTAAAGAGCAAGATCGCCGTACTGGACTTAGGTGGATTCTTCTTGGAGGCATATTCCTTGGTATGGCGTTCTCTATGAAGATTACAGCTATCATGGTGTTTATGGCGCTTGGCGCGGTGATTGCTGGTGTGTCTCTCCATTGGTCTGCGTTTTCCGCTGCATTCTTCCTCATCTGTGCGCTCTACGTAAAACAGGGGACTATCAATATTCCTAAAATTTTCGATCGTGTGAATTACAGTGCAGATATTGCCTCGCCATTTATTGTCTTCGTATTCTTTGCTGTGTTGGGAGTAGTTCTCCTTGGTGTTGCGTGTGTCTTGCGCAAAGATCGCATTAAGGAATCGTGTATTGCTATTTGCATGTTTGTTGCTGGCTTCGGTGTCGTTATTTATCCGTGGATTCAACACAATAGTTTGCTGCAGGGGTCGCTTGTTCCACGCCCCAGTCATTTGACTGCACCAAACACACTTACTCCTCGTATGAATATCTTTGGTGACGCAACAGGACAGACAGATTATGCGTTACCTCCTGAACTTGCTGTTTCCCATGATAGTGAAAACTGCAGGGCAAGCGCAGGGGCCGAAGAGCTCGATCGCTACTGGGGTAACGCTGTTGGTTGGGGGCATTATCTCACTCTTCCTTGGCGTACTGTCATGAATATTGACCATGTTGGGTACTACGTCACTCCGCAGCCGATTGTTCTACTCTTTCCACTTCTCCTCCTCCTTCCGTTCTTCTGGAAGTCCGGGGGTCGCTGGGCGCGATGGATGTGGCTGAGCACACTCTTCCTTGTTGCACAGTGGACATTCCTTGCAAATGGAGTTGTGTGGTACGGCATTGGTATGTTCCTTGGTCTTGTGCTCTGTGCAGAGCTCCTTGTAGCGAATGCTCCGGATATCATTAATAGAACGGTTGTTGTCTCCCTAGCTATCTTCTCCCTTCTCCTCTGCCTTGGGTTTCGGTTTTGGCAGTACGATACACAGCGCAATCTCTTTGAGTATGTCATTGGTAAAGTCTCTGCAGAGACCATGCAAGAGCGCACCATTCCCTACTACGATGACATAACGGATATTGTCTTAGAACGATACAGTTCTATGCCTGATAGGCCACTTCTCTATCGTATTGGAACATTTATTCCGTATTTTATTCCACGGAATTTAGAAGTGATTGGTATTACCGATCATCAACTGGATACATTTAACTGTCTCTATCAAGATTTTGATAACGCAAAGACACTTGAGCGCCTTAAGGCACTCGGATTTAACAGTATTCTGTTTGATACGAATACTGCGACAATCGAACGTGACCAGAATGGTTCACTGCATCAAAAGGTGAATAAACTGGTGCAGTTTATTAACAGCAAAGAAGCAAATTTGCAGATGGTGATTAACGATCCTGGTGCTGGCATTGTCTTCCTTCTGATTCCGTAACATGAAGATTGCTGCTGTCATTCCGGCCTACAACGAAGGAGATCGTGCTGGCAAAGTTGTTGAGGATGCATTGCAATATGTCGATATGGTGATTGTTGTTGATGATGGTTCCAGTGACGACACAGCAGCAATTGCGAAGAAGGCAGGGGCAATTGTTCTCTCACACATTCAAAATTGTGGTGCAGGTGCTGCAACGATGACGGGTATAGAAGCAGCTAGACAGCTCGGTGCAGATTGTATAGTGACGCTGGATGCCGATGAGCAACATAGTCCCGAAGATATTCCAGCACTTCTTGCGCCGATTCAGAGTGATGAGGCAGATATTGTCTTTGCCAATCGCTTCGGACAGAAAAATAGAATTCCGTTTATTCGCCGTTTCTTTAACTCTATTGGCAATATGATTACGTTTGCAGCAACAGGGAAGTGGGTGAGTGATAGCCAGTGTGGGTTTAAGGTATTTGGTCCCAAAGCTGCCATGCAGGTGAACTTGCGTATGAGTGGCTACGAGTTTTGTACGGAGATTGTCCGTGAGTGTGCACAGCATCATTGGCGTACTGCCCAGGTGCCTGCCAAGGTTGTGTACTCTGAGTACACTCTTGCAAAAGGTCAGTCGTTTGCAAACGGCGTTAAAACTGCACTACGCATTCTTCTACGTTCCTTCCTCCGCTAAGTATGCAATTTACTGCTTATCAAATTGTTACACCACTTATCTCGTTTATCGCGGTTACCTACGCTTGGAACTTGGTGCTTCGTCAGAGAAAAACAATATGGGAAGCAATTCTCTGGAGCATGTTCTGGGGAACCATTGCCTACATTGCCCTGTTTCCTGATGCGCTGGATTACCTCACAGCAGCCACGGGTATTAAAGACAGAGAGAATGCGGTTGTGGTGACGTTCCTCGGTATTATCTCGTTCATTCTCTTTTACCTCATCATTCGTATCGAAGAGATGGAGCAGAGGCAGACAAGAGTTATTCGCAAGCTTGCATTGAAAGATCTTGATAAGAAGTAGGCATGAAAACCATCCTCCTCATATCACCGTACTGGAAAGAGGACCATCGTTGGATGGTCAGTACTGTGAAGCTTGCTGAACTCTGGCAACGTATTGGATACAAGGTGGTTGTTGTGTGTATGGGGGAAGTAGAAAACGGAAAACGGAAAGAGGAAAGAGTGTCGGATACACTTACAGTGCATAGGGTTCAAGATGTCTTTTTAAAAGATCCGTGGAATTATGGTATTGCGTTTGGGTTTACAGGGTATGTGCGTCGTTTGATTCGTGAAATACAACCTGACTACATTGTGTGTAATAAAATTCTGTTTTGGACATCGTTCAGTGTTATTGCATTACGGTTAACGGGGCACAAAGTGATTTTGCTTACTGATGCTTTTGTAGGGATGAATTGGTGGCCTCGTAGCTTTCTTCCTAAGGTTGCAGCTGCCATATATGCATGGACTGCAGGATGGTTGATCATGCTATGTTCCCATACATTTGTGACATTTTTTCCACAGCCCCCGTCGCTTCTGAAGAAACTACTGATTTACAAGAAGACACAGGTGATTCCCACTGGAATTGATAGTGAAAAGATGAAAGTGGAAAGAGGAAAGAGGAAAGAGGTAACGGTTTCATATGTAGGGAGATTGGAGTCGATAAAAGGTGTAGATGATTTTCTTGCTGCGCTGACTCCACTCAAAGCAGAGTATCCTGATATTAAGCTGCAGGTTGTTGGTTTTTATAAAGAGGGTCACCCACTTGTTGAGCAGTATCAGCGAGACGTAAGTTTTACGGGACTGCGTGATGATATTCCAGAGATTCTCTCGAAGACGGATATCTTTGTGATGCCAAGCTACAGCGAGGGGTTAAGTAATGCCATCATGGAAGCGATGAGTAGCGGCTGTGCATGCGTCGTCTCCGAGGTAGGCGGCAATGTGTATCTCGTTAAAAATGGTGTGTCCGGGTTTACCTATCCTGCGGGAGACAGAGAGGCGCTGGCTGCGCACGTTCGTCGTTTACTTGATGATCCAGCCAAGCGAAAAGCACTTGGTGCGGCAGCGCGAAAGCGCATTGAAGAGGAATTTAGTTGGGATATTGTTGGGAAGAAGTATAAAACTCTCTTCGAGTCCGTATGAAAAAAATAGTCATACTGTCGGCTTTTCTTTCACCTCTTCGCGCGGGAGCAGAAGCATGTGCTGAAGAAGTACCTATGGCATTAGCAGATAGGTATGACTTTACAATTGTAACCGCCAAGATGCGTGCTGATTTACCAAGGCATGACACCCTAAATGGTAAAATCCCTATTGTTCGTGTTGGACTTGGGTGCACATTTGATAAGTGGCTCTATCCATTTTTAGCTCCACTTGCTGTAGCAAAATTAAAACCAGATATTGTGCATGCAATACTCGAATCGTTTGCAGGTTTTGCACTTATTTTGTGTAGAGCTTCAAGAAAAATTCTCACCTGTCAGACAACCAATACAAATTTTTTAAGAGGTTGGATACTTCGAGTCCCTCATATAGTTACAGCGATAAATAGGGATTTGATCGGCAATAGCCAAAGTAAGTATTGTTTTAGAAAAATTATGTATATACCTAATGGTGTAAACTTAGACGAATTCAAGCCTGCTTCTAGGGTTCCTAAGAGACGAGGTAGAGTTCTATTTGTTGGTAGGTTGGAATCAATGAAAGGAGTTGATACATTGTTAGATGCGTTCAAAATTGCTTCCGAGAAGCATGAGTTGCATTTACGAATAGTGGGTGACGGATCTCTTCGTCAAACTCTGGAGCAAGATGCCAATAAATTGGGAATCGCAGAGAAGGTTAGTTTTTTGGGTTACAAAAAAACAAAAGAGGTCATTGAGGAATATGCCCAGGCTGAAATCTTTTGTGGATTAAGTCGCACTGAGGCATTTGGCAATGTTTTTATAGAGGCTCAAGCTGCAGGTTGCGCAGTAATAGCTACAAATGTTGATGGGGTACGTCAGGTTGTAGCTAAGGACGAAGGACATAAAGGAATCTATACAAAACAAAAATATTCTGCTCTGTTAGTTAACCCAAATAATCCAAAAGAGGCTGCAAATTGTATTGTAAAGATTTATAAAGATGGAGATTTGCGTACCCAGCTTGTAAAGCTAGGTAAGAAAAATGCAGAGAAGCATGATTGGAAAAATATTGCTCGACAGTATTCAAATTATTACGAACAGGCATTAGCTCTAGACATAGAATCTCTCAAAGAGAGATATAGAAGAATGTAAGCTATATAAATTTTTCGCGCACAAGTACGGAAGCTTTATGGAGACTTTCGAATGTTCCGGCATCAATCCATTCTTGCTGAAGCATGCTCGCATTGAGTTCCCCATGCTCAAGGTACCACTTGGTGACATCGGTAATTTCTAATTCGCCACGTGCAGAGGGCTGTAGGTTTTTAATAATGTCGAAGCAACGTTTATCGTAGATATAACAACCAGTGACAGCTAGGTTTGATTTTGGTTGCGTAGGTTTTTCTTCAATCGAGACCACTGTAGATCCATCAAGTTCGGCTACGCCAAAACGCTCAGGATCTGGTACCTCTTTGAGGAAGATATGGGCACCACTGGAAAATGCTTTAATCGTGTCAGAAATATCATCAAAATAGACGTTGTCACCAAGAATGGCACAGACGCTCTCATCGTCGCTATATTCATTTGCTGCAAGTCCAAGGGCTTGGGCAATTCCTCCTGGCTTCTCCTGTACTTTAAAGGAAAAATTACAGTTGTACTGCTCGCCTGAACCAAGAAACTCGGCCATCTGGTCAATATGTTCCGTTCCGGAAATAATGACTATATCGTGAATGCCAGCATCCAATAGGACTTGGAGGGGATAGAGAATGAGTGGCTTATTGTAGACTGGAAGAAGCGATTTATTCGTTATATCGGTTAATGGCTTCAGTCTGGAGCCTGTTCCGCCGCAAATAAGAACACCTTTCATGCGAGGATTATAACAAATTTCTCGTCTGCTTCTTCGGTTTCTTCGGTTTCTTCGGTATCCTCATAGCATGAATCTCCTTGTTACCGGTGCAGCTGGCTTTATCGGCTCCCATTTCGTCCTGCGGCACGTTGCGAAGCATCCTGAGGATACGATTGTGGTACTTGATTTATTGACCTATGCGGCAGATAAGAGCTTTCTTGATCCGGTGGCAGACAAGATGACGTTTGTAGAAGGAGACATTGCCGACCAGACACTGGTCGAATCACTCATCACGAATCACGCGATTGATGTCATCGTGAATTTTGCGGCAGAATCGCATGTCGATAATTCCATCTCTGATGCAACGCCGTTTCTGCACACCAATGTCATTGGCACGCAAGCACTCATCGAAGTCGTTAAGGCGCATCCGAGTGTCCGCTTTCTGCATATCTCTACCGATGAAGTGTACGGGGATGTTGGCGATAATGATCCTTCATGTGCAGTAGATGCGCCACTCCGTCCAAGCTCTCCGTATAGTGCGAGTAAAGCGGCAGCAGAGATGCTCGTGCTCGCTGCTATAAGAACATTCGCTATTGATGCAGCAATAACCCGTTGCACCAATAACTACGGTCCACACCAAGCGAACGAAAAATTTATTCCCACGGTCATTCGGAACGCTCTGGCAGGTGAGCCAGTGCCTGTGTATGGAACAGGGAAGAATAAGCGTGATTGGATTTACGTTGGCGACCACTGTGATGCCATCGAACGAATTTTGGAAGTGAACTGGGTGACCGATCAACGCAGAGTCTGGAACATCGGTATCGACCACGAATATGAAAATCTAGAAGTCGCCAAAATGATCTTAGACATCCTCGGCAAATCCCACGACCTCATTACATTTGTAGAAGACAGAAAAGGTCACGATTGGCGTTACGCTGTGGATAGCTCCGAAACGCGAACGCTCGGCTGGGCGCCAACGGTGCCGTTTCAGGAGGGGTTGCGTGAAACAATTGCATGGTACAAACAGCGCTACAGCTAGCATTATTCTTTTATAATGTAGAGCCTGTTGTCTTCGACGTTGTACATCATCGGAGCCACTTGTACTAACGGGTATCGTTCGCGTAGACGGTGAGTTTCGCTGACAATAAAACTCTCCTCATTTCCAATTTCAAACATTGGGGCGTAGTGATGAAAATGTTCTTCGGCATCATGCTCGGACCATCCGGCATTACTGGTGAGCCCTTCGATGAATTCTTTTTTTCTTCCCATTAAATTTACCATGCCACAGTTATTGTGTCCGATGAGCGCAATATGACGCACGTTACCGACACTAATAGCATACGATACTTTAAACTCGCTGTAGCGCAGATTGGCTCCTCCGGATCGTATAATATAGGCAAAGTTATTGGGCATGGTTAAATGCTTTCTATGGTCCATGCACATGCCAACAAGCAGTTTGGCACCTGTGTATGTATCAAATGGTTTATCGCAATTATGGTATGCAAGCAGAAGCCCAATTGGTGTTTTTTGGTACTGCTTGGGAATATCATTTTCAGTTTCTACGGGTATGAGTGTGTACATGTTTATAGCGTAGCAAAAAGTTGATAGCACCAATAAAAATTTTCTTGCATATACTGTCTATGTTTATGTAAAGAACGCACAGAGGTCAATCTGATCACCAGAATCGCAACTATTATTCATGTCAAAATAGTACCACATAGAAGGTAATCAGAAAACTTTGCGTATTAAAAATGGTATTCGCTTATTGCAGCTAACGTCTACGTATGTGTGAAGCCTCGCAAATCTGTCACACTATTTATAGTCAGTGAAATCGCAGTTATGCAATTCGTACAAGTCCATGTCCTCCTACATCCCACAGCTGTTTGAAATGAGGTGAATCTAGAGTAAATGGCTGCACTGCATGATAAAAACATTCAAAATATTCTCGTTGAAAACGCTCAACATCGCCATTGCATCTCTTGGCTATCTCTCGAATCTTGGGAACGTTTTGATATGTACCACCAGGGCCGACATAGAGCATATCTTGTTCTTCTTCCATAGAGAGTTTAGAGTAGCGATTTCACTGATTTCGCACAACGTTTCGGTATATGCGAAGTTTGGTGGTTGTAAAATATCCTAAACAACCGCCAAATTTGGGTTTCGAGCGAGAATTTCTTCATTCTACTTGATTTTCATGTAGGTTTTGCTACTATAGTAAGTGAAGAAGGCTTTCGGCCGTGGCTTGAGTATCCATTCTCACCCACACTTAGCGGAAGGTCCTTTTTCGTTATGCGCGTCATTCTGGAAACACGGAGATAAGGAATTTCTGTCCTGAGCTCTTTTCTTCTTTGATCTGAACGTAAAATAGCTCGTTATCAATCGTGATGCCTGCAAATCGATGCAGTATCTCACTCCGATTGTTTCGATTTTCTTCTGAGGCAGGATCAAATCGACTATGACGAATAACTTCTATTGCTGCAGGAAAGTATTTAAGTCTTCGAGTTCTATCTCTCCAGTTTTTCTTGTCAAAGAGATGTTTCCAGAAGAGATCGATAAAGATCTTATCTTTCTTAAAGTAGGCAGAACGAACATATGTCCTTCTTTTTGTCTGCTTTCTGATTGTATCATAGAGAGCATCTGCCTTCTTTCGAACTTCATGAAAATCACTACCAGGTAATGTAGCTGCCTTTGTGCAATGCGCTTTCATAGATAGATTCTATCAAAACGAATTCGCGCTCGAAACCGCATATACTTTGTTAGGTAACCCGAAGCTAAAAAGTTACAATGTTTTCAACTTTTTGGCTGAGAGCGCAGCGAGGCGTCAGCGTTGTATTTTCTGGGCGGGGAGGGGTCACGACGAATATTATTGTTTCAGTTGGTCGTGTAGATTTACACAAGTCTGTAACCATTCCTTGCCAAGATGAGTCCCTTTCAGCGATGCAAAGGCAAGATCACGAGTTGAAAAGTAGATCATCTCTCCGTCCCTATTCAGGTATCCGTTTGAAAAGTAGCGCATTTCAAGCTGCCCTTCTCCTTCAGCTTGAACGCCTTGAACATGTTTGGTTAATGCCTCTCGCTGTTCTTTCGTTAGTGCTTGAAAGCGCTCAGTGTAAAACGGATATTCGGCAATAAAGTCTGGCACTTCAACACTCATGTCGTGATGCTACGCTTGTTGATCTTTGGTCGCAATGATGGGTGGGGACTCCCAGAAAATACAATGTCGCACAACGTCTAAGTATATGTGAAGTTTCGAAAATTCTTTACAATTTTGCCGGAGGCACAAAGAATTTGCGGAATTTGGGCGAAGCGGGTGCTATCATTTTTTCAGCGACCGCGGAGCCACATATACTTTGTTGTGCGATGTGTTGGGGTTTTTCCCGAAGGGCAACAGAAATTTCAGGCGGCGGTTGTTTAGTTATCGAGACCTGCAGTTTTAGTCAAAGCAGACTTAAGACCTCTTGCAAGTTTGGATAGTTCAACGAACTCAGTATCACCTTTGTTCTGCTCAACAAAATCTAGTTCCTCCTGAGAGTCAACTCCGTGTTCGCTGAGTAGTCTTGCATGCTGTGCAAGCAATTGTTTAGTCTCAGGGCTCGTATAATCTGGCATTTCAGACATGACAGTATTGGGAAATATATACAAGAAGATTATGTTGCTCAAATGCTTATGTGTCAAGCGTAGTCGCCTGAAATTTCTGTTCTCTTTGAGACCCCACCATTTCGTCACAACGACTAAGATTATGCGAAGTGCGAGGGGTTATACTATTTTCAGCCCCGAAGCATTTGGGAGAAGAAATTTTGCATCCACAATTATCACTAAAGCAAAATTTCTGAACCGCATAGTCTTTGTTAGGCGATGGCGGAAAAAGGCGGCTATTCTGGCTTGCAATGTTTAGCAATGAGAAGCATCTTGTCGCGGATTTCCTCTCCTCCTAGTTCTATTGTTAATAGTGCTTCATCAATATCTCCTGCAGAAGTAACAATTGGTCCATCTTTCAATCGATCGAGAAAACCAAGCTGTTTAAAAGTAGCTGCATCATTTGCGAGAATAGCTTTAGCATGATTTGCGCTGAATACCTTAATTCTATCTTTTGCACTCATTGCTAGTATGGCCGCTTCCAAATCCACTGTATCCAATGCAAGTAGCTTATCTAAGAAGTTTGTACTGTCTAAGAAGTTTGTACTGCCGACAACGATTGATTCAGAGGACATAATATAAGGTGATTCTTAGACTTATGTCTTTCATTGTCAAGCACGTGTAGCCTTTTTTCCGCTTTCGCCTAACGTTTGCGTATATCTGATGTTTTGCGGAGCGTAGCGGAGCAAAATATGGGTGGAGGCTTTTGTAAAAAGCCGTAACCAGATATACGCTGTTAGCTGATGTATATGTTTTTCTTTGATTTGCGATAGCAAATCACTCATAAAAGAATTTAATTTTGTTTTTTGTTTTGGGCGAAGGGCAGAGGGGATTAAGGGGTGAATGCCCTAAGCCCAAAACACCTTATTTACTTTTTGATTGTTTTCAATATTGCATCCATAATTTTTTGAGCTTCCTTGCCTAGTCTTTTTCTTTTTTCAACTAAATCTGGGTTATCTTTGAATGCTTCGATGTATCTATCTGTACCTTCTGCGATTCCTTTGAAAAAGTCGAAAACAGAAGAAGATTTAATTTTTGTCGGTTCGCCGTCATACGTTCCTGAAATATCAAAAGCTTCTAGGAATTTTCCTTCCCTTGCTTGCTTTATGAACGCTTGGCAACGAGCGGTATCAAAATCGCCACCTTGAACTTTCATGTTTGAATCTCTCATACTCTCGCCAAGTTTTTGCAATCGATTCAAGAAATAAGCAACTACTTCGTTTTTTGCTACTTCTTCGGGAGTAGGTTCCTTTTCTTCTGGTTTTGCTTTTTCGATTGCGTCAACTATTTTCTGTGCCTCCTTGCCTTGTTTTTTTCGTTTTTCGACTAATTCAGGCGCGTCCTTGAAAGCTTCTGTATATCTTTCAATACTATCTTCATCTGCGATTCTTTTGAAAAAATCGTAAGGAGACGATTCAACTGCTACTGTTGGTTCCCCGTCATAAGTGCCTGCTACAACAACTTCGTCAAAATAGTTCCCTTCTTCAGCTTGTCTGATAAAAGCTTGACATCTTGCAGTATCAAAATCGCCGCCTTGAACTTGAATATCAGGATTACTCATGGCTTCTTGATTTTTGAGTAGACGATTTGACCAGTATGAAGTAACCTCGTTTTGAGCGATTTTTTCAGGTGAAGGTTCTTCTTCTGCTGGTTTTGTTTTTTCTATCGCGTCAACAATTTTTTGCGCTTCTTCAGCTTGTTTTCTTCGTTTCTCGACTAATTCTGGCGCGTCTTTGAAAAGCTCTGCATATTTTTCCACACTTTCTTTATCCGCGATTCTTTTGAAAAAGTCGTAAGCGGATGATTCTGTCGTTCGGGTTGGTTCGCCATCATATGTTCCTGAAACATCAACTTCTTCAAAAAATTTTCCTTCTTGAATATTTTTTAGATAAGCTTCACATCTTGCAGTATCAAAATCACCACCTTGGACTCGGATATTTGGATCCTCCATACTGCTCTGATTTTCCCCTAGTCTTTTTGACCAATAAGATGAAGTTAAATCTTGAGCCATTTGCTCGGGTGTTAAATCTTTTGATTCAACTTCGGCTTTTGGTGTCTCGGTTTTTGTTTCGTGCTCTTGTGGTGGCACGGGACCTTCAAATTTTTCTGGCATATTTTTCCTTGTTAATTAATAAATAACTAATTTTATTATAGTTTAATCCTTGCGAATAATTTTTACAAATAAATTATTTTCGGAGCGACGCAGAGAAAATATCATATTTCCCCTCTATAAATTAATAAAAAACAAAATTAAATTCTTTTATGAGTTAAGGGCGTTAGCCCTAAAATAAAAACATATATTTCAGCTAACTCCCAATTATCCTGAATAAAATATTGATAATACGTAAAAATTGCTTATTATCAGGAATCCTATGGAAGATTTACTAGTAAGGACGGAAGAAGAGCTACGATTGAGAAATCTCAGTCCTAAGACACGAAAGGCGTATTTACAGGCTTTGCGGGCATATTTTCAGTACAAAGGTGGAGATGTCTCTACTCTTGAAACCGAGAATATCAGAGCATTTATTCTGCAGAAGTTAGCAAGCGGTGCTGCTGCCCAGACGGCAAATGTCCATCTGCATGCCATCAAGTTTTTTTACCGAGATGTTCTTCGTAGGCAAGAGAGCATACGCATTCCTTTTGCAAAAACGCCAAGCGCTCTGCCGACTGTTCTTTCACGAGAGGAGGCGCAACGCATTCTCTCTGTTACCACAAATAAAAAGCATAAACTCATGTTATCCCTTGGGTATGGTTCTGGTTTACGGGTTAGTGAAGTGGTGAGCCTTCGTGTGTGCGATATCGATAGAGATCAATGTCTTATCACTGTTCGCGCAGGAAAGGGGAAGAAAGATCGTATTACTGTATTGCCATCGTCGATTTTTTCAGATCTATTAGAATGTACACAGAGTAAAGGTGGTTCAGATTTTCTCTTTGAAAGTGAGCGTGGAGGAATGCTTACAACAAGCACATTGCAAAAAGTGTTTATGCAAGCGTGCAAAAAAGCAGCGATACAGAAACCCGCAACGTTTCATTCTCTCCGTCATAGTTTTGCGACACACTTACTCGAAGATGGAACAGATATTCGGTATGTGCAAGAGCTTCTTGGTCACAGTTCCATTCGCACGACACAGCGCTATACTCAGGTGACGAGCCCCTCTCTCAAAAATATTCGTAGCCCACTTTCATGAAAATCGTTCTTGTTACTGGCATCTACCCTCCAGAGATTGGCGGGCCAGCAACATATGTGCGCTTCTTAGCTCAAGAATTTACGAAGAGTGGACATGTTGTTGAAGTGGTAACGTATGCGCACAAATTGAACATTGAAAATGAAAAATGGAACATTCACGTTATTCCTTTTGGCTTACCTATTCTCCGCTGGTTTGCGTATGCGAGGAAGTTAAAACAGGTCGCAAACGATGCAGATATTGTCTATGCGTTTTCTTCGGTTAGCTGCGGCATTCCTCTCATTCTTGCAAAACTGAAAATGCCGAAGAAGGTGCTGCGCCTTGGGGGAGATTTTTTCTGGGAACGGTATACCGATAGAGGGGGAAGGAAGAGTTTGCGGGAGTGGTACGAACAGAGGAGTTGGGAGCTTAGCGTTGGGAGTTGGATTTTGAATCATGTTGACCACATCGTCTTCTCAACGAGGTTTCAGGAGGAGATTTATGAGAAGGCATACAACCAGCTGCCGGGCCATTCGGTTATCGAAAATGCGCTAACACTTTCTGGATCGATTCAACATCACCGAAAGCCACATACACCATTCAGACTTCTGTTTATGGGGCGATTTGTGAAATTTAAAAATGTCGAGTCGCTCATTGCGGCAATGGTGCATATCCACGATGCGACGCTCACTATTGTTGGAGAGGGGCCACTGGATGATCGACTACGGTCGCTGACAGAGAACCTGCACCTTACAGGACGCATTCGTTTTGTTGGTCCTGTGAACGGAAAAGACAAAGAGGATATTTTTGCAAAGCATGACCTGCTTGTTCTTCCTTCACTAACAGAGATCAGCCCTAATACTGCTCTCGAAGCCAAGGCAGCAGGGCTCCCTGTACTTCTTACACATCAACATGGATTGGGTGATCTATCATCAGGAATGATCGATAGTACACTCTACAACATCAGCGATATTGTTGACGGTATAGCGAAAGCAAGAACAATGTATGTAGCCAATTATTCTACGTTGGCATCAAGACCGTGGTCTCAAGTTGCATCGGAAACAGTCAATCTTTTTGCTACACTCTTGCGGCTATGAAATTACTTATGATCTCCGGTGACCGTAGTATTCTCGAAGGAAAGCTCGGTGCGTTCTTCTACACGGTGCAGGAGTTACGCAAACATTGGGATCGTATTGATGTGATTTGCCCTCGCATCAAGCAGGCGAATATGGAACGTCCAGAATCTGGGCATCGGTTTATGCATGAAGGCGAAGGAGGGGAGGTATATTTCCATCCATGCCCTCGCTCGCTTCTGTTTCAGGTCCCATGGATTCTGAATAAGGGCACATTGCTTATTGAGCAACATGGGCATGATGTAATGACCGTGCACGACTACCCTCCATTTTATAACAGCACGGGCGCGCGGCTTCTTAAGAAAAAAACGGGTGTGCCGTATGCGCTTGAGCTACATCATATTGTTGGGTGCCCGAAGGCGGCAGACCTCTCTGAATGGATTGGTTGTCTTATGACGAGAATACATGTTCGCTTTGGTATTGGTAGTGCTTCAGGTATTCGCGTCGTCAATGAGACAACAAGGAATACGCTTGTGTCATGGGGAGTGCATCCACAGATGATTCATGTGGTACCGTCGTTTTATTTAGATAGTGAGGTACTTGGCGCAGATCTCCGTCCTCCTATTGCTTACGACATTTCGTTCTGCGGTAGACTTGTTCCTAACAAAGGATTGAGAGAAGTTATTATGGCAGTGTCTCTTTTGCCCGATGCACGCTTGCTCGTTATTGGCGATGGGCCTGAGCGGCAATCCATGGAGACACTTACAAAGAAGCTTGGCATAGAAAATCGTGTCACATTTTTAGGGTGGTTACCCACGCAGGAGGCTGTGATTGGCGCTATACAAACTGCTCGCATGTTTATTATGAATAGCACGAGTGAAGGAGGGCCACGTGTTGCCCTGGAGGCAATGGGGTGTGGCATGCCGGTCCTTTCGACGCGTGTTGGCGTGATGCCAGAAGTAATCCACGATGGCGTTAATGGTATGTTTACGAGTGGCACGTGTGATGATGTTGCACAGAAAATTTCTATACTTCTGCGCGATGACTCTCTACGAGAGCGCATAGCCGATGAGGCAAAAAAGGTGCTAAAGACATATGAGCGCAGCACACTTGTTTGTGACTATGCAGATTTTCTTAAAAAACTTCCATGAGGTTACTGATTATTACACAGACAGTAGATTCGATAGATCCTATCTTGGGTTTTTTCCATGACTGGATTAGAGCATTTGCTTCACGCTTTGAATCGGTTGTTGTGCTTGCACAGTCAGTGGGCTCTTCGTCGCTTCCACACAATGTGATGCTTGTGGATTTGGGAAAAGATACCGGTAAGAGTAAGGGAATGCAGACAGTATCATTCTGGAAGGAAATTGTTGCTCGACGCGCAGAATACGACATTGTGTTTGTCCACATGACGCCTATTTGGGTTCTCCTTGGCGCTCCTTTTTGGATTCTCCTGAGAAAGCCAATGTACCTGTGGTATGAAATTAAGCGCGGAAGCTGGAAGTTAACGATTGCATCGTTCTTCGTGAAAAAGATTTTTGCAGCATCTGAGCACGGACTACCAACAGTGAACAGAAAACAAGTAACCGTTGGTCATGGAATCGATTGTGCGAAATTTGTTCCTGCTCCAGAGAAACGCGAAAAGAATCATCTCATTGCCGTAGGAAGAGTGACTACTATCAAGCACTACGAAGTACTAGCTCGTGCAGTTAGCAAGCTCCCACACTGCACACTAACAATTGCTGGCGGCACTATTACCAAGAGCGATAAGGAAACCGAGCATGCATTAAAAGAGCTATTCCATAGTCTTGGTATAGCAGATCGCATAGAGATGGGTTGGGTGAGTCCAAACGATATTCAGACACTCTTTCAACGAGCGGATTGCATGGTGCATGCATCGCAGGGTGGGCTTGATAAAGTGGTGTTGCAAGCCATGGCGTGTGGATGCCCCGTTGTCAGTACCAGCGAAGCGGCAAAGTCTGTATTACCGCCAGAGTGCCATGCCACTCCGGCAACAATGGCAGAAAAGGTAGAGGCGCTTCTTGCTCTTTCACCAGAGAAACGTGATACGCTTTCGCGTGAGCTGCGGTCTATTGTTGAACGCGATCACAGTCTCTCGCAGTGTATTGATCGTATTGTTTTTTCCATGCAATGAAGACCCCACAACTTTCTATCGTCATTCCTGTATACAACGAAGAGGCGACATTACGTCAGATTACCAAGCGCGTCTTTGATGCCTGTGGTGACATTGCTGAGGTGATTTTTGTTGATGATGGATCAAGTGACTCTTCTCTTTCGATATTGAAGGAAATAGCCCGAGAGCAGGATACTGTTATTTCCAAGAATAATGGTGGCAAGGGTTCTGCCGTACGCAAAGGGTATAAAGTGGCAAAAGGTACATACGTTATCGTTCAGGATGCAGATTTGGAATATGACCCGGAGGAGATTCCAGCACTTCTTGCGTATGCTGAGAAGCACCATCTCAAGGCGCTTTGGGGTTCTCGGCGTCTTAAAAAACAGAAACAGTTTGTGCATGTTGGTCACTTTCTTGGTGGCACTGCACTGACATATATCTGCAATATTCTCTACGGTAGCCACCTCACCGATCAGCCAACATGTTACAAGATGGTACGAAACGATCTCTTGCAAACGTTTCCGCTCAAAGAAGACGATTTTCGGTTTGATCCTGAACTGACTGTCATGGTGCTGCGTCGGGGAGTCGATATTAAAGAGCAACCCATCAGTTACCATCCACGAAGCATGGAAGAGGGGAAGAAGATTAACTGGCGCGACTGGTTTAAGTGGGTATGGGTGTTTGTGACGCTGAGGTTGAAGTCGAGATTATACTTTGTAAAAGCAGGATCAGAGGAGCAGTAAACAGTTAACTGTTTACAGGGCTTTTCTCAGCTGCTCCGCAACACTAAGCGTCTTCTCAAAATCATGTCCCTCACGAAGCAGGGGCGACTTCTCTTTGACGAGTCGATTGAGGTCTGTTTTCGATGGCATTGCGCGCAGGTGGTATGGCGAACCGGTAATCGTCTCGTGCATCTCTTGCATAGAAGAGATAGCAAGCAGTCCAGAGAGAATAGTGTAGAGCGTATTTCCCCTCCAGGATTTGTCTTCCGGTGCTTCTAGGTACGCCATAAACTTCTCTGCAGAGCTAAAGTGCCACAGCAGCATGACGGCACTACTTACTCCAGAAAAGCCTGTTACAAGTTTGTTACGTTCTTTCTCGGGGGCAATTGCACAGCGGTACCCTTTGGAAATGAGCACTTCGTTTGCTTGGTCAAAGGTGTCGTATCGGTGCATCTCTTTTCCAATGTGTGAAACTGCGTTCACGTTCCCATCTGCAGGTGAAAGGTTCAAGTGTTCTTTGTCACAGTAGATGGTTCTGTTTATGACCGTACAGTAGCTGCTGCTTGGCTCGTAGGTTGTTCCATCAAGGTCAAAGTGCCACCAGTTTCTCGGGCGAAAACTCAGACTAGCAGTGTTTGGATCTGCAAACTCTTTCTCAATGTGACCGATACATTTGTCACTTATGATGAACATATCATCATCGCACATCCAGCCAAGTTTTCTGTTTTGGGCAATATGATAGAGAAATTCATCAGTCTTCGTTGCTGCATAGAAATTTAAAAACTTCTGTACATGTGCGCCAGGAAAATCCTGTTTCTTCAATGTTCCACTACAGTCGAAAATTACGGTGTCGACCGTGTCACCGAGGTTCTTGCGCACGAAGTGGTACCATACAGTCATCATGGGGGGCATGATGTTCATGGTGAACAATGCCGGCCTATCGGATGCTTTGAGCGCAGGCCGCTTTATGTAGTGCATTACTGTTGGAATTCCAGTGCGAAATGCCCGCATGATGCAGAATTTTTTGAATGCGAAGGGAACCAATTCAAAGTATTTCACAAGCAGTATGATAGACAATACTGTACAATTTGCCTATGAGAGATCGCTTACAATGGGCATTTATTCTGGCCTTCTGCAGTCTTGTACTTGCTCTTCTTATGCAGGGGCCACAGTGGTTGCACCAGCAAAGTTCACTTGCACAGGGTATTGCAGTTCATCTCAATTCTGATGAAGCGATCTACCTTGCTCGTATAGAGGAGGCGCTTACGGGTCGACCAGAGCAGTCAGCAGAAGCGTTTACGGGACACCCAAACTTAGTAGGCACACAGTTTGCAATGCTAGAGAGGTTTTATGGCGCGCTCTTTCGGTTTACTGGGTGGAGAGCTCCTGCCGTACAGACATTTCTCGATGTTGCTATTCCAGTGCTTGTCTTTCTTTCACTCGTGTTCTTTTTCCGGTTACAAGGATTTAGCAGGAACGTATCGCTTCTTGCTGCAGCATTCTTCTGTCTTCTGCAGCTCTATAACTTAAACCGCCCCATTCACATGCGATCGAGTTTCCTTGTTATGCTTTGGGGACTCATTTTCATCCAGCTTGCACTTCGCAGTTGCCGATGGTGGGTGATACCTGCAGGAATTGTTCTGGGCACACTTGTTGGCGTCTACGTGTGGAGCTTTATGTTTGCATGGGCGTTTTGGGGAAGTTTTGTTGTTTGGGAGTTTGTGGATCGCAAGGAGAAACGGTTTGGCATACTCTTCCTCATTGGCTGTATTGGTTTGATTTCCGCAACGCCGTTTATTCTCCAATACATTGCGCTTTCGCATCATCCACTCTATGACTACGGTTCGTATAGAAGTGGCATGCATCTGGGGAGACGTCCGGAGTCGATCATCTACTCTTTGTTGTTTGGCATTGCACTGGTCAGTAGCGTGCTTGCGCATCGTGATTCCTACGAGAAGCTCCGTCCCTATCGCAGTGCATTTGCCTTACTGCTTGCTGCATTTGTGTACATGAATCAGCAGATAATTCATGGCACGGTATTCAACTTTGTCTCTCATGGCATTTTTTCGCTTTTGCTTGCTGCGTTATCTGTAACGCTTGTTTTCATTGTCACGCGCGAGAAGTGGCTGCTTATTGGAGCGGCAGCCCTCTGCGTGTATATGGCAGCTATCGGTTATGACGGTCGATATGTTTTTGGCCAGTGGGAAGTGAAAGACAGTGATTTTGAGAATCAGTATTTTGCAGAAATGCTTCCGGCACTCGACATACTTCCGCGTGGCCGTATTCTTTCTGACCCCGAAACAGAGTCATTTATTGCAAGCAATACCCATCATGACATTGTCTATTCAATCTATTTGAAAAATGTTCTTATGACCCACCGTGAGATTGCTCTTCGGTACTGCTTGACGCAACTCCCCCTGCGACCGGAGCAGAGACACATTCGCGAAACGGAGCATCTTGTTATGCCGGATGCCGTTTCTGCATTGAAGAGTGATACGCGTATGCAAGAAGTAGCGCTCGTTGAATCTGCCTGTGCAGAGCTGGATCTTGATCCATCGCTTGCCCTGCAGACATTTGACGTGTCACACGTTCTTTGGAACAAGGTAGCAGCACCTAATTGGAATGTGCGCAGGCTAAGATGCCATCTTACAGAAATTGCTTCAGGAGAGCACTTTGTCTTGTATCGTATTGATCAATGAAAACCGTATATGCAGAGCTATTGGATGATGTGCCGTATGTGCCATTTCTGTACCCGAATCTTGGGGCACAAAAGCGCGAATCTATTTTGTTTTTAAATAATGCATTTACGCATATCACCGAGCCATTTGTCACTCTCGTCGATACTCCCGAAAAAGCGGATGCTATTTTGCTGCCGCACAACTATTCATCCCTAAAGAATCACCATACATATGTGCAGAAGCAGATTGATCTTGCCAAGCGTCTCGGCAAGCATCTCGTTGTCTTTTGGCATGGGGATAGTGATCGCCCATTTCCGTCAGACGATGCTATCGTTTTTCGCACAAGCGCGTACCGAGGCAGTCAACGGCCAAACGAAATTATGATGCCAGCCTACGCAGAAGATCTTCTTGATGGTGAACTCACTGTGCGATTGAAGCATGGCGGGAAACCGATTGTTGGTTTTTGTGGATGGGCCGATTACAAAAATTTCAAGAACCGCATTGGTACTCTTGTTCAGAATATGCTGACGCGAGACAAAGCACGGGTGAAGGGTATTACGTATCGCATGAGAGCAATTGCACATCTTCAGCAATCCGATCGTATTCAACAAAACTTTATTATCCGTCGTAGCTACAGTGGCAATAGTTCTACGATTAAGACTGATCCTAAGAAGGCGAGGCAGGAATATATCGAGAATCTCCTTGGATCTGATTACGCTCTAGTAATAAAAGGCGATGGAAACTACTCCTATCGCTTCTACGAAGCACTGAGCCTTGGACGTATTCCTGTTCTTCTCGATACCGATTGCATTCTTCCTCTTGAAGATGAGATTGCCTACAGCGAGTGCGTTCTTCGTGTTCCGTATGCAGATCTCAGTCGGTTAAGTGATATTGTTGCCAATCACTACAGTTCTATTTCTAGAGATGACTTTATCGCTATGCAGAAAAAGGCGCGAGAAGTTTTTGAGACGTATTTACGTGTGGATAGCTTCTTAACGCGTTCGCTTACGTACATTTAGAATCGTCTGAGCAAGGGAGTCTGCGTCACCAGTTTTACAGAGGAATACCTCTTTGCCATCTCTAAATTTCTCTTCAATGGCTCTGTTTCGTGCGGTGATGACAGGAACACCGCAGGCCACGGCATCGTAGACTTTGTGCGGAATTACACGGTCTGCCTTGTCTGATGTTCCAAATATTCCAAGGGCAACGTCGCACGATCGTAAATACCGTGGTAATTGCTCGATTGGCTGGAAGGGGAGGAACGTCACGTTTTGCAGGTCTAGCTTCTTCGCACGCTCAGTCATTTGTGTATAGGTTTGCCCTCCTCCGATGAGCGTAAAGTGCATGTCGTTTTTTTCGCGAAGCTTGTCTGCCGCACCGAGAATATATTCAATGCCTTGCAATGGAATGTAGCTTCCAATAAAGAGAATGTTGTATTTGTTATCAGCGAGGAGATGTTCACTTTTTCCCGGAAAAAACAGGTCGTCTCTGGTGCCGACGTACAGAACACGAACACGATCGTCTTTTAAGAAAAACTGTTTCATAAAGAACTGCTTATGTGCTTGCGTATCGATTAGTACTTCGTCTGCAAGGTGGCAGCTGATAACATCAGCGAGGTAATACAGCCATGCTATCGGATGTAGCCAGCTCACTTTTTTACGGTCGGAAACGAGTGTGTCACTGATAGAAATAAATGCATCGAAGATGAGCATCTTTCGTGGTCGCCTCGTTAGCCACCATGCTAGTGGCATGAGGTAGTAGCCTGGGAAGTTTACTAAGAGAGCTGAGAGCTGAGAGCTGAGAGCTGAGAGATTTTTGTATTGTTGGTAGAGGTCATAGTTCTTTCTCAGAAATCCTTTTTTGGTCGTATGACACTCTTGAATGTTCCATCCTTCACTCTCATAGGTCTTCACCAGATTACGATATCGTGGAGAATTTGTGTCCGGAAAGCCGAATGTCATGAGAATTTTGCGTTCCACGAATATCACTGTAATGCCTCTACACGCTAAAAGCTATACGCTATAAGCTGTAAATATGAAGATAGCCTACATCGCCCATACTCGGTTCCCGACAGAAAAGGCCCATGGTCATCAGGTGGCTCGTGTCTGTGAAGCGCTCACAGCGCTCGGTCACGATGTCACGCTTATTGCGCCAGGGGTGCATAACGAAGTCCGAGAAAGCTATACAACGTACTATCATCTCACACATGTATTTCCTCTAAAGCATCTTCCCACAAAAGATGCACTCCTTTCGCCCGTCATACCCGGTCGGTTTGCCATGCGGTGTACCATGCAGTCCTATGGCAAAGAACTGAAGCAATATTTACGAGAGAATGATTTCGATCTGCTCTACGCGCGTTCGCCACTTGTTCTCGCACCCATACTTGCATCGCACATGCCCGTTGTCTTAGAACTCCACACGCTGCCACGTGTGCGCACACAAAAGTTTGTAAAACAGTGTATGCACTGTAAGCGCATCGTGTGTTTAACAACTCCGATGAAAGATGAGCTTGTCTCGTGGGGTGTTAACGAAGAACATATTCTTGTGGAGGGAGATGCAGTAGATCTCGAGTCCTTTTCGAAGGTAGATGCAGGTGCGTTCCCACTGAACACCAACAAACCGGTTGTAGGATATGTTGGATCACTAACGACAATGGATCGTATAGGGAAAGGTGTTGATCTCCTTATTATGGCAGCAGCGAAGCACAAAAATTTCTTCACGTTTATTGTTGGGGGTCCAGAAAGCGAAGCGCAGCGTTATCGCAACCTTGCAGAGTCACTCGGGCTGACCAAAGACGATATTCGTATTGAGGGACCGGTTCCTGCAAGCAAGGTGCCATCTGCTATTGCTGCTTGTGACGTTTGTGTCTATCCCGCACCGAACAGTAATCACCCGTTTTTTCGGCGAGATACTTCACCACTCAAACTCTTTGAGTATTTGGCTTCTGGAAAACAAATAGTCTGTGCAGACATTTTGCCGGTATGGGATATTCTCAGTAAAGACACTGCGCATATGGTTCTGCCAGGTAACAGTGATGCGCTTGCATCTGGGATACAAGAAGCATTGCAGCATCCTCTCGACCCAAAGAAGGGTAAAGCAGTTGTAAGCAACCATACATGGAAGAAGCGTATGGAGAGAATTACCAGATCTGTTTCGCAATAAAATCTGCTGCCTGCTTAATAGAATTGAGACTAGGATGCACCGTGTCCCAGCCGAGTGTTTCGACGTGGTTCCCGAAGAGTTCATAGAGGTCGATGACCGTAAAGCCAGCAGCTTTTGCTTCGGAAGTCAGTATTGGCTTTGTGTCTTCATGCAGGAAATTATCCGGCCAGATGACAAAGAATTTTTCTTGAGGAAGGATGGTTGCAAATGCGCGAAGGTCTTGCACGTATTTTTCGAGAGTATCACGTGATACGCGTTCTTCTTTTGCGTGTTCACGCTCATGTTCTTGGTGTTTCTTGCTTGCACGTAAGCTCATGAGTTTTCTGAATGCTTTGTAAAATGCACTGTGTCTCTCAAGCCATGGACGTGTATCGTCTCCGGGTTTCCAGCCGTATCCTCGGAGGATACCGTCATCATCAAGGATGCCGGGCTTAAGACCATCAAGATCATTCCAGAAAAAGACAATCATCACAGCATCTGGCTTTAGGTCCTGAACGTAGTCTTCGTAGAGCGCACGCTCTTGTTCTAGCTGGTAGCCGGGGACTGCGGCATTAATAAAAAGCTGAGAACTGAGAACTGAGAGCTGAGAGGCCAAAGTTTCATTGTCGTTAACGCCATAGCCAAACGCTATAGAGTCTCCAAGAATTACCGTTAACAATTGACTATTAACATTTAACTGATTTCCACTTTCCCGCATGCCAAACTCATCTGTGCTAACTGTTGCTTTGTATGCAGGTTCGTCTTTCAGATTTGGTTTGAGTTTATAGCTGATATGCGGGTTTTCATCGCGAACGTAAATCTTTGGAGGATTTGGTTCTACCGTTTGTAGCCCAGTAACACGGAGACCGTATTCGATTGCTAGCGTGAAGATCAGAAGTGATGTGACTGCAAGTGAGCCGTTAATGAGGAGATCTCTCTTCATTTAATCTAGTTCGAATGTTTGTAGATACTCCTCACTCTTGAGTATCTTCTCTTTTGGCATATCACTCTTACTAAGGAGGATATTGCCCATGATGAGATAGTCCATGTAGGTATTTAAGAAGCAGTTGAGGGCATCCTTTGGGCTTTCTACAATCGGCTCACCACGGACATTAAACGACGTATTGATAATAACACTGCAGCCTGTCTTCTTTTTAAAAGCAGCGATGAGATCGTAGTATTTTTCATTTTGGCTACGGTTTATGGTTTGAATGCGCGCACTGCCATCGACATGTGTTACTGCAGGAATTTCCTCTCTCTTCCCGGGTTTTACGTCGGCAACCAGCAACATGTAGGGGCTTTCACGGTCGAGATCGAAATACTGATGCACGTCTTCTTCCAGTACGGTGGGTGCAAATGGTCGGAACGATTCACGGAATTTAATTTTAAGATTTACCTTCTTCCAGTTCTCCTTGTTTCTTGCATCGGCAATGATCGACCTGTTCCCCAGTGCCCGTGGCCCAAATTCCATACGTCCTTGGAACCAGCCGATGACGTTGTTGCCTTCTAAGAGCTGAGAGCTGAGAGCTAAGAGCTGAGATGTATCACTACATCGATTGTAGGGCAGTTGCTCCTCTTTTAGGAGAGCTTCGATATCATCATCACTATACTCTGTGCCCCAGTACACGTTATCCATTTTTGGCATGCGTTTGCCGCCAAACTGCTTATGCCAAATGGCCAGCGCGACGCCGAGTGCACCCCCTGCATCTCCTGAAGCTGGTTGAATGAAGATGTCTTCGAATAAACCGGATCGCAGAAGAACGCCGTTACAAACGCAGTTGAGGGCGACACCACCTGAGAGGCAGAGCTTGTTACAGTCGGTAATCTCTTTTGCGTAGGTGCATATTGAGAGCATTGCATCCTCCGTCATTTTCTGCAGACTTGCAGCAATGTCTTTGTGGAACTGTGTAAGTTCACCTTCGCTTTGTCGACGTGGTTGTCCAAAGAGTTTCTCAAGTTTCTTTCCGGTCATGCGTAATCCGTACTCGTAGGTGAAGTACTTCATGTTCAGTGCGAACGATCCATCTTCTTTT
The DNA here is from genome assembly GCA_020632295.1 of Candidatus Peribacteria bacterium. Lineage (GTDB taxonomy): Bacteria > Patescibacteriota > Gracilibacteria > Peribacterales > Peribacteraceae > UBA2170. The sequence goes on from JACKFU010000001.1 coordinate 446,345, forward strand.
ATGGTTATTAACTCACGCATCTGTTCCATGTACTTTGGCTCACCATAGGGCGCCAGTCCCATCACTTTGTATTCTGCACTGTTGACCTTAAAACCGAGGTAGTAGGTGATAGCGGAGTAGAGAAGACCAAGTGAATGCGGGAAGTGTATCTCTTTTTTGAGCGTAATATCATTGCCTTTCCCTTGGCCGATAGTTGTTGTTGCCCATTCGCCAACGCCATCGACTGTTACGATGACTGCTTCGTCAAAGCCGCTGCAGTAGAAACTACTTGCTGCATGCGATTCGTGGTGCTGCACATAAAAAACTTTTCCCTTGTACCCAAGTTCCTTCTCAATATTCTGTGGAATCCAGAGTTTTTTCATCATCCATTCTTTCATCGCACGTTGGTACTGGAAGAATCCCCATGGCCATGTTTTGAAATACGTGTGGAGAATGCGGTCGAAAAATTTCAGGAGTGGTTTTTCATAGAAGCCAATCGCGTCGATATCAGCAATGGTAATACCTGCATGCTCTAATGCGTGGTTAATGACGTTGATGGGGAGTGATTCGTCTTGTTTCTTTCTTGTGTAACGCTCTTCTTGCGCAGCAAATACCACCTTGCCATCCTTCAAGAGTACCGCACCACTATCATGGTAGTAGCAGGAGATGCCGAGAATATAAGTTGGCTTTGTCATTAAAATTGATGGTGCATAGATTCTTTGGTTGAGGGAGTAGCATCAATCCAGAAAGAATCTGGTTCGGTAGTAAAACGCTTTGGCAGCGAGATGATTTTTAGAATTATTCCGTACATGCCAAAGCCCACTATCCAGAGGACAGTGAGCATAAGAAAACTCATAACAATGCCGAGGTAATGGGAAAACGTTTCCCAGAGTGTATAGATCTGCTTGATTGGCGTTGGGAGTGTTTCTTTAAACCTGTCGCACAGCACGACAGCAAGAACAAGGACTGCAAGGACCGCGAGCGTCTTCATATTAGAATACGGTGTAAATAAACGGAGCAAGTGCTGACCCTTGTGCAAAGATGAGTATCAGTCCGAGGACAACAATGAATATGAGTATCGGGAGCAACCACCACTTCTTGCGAATGCGTAGGAACGCCCAGAGTTCTTTGAAGATAGATAATTTAGACATTAGAGTTTTAGAGTGTTAGAGGGTTAGGGGGTTAGGTTAGAGGAGGGCATCCATGAGGGCGATGAACGGGGTCATGATAGTAGTAATCCAAACCGAAAGTATGGAGATGCCAAAGACGCGACCAGCAATAATTAAACCAAGGAGTATCCAAGGGCCGTACTGCATCCACTCCATATACTTTTGTTCCATGCGATAGGGGAGGAATAGTCGAATAATTTTACTACCATCCAGCGGTGCAATGGGCAGCAGGTTAAATGCCATAAGTACAAGGTTAATGAGAATGATGTCAGAAATCAGTTCGCCCGCAAACTGCATAAAGACCGATTGTTCTGCTGGAATCATAAATGCACTGAACATTGGTAGTATCGCATCGCCAAGTCCTAGTGCGAGTCCAATGCCAAATGCGAGCAATGCAAGAACGATGTTACTCAAGGGGCCTGCAAAGGCAACGATGGCACTGTCACGTTTTGGGTGTTTAAAGTAGCGTGGATCTACTGGCACTGGCTTGCCCCATCCAAACCCGATCAAGATAAATAACAATGTTCCCATAGGATCGAGGTGGGCAAGGGGGTTTACAGTAAGCCGTCCGTCGTATTTGGCTGTTGGGTCACCAAGTTTGAATGCTGCGTATGCATGCGCCCATTCGTGAATGGCTACCGCAATAAGGATGGCGATAACGAAGGTGGGAGTGATTTGCGTCAGCATTGCACCAAGGATAGCAAGGAAAGCTTTCTTTAGGAATTATTTGACCTCAAACAGCTCGTTCTTTAGGATTCCTTCGTTCTATGGCTCGAAAATGCTGCAAAACAGGCAAGAAGACGGGTACCGGACACAACCGGAGCCACTCGCTACGTGCCACAAAGCGTACCTACAAGCCAAATATTCAAAAGAAGCGTGTCTTCGACCCTGCAACAGGCGAATATAAGACTATCAAGGTAGCGGCAAGCTACCTCCGTACTCTCGCTAAGAGATTGCAGCAGGGCAAGAGAGCGTAAGCGATGGTTATTCCTCCTCTCCTTCGTTGATTCTTTTTACGTGCAGAAATGCCTTATGTAACAGGTCCATTCGCACCTCTCCATGGTGCTTTTTCCATTGTTCTTCGTAGGCTGATATAACATCTCCAGGCTCTACAACATTGTGACTCATAAAATTCAAATGATTGATAATATCTCGCGTATACATTGCCTCAATAACAGCATCAGTATTGTTGTTCGTACTCGTGATACAGTTTTCTAGGAGATCCAGTACGTTTTTTTTATGCTCTTGCGAAAAGGATGCGACGATATAATCGTCGGTTGAGTCTTCTGGCATTTGCTCTGTTTCTTCGTGCCAACCAAAGATAGTTGGTAATCGCATTTATGTTTATTATACAACAAAATGCTCTATTAATCAATAGCTCTCCGAAACTCTTTAATTTCAGCGCGTTTACGCTTTTCTTCGAGCATCTTCTCTTTCGCCCTGCGAGACCTGCGCTGTTTTTGCTTTTCGATCTTATGGCGTTTTTGTGCGATTGCTGACGCTTTACCTTTAACGTGTTCTTCCACTTTCAAAATAAGAAGTTCCCATGCTTCTTTGCGGTTTCTCGCAAGACCGCGGTGATGTTGGTAGCGCACATTAATACCTGTTGGTTTATGATGCAGTTCGACACAGTTTGTACTCTTATTAATCTTCTGCCCACCGTGTCCTCCTCCACGCGTGAAGGTTTCTGCAACATCTTCGGTATTGAAATTGATTGCTTGTGCAATTTTCATAAATTTATCGCCGATTGCAATGGGAAAGTTCATATGATGATCATAACGTAGAGGCGTGCCAATGGCACGCCTCTATGTGTCCACCCAATCTACATCAATATTAGTTCTGTGCATTTGCACGTGCCTGTGCACGTACACCAAACACGCACTGGCGAAGCTCTTCGTTATCGTCGAGATCGAGGCAGGCTTTTAGCTCTGCGCGCAGATCTGTTGACTGGAAGAGTCCACCATTGCGTTGTCCCATGCGCATGTGGCGTCCTCTGTGTGGAGGCATTGCAGGTCTTTCAATGCCACTGGCTTCAAACACTGCATCGGCACATGCTTTTGCAGCTTCACGGTCACCTTCATTATCGTCATGGCACGCTTCGAGTTCGTCGTGCATTTCATCAGAAATTTCTGGATGCTCAGGTCTCTCGGGACGCTGAATGCCGTACTGCTCAAAGACAGCATCGGCGCAGGTTTTCATGGCGTCATGGTCGCCTTGGTGCTCCTCTTTACATGCCTCAAGTTCTGTGCGGACTTCTGAATTCTGTTGACCTAAGCCAAAGCCAAAGCCCATATGTCCTCTGCCTTGGCCAAATCCCTGTGCAGAGGCAGCAGGTGCGAGAACAAGTGCCATGGCACTTAATAGAGAAAGCGATACAAATCGGTGTGCAGTTGTCATAGGTATAAGGGGTAAAAAATAAAATGACATGCACTGTCGAGGGATATGACGAGCAGAACGTAAAACTCTTACAAAGTTTGTTTCATGCTGCTCGCTTTATGTAAGAATAGGGTCCTTCCTCCGTCATATACTCCGATGAAGATTCGATCACATCCTGGGGCAGATGCTGACTTTGCTAAGGCATACGAGGCATATGCAGATGCTATCTTTCGACACTGCGCCTACCGGTGTTTCGACCGTGAACGCGCAAAAGAGTTAATGCAGGAGGTGTTTATGAAAGCGTGGGATTATCTGGCTGCCGGTAATGATATCGATAACGTTCAAGCATTCTTATATAGAACTGCAAATAATATTATCATCGATGAAGCGCGTAGAACGAAGAAGCGTACGATTGTTTCCTATGAAGATATGGCGGAAGACGGATTTGATATTGAAGGTGATGATGGGCGCGACCAGGCACGCATCTTTGATTCGAAGGAAGTTGCAAAAGTACTTCTACGAATAGAAGAGCCTTATAGAACAGCGCTGGTTCTTCGGTACATTGATGAATTGAAACCAAAAGAGATTGCGCAGACACTTGGTGAGTCTGCCAATACGGTTTCGGTTCGTATTAATAGAGGTATGAACATGCTGAAAACCATTCTTGCTGACTATGAGTGATTTCATTGACCAATTCTTCGGCGATGCAAAGAGGCTCCGACTGAGTGCGGTAGAGAAGAAGGCTATTTGGAGTACGATGCCACTTTCTTCACTGGAGAAGGCAGAGGTATTTCAGCGAATTTCCAAGCATATGCAGCGGAATCCCATTCCACTTGATCCCACTCCATCGCTTAGTTACTTCTGGCATTTCCATAAACTTGCTGCCAGTTTTATGATTGCACTTCTTATTCTTACTGCAGGGAGTGGAACGGTAGCCTATGCTGCCGAGGGGACTGTGCCTGGTGATACGCTCTACACTGTTAAAGTCGGTGTGACAGAACCGCTCATTGATATGGCACTTTCTTTTGATCCAGAGCGACAAGCAGAGTGGGAAAGGCGTCGTATTAAACGTCGTTTAAAAGAGGCAGAGCATCTTTCGGTACTTGAGGAATTGAAGCCCGAGCACATAGAGTTATTAGAGCAGCATGTTGAGCGTCGTATGGAGAGACTCGAGGAACATCTCGAAGAGGTTCCTGAGGAATTACAATCACTTATTCAAGAGCGTGTTGATGATGTTATGAGACGTCATGAAGAATTTTTGGAACATGTCGAATCTGGTGACATTATCAAACCTGAAGTGCATGAATTTAAAAGACAGATGCACGACATGCGTAATCGCGCTCAAGAGAAGTGGGGGATGCAACTTCCGCCCCCACCACCACTGCAGAATCCCACTGAAAATGTACAAATTCATCCCCCCAAGGAGTTAGAATTACCTTTGGAGGGATGGCTGAGTGGTCGAAAGCGCACGACTCGAAATCGTGTAGACGAGCAATCGTCTCGGGGGTTCGAATCCCCCTCCCTCCGCCAGCCTATGCCCTCCGGGCGCTAGGGCGAGGGGCGAGTTTTTGGCTTTTCACCATGCACCGTCTATTACTTCATGAGTGTCAAATGGTTTAAAACCTAATTTTGTGCACAAATTTTGCAATTTAGCCTTGCGACGATTGCAACAATCCGCATACAATCAAGGTCGTTATTTACATCTTTCCACACTATTCCCATGAGTTACGTTGTAGCTTCCAAGCTGAAGGACCTCGTTAAGAAGCACGGAATGATGTCTTCCGGTGACCTCGCAGATGCAGTATCTGCACACCTCGAGGCTGCTGTTAAGAAGGCTTGTGACCGCGCTAAGGCTAACGGCCGCAAGACTGTTCGTGCAGAAGACCTCTAGTTCTTTTTTGAACAAAATTCAAAATAGGTGCTTTGCGAGAGCAGGCACCTATTTTGGAGGAAGCTAAGGAAGCTGAAGATTCTGAAGAAGCTAAGGATACTTTAGCTTCCTTAGACTCCTTAGACTCCTTAGCTTCTTTAGCTTCTTTTTAATTCTGCCTCAATAAACTGTTGTATATCTCCATCAAGCACTGCGTCAGTGTGACTGGTTTCCACATTTGTTCGTAGATCTTTTACCATTTGGTACGGATGGAGAACATAGGAGCGAATCTGTTGTCCGAAGTCGGCGCTTTTCTCGGCGCTCTTCATGCCTTCCTTTTTCTTGGCATCTTCTTCCCGCTTCTTCTCAAGCAGTTTTGCGCGCAGCATGTTCATTGCTTGCACGCGGTTTTGCTGTTGGCTCCTCTGGCTCTGACAGGCAACAACGATGCCCGATGGCTCATGGGTAATGCGTACGGCACTATCTGTTTTATTAACGTGTTGACCTCCAGCACCACTTGCGCGAAATGTGTCGATGCGCAGATCACTGGGGTCAATATCGACTTCACTTGTTTCTGTAATTTCTGGTAGTGCTTCTACGAGGGCAAAACTTGTTTGTCGTAGATTTTTTGCGTTGAAAGGGGAGAGACGAACGAGTCGATGGGTACCTCGTTCACATTTTAAAAACCCAAATGCAAACTCTCCTTGTATATGAAGTGTTGCGGATTTTATTCCTGCTTCTTGTCCATCTGTTTTTTCAATCAGCTCTGCTGCCCACCCCTGGCGCTCACAGTAACGCAAGTACATGCGAAGCAGCATGGCAGCCCAGTCTTGTGCTTCAGTACCTCCTGCACCACTACTAATAGTGAGGTACGCATTGTCCGCATCAAACTCGCCACTTAAGTAGAGACGTGTTTCAATTGCTTCCCATTCTATGAGAAGTCTTTTGTATTCTTCTTCTGCATCTTCTGCATCTTCTGCACCCTCTATCTCTTTTACTAGCTCTAATAACGCATCAACCTCCGATGCAAGCGTTGCCACCGGCTCCCACTGCTTCTTGAGCACTTTGATTTTCAAAAACATGGCATTTGCAGCATCGGGATCATTCCAGACAGAAGGATCCTTCGCTGCTTCCTCTAGGGCGTGTAGCTCCTCAGGGATTCCCTTTGCCTCAAAGAGAGTCCTTCCCCGTGCTAAGGGCGGATGCAAGATCCTGTAGTTTTGCAACTAGTTCTTCCACGGTGGAAGGGGGAAAGAGGAGTAGACGCAGCTATTATAGCTATAAAAAAGTAATTTGTCATTCGTAATTAGTTATTAAAACATATTTGCATAAGAATGCAATTTCTGTCCGTAGAAGAAAAACGGTTATTGCGCTATACTATAAGGAAAACACAAATACCACATGCAGGAAGATCTTCAACACCCTGGCCCAACCCTGAGCGACATTGTCCGCCGTACTGCGATTCCATTTTGTCTCTTTGCCGTTGTCCTTACAGGACTGCTTACACTCTCCTGGCTCTTGCTCATTCCGCAGATTACGGATGTTACTGTTGGGGGACAGTCTCGCGATGTGTCACATTTACAGGAATATAATAATCAAATTCAGGGAGAGATTACGCTTCTTGAACATAAGCGAGGGGCGTATTTGCTTCCCATTCATCATGAAGTATACGAGCGCTTGAAAGTCATAAAAAATGAGCGTTCTCAGTTTGAAGATCTGCGGAAAGAACTGAAACGTATTAGAAACGAGCTTGTACCAGGCAATAGTACGGTTGTTTCCATTGCTAGCATTACCTTTGATGCAGGGAAGCATACTGCAGACATTCGTGGGGATATTCGTAATGTCGGCCCTCGTTCTATGACTGTGCTTGCACGTTTTGTGGAAGCTGTTCAGGCAATTAACTTTGTTATTGATGTAGAGCCTTCTCAGTACACACGCAAAGAAGACCCTACTCTTGGTTTTTATTCACCATTTACTCTCCATATTCGCCTTGATCGCATTTAACCGATTCCGCACCGTGAAGACACCCCATCCGCTCTTGCTTCTTGGAGTTGGGACAGGTTTTATGGCTCTCTCTGTTGTGTTGATATCTGCACACATTCATACCATTATTCAGGTTCGCGATGTCTCTGTTCCTATTGTTGCTCAACTTCCACAGATGGAACGTAAGTTGAGCGCTCTTAAGCAGCAAGTTGAACTTGCGGAAATGCAGACGGTGAATCGTGCCGGTTCTCAGCAGGAAAAAGTGGATGTATATGCTCTCCCAAAGGAGACAGATATGAGTCGGCTTATTGCAACATTTGAGGTTATTCGCGATGTCTTAAAACGTGATGGCGTTCTCGCAAGTATGTCGGATATTGATGTGTCTGATGCAGATACTCACATACTGTCTGTTGAATTTTCTGTTCATGAAGAGGGGCTGCAGTCCATTTTGCTCTTGGTACGACTTGCTGGTCTCCTTACGGTATCCGATGTCCTTACCGAGCAGGAAATTGCCCTTCTGGTAGACCGCGTCGAGCAGGAAAATCCAACAGGTATTATTGCACTTGAGCAGTTCCTTTCACTTGATCTATTACGTTATGCAGAGGACCCACAAACCTTTGAAGAACAACTAAAGCGGTCATTTACTTCTTCCAGTTTTCTGAATGCATTTGAGAATGTTCTGCGTACATCACTTCTCTATGATACGAAGAAGCTTCTTGGCGGCACTCTTGGCAAGGTGCTTGAGGGGTATAAGCTCTGGCCAATGCAGATGATGGCTCTGGATTCCGTGACTGTTCAACCTGGCTCTGCACCAAAATGGTATAAATTAACGCTGACAGTTCTTGTCTTTAGCAATGAGTCTACGGTACCGTAGATTTCAATGCAGAAACGTCGTAATACTATTATTGCTAAGAAGAAAGAGCGTCGACCACGCTTGAATGAGGAGATTACTGCGCCCGAAGTTCTTCTTGTTGATGGCGAAGATAGCATTAGACTGAGCGCCAGTGACGCACTTGCTCGTGCGCGTGAGCAGGAGTTGGATCTTATTGAAATTTCGCCGAAAGCAAATCCTCCTGTTGTGAAAATTACTGACTTTGGACGCTATATGTATCAGCAGAAAAAGAAGGAGCAGAAGCAGAAAGCACATAATAAACAGACAGAGGTAAAAATGCTGAGGTTTAGCTTTCGTACGGAGAAACATGACCTCGATCGTATTCTTGATAGAGCCAGAGAGTTCCTCGATGAACGGCACTTGGTAAAGCTTGTTGTTCGCTTGCGTGGTCGAGAAATGACGAATAAAGACTATGCAAAGCAAAAGCTTGCGGGACTTGTGACGCAACTTACTGATGTTGCTGATGTAGAGCAGGAGGTGAAACCACAGGGAAACCAGTTCTCAGCAATTGTAAGGCCAAAGAGAGGGAATTAGCGCTTCTTTTTGCTTGATATTGGCTTTTTTCTCCATATACTGGCTCGGTATGCCTAAGCAGAAGTCTCACAGTGGTGGCAAAAAACGGGTTCGAAAGACCGGTTCAGGCCGTATTGCGATGAAGCGTAACAGCCGAAATCACCTGCTTCAGCAGAAGAATAAGCGACAGAAGAAACTTGGCCGCACTCTGATTTCTGACAAGACGGATACTAAGAAACTTACCTCACTCCTTCCTTATCTTTAAACCATACTTCGATTACTCTCAGCATAAATGCGCGTAAAGCGAGGCATCGTTCGTAGGCGACGACACAATAAGATCCGTAAAATGGTGAAGGGCTACCGCAGTAGTCGTCGTGGAAATATTCGCAAGGCAAACGAGGCAATTATGAAGGCAGGGCAGCATGCGTATATGGATCGCCGTAAAAAGAAGCGTACCTTCCGCGCACTCTGGATTACACGACTAAGCGCAGCAGTAAAAGAACACGGACTCAACTACTCTCGCTTTGCAAAAGGTCTCAAAGATAAGAACATTGTTCTCGACAGAAAGTCTCTCTCTGAGCTTGCGATCCATGAACCAAAGGTCTTTGAGCAGGTGGTGAAAGCGGTGTCGTGAGTAAAAACCAATGACATTGACAGATTATTTCTTTAGTTTTACCCTATATCAATGTGTTCTTTCAGAACATCGTCAAGATTCAGGTGAAGAGACAAGCCCTCTGTGCATCATTTTGAGTGCCTAGGGCGCTTGTCTCATTTTCCGAGCAAGTCCGAGCCGACGGTATCGGTAACACTTGTATGCCCCATTTGAGGGGTAAAGGAGTTTTACGATGAAGACCGCAACAAGTTTGACGGGGTTGCCGCAGAAGAAGATCACCACTGGTCTCAAGCGGCTCCAAGGGGCAGGAATCACACCGGAGCGGTGGCTGGCCATGTTGGATGCAGACCCTGCTTCCATGCAGAACCTTGCAGATGCGTGGCCTGTGCGACTTCCGTCCTTCTCCTACGATGCCGTGGCAATCCTCGGCTTCGGAGAGGCGAGTACGGAACCGCTTCCCAAACCTGCGCCCGGTGAGATCGTGATCCGTGTCGGTGACTGGTCTCTGCAAGACTTGCGTGACTGTGATACCGGCAAGGAGCTGATGCATCAGCAGGACTGGTACGACAAGTACGACTGCATGACAGCGAAGTTGACACCCGGTGTCTACCGAGTGCGACTGCCAGTGCGAGACAGCAACCGGAAGAACTTTTCCGAGCAGAAGGGTCTCCTTCTGTCCGGGGAAGACGTCGCCCCTGTTGCCCTCGGTGCAGCCACTCTGCTCGTTCGTCTCAAGGAGACCGGCAACGATCTTCTTGAGAACGACTGGTGCCGCTGCAGTGAGGTACTCCCCGACGGCCGCCACGCCGCGCTCGTTGTCGACGAGGGTCGCGTGCTCGTCTACGGCTACTGGGATGACTATCGCAATGACGGCTTGTGGTTGTCGGCCGCTCGGAAGGCCTGATCCTTGAAGTCTTGAGGCCTCAGCGCTTCTTGACACCTTGAACCTCCGCGACCTGCCTGCCGGCAGGCAGGCATTTTTTTCGCGGGGGTTCTTTTCTGTGCCAAAGTGTATAACGGTCTGCTTTCGACACGATGCCGCGCAGACCGTGGAAAGTTTTGTAGAGATCGTATGCACTACGCAGGATGGGGATATCAAAAATTTTTTCCACATTCAGAGTTTAAGAGAGAGCTGTCGATGTTTGTCGAATTCTTCTGGTTACGATATTGTGATGCCCATGTCCTCAACCGCCTCCAGCAATGCGTTACGATCTGTCATTACATTCACACTATGCTATCTTCTTATAGCTTCTCTCTTTGCATGGAGACTTTCTAACTGGGAGTTTATTCTCTATATCTTTGTTGTGCTGATTATCGGATTACTCGTTTTGAATGTCCATGCAAAGGTACACTTCTCTACGGGAGTACTGTGGTGTCTTTCTGTTTGGGGATTACTGCATATGCTCGGCGGACTTGCTCCTATTCCCATGCATTGGCCGCACGAAGGTGACAAGCTCGTCCTGTACAGTTTTTGGCTTATTCCCAATGTCTTTAAATACGATAATCTTATTCACGGTTATGGGTTCGGTGTAGGAACGTGGGCGTGTTGGCAGGCACTATCTCCAATTGTTATTGGCACCAAAGAGCACATCACCGAAATTATTCTTGCTGTCCTTGCGGCAAATGGGCTTGGCGCCATTAATGAAATTATTGAATTCTTTGCAACACTCACTATTCCATCTACCAATGTTGGTGGATATAGTAATACGGGTTGGGATTTAGTATTCAACCTTGTTGGTTCTTCTGTAGCAGCGTTGATTATTTGGTTTGGCAAGCCACTTGCGATAGTGAATACCCAAAGCGAATAAAATCTTCTTGATAGAGGTCTTGAACCATCGATATAAGCTCTTGGTCGTAAAAGTCGGTGTACCATGGGGATCCATGGTGTTTTAGGATATCTCTTGATATCTGTATATCTGCAGCGCATTGCCCTGGTACTGAGGATCGGTAGGTATTTCTATGTCGAGATGTTGGTGCATGGTCGATAGTCATGTGTGGTAGTCCAAGTATGTTTTCTACTGTGCGAAAGCCTTCTTCTATTTCCTCCACGCGTATCAGGATATCTGGCGCAAGTACACCACTACGTTCCACTTCTCGTGTTTGAACTCGGTAGTGCGCGTTGCATGTTTTTAGATCGATTTCTAAAAGAGCATGCATAAACTGACGGAAAGTAAGCGTAGTACCAAGTCCATTCTGCAGTGGCAGAGGGAGCATTTCGGGTTTGCGTTCTATATGCCGTATGCAGTGTAAAAATGAGCTTACTGCTCGAGCAAATGGATCGCGCACAACACGAATAATGGTGTGTGTTTCCTGTGTTACATTGCGCAGCGCATTGAGATATGCTTCATCATTCTCAAGAATATTCGTTCTATATCGATGCAGCCATGAATATGATTTGTGCGCCCCCTCATAGAGGTTGTGTTGTCGCAAGAACCATTCGAGTGCATAGAGACTTCCCGATTTTGCAGAATAGACAATGCAGAGCTTTAGCGCTTGGCTACACAGCGGAAATGGCGGTTCTTCTATTTTATGCATTTTCCTGGGCCTCTAAACTCGCTTTAATACGCATGGTGGCGATGATACCGGCACGCTCGCTTTCATCCAGTTTCATCTTAATGTACTTAATGGTCTCCTCGAGGTCTGGGATCATCTTGTGCTCTAGAGCATTGACACGGCGACGTGTGGTTTCCAGTTCAATTGCCATGGCTTCTGCCTGCTTTTCAATTTGTGCGAGGTTAATAAGCACTTCAAATACTGCTTCGAGCGCTTCGACTGCTTCATCGAAGAGTGCGTTGGTACCGGCATATCCGTAGGACTTAATCGTGCCTTCTTTGGAGAGAGTAAACGAAGGAATCTTTACGCTCATGACACTCTTTGTCTCTACCTCTAGTGCAATATTTGCCTGTGGGCTACTGAGGGCATTTGCAAGATTTTCTTCGTTCATCCACGCAGAAGCGAGCAAAAATTTACGGAAGACATTGCCAAGTTGATCTTCTACACTCAAGCGTAGCTCTTTTGCCTCACGGATAATTAGGAGAAATTGCTGCATGAGACCATCTTGTTTATCTTTTAGCAGCTTATGACCACGTTTTGAGGACTTGTGACGACGCTTTAAGTCCATGAGAGCCATGCGTGTTGGATTGACGTTGAGGAGAGCCATGGGAGAGTAGAATTTTAGAGTGTTAGAGTATTAGGAATTAGGAGAGGTGCTTTGCTTGAAGTTCGCATAGAGTGCAACAGAGCAGACCATGAAGAACATGGTCGCAAATGCATCCGCTAGGTCGGTGAGCACAAGTGCTAGTGTTTCGAGTCGTGTGTCAATCAGTGTGAGCATTTCTGTGATAAACCCATCGAACAGTCCGATCGGCAGGAAGATACAAATAGCAATAATTGCTATTCTCCAAAGCACTGCCCATGTGTGCCCCTTTACAAGGTTGTAACTTGGCTTGAGCGCATCTCGACCGTAGGCGATACGGCCGCTTTCAATCATCATAATGTCGTAAAAGAGTGTTCGGATAGAGTAGATGATACCAGGAACAACAAAGAGCAACAGAAGCAGTATCGTTACTATGCTCCTGAGAAGTTCTGTAAGAAACAGAGGACCAATATACTTCTTTGCTTGTTTGCGTACTGCAGAAAATGAAGTGCGAGTTCGTCCAGCAGGACTAGCGACAAGACGTTTTGCTACTATTAGTATGCATGCTTGTCCCCACATCATCAGGTACACGAGGGCAACAATGAGGGGAATAGTCACCGCAATTTCTAGTGCAGTCATCGAGGTAAACTCTTCTGCATGTATGCTCTGCGCAGCCACAGTTTCTACTATGCCACCTGCTGCGTCGAGGGCTGCCACAGGGAGGAACATCAGCCAGAAGGCAACTTCGCTGAGGACAGGTTGCTTCCGGTAAAAGCTCCATGCAGTGCCGATAATTTGAAGCGGAGAGTTGATAGTGGAAAGAGGAAAGTTAGGCTGCAACTGGTTCAGTTGAGGTTTTACTGCTTGGAAGGTATTTCTCAATGTGCTCACTCTTTACACGCTTGAGTTCATTCTTTGGAAGCTCGGTGAGGAGATTCCAACCAATCTGAAGAGAATCGAAGATGGAACGGTTTTCGTTTTCTCCCTGCTTGATAAATTCTTTCTCGAAGCGGTCTGCAAACTTGAGGTATGCCTTGTCGGTGTCGCTCAATGATGATTCACCCAAGATAACAGCAAGTTCACGCACTTCTGTACCTCTTGCGTATGCAGCAGTCAATTGCGCATCCATGCCGGAGTGGTCTTCGCGGGTGACACCGTTTCCTTGTGCCTTTCCTTTAAGACGGGAGAGCGAACCCATCGGGATTACCGGTGGGTAAATACCCTTCTGGTGTAGACCACGGTCGAGACGAATCTGCCCCTCTGTGATGTATCCTGTGAGGTCAGGGATTGGGTGTGTCACATCGTCTTCTGGCATTGTGAGAATAGGAATTTGCGTAATGGAACCCTTCTTTCCCTTAATACGTCCTGCACGCTCGTAAATGGTTGCAAGGTCGGTGTAGAGATACCCGGGGTATCCACGACGACCAGGAACTTCTTTGCGGGCAGCAGAGATTTCTCGTAGAGCCTCACAGTAGTTGGTCATGTCTGTAATAATCACCGTGACGTGGTAGTCCTTTTCGTATGCAAGATACTCAGCAGCAGTAAGGGCAAGGCGAGGAGTTGCAATACGTTCTGCTACAGGATTGTCTGCAGTATTTAAGAAGAGAACTGCACGAGAGAGTGCGCCGGTCTTTTCAAATTCGTTCTGGAAAAAGCGTGCTTCTTCAAAGGTCACACCCATCGCAGCAAAGACCACTGCGAACTTTCCTTCTGCTTCGGTGGTGCTTTCTCCTGCTTTTCCTTCCGCAACTTCCTTTTCGGTAAGCACACGAGCTTGGCGAGCAATTTGCGCAGCAATTTGTGAGTGTGGAAGACCTGCACCGGAGAAGATAGGCAGCTTCTGTCCTCGCACAAGCGTGTTCAAGACATCGATTGTGGAGATACCGGTTTGAATAAAGTCTTCGGGAAATTCGCGACTCGCTGGGTTAATAGGGTTTCCGTTAATATCCAGTTTCTTTTCTGGAACGATAGATGGACCGCCATCGATGGGATTTCCTGATCCATCGAAGATACGACCAAGCATATCTTCGGATACGGGGAGCTGGAACGTGCGTCCAAGGAAGCGCACTTTGGTGCCTTCGGTTGTAGCACCTTGTGCAGATTCAAAGAGCTGCACAACAGCCACGCCCTTACGGGACTCCAGTACTTTACCGAGGCGCTTAGAGCCATCGGTCATTTCAATTTCACAGAGTTCATCGTAGGTAACACCTTCTACTCCCTCGACCATAAGGAGTGGACCAGCGATATCTGTAACGGTTTTGTAGGCGGTAGACATAAGACTAGGGGTTAGAGTTTTAGAGTGTTAGAGGGTTAGGATTGCAGAGCAGAGATTTGGGAACGAATGGTTTCATCGAGGGCGTTGAACTTCTCGTCAACTTCGTCTTCTGGGGTGAAGCTGGCTTTAGCAATTTCCTCTTTTACAGGAAGCTCTTGGAGCTTTCTAAAGTCGAAGTCTTCCTGGGTAATTATTGGTTCTGCACTGTCCATAAAGGTCATGATTGACTTGAGGAGGCGGTACTGCTTCTTAAGGGAAGAGTAGGCATCGACAGGGTCAAATCCGTTTTGGAACAGGAAGTCTTCGCGAATCATACGAGCGACTTCCATGGTCAGTTGCTCACGTGGAGAAAGCGCGTCCATACCAACGAGGCGGACGATTTCTTCCAACTTGCTTTCATCTTGCAAAATACTCTGCGCACGCTCACGGTTGCTTGGGAAGTCTTCTGCAATTTCTTTGCTGTACCATGCTTCGAGGTTATCAGCGTAGAGGGTGTAGCTCTGGAGCCAGTTGATAGCGGGGAAATGACGCTTGTACGCAAGCTTTGCATCCAGCGCCCAGAATACCTTTGTTACGCGCAATGTGTTTTGCGTCACAGGCTCTGAGAAGTCTCCTCCTGGAGGGGAGACTGCACCAATAACAGAGAGGGAACCTTTGCGGTTATCACCTCCGATACAATCTACAATGCCAGCACGTTCATAGAAGCCTGCTGTACGAGAACCAAGGTAGGCTGGGTACCCTTCTTCACCGGGCATTTCTTCGAGACGTCCAGACATTTCACGCATGGCTTCTGCCCAACGAGAGGTGGAGTCGGCCATGAGGGCGACATCGTATCCCATATCGCGGTAGTATTCTGCAATGGTAATTCCGGTGTACACACTCGCTTCACGAGCAGCAACCGGCATGTTTGAGGTGTTTGCAATAAGCACCGTTCGTTTCATGAGTGGCTCACCAGTGTTTGGGTCCTCAAGGTGCGGGAACTCCGTGAGCACTTCTGTCATCTCGTTTCCGCGTTCTCCGCAACCGATGTAGACAATAACTTGTGCGTTACAGTACTTGGCAAGGGACTGCTGTGTCACCGTTTTGCCAGCTCCAAATGGCCCTGGAATAGCACCTGCACCACCACGAGCAATAGGAAAGAGCATATCGAGCACGCGCATTCCGGTGACAAGTGGTTCGCGCGGAATCAGCTTTCCTTTGCATGGACGAGGAATACGAATAGGCCACTTTTGGAGCATGCAGATCTCATGCTTCTTCCCGTCACTGTCTTTAATAACTGCAATAGTTTGTTCAATGGTGAAGCTTCCTGACTTAATGTCTTCTACCGTACCGCTCAACGTTGGAGGTACCATCACCTTGTGCTCAATGAGTGTTGTTTCAGGGACAGTTCCGAGAATAGAGCCACCTTCTACCTCGTCACCAACTTTTACCGTGGGTGTGAAGTCCCACTTTGCTTCGCGGCTTAGGCCTGGCACTTCAATACCTCGCGTAATGAAGGCGGAGTTTGCTTCTTTTTCAATGAGCTCTAGTGGGCGTTGAATTCCATCGTAAATCGATGTGAGAAGACCCGGCGCAAGCTCCACAGAGAGTGTAAGACCGGTACGTTCCACGGGTTCACCCGGTCCGATACCGGAGGTTTCTTCGTAGACCTGAATAGAAGCTTCGTCGCCATGGAGTTCGATAACTTCACCGACGAGTTTTTCGTTTGAGACCTTCACAACCTCAAACATTTTTGCGTCGCTCATGCCACTTGCTACAACGAGGGGGCCGGCGACTTTGGTAATGGTGGCGGACATAGGATTAGGGGTTAGAGTGTTAGAGTGTTAGAGTTTTAGGAAAGTACAATCTTATGAGCATGGCGTAAGGCAGCGGTCATATTGCTCTGTTTTATTGCCTCTATTGCCGCATCGATTTCGTGAGTATTATGTCGTCTTGCTTCAGTGCCCCAGACAGTTTCTAATGCAGTATTAACAAGCTCCTGTATCTCTCTGTTGATGGATGCTAGTATAGTTTCTTCAATATCTTTGTAATCGTTTAATGAGAGACGTGTTGAGCGATGGCGTGGCATGAGTGCTGCTTGTTGAAGGCATGCTTCGCCCAGATTGGAAGGTAGTACGTTCATAGATTATTGGAGAATATCGGAACCAACAGCTCGCTCGACAATGCGCTTGAGGCGCTCTAGACCGTAGCCAGTGGAACCTTGGTGAGAAGGAAGGGGAATAATGGCGGGGAGTGCTCCTTTGGCGAGCTTCTTTTCATCGTCTGGAGACATGCCTTGTGCCATATCTTCTGTGACAAAGATAATGGCATAGGTCTGTACCTCTCGACCGTTTTCGTTGCGAGTTTCTTTCTTTAAGCGCATCAGCTCTTCGACCGCTTGTTGCGAGGAATCTGCTGGTACGGTGTCTACTCCAAGCAGAGAGAACCCTGCAATTGCCTCGCGTGAGCCGACAATAGCAATCTTGTACTTCATTATGAGAGATAGTGTGAAGCGGAGATAAACGGTGGTAGCACGTGTTTAATTTCTTGTGGACTCATTGCTGCTCGCTTGCCGATGAGTAGGGTGCGAAGGAGTTTGAGTTGCGATTGTGCAAGTGCAGCAAAGGCAAATACTGGCTCGATAGAGAGCGGAATGTTCCACATGTCGGCAATATCTTTTGCGAGGACATCGCTTAAGGCGAGTTCGAGTGCATTCGTATCATTTGATGCCTTACGAATACGCTCTGCAAGTTCGTACGGTAGAGAAGATGCATTGATAGCATGAAGAATACTCTCAAGATTTCCTGTCAGCTTCTTTGGATCTATTCCTCCTCCCATGATGAGGTGATCCGATGAAGATTCTTTCTCCTCCACCAGTCGTAGTGCAGTGCGAATGTTTACAATATCAATCTTGTTTCGAACGTAACGAACGATCAATTTGCTTCCACTTGCTCGAGCGAGCATCAACTGCCTGCTTGTGATGTACTGAGATACCTGTGCATCTACGTACTGTGGTGTAGGGTTTTCCCACTGCAGAGCCGTTTGTAAGAAGTTGATCAGATGCGATGGAAGTCCTTCATTCTTTCTTTCAGCGAGAAAGGATTCTATCTCTCCTGCTTTACAGGATGCCATTGCATCATTTGGCACAGTGCTTACTGCTGATGTCAGTCCAACGTGCTTCTTGAGTAGGTAAGCAATGAGAGGAATGTCATATTCCATCCAAAGAATGGCGAAGGTAGGAAGCTTACTAGCTGGTGTCATGTGTTCTACTTCTTTACGTACCCATTCTTCAATGGCACTGAGAATTTCTGCACTTTTCTTTAGTCCTTGATCGATTGGGTTTGTCAGCTTGAGCTCTGTGAGAATTGCCTCTGCTTCTCGGAGATCTTTTGCGCCAAGTAGGCGATCGCGGTCGGAGCTGCTGAGCAGCATATTCTGCAAGACGCCGCTGCGCCCGGAAGCGTACGCGAAGTGTTGGCCGACCATAGATGAAAATACTGGCATTAGAAGAGCATTCGAGAAATGTCGAGTTCTGTCTGTGGCCTAAGAACATGTTCAACAATATGCTCAAAGGTAAAGTCTTGTTCCGACGTATCGGAAACAAACAGGAATCCTCCTATTGCCTGTGTAGACTTTTCAATGGTGAACTGTTCTGATGGACAAATCTTCTTGAGGAGATCTGCATGCTTTGCACTTGGATAAATTACCCCTTTATTCTTAATGGCTTTTACGCACGCTCTTAGGAGAGACTCAATCTCTTTTTCGCTAAGACTACTTAGGCGTGTTACTGCCTCCTCGTAGACGCGGTCTAGCAACTCCTTTTTCTTGCTCAGTACCATGTTGCGCTTTTGGGCTAGTGCGTGCGTTTTCGCTTTAGATTCCAATTGCTTCATGCGCTCTTGCTTACTGACAGCAAGTTCTTGTTTCTTCTTGGCAAGTCGCCGCTCGCTTTCTTCGCGAAGCTGCGTGAGTGACCGCTGATGTTCTGTGCGACTACTGGCAATGCGCTTGTCTGCTTGAGCAGTAATTGCGGCGAGGATGTCTTGTAGAGCCATGAGACTAGAGAGTTAGAAGTTAGAGTTTTAGAGTATTAGGTTAACCAGCGATGATGCTTGCGCGGAAGGAGTTCAGCATGAAGAAGGAGATAAGGAACCCAAGCAGAGCGTAGGTTTCTACAAGAGCGGCCATCGTAATAACACGACCAGCCAGCTTATCGTCCTTTGCAAGCATGTGCATACCTGCACTACACACCTTTGCCTGGTAAGGAGCTGAGGTGAGACAGGTGACCATTACAGGAAGGAATGCTGCAAAGAGTACAAGACCCTGTGAGACAGAGATGCTTACTTCACCAGAGATCACTGGACCATAGTTGAAGATGAAGAGTAGTGAAATAACCATTCCGTAGAGTCCTTGTGAACCTGGAAGAACAGCAAGGGTAATAACTTTACCGGCAAGCTCTGGCTTTTCGGTAAGCAGTCCAGCTCCGGACTGTCCTACGAGGGACACGCCGAGAATAGAGCCAAGACAGGCAAAGAAGGTGCCCATAGCAGCGCCAAGGAAGGCGAGCATAAGACCCCAGTGAGCTGCCTCAACAGCAACTGCAGGTTCTTGAGCGAAAACAGCAACCGGAGCGAGAGCTCCTGCAAGTGCTGCGAGTGATAGAGATTTTTTCATGGGAGAAAAAAGGAAAAAGAAATAAGGTTAAAGACGAGAACGTTTGAATGGGGCAAAAGCTTGCCCGCCTCCCTCAAAGAACTGCGAGAAGAATTCAATGAATTGGAGACGACCTGAGTGGATAAAGCTTCCGAGTGTATTGAGTGCAATCGAGACCGTGTGTCCCATGAGTGCAATAACAACAATGACTGGAATGCCAATCCAGAGGGGGAAAAGTTTACCGAGCTCCACTGCAACCTGATTTACTGCCATGGCAATAGCTCCGGTGACGAGTCCCAGCGCGAGAATACGCAAGTAGCTGAGACCATTACTGAGGAGTCCGATACCAAAGTTTACGACGCCGAGGAGTCCCATCACCGGTCGAAGCAGGAGTGGGTTACCACTGCCAAGACCCCATACCATCAGTGCAAGCGCTGCGTAGATACCGTAGGTTGATACGCTTGCAAGGTGCTCTGGTGCGAATGCTCTAACGATAACAGTGCCGAGCAAAATGTGTGCTGTAAAGTGCTGCCAGAAGGCCCCTGCCTTATTGCCATGGATCCATTTGTGGAGTCCTGCAAGGAAGACACCAAAGAAGATATGCGTCAGTCCCAAGACAAGTGAGAGGTTTTGCAGGAAACTAATTCCTGACTGCTCATTGAGGTTCCATAGTTGGCCGTAAAATCTCAGTCCCTCTGCTGTTTCATGTGTCATAAAGCTTGGCGCTTGCTCTGGCGTAAGCCCGAACCATCCTCCGAATGGAATAGAGACAATGAATGTGACAATGCCACTTATAAAGAGGAGCCACCAGAGTGGTGCTTCTTTAATAGTCTTTTTCTGGGAGAAGAGGTAGATACCAAAGATCAGTGCAATGACAGCGCCGTAGCCAGAATCTGTTAAGCAGAGTCCAAAGTAAAGTGCGAAGAATGGTGAGAGTGCTGCTGTGGGATCCATTTCCCGAGGAAGAGGAAGGCCATACAGCGTTGTTACACTTTCAAATGGTGTGACAAACTTCTTGTTTGCAAGAGCAACGGGAGCTTCCTCTCCTTCTTCTGGTTTTACTTTTACAAGCATGGTTGCAGGGCTAAGTTTATGGAGTTTGTGGTCAAGCATGTCAAATTCCTTTGCGGGCATCCATCCGAGAATGGTAATGGTTTCTTCTGTAGCGCCCATCTGCTCACGCACATGCTGCTTTTGGTCCATCCAATACATAAATGTGCGCACCTTTATAAGACTTGGAAGTTCTATGGAGAGCTTTTCGCGCTCCTTTTGATTTATTTCAAGCGATTGGCGCAGCGCCTTTTGATCCATGAGTGCTTGCTCGTAGGCTTCGCGCGGTGCTTGCGATAGTGTGGGGAGCTGCACATTGGACCACCCAAGCGCTGTTGCCATTTCTTCAAATGTTTCTTTATCGTCTTTCCATATAATTGCAAGGAATGCACTTTCACGACCATTATTTGTAATTTCTTGCAGAATGCTCCTTGGTATTTCCTGCGTCATAGAATCATGAAGTTTTTGTTTTTGCAGTGTTGGGAGCGTTCCGATTATCTGTAGAACATTCTCCGATGATTCCATGTGCGCTGTTTTTAAGTTCTTCCACAGCGTAAGTTGTTCACAGAAATCCTGTAACTCCTGAATGCGACGGTGAGCATCGGTGTCTTCTTTTTCGAGAGCGTGCAGCGTTTCAACAATGTGAACAACGTCCGTATGATGTGCTGCATGTATGATGTCTTCTACGCCGCATGGCCTTTGGCAAATTGCGAGGGTCGGCTTATCGGCTACTCCAGTAAGGACAGTAATTGCAAATTCTACTTCTGCTTTTCGATACTGTACTTCTGTGTGGTCAATCTGCTGCGTTTCACCTGCAGGTCGTACGTCAAGTACACCTTCGCTCTGTAGCATGGAAATCAGGTCTTCACGGAGAGAGCTGTGAGCTATTACTGCCACTTTTTGCATGCGCACAATTGCCATTACTGCTTTGTTGGGAAGAGGGATTCAGCGTCTTTTGCCTTTGCTACAAGCATATCGACTGCCGCTGCCTTTTTTCCCTTAAATCCTGCTTCTAACGTTTCACACTCTTCCAACGCTTCAGTATTGCCTTGTGTCACAATGCTGGTTAGTTCGTTTTCGCTGTAGGCTTTTAGTTCTTGCTTTGCTTTGAGTTTCATTTCTTCTGCAGATTGCTCTTCTTTTTTGGCAATGGATTGCACTGCGTCCTCCTTTTCTTTTTGCAGAGCAGAAAGCTCTTTGTCGACACGCTCTTTTTCGCGTC
Source organism: Candidatus Peribacteria bacterium (assembly GCA_020632295.1). GTDB lineage: Bacteria > Patescibacteriota > Gracilibacteria > Peribacterales > Peribacteraceae > UBA2170. The sequence goes on from JACKFU010000001.1 coordinate 468,055, forward strand.
GTTCGAGTTCTTTTATCTGATCGAAAGGGGAGGTGGATTTTCCAGAATTTTGGGTTGTTTGAGTCGTTTGAGTGGAATTCATAGATATTGGGCTAAATCTTGCGGACTCTAAACAATAGAGGTAAAAAAATCAAGGCTCTAAGAGCCCAGATTGCTAAAAAAAAAGAAGCTGAAGATTTTGAGGAAGCTGAAGAAGCTAAGGAGTTCTCATTAGCTTCTTTAGACTCTTTAGCTTCCTTAGCTTCTTTTTATTCGCACAAACCCTGATACATCAATCGTCTTCAGTTTCTTCTCTTCTTTCTCGAGTTTATCAAGCAGGAGGTTAATACCAATAGCGTCACTTGCCATATGTGAGCATTGAATCATATTGACATGGTGTTGCTTGGCAGCGTCGAGGGTTTTTTCGGTGACGTGCATGGAGAGAATAGTTCCCACTCCAGCACGGCTCTGTGCTTCGAGCTGCTCTTCTGGACCGTTGGTACCACCGGTAAATTCGGTTGCGACAATTTTTCCTGGCCTGTTTCCCCCAGACCCATTGACGATAATTGGCGGGTTTCCTTTTTTGGCGTAGTACGCATATTCGGGAATCTTCATGAGTGCGTCGATAATGCTGCTGAGGTCATCGTGCTCTTTTTTGCAGATGGTTTTTTCGATAAATTCCCAGACGAGGTTGTCGGTAATGGTATGGCAGCAAAACGCCGGAATGCCAAGAAGCTCCGCGGCACGTTCAGTGCGAAAAAGGTTATCAGCATGAATACTTCTCCAAATGCGATCCATACGAGGCTTGAGGTCTGCTTCGGAGTGGTTTACCGGGATGCCGTGCAGAGCAAGAATATCTATTTGTAGTGGCATCACTTTCTCTAGGTCTGCAAGAGCGCGTCCTTCTGGATGGTGAATAAACAGCGCATCAATCTTCTGGCCTTTTTCACGAAGGCGATCGGCGAGGAGGACTTCGGGTGTTTCAATATCAATGCCAACCATGAGTGTTTTTATGTCTTCATTTCCAGAGCCATTGATAATGCGACAGTCTGGGAACGGGTTCCAGGTGCGTTCATCATCAAAAATATCTTTGTGCCATCCGTCGAGCTTCTTCTTTTTTTCTTTCTGCTTTTTAAAGTACTTATCAAAATATGCTTTTTCACGGACATCGGCTTTCATGCCAATTTCCACTGCACGTCTGAAAAGTTTTTCAAGCTTCATGTGTGACAGGATATCAAAGGACGATCTTCACATCTATAGCTACTGCTGTATCTTCTTTTACAAGAATCGGATTACAGTCGATGCTCTGTATCTGCGGGCACTCAAAGGCTAGTTGCGATACACGGACAATGATGTTTGCAAGGCCATCAATATCACGCTGTGCTTTTCCGCGTGCACCGAGGAGCACTTTCCATGAGCGTAGTTGCGTGAGCATGTGGTATGCCTCTTCCTCTTTAATGGGTGCAATGCGAAAACTCGTATCGTGCATAACTTCTGTGTAAATGCCGCCGAGCCCACCCATAATCAGTGGCCCAAACGACGGGTCGCGTGTCATACCAACGATGAATTCGTCGCCCGGCTCCATCATTTTCTGGATGAAGATTCCGCGTATTTCGTATGAGTTTTTCATGTTATGAAATGCAGTTTTTATTTCGTCGTCATTCTGAATATTTGTGATAATGCCGCCGATGTCTGTTTTGTGGAGAATGTCTGGAGAAGACACTTTTGCAACAACCGGATACCCAAGGTCGTTTGCAATGGCGAGTGCCTCCTTCTCGGTTGTTGCAACTCGACCGGATGCAATGGGAATATCATAGAGGTTACAGAGCGTTTGCGCTGTTTCTTCATCGAGTAGCCCGTTACGGGCTTCGATAATGCTCGTTGCCTCCTCTGCGCGGTCTTCCTTCTTTTCTTCACTTAGTTCACCACAATCATGTACTGGTCGCAGAGCTCCTAGAACATTCATCGCACGTTCCGGTGTTTCGTAGGAGGGAATGCCTGCTTTTTGAATAGTTAGTCGCTGCTTTTGTACGTTCTTCTCACCCATGAGGCAGGTGACGACAGGCATCATCGGATACTTCTTGCGCCACTCGATGAGTGCGTTGGCAATCTCTTGTACTGGTGTCATAACTTGTGGTGTGAGAAGCAGTGCGAGTCCGTCAATATCCGTACTCTCTCCAACTGCTTCAAGTGCTGCTTCGTATCGATCTACTCCTGCATCGCCAATGACATCAATTGGGTTTTTGGTACTTGCTGTTTCAGGGAGATACTCTCGTAACTTCTTCTCTGTTTTCTCGCTGAGTGCAGGAAGACGTAAGCCGACTATTGTTGCGGCATCCGTTGCAAGAATGCCTGGGCCACCTGCATTTGTGACAATTGCAATGTTTTCCGATGCGAGGCGTGGCTGTGTACTCAGTCCTTCGAGAAGGTCTAAAAATTCCTCCAAGTTTTCTGCGCGGATGATACCACTTTGACTACACAGTGCTTTTATCCCTGCATCGTTCCCAGCAAGTGCACCTGTATGTGACGACGCTGCTTTACTTCCTTGCTCTGAGATTCCCGCTTTGAGAAGCACAATTGGCTTGTTGCATCGCATGGCAGTTTTTAGAAAGCGTCGCCCGTCTTTCATGTTTTCCAGATACAGTCCAATGACCTGAGTCTTGGCATCATCTGCTGCAATTTCAAGTAGATCACTCTCGTCCATAACGGTCTTATTCCCAATGCTAGCAACCAGTGAGTATCCAATGCCGAGGCGTTCACTTGCATCCATTACAGCAACGGCTGTCGCACCAGATTGGGAGATAAGGGCCACACCTCCACCTGGAGGAAGCTCTGCTGCAAATGATGCATTCAAATGAATGGATGGACGAACAATGCCGAGACAGTTCGGACCGATGACATTAAAAGAGCTGAGAGCTGAAAGCTGAGAGCTGAAAGAATTTGCAATGTCTTTAATCTCTTCTTCGAGCCTGATTCCTTCGTCTGTGTGTGTTTCTGCAAAACCTGCAGAGATAATCACAATATTTTGAATGTTCTTCTCACCACATTCTTTCAAGACAACAGGCACCACTTTTGCTGGAACGACGATGATGGCGAGATCAATATCCGTTTCTACGTCCTTTACGGATTTATATGTCTTCTTCCCTTGCAGCTTGTCATGTTTTGGATTGATGGGGAATACGTCGCCTTCATACCCCTGTGTGAGTAGATTCTTGAGAATATCGTGTCCGACAGAGCCTTTATCAGCGCTTGCGCCAATAATGGCAATATTTTTGGGTTCGAAGAGACTCATTTCGTTTCATTTTACTGGATAGCTGCTTCTCTATCTATTTTCATTTAGCACGAAAAATAACTTTACTAGTAATACTAGTATTGCTATACTATCTGTACTTTCTTATTTTTTGCTTGTCTCTCGCATGTTTTCCGAAACTCTCAGCTTATGGGGAAATGGCTCTGTTACTCTTCCAAAAGAATGGAGAACCCGCTATCAAACCAAACATTTCATGGCCGAAGAGACACCAGAGGGATACCTGGTGATCAAGCCAATACTTGATGTTGAGTATTACGAAGAAGAGGATGGTGTGTTTGGTCTGCGTTTCCCCATGGGGATGTCTGCAGAAGAGTTTTTAGATCGTTTCAACCAAGCAGAAAAGAATTTGTAATACGTAACAGGTGCTTTATGGATAGAATTACAAAATTTCTTCGTAAACTTCAGCCAAAATTGAGACAACAGCTCAAGGATGTCATTGCACAATTGATGAGAAATGAGACAAAAGGGTTAGATATTGCTCCGCTATCGAGAAAGCCACATTGGTATCGTTGCCGAGTGGGAACAGTACGTATTATTTATTTTAAGAATAAGCAAGGTTCCGCAGTTATTTACGAGATAGGATTTCGCGGTGATGTCTATAAGTAGTAAGCTAGGTGTCGATGCCTTCTCTCCATACGATCTACGCAAGTACTAGTGGCAATACAGAGCACGTTGTCGATGTGTTGTTTGATCATATACAGGAAACCCACCCGGAGTTTGAGCTTTCTAAGCAGCGGGCAGAAGAAGCAGATGGTAAAGATCTTTTACAAGGAGACGTACTGCTGCTTGCATCTTCCACTTGGAACTACGATGCGGTGGAAGGATACTTAAACATGCACATGCGTGAACTTCTTGAACAGCGTGCAGGAGACATTGACCTTGCAGGTCGCCCGGTTGCGCTCGTTATTCTCGGGGATGACCGGTACTACTACACCGGGCGCGGCACAGAACGTTTTATGCAATTTCTTATGTCGCATAACGGCAAGAGCTGTACCATGCCACTCATTGTTATCAACGATCCGTATGGGCAGGAAGGTAAGGTAAAGGAATGGGGTGATAAGCTAGTCAAGCAGTTAACAATTAACAGTTAACAATTCACTATGAACCGTGTATCCATCAAAATTACCGGAGCGCAAGGGCAGGGAATTAACTCTGTCGGTGAGATGGTTGCTAAAGGCTTAAAGCGTGCAGGGTACCACCTGTTTGGGTACCGCGAATACATGTCGCTGATTAAAGGCGGACACAGTAGTTATCAGCTTGATATCGCAGACAGTCATATCGAAAGCAGTGAGACAAAAGTGGATTTACTGGTGTGTCTTAATTACATCGGTCTTAAGCGAGATTTGCAGGACCTCAAAGATGGCGCCATTCTCATTCACCTTATTCCCGGTTGGAAGTTTTCCGATGATGACAAAAAGCTTTTCGAAGAACGAAAGGTGACGGTGCTGTATCTTCCGATGGAAAAGATTTTGAAGGAGATGGGCAGTCGTCCGATTGTCGGAAACGTTCTGGTTACTGCTGTTGTGTGGTGTCTTTTAGGACGAGACGTAAACAACGTAAAAGACATGATAAAAGAACAATTCGGTCACAAAGGAGAGAAGATTGTCGAACTCAACTACAAGTTTGTTGACCGCGGTAAGCAGTACAAAGATGAAGAGGCAGGGGAGCTGGAAATTACCCTTCCCGCACCTGATGCCAAGCGAAAAGATGATCTGCTTCTCACCGGAAGTGAGGCGATGGGACTTGGTGCTATACATGCCGGTGTGCGTATGTACTGCGGTTACCCGATGACACCAAGCTCACCACTCCTGAAATACATTGCGGACAACCAAAACGAGACTGGAATGGTGATTAAGCAAGCAGAGGATGAAATTACTGCCATGCAGATGGTAAGCGGTGCCATGTTTGCGGGGGCTCGCGCACTGACTGCTACATCCGGTGGAGGCTACGACCTGATGAGTGAAACACTGTCGCTTAATGGTATTACCGAAAACCCTTCGGTCATGGTGCTTGCCATGCGACAAGGTCCTTCGACAGGGCTACCGACGTGGAGCGGACAGGGTGATATGCTCCTTGCCTGTTTCGGTTCGCACGGCGAATACCCTAGGCTTGTGATGAGCGTGAGCGATACAGAGGATTGTTTTAGTTTGATGCCCGAAGCGTTTAACTACGCAGAAGAGTATCAATTGCCTGTCACTGTTCTTACTGATAAGCATGTCGCGGAAGGTCTCTACATGCAACCGCAATACAATATGAAAAAGGCTGAGATGCGTCGCGGTAAACTGATTACCGCTCAAAAAGAACTCGACAAACTTAAGAGCTCTGACCGCTACGACCCGAGCGTTGAAGACGGTGTGTCTCCCCGTTGGCTCCCCGGAAGCAAGGCAGCCACGTACTGCGCACAGGGTGATGAGCATGACGCAGAAGGCAACGTGGATGAAACCGGACCAAATGCAGTACTGCAAATGGATAAGCGTATGCGGAAGATGGAGAGCATGAAACAAAACTTACCGGAACCGGTAAGTTTTGTAGTGGAAAGTGGAAAGTGGAAAGAGGAAAGAGATCCGAAAGATATTGATCTTCTCGTCGTCAGTTGGGGTAGTAATAAAGGTGCGATTCTCGATTCGCTTTGCGAGCTCTCAGCTTGCTATCTTCACTACAGCTATCTTTGGCCCCTTAAGACAGAGAAGCTGATGGCACTGGCGAGCAAGGCAAAGAAGACGATTTTTGTTGAAGCCACACACCAGGCACAACTTGCGAAGCTTATCAAAATGGAAACAGGATTCGATTTTGATCATCAGATTCTGAAATATGATGGCCGGCCATTCTTTGTTGATGAATTATCATCTCAGCTCTTAGCTCTCAGCTCTTAGCTCTCATGTCTATACCTCTCCACATTTCCGGCAACTCCTCGGTTCACGACTTCTACTGTGCTACAGAATGTACGTGGTGTGATGGCTGCGGAGACTACGGTATTATGGCTGCGGCTAAACGCGCGATGGTGGAGCTTGGCATAGCCCCGCACGATGTGTGCCTTGCGTTTGATATTGGTTGCCACGGAAACATGAGCGACAAGATGCTGGGGTACCGTTTCCACGGTCTGCACGGCCGTGTGCTTCCGCTTGCTGCGGGCATGAAGCTGGCGAATCCCAAACTGCCCGTGATTGCGTTTGGTGGAGACGGAGCGAGTTTTTCAGAAGGCGTAAACCACCTCGTTCATAGCATCCGCAGTCACTATCCCATTACGTTTATTCTCCACAACAACGCAAACTACGGACTGACTACGGGACAGGCAAGTAGCCTCACCTGGCAGAACCAGCCGATGAATACTTCGCCAAACGGTATCCCCGAAGACACCATGCGTCCGATGGAGTTTGTGTTCTCGCTCGGCCCGACATTCGTTGCGCGCACGTGGAGTGGGGACATCAAGCAGATGACGCGTGTGATGAAAGCAGCCATTCAGCATCGTGGTTTTGCGTTTGTTGATGTGCTACAGGCGTGTCCCACCTACAACAAGTTTGCCTCGCACCAGTGGCTGCTAGAGAAGTGTTACGACGTTAGCGACGAAGGACATGATCCGTCCGATCTCGAGGCTGCCAAGAAGATCGCCTTCGATACGTCAGAGCGCGTAAGCTGCGGCATCCTCTACCAGACAGAAGACGTCCCGCACTTCATCGAGCGTCTTGTCCCGCGTAAAGACGTTAAGACCACTCCTGTGGAGGAGACGAAGATCACGGATGTGAGTGCGTTGATGAAGAGGTTTGTGTAAATAAAACATTACTATTTTCTTGCACACTCTGGATTCATTTGTAGACTGTCGTCCAAATTTCCCCATACCACCATGTCTGAACACAAGAACGATCATATTTGTACAAGCGCTGCAGGTGAGCTTAACAGGCTTTGTAAGAGATTTGAACGTGCAGATATTGCGCAAAGGAATGAGCTTCAAGATGCTCTTTTCGAAGCAAGACAGCATCTGCAAGAGGTACTCCTAGAGTGTCATGGGGGCGATGATGACGCTGCAATGGATGATAATCGTTTCGATGCACTGTTTTCTCATGCTACGGAATTGCTCGACCCAAAGCCACAACAAGGAAGTAAGCGGTTTAGTGTATCCAAAACGATCAGAAAGGGAAGCGATGGTGGTTACGTCGCAAATCAGTATCTAAAATAGGCGTTTTAGTAAGGCAATTGCTATAAGAACAGGATGCCGCAACGCAAACCGCACGACCTGTCCGCTTCCACTGCTACTGACACCTTTCTTGTGCTTCACGCGGTTGAAGAACTTGCCGATCATATCTTCGACCGAGCGGTTGCGTGACCGGATCGCAACTTTACGTAAGTCGCCGTGCAGAGATTTGATGAGCTTCTCAAACACGGTCAGGCGATCGTACAGTCCTTTGCCGCTTTCGTTGTTCTGTGCACTGGCAGCAGCACCGTGCACACGGAAGGCGCCGCAACTTTTCTTTTCAAAGTACCAGTCGGTCTTCTGGAGACACCTGAGCCAGTACTCGACATCCAGAAACTGCGGCATGTTCTCATGGAACGGTCCGACTTCTTCCATCACTTCTTTTTTCAAGACCACAAACGGTGGTTCGCCGATGATGTTTGGGTGCATGTTTCTATGCAGCCAGTAGCGTAAGATCTCTCCTCCTTCATGCACGCCGCTTTCTATTTCTTTCTGCACTTCTTTTACCAGTTCGTACCCTTCGAGTGTCCAGAGTTTTTCATCGTACTGGTACTCGTGGTACATCGAAATAATGCCGACAGTCTTGTGTTTTTCAAAAACTTCCAGAGCGGTCTCGAGGTAGTGCGAAGCCCAGAGGTCATCCTGAAAGAGGTAGGCGATAACAGGGGAGGTGGCTTTGGAGTAACAGCGGTTCCAGTTGCCGCCGATACCCAGGCACTTTTCGTTTTTGAAGTGCTGAAACCGGGGGTCGTTGACGTATTTTGTAAGAACCGCAGAGCTATCGACGTCGGTGGGCTCCTCGCAGATAATGGCCTCAAAATCCTGCTCAGACTGCTTTAAAAGCCCGTCCAAAGATTCCTCAAGATGTTTGGGATTTGGCTTGTAGATCGGGATTAAGACAGATACCTTCGGCATAGCTATACTAGAGTACATGAGAATCGATATCCTCACACTGCATCCGGCCATGTTTGAAGGACCACTCACGCAGTCCATGCTCGGGCGTGCCCGCGAGGCAGGCGCGTTTGAGGTGCATACCCACAGTCTTCACAACTGGGGACTGGGTAATCACCGTCAGGTGGATGACGAACCATATGGGGGCGGTGCGGGGATGGTGTTTCGCGCGGATGTTGTGGTGCCAGCGATAGAAGATATCGAGCGGAAAGAGGAAAGCGGAAAGAGGCCACACAGGATTTATTTGTCTGCAAGAGGGCAGACTCTAAAACAGGAGAAAGTTGAGTCGCTTGCGAGCAATCATGATTGGTTGTTGCTGCTTTGTGGCCACTACGAAGGTATCGACCAGCGCATTGTGGATGGCGGATGGATTGACGAAGAGATAAGTATCGGCGACTACGTGCTGACCGGAGGAGAACTTCCCGCGATGGTTTTGATTGATGCCGTAGCTCGGTTTATTCCAGGAGTGCTTGGCAAGCAAGAGAGCGCACATGAAGAAAGTTTTTCTGCAGCGCTTGATCGCAAAAAAGAATACCCGCACTACACACGCCCCGAGGAGTTCCGCGGACTCAAAGTTCCCGATGTCCTCACCAGCGGGCATCATGCGGAGATAGAGAAGTGGAGAAAGAGTCAGCTTTCGTAAGTATGTTTAGTGCACTTCAGTCAGAACTGGCCGCAAACGGAACGGTGCAGTTTTACGTCCGTGCGCGTCCGGGAATGCCAAAAACCAAGGCAACTCAGGTGATGGATGATGAGAGTATCAAAATTGATATCGCTGCCGCACCCGAAGGCGGGAAGGCAAACGCAGCGCTTGTGAAATATTTGGAAAAAGAATTCGGGGGCAATGTGCAGATTATCTCCGGTGCGACAGCAAGGATGAAGCTGGTTCGGGTTAGCAGTTAATTGTTAACAGTTAATTGTTTTTCAATCATCCCTCGCAAATCTGGGTAATACGGTAGCCCCACAGACTTTTCTCCGTTCAAGAAGAACGTCGGTACCAGGGTGACATCCAGCGATCTTGCAATTGATTTCTGCCGTTCAATGGTGGCTTTTGTATCTGGACTTTCAAGGCACTGCGCAAAGAGTTCTGTATCGAGCTCTAAGGTTACTGCTTCGCTCATGAGCACATCGGTATCTCTGGCACCGAGTTCGAAGAGGAGCTTATGCATCGGCATGCCCTTTCCTTGTACAGCAGCACAGAGCAGTCCCGTTGCAGCTCGTTCGCTATCGGGGTATTTCTTGAGGGGAAGAATGGCAATTTGCAGCCGTACGTTTCCCTGATCGATAAAGTCTCTGTGCAGTATGGGGAAGTGTTGGTTGTAGAAGTCTTTGCAGTAGCGGCAGTGGTGCTCGGTAAACATCAGGAGGACAACTGGTGCTTCTCTATCGCCGATTTCTATAAACCCACTCGGGAGTAGTCGTTCGACAAGGGTGATTTCCGTGCCCTCTTCTTCGGTTACTGCCTCCTGTTCGCCGATATCTTCTGCTTGCTCCTCTTGGAGTTGCTGAGGCAGTTCCTCTGGAGTGGGAGGCAATAGCGGTGCGCAGCCAGATAGAAGCACGAATCCCAGTAGTGTATAGAGTATTCTCATTATTCGCATATGGCGCCCTCTGGTGTTTCTTTGCATCCATTTGGGCAGTACATAAACCTGGCTCTACCAGATTCCTCGTAACAGCGCAGTACCTGTGGTTGGCCACAGTCACAGGTTGGGTCGTTGAGTTCTTTACATCGTCCTTGTTCGTCGCAGTACGTTGTTTGCACTGAACAGTCGTCGTTCGTCGTACACTCCTGACCGGGGCTGAGCACATTCATAATAATGCTTGTTGCTGTCGTGCCACTCATACTTTCGCTAAAGACAAGGAGCGAAACGAGAATGCCAAAAAAGGCGAGTGGAAGCAGTGTTCTAGCCATTGGTGTTTCCTTTTGGAGCATGTGAGAACTATTGTATTCTACCATACGCTTTATGACTCGCGTTAATATTCTCGGCGTTCCTATAGATGCAGTGTCGATGCATGAGGCAGTCAAGCGTATTCAGGAAATGCTGAAGGGCGGTAAGCATCATGTCATGACACCAAATAGCGAGATGCTTGTCTGTGCGCAGCGCAATGACAGTTTTCGGTCTCTACTGAATCATACGGATTTGAATGTGGCAGACAGCGCAGGTCTCCTGTGGGCGGCACGGCAAACAGGGCAGTCTCTTCCTGAGCGTGTTGCGGGAGTCGATCTGGTTGAAACTCTGCTTATGACAATTTCATCAGAGCATCCTGTGTTTTTTCTTGGGGGTCGCAATGGTGTTGCTGAGAAGGCAGCAAGAAGATTGAAAATGGAAAATGGAACATTGAACATGACGAGCTATGAGGGATCACCGTCACCTGAGGATGCACCGGAGATCATTCAGCGCATCAACGACTCTGGAGCGCATCTTCTCCTCGTTGCTTATGGTGCCCCTGCGCAGGATCTTTGGATTAATCAGCATCTTCTGCAGCTGACATCTGTGCGGGTTGCCATGGGGGTAGGCGGTACATTCGATTTTTTGGCAGGCATGGTAAAGAGAGCGCCGAAACTGCTACGTCGCATGCACCTTGAATGGCTGTGGAGGCTCCTGCTCCAGCCGTGGCGTATCGGTCGTATTCTTACGGCTACTGTTCATTTTCCGCTTCTTGTTCTTCTGCGGAAGGGGCAGTAGGTTCATCGTCGTGGAGTGATTGCACATCGGAGACATACCATTCTTTCTGTCCTTTTTTTAGGATGATGAATTTCTTTCCTTCACTGGTATCGGCTAGGTAATGTCTCTCATTCTCTTCTTCTTTCAGTACTTCTATTTTACCAATGCCTTCGTCAGGCAGTAGCAGATAGATGGCAATATCAGGTTTATTAGTGAGTGCACCTTGCAGGTTCACAGTTGCGCGACCAATGCCGGCAGCCGCACCAACAATAATGACGCTCGCAAGAACGCCCCAGACTACTGTGCTTAAAAACCGTTTGCGGGAGATGTCTTTAATGTCCATTAGGAATCCAGTGTAGCAAATATGGAACAAGAGAAAAAGCTATGTTACTGTTTGGCTATGGGTACTCTCATTACCATTCGCCACGGACAGTCGCAATGGAACTTGGAAAATCGTTTTACTGGTTGGACGGATGTTCCGTTGACCGATCGTGGCAAAGAAGATGCTGCAGCGTGCGGAAAAAGCCTCAGTGACTTTGGTATCGATGTAGCCTTTACATCGCGACTCATACGAGCGAGAGGAACCCTTGATGTCATTTTAGAAACACTCGGGCAAACGCCGCCTATCGAAGTAGATAGCGCGCTTAATGAGCGGCACTATGGAGATCTTCAGGGGCTGAATAAGGCAGAGACTGTTGCGAAACATGGAGAAGAGCAAGTGCAGTTGTGGCGTCGTAGTTTTTTTACGCGTCCTCCTGGAGGAGAGAGCATGGAAGATTGCGAGCGACGAACGTGGCCGTTTTTTACGCAGTACATATTGCCTCATCTTGCTAAAGGAAAAACGGTCTTAGTTGTTGCGCATGGTAATAGTTTGAGGCCTATTGTGAAGAACCTTGAAGGGCTAGATCCCGATACAACTGCGGGACTAGAAATTGGCCTCTGCACTCCGTACATTTACACATTTGATGGTGAAAAGATGCTTAAAAAGCAGATATTGGCAGTAGAGGGTATTGTGACAAAAGGAGCATCTCTTAGCGATTCTATAGTTGAGGAGGGGAGAGTTTGATAAAAAACACAAATTAGTGTATAATATAAACCATGGATCACGGTGCTGAACAAGAAATCCAGCGGGCAGTACGTGCAGTTGAGCGCACATCTACTGCAGAAGCAACGGGAATGGAGCCACATGCCCTTCCTGGTGGCTTTGTGGAATCCTTTCGTCATGGTGTTCAGAATGTGCTGAATGGAGAAGAGCAGAAACAGGCTGCATAACGGTTTTTTTTGCGCTATCCTTTGCCGTGCATGGATGAGATTTCGTATACATCCGACGGCTTTTACGACGAGGTGGCAGCACATGACCAGAAGCACGTTCATCTTATTTTAATTGCGACGAAGCCAGACATTATCAAACAAATTCCTCTCTACAAAGAACTAAAGAACAGAGGGCACCTTGTCGTGCTTGGACACACCGGTCAGCACTACGATGAAAACCTCTCCGGCGGAATGCTCAGGGAGTTTGGTGTGGAGCCCGACTTTAACTTAAACGTTCGCGGAGCTGCGCACGAAGTTGTCAGTCAAATTATTGGGCGCCTTGGGTACGTGATTGGTCAACTTAAAGAGAAAGGGAAAATTGTTATCCCGTATGTTCATGGTGATACCACCACCGCTATGGCAGCGAGTAACGCAGGATTTTGTCACCGATTTGCGTCGGTGCATGTGGAGGCAGGTATCCGAACGCTTACGCCGAAGTACCGTGAGTTTGGTTTGGGTGATGGGTTTGACTGCGATGCCTGGCGTACGTTTTTGATGGACCGCCGAAACTGGGAACGCGGCAGCCAAGAGCCATTTCCGGAGCAGTTCAATACACGGTGCGCGGAAGCTGCAACCGGTATTCACCTTGCGCCGGTGGAACTCGACAGAGACTTTATGCTGAGTGAAGGATTTTGTGATGATCGTATCTTTGTTGTTGGTAACTCCGTTGCCGATGCAACGCGTGAGGCGATGGAGAGGATGGATGAATCAACAGTCTTTGAGCGCCACCCAGAACTTGCCGACGGTGACTTCGTTCGTTTCTGCATTCATCGTGGCGAAAACTGTAGCAACGAGCAGCGGTTCCGTGCCATCTACGATGCGATGAAGAGTCTTATTGAAGACGGCAAGAAGGTTCTGCTCATCTCACTCTTTAAAACAGAACAGGCACTGGAGAACTTTGGACTGAAGAAGGAGGTAGAAACACTTGCGAAAAACTACGACAACTTTGTCTACTCCCCTGTGTGGGCGGAGTACAGAGATGTCATTGCTGCGATGAGCCGTGCAGCAGTCTGTGCAACGGATTCCGGAAGCATGCAGGAAGAAATGAATGTATTGGGCATTCCCTGTGTTACGCTTCGTTTTGGGTCTGACCGTCCAGAGTCTGCCATTAACGGAGGCAACCTTATTGCACCTCCTATCGATGGTAGTCTTATTAAGCAGATGGTCGAATTCGCATGGAATAATGCGGAGATGAAGAATGCTCCAAAGATCTACGGAGAGAACGTCAGCAGCAAATGTATTGATGCTGTTGAAGATGTGCTTTCGAAAGGAGAAGTGTTTCGGGCAGAGGAAGAGCGAATTGGATTGTAAAAGAGGAACGTAGAACATGTATGATGCTATCTATGGATTTACAGCGTACTCGTGAGCGACTGGCATTACTTCTTATAGCCCTCCTTCCGTTTCATGCATTTGCAGTGACGGTGGGGACAAAGCTGATTGCTGGCCCGGGGCACGCACCGTTGACGGCACTATCGGTATGGAAGGAAATTCTGTTATTGGTTATTTTGTCTCTTTCTCTTATAGAGGCCGTCAGATTGAAAATGGAAAATGGAAAATGGAAAATTACTGATTTGCGGATAGATCTGATTGATTTGTTAATTGTTCTTCTTGGAGTTCTTGCACTTACCGTCTCTTATTTTCAATCTTCAATCTTCAATCTTCAATTTCTCTATGGTTTCAAATACGACTTCACTCCACTTATTGCATTTCTTATTCTTCGAAGAGTTCCGTGGTCAGAGCAGTTTGCAGCGCATGTAAAAACAGTACTCCTCAGTGTTGGTGCGATAGTATCGGCGTACGCCATTATTTCACTTTGGCTCCCGCAATCTGTATTTACCATGCTCGGGTACAGTGACTTACATTCCCTCTATGTTTCTCATGGTCCGCTTGCTGCATTTCAGCAGATAGAGGGGCTGCCGATTCATAGAGCACAGAGCACATTTAGTGGCCCGAATCAGTTTGGGTTGTGGCTACTCTTGCCATTGGGATTTATCATTGTATCTGTTTTTAACAAGCAGCTTTCAGCTTTCAGCTTTCAGCTTTTAGGTGTGTTGATTGTGATCAGCATCTTCCTTAGCATGTCACGCGCTGCGGTGCTGTCGGCTGGCGTTATGATTGCGGTCTTTCTTGCGAGTCAGAGACCATTTCGACGATGTGTTCCGTTGGCACTTTCTTTACTGTGTATTACCATTGTATTGCTTTTTGCAATACATACATATGCTCCAGGTATTCTTTTACGGGCAACCTCTACCCGTGGACATATTGCGCGTCCGCTCGAGGCAGTGCGTCTGATTGCCGCGCATCCATTTGGACGTGGACTGGGTACCGCTGGACCGGCAAGCAATCGCACTAGTGATACGTGTGTGTATCTTCCTGGCGGTAGTGACATTTCATGGGCAGAGGACAGGCCGGAGCTTTGCGTGTTTGTTGATGACGTGCAGATGCAGCCAGAAGCACCCTGCTCTTGTCCGCTATTGCCCGAAAACTGGTACTTGCAGATTGGTATCGAGATGGGAGTGCTCGGCTTGGTGTTGTATCTATTACTGATTCTTCTTGTCTTACAAGAATTACGAATCACGCATCACGAATTACAAAGTACGTATCTTGCATTCCTTGGTATTTCCATTGCTGCACTGTTCCTGCATGCATGGGAAGATAGCGCTGTTGCGTATAGCGTATGGATTCTTGTTGCGAGTACTCTTACCTCTCCTCGAGCCAAGATATAACTTGTTCGTCATGCACTACTCCTTGCGCACCCGTACGGAGATGACCTGCTGATGCCATTTTCTGTATAGCACATACTCCAGCAACTGCATGGATGTGTTTCACTGTAAGTACACGTACGGCATTCCACATGTCACGGGAAAATTCCTTCCCTTTTGCCTCTCTATCTATTATTTCTTGATAGCTATCTTTCAGCTGCGCTCGCTGTTCTTTGTAGGCTGAGCCACTCAGATCTGTGATGTAATCACTTGCAGTTGCAATAGCATCCAGCACTTCCGTTTTTCCTTGGAGTACTGCATTGAGCGCATGGCGAAAATCGTCTTGGTATTGCGCCATCACTTCGGTGCATTGTTTTGTTTGATCTATTCCTGCTTCTCCTGAAGCACAGAACGTCTGCAGGATTGATAAATAGCTCATAGCAAGTAGTTCTACTCCCTTGCTACTTCTTTTGTCAAGAATTCGCATTTGCCTAATGAACACATTACACTGATTCTATGGAGCATCAGCAATCCATCGTCGTTCTCGATTTTGGAGGTCAGTACGCGCATCTTATCGCTCGCAGAGTACGCCAGCTTGGCGTATATGCCGATATTATGGATGCAGATACTCCGGTAGATCAGTTACGAGGTCGTGCAGGCATTATTCTCTCTGGTGGCCCACAGAGTGTGTACGATCCACAGAGTCCTCAGGGTGATCCGGCAATTTTTGAGCTTGGCATTCCTGTGCTTGGTATTTGCTATGGACTTCAATGGATGGTGAAGGCACTTGGAGGAAGTGTGGAGTCGGGTGGGGTGAAAGAGTACGGACGTGCAAAGCTGAAAGTGGAAAGTGGAAAGAGGAAAGTGACAGATGGATTACCTGTAGAAAGTACGGTGTGGATGAGCCATGGCGATGAGGCAAAGCAATTACCTGAGGGATTTGAACGTATTGGTACATCAGCCGATTGCCAGAACGCCTTTCTTGCAGATGAGACGCGCAACTTCTATGCAGTGCAGTTTCACCCGGAGGTAGTGCATTCTGAGTATGGGCAGCAGCTTTTGAAGAACTTTGTCGGTCTCTGTGATACTCTGCCGTGGAGTATCGACAGTTACGCAGATCATATCAGTGCTTCTATTCAACAGGAGGTTGGTGAGCGCAAGGTCTTCATTCTTGTTTCTGGCGGAGTTGATAGCACGGTAGCATTTGTTCTTCTGAACAAGGTTCTTGGTACAAAGCGTGTTCAGGGGCTCTATGTCGATACCGGGCTGATGCGCAAAGATGAGAGCAAGGAGATTGAAACAGCGTTTGCAGATCTTGGAATTACTAATCTTCGCATTGAGTACGCAGAAGCAGAATTTTTAAAGAACCTTGAAGGCGTGTACGACCCCGAAGAGAAACGTAACATCATTGGAAAAACATTTCTCGATGTGCAGCGCAGAGTGAGCAGTGAGATGGGTCTTTCTCTGGACGATGGTTGGATGCTCGGGCAGGGAACGATTTACCCCGATACCATCGAAACGGGAGAGACAAAGAATGCCGATAAGATTAAAACACACCATAATCGTATCGAGGAAATTCAGAAGATGATGGACGCAGGTTTTGTCATAGAACCGCTTCGGGAACTCTACAAAGATGAAGTGCGTACACTTGGCCAGGAGCTTGGAATTCCCCAAGCACTTGTCTGGCGTCATCCGTTTCCTGGGCCTGGGCTTGGTGTCAGAATTTTGTGTGCAGAGCAAGAATCACGAATGACGAATGACGAATTACAAATGCCTTCTGCTTACGCAGTACTTCCCATTAAGTCCGTCGGGGTGCAGGGGGATGGCAGGAGCTACCGTCATGCGGTTGCACTGTTTAATCAGCAGAAATATCCATCGAGCATCGAGTGGGACCTTGCGACATCGATTCCGAATCAATCATCGGAAATCAATCGTGTCCTCATGTGTACGTCACACACAGAGCCAATTGCGTTTGTGTTTACACCCGGGTACATCACTGCAAAACGTGCAAACCTTCTTCGCGAAGCCGATGCCATTGTTAACGCAGAGCTGCGAAAAGCAGGTCTCTATGAGCGCATTTGGCAGTTTCCAGTTGTGTTGCTTCCGTTTGGCATGTCAGAGGGTGGTCAGTCTGTCGTATTACGCCCTGTGGAGAGCCTTGAAGCCATGACCGCAAATGCTGCAGAGCTCCCGCAGGATGTTCTTTGCACCATGACCGACCGTATTCTTGCTCTTCGTGGCATTGATTGCGTATTTCAGGACCTTACGCACAAGCCTCCGGGGACGATCGAGTGGGAGTAGCTGTATACATTTTTTGTTCAAAATACGTCAAGATCACGTCTGTAACAGATGCAGGTTTTCATCGTTTATATGGTAGAATCCCCCCATTATGGAAGGAAGCATTGATATTCAGCAAAAGGTTCTCCCTGAGTACGTCAGACGTGCGAAAGAAGGTGATACCGAATCGTTTGCAAAGATCTACGATATGTTCTTTGTACAGGTGTATCGCTACACTGCCTTTCGTGTGCCAAAAGAAGTCGCTGAAGACTTGGTTGCTGATATCTTTGTAAAGGCGTGGGAAAAGTTACATACGTATCAGGAGCGAAAGAACGTACCATTTGGTGCGTGGCTTTTCCGTATTGCACGACATACGGTGATTGATGCCTACCGTACCCATCGTGGTTTTGATGAAGTACCCGAAACACTTGTTGATACTGATGTGTTTAATCGTGCAGATACTAAACTTGGTCGCGATGAGATGCTCAGTATTGTCAATAGAAGTCTTGATACGCTTCCAGAGCGCTACCGAGAAATTCTCCTTCTCTCGTATATGGCAGATCTTCCTCATACAGAAATTGCTCGTGTACTAAGACTGACAGAGGGTGCAGTTCGCATTCTGAAACACAGAGCACTGAAGAAATTGGAAGACCATCTTCCAGAGAATATTCGTGAATACCGCGCAGTCTATGCAGTCTAATCGTTTTCTTGTCGGCATTGCTAGCGAGCTGAATCCAACAGCCTCACAGAAGGCAAAGATCGCTCGGCGTATTCAGCAACGTATTGCCATGGAAAGTCCTTTGCTTGGGGATATTCGCAAGTCAGTAGCGCCTACTAAAGCAGCAAAAGATGCAATTTGGCGACGTATTGCACCACAAGTCTCTCTTCCTAACACGGAAGTGATGGAGCATCTTAAAGGCACATTGCACCCGTCGCAGCGTTTTAAGCGCGATCTTAAGCAGCGTCTTTTGCAGCTTCAGCCTGTTCAGGCAGTTGCTCGTGGGCCACAAGTTCTCAAGTGGAGTGCAGCATTTGTACTCTTTGGTCTGCTTGTTCGCGTGAGTCCATTCCTCTTTATTGCCTCATCGACTGTAGCGGAAAGCGAAGTATTGCTTGTACCGACGCGTGGTGAGATTTCGGTATCTGTTGGAGGATTATGGCAGACAGTTGAAGGAGAACTTGCCTTGGAGCCTGGTATGAAACTTCGTACCTATGATGGTGAAGCAAGCATCATTTTGCATGATGATGGTGTTATTCGTCTGGCACCAATGACAACGGTTGCTCTCAATGACCTTTCCGACCGCCTGGAGCCCGCATCAGAAATTTTTCCAACACTCACGCTCTATACAGGAAAAATTTGGATGCATGGTCTTGTCCCTCCACAGTTGCGCGGTATTACCGTCACGACAAGCTA
Source organism: Candidatus Peribacteria bacterium (assembly GCA_020632295.1). Lineage (GTDB taxonomy): Bacteria > Patescibacteriota > Gracilibacteria > Peribacterales > Peribacteraceae > UBA2170. Next base: position 486,854 of record JACKFU010000001.1, read on the forward strand.
TGGACATGTTACGGTTAACGAGGGAAGTGTCTCTATTGCTGAGGATGATACAGTAAGCGTCGAAGTGTACGACAGAAGTGCTGCTGTCTACAAAGATGGTCAGCCAACCTTCCTTACCGAGGGTGAGCGTACAGAGCTTTCGGAAAATACTGTGCTCCTTGTAAAGAAAATGCCTGCTAAGTGGTTCCAGTATACTTGGGCAAACCAGAACCTTGAGCGCGATGCGGTGCACCGACATGACATTGCACAGATGCAGCATGAACGTCGCATAGCACAAGCAGGTATTTTGCCAACATCACCGCTCTATCCAGTGAAACGTTTTGCAGAATTAATGGATGTTATGATGACATTTAATGCAGATAACAGAGTGCAGAAGCGCTTGCAGCTTGCAGAAACGAGATTAAATGAAGCCGCTGCACTACTGTACGAAGGTAAACAGGCAGAGGCACCACTCGAAGAGTACACGGCAATGCTTCGGAGTATTGTAAACGGCGAATCAGATGATAGCCTTACAGAATTCCTCGTCCAGAGAGCACTTGCTGAAACAACAGCACGCACAACTGCTGCACTTCCAGGTGATGAGTCGTATGCCATTAAAAAGACAGTACTCGAAACGACTGCCAATCTTCCTGGTCAGGTTACTAGAAGCCAAAATGCAGAGGGTGCACTACTTCTCGATGGTCTTGCGGTCATGATGCGATCTGTTGAAGAGGGAAAAACAGATGTTGTCAGGCGTATTTGGTCCGATTTGAATCCCTACATTACTGCCCTTGAAGATGAGAATGTTAGCTTGGATCCTTCTACCAATAAAGAGGCGCGCGTTCTTCTGTCGTTCCTTGCATCATCATTGCAGACAGCGCAGAGCCGTGGAGCAAATATTGACCCTGAACTTCTTGATGACCTTGCTCTGTATATGCCTGCTCCAAAAGAGCCGACTTCTGTTGCCCTCTCTGAGGAAGAGGTGATGACGATTGTGAATCACATCAAAGAGAATATCTTTGTCTACGATATGACGCGTTCTCGCGTGAACCAGTTTACGGTAGAGCTCCGTGCTCTTGAGGGGCATCCGGATATGGGACGTATTTTGCGTCGACTTGCTCAGGTACTTCCTGATGGGCCGGAAAACTTCCCAGATAAAGTTTATAAAGAAATTGTAAAACTCCGCTGGGAAAACGCTGGAGGAGATGTAATATAGAGGTATGTACGTTATTGCAGAGCTCAAAAAAGGCCGTGCTGTTATTCTCGACGGGGACCCGTATCTTATTACGTGGAACCAGTTTAGTAAGTCGGCACGCCAAGGCGGCGTGATGGCGACGAAGATGAAAAACCTGAAAACGGGAGCGGTTATTCAAAAGACGTTCCAGGGGAGTGATAAGCTGGAGCCTGCAGATCTTGGTTATCGCAAGGTGCAGTACCTCTATGGCGATGGGTCAAGTTTTACGTTTATGGATCTACAGAACTACGATCAATTCGAGCTCGACAGCGATACGGTAGGAGAGGTATCAGACTATCTCATTGAAGGAGCAGAAATGGATGCCATGATCTTCGGAGACCAACCTATTGGTATCAACCTTCCTGCGACTATAGTGATGAAGGTAACCGAGACTATTCCAGGCGTAAAAGGTGATACGGCTACCGGTGGTACAAAGCCTGCAACGCTTGAGTCCGGACTCACCGTCAATGTTCCACTCTTCATTAATGAAGGAGATTCGGTCAAAGTGAATACCGATACTGGGGAGTATATGAGCAGAGCTGAATAACCTTCTTTCTTTTGACTACCGCTCAAAAGAAAGAAGCAAAGAAAAACCCACCGCCGATGATATCCCTCCACATCGGCGGAGCCTACCCCACCCACAGGCTGGGTACCAGTTATGAGAGTTCCTTACGAAGAATTTCATTTACTTTAGCAGGATCTGCTTGGCCTTTGCTTTCTTTCATGACATATCCGATTACTGCAGCCAGAGCCTTTTCGTTACCCGATTTGTAATCTTCAACTGCTTTGGGGTTTGCCTGAATTGCACTTAATACATAGTCATTAATCGCATTGTCTTCTAATGGAGGCTTTATATCTAGAACATGTATTGCTTGATCTACATCATAATCACATTCAATCATTTCCTGCAAGATCCCCTTTTCTTGGTTTTTATGTATAGCTCCTGAGTTTGTTTTATCTATCAAGCTGTTTAGCAGTTCAATCATTCTTTCAACAGACTCAACTGGCCCATACTCTTTTTCCTCTTTCTTCTTAAATCCTGCAATTTGGGTTAGCACCAGACTTCTTGCTCGCTTCACGTCATCAGTTTTATCTAAAACAGCTTCAAATAGTTTTTGATAGTATGAATCATCTACCAGCATCAATGCTTCTGCGTCAGAAACTCCCATCTTTAGATACTTTTCTTTCAGCTCTCGTGGTAGTGCAGGCATGTTGTTTTTGAGGGCGTCGATGTCTGATGCAGTAAACCGGAGTGGTGGAATGTCTGGTTCTGGGAAGTAACGGTAGTCGTCTGCAGTTTCTTTCTCACGGAGCATCTTGGTCTTTTCCTGGTCATCAAGCCAACCGACGGTAATGTCTCCTTTTAGTGGGCCGCCAGTGTCGTCCCAGAGCCCTCGTAGCCTCTTTTCTTCATACTGCAATGCTTTCTCCAGTGCCTTAAATGAGTTTAAATTCTTAATCTCACTGCGAGGGTTTAATGTGTCCGTCCCTTTTTCGCGTAGAGAAATAGAAGCGTCAAAACGCATCATCCCCTTAAACATGTCAGCCTCACTGGACCCTACAGCAATAAGAATTCGTCGTAGTTCTTGCGCAAATGCGACTGCTTCTTTGGCACTACGCAAATCTGGCTCTGTCACAATTTCCATAAGAGGTGTTCCGGCACGGTTGTAGTCACACAGCGTTGTGGAGCCACGGTGGGTCAGCTTTCCAGCATCGTTTTCCATGTGGAGTCTCGTAATGCCGCATGTTTTGGTATCACTCACTTTGCCGGAGCTGTCGATAATGTCGTAGGTGACAGATCCCTTGCTCGAGAGCGGGAAGTCGTACTGGGAAATTTGGAATCCCATGGGGAGATCCGGGTAGAAGTAGTGTTTGCGGTCGAAGTGGTTCTCTTGATTGATAGTGCACTTCAGTGCAAGAGATGCTTTCATTGCTTTCTCAATTGCTTTAGCGTTTGGTGCAGGGAGTGTCCCAGGGTGCCCCATACAGATAGGACAGACGGTTGTGTTTGGTGCTTTGCCGAATGCATCGTTATCACACCCGCAGAACATCTTGGTTTTGGTGCTCATTTGCGCATGGACTTCTAGGCCGATAATGACTTCGAGTTCTGGCATCGAGTGCCAGAGTATACGATTTTTTTTGATTTTGGGAGATAATTCGTCAGAGATAGGTATACTCCAACTATGTCTCTAGAATGTGAATCTTTGCCTAATCTCTCAGATGAAGCTCTTTTAGCAGAGTATGTATCTACAGGTGATACGGATGTATTTTCAGAAATTGTACGACGATACGAGAAGCCACTTGAGCAGTATCTGCAATACTATCTTGAAAAACATAGGTCATATGCATTGGATGTGTTGCAGATTGTCTTTCTGAAAGTTCATCAAAAGTGTAACCAGTTTCAGCCGGGCAAAAGATTTAAGCCATATATTTATTCCATAGCAACGAATGCAGCAATTGATTTTGTCAGAAGCCTTAATAGGCGTGATCTTGTTAATGCGGATCAAAACTCGCTAAAAGTCTTTCTGGATAGAAGTGAGCCTCTTTGCCCCTTAGAGGCAGCTGAGGCAGCTGAGACAGCTGCTCACATAGAGCATTGTATACACACGTTATCGGCAAAATTGCAGCAAGTAGTTTCTCTTTTCTATTATCAGGGCATGCAGTACAAAGAAATAGCAGAAGACTTGGATATACCTATAGGTACTGTCAAATCTCGATTGAATTTCGCTCTGCGTAAATTGCGTATTCCTCTGGCTGCGATGGACCCAGAACTTACTGATAATCCACAATCAGCACCCCGTTCAAATGGTCAACTTCATGCTGAACCACCCGAGCATCCAGGTCGTGCAGGCGGCGCTCTTGAGGAGCTCCCTTCTCATCTGTATAGCGAACCAGAATCTCCACCGGCCTTGGCACATCAACATTGATCTTTGGAAGGCTAAGGCAGCCTTCTTCCATCACACTGGTCTCCTCGCTTCTCCAGGTGATTTCGGGGTTAATCATCGGGGTCATTTTTCCGTTAAACAGTGCAAGGCACACGGCTTTACTCACTCCTACCTGTGGAGCAGCTATGCCGAGACCTTCGGCTTTTTTCACGGTATCATGCATATCTTTCAGAAGCTTTTTTATATCTTTGGTTACCTGCGGCACCTTCTGAGACACCACACGGAGCACAGCAGTCTCTTCGCCGATGGTAATAGGCAAAACAGCCATCGTGCGCATTGTACACTAGCTATGCTACCAGGCGCTGCTTTCCGGCCAATTTTCTGAGCTGTTCTATGGTGGTGATATTGCCGGCATCAATCATGTTTAGGAGCGCTTGGGCAGTCATGAGTACATCGGGAAGGGCTCGGTGGCGATGCTGCGGCATTGCGATATGTAGCCGTGCAGAGAGGACATCTAAATTATGACGGAATTCATGCGGGAAGAGAGACTTACTTAATTGCATGGTGCAGAGGCACTCAGGAATATCGATGTATCCCCAGCAGAGATCTTTTTCGTTCATCAGAAATCCTATATCAAAGTCACAGTTATGCGCGACGAGAATTGACCCTTGTGCAAACTCCAAAAACTGCGGAAGAACTTGGTCAATTGTTGGTGCTGTAAGAACATCCTCATCTGCAATTTTATTGACTTGCTTTGCTTCCCACGGAATGGAACGTTCGGGATTTACGAGTTTTACAAATGCCGTACTTTCCATAATTACTCCGTCTTCGATGCGAACGCCCGCAATTTCGATAATCCTGTCTCCTTTGCGAGGGTCAAGACCTGTTGTCTCGACATCAAAAACAGTGAAGTGTGGGAGTGTACTCATGGGGGAGTCGACTATACTGGTACCACCTTGCTTACTGCAACTTCTGTTTTGTCGGCACTCAAAAAGCTCTACAAACCGCCTCGTACGTTTCTTGCATACCGTACGCCGCTTGATTTAACAGTGGCTACTATCTTAAGTGCACAGTGCACGGATGATCGTGTCAATACGGTAGTTACGGAAACACTCTATCCGAAATATAGAACACCAGACGATTATGTTGCAGTCTCGCGACAGGAGCTAGAGAGCGAAATCTATAGTTGTGGAACGTATAGAAACAAAGCGCGTTTTATTCAGGAAATGTGTCAGCTACTTATCGATCGCTTTGGAGGAGAGGTGCCGCGTACGCTCGATGAACTCATAACACTTCCGGGTATTGGCAGGAAGACTGCCGCAATCATTACCTACGCTGCGTACGATAACCCCGAAGCCGTTGCGGTGGATACACACGTTATTCGCGTCTCTCGTCGCCTTGGCCTTTCGAAACAGCAAAACCCCGATAAGATTTCTCTCGATCTCATGGAGGCACTTCCAAAGAAGGAGTGGGGGAATATTACTCCGTATCTCATCAGTCATGGTCGTGCTGTATGTACCGCCAGAAAACCTAATTGTTCGGCGTGTATTTTTAGGGATGATTGCCCATCATCTGCTATGCTGCGTTCATGAAACATATTGCAGCCACCGCCCTTCTTGTTGTTTTCATGGCAGGGTGCACTCCACTCATCGATCAACATCGTGATGTCGCTATTGTAGGTGACTATCGTCAGTTTGCAGAAAACGTACTCCTGAACGGAGAAAAGAAGATTCTATTCTTCTTTGCATCTTCGTGTTCTGTATGCGAGGACACTGATGCAGATTTGCGTGATTGGTATGCTACTGAGCACATCCCTCTCCCAACCTATCGCATCGACACCGATACCCAACCAGAGCTTATGCAGCGTTATCATATTTCAGTACCGCATGCATTTGTCTTGGTGGATGGTTCTGGCGAGGAAGTTGTTACGGTATCTCATCCAAGCACCGCACAATTAAAGCGGTTGTTGTATGGCAACATGGAGGATGCAACCAATGCAGGCGAGTGAACCCATTGCCGAAGTCAGTTGTGGCTTGTAGGATAATTCCCTATGAATACTGCAGACCTCCAATATCTTAGACTCATGAAGCAGATTATTGATCGTGGAGTCTCTAAAGACGACCGAACCGGCACGGGTACTATTAGCATGTTTGGTGCACAGATGCGGTTTAATCTCTCCGAAGGATTTCCGCTTCTTACCACGAAAAAAGTGCACATGAAGAGTATTGTTCATGAACTTTTATGGTTTTTGAAAGGGGATACCAACGTCAAATATCTGCAAGACAATGGCGTGAGTATCTGGGATGAGTGGGCGACTCCTGAGGGGGAACTGGGACCTGTGTACGGAAAGCAGTGGAGAGATTTTAATGGAGTGGATCAGATTCGTTGGGTGATTGATGAGATTAAGCGCAATCCCACATCGCGCAGACTCATTGTCTCTGCGTGGAACCCGGAGGTGCTGCCGGATGTTTCTCTGAGTCCAGATCAAAATGCTGCGCAAGGCAAGATGGCGCTGCCACCCTGTCACTGTTTGTTTCAATTCTATGTTTCATCAGATAACAAGCTGAGCTGCCAGCTGTATCAACGTAGTGCTGACGTCTTCCTCGGTGTCCCGTTTAATATTGCAAGCTACAGCTTGCTCACGCACATGGTCGCTCAGGTATGTAATCTTGAGGTTGGGGACTTTGTGCACACCTTTGGTGATGTGCATTTGTACAGTAACCATATGCAGCAGGCACTCACTCAACTGGAACGCGAGCCGCGCAGCCTTCCAACGCTCAAGCTCAACCCTGATATTACCAATATCTTCGATTTCACTTACGACGATATCGAGGTTCTCAATTACGATCCGCATCCCGGTATAAAAGCACCCATCGCAGTGTAATATTACGCTATACATATGCAGATAGCTCTCATCGTCGCCGCATCAGACAATAATGTTATTGGAAGAGATAACACGTTGCCGTGGCACTTGCCCGATGATTTGAAGTTCTTTAAGCAGATGACAGATGGACATCCGCTCATTATGGGCAGAAAAACCTTCGAGTCACTGCCGGGAGTGCTTCCGAATCGCAGGCATATCGTTGTCACTCGTGACCGCAGTTACAATGCAGAGGGTGCGGAGGAAGCATCGTCGCTCGACGAAGCCATTATGTTTGCTGGGCAAGGCAACGATAGAGAACAAATCTTCGTGATTGGCGGGGGAGAGATCTTTCGTCAGGCGATGGACCGGGCAGATACCATCTACCTGACGCGCATACATGCACAGGTCGAGGGAGATGTGTTCTTTCCGGAGATTGATGAGACTGTCTGGGATCTTGTTGAAAGCAAGGACCATCCGGCCGATGAGAAGCACAAGTTTTCTTTCACGTTTCAGACGTATAGGAAAACATCTTCACTAGCACTAAAATAATGGCTTGAATAAGCCAAAAAATAGTAACTTCAGTACTTCGATATTTGCAGGGATAGCTGATAACTCTCCTGTCAGTTTTACTGTGGGCATGACTTCACTTGATACAGCATCGGCACTCTACGATGACGTCGTTAACGGTAATGAGCAATCCGCGTCCTCACTTGCTTCAGAGCTGGAACGAAGAGCACGTGAGGAGTTTGATACAGAGGTAGCGGAACATTTACAGAATGCAGCGGCAGATATTCGATCCTCACTGAGTGCTAGTTTTACTATTACAGAGTTACCAGATGGCGTTGCAGGACAGGCGCAACTTGGATCTGACACTGTTTGGATCGATCAAGATTCTATTAAGTCGCGTGACGGAGATCGTTTGATTGATACCGGTGTCGCAGAAGACATTGCTGCACATGAGCAGGAGCATACAAAGCAATCAGCGCAGTCAGATCAGCAATCTGTAACAATACATGGAAGAGAATTTGATGCTCGAGAAGTGCGTGAAGCAGCTGCCATTAGTGTGCAGCAGAATATCGATTTTCTTTCTGCCGAATATATGCAGATTACTGCAGCACTTCCGATGGATGCAGAAGCTAGAATGCTGGTACGCAAAGGAGAGTTCTCTGCACTTGAGCGTAAGCTAGCTGCTTAATCCGCCAGCCGCAAAAACTCCTCTCTGGTCTTCGGGTCCTTCTTAATCAGGCCCTTCACCGCAGAGGTAATACAGGAGCTGTGCTGTTTCTCTACGCCGCGCATCATCATACAAAAGTGCTCTGCTTGTACGATAACGCCGATACCCTTTGGCTTGAGCACATCATCCAGGGTGTCACAGATCTGTTGTGTCATGCGTTCCTGGGTCTGAAGCCTTCGGGCAAACATATCGACAACTCGGGCAACTTTAGAGAGTCCCAGGATCTTCTTATCAGGAACGTAAGCAACGTGAACTTTGCCGACAAATGGCAGCAGGTGATGCTCGCAGAGGCTGTAGCATTCAATATCTTTGACGATGACCATTCCATCGGTTTCTGCTTCAAAGAGGGCACCGTTAATCAGTATATTAAGATCCGTCTCGTAGCCGCTCGTCAGTTCTTTCATTGCATCCGCCCAACGCTTTGGTGTCTTTAACAAGCCTTCTCTCGACGGGTCTTCGCCAATGGCTTTGAGCATGGCTTTGATGGAGTCTTCCATGGTTTTAGCTTATAGAGATGCCAGTCTTTTTGCACTCTTGATCTCGAGTCTTTTTGAGGGCTTCTTCCCAGGATGGATCTAGCTCGCAGAGCGGTTCTAGGACAAATCTGCGCTCGAGCATTCTGGGATGGGGGATAACAAGCTGAAAGCTGAAACCTGCCTGCCGGCTAGGCAGGGCTGAAAGCTGAAAGTTTCCGTAGAGCAGAATATCTAGGTCAATCGTTCGTGGGCCTTTGGGGTAGGGGGGGTCTTTGCCAAGTTCCTTCTCTATTGCCTTCAGGGTTTCGTAGAGCTCTTCTGCCGTTTCGTCTGTCTCTATTTTTGCTACTGCATTCAAAAAATCCTCCTGATCTACTGCATCTCGGGCTGCCGTGCGGTACACGGAAGAGAAGGTGATACCGGGATAATCTGCACGAAGCATCTTCGCACACGCCTTGAGATTCTCTTCGGGGTTGATGTTACTGCCGATGCCAATATAGCAGTTAGTCATTAGCAGTTAGCTTGTTAGGGATCGATGAATGGTAATTGCGACACTATCAGTTTCTTCTAGACAGTATTTCCTCACTGATACAGATACGTCGTTTGTATCAAACTTTTGTAAAATCATCTGAGATATATCTTCAGCGAATCGTTCGATGGTTTTTCGTTCTTGTTTGCCAAGTATCTGTATTTGCTTTGCAACTTCTGCGTAGTCGATAGTATCGTTGATGTCGTCTGTTTTAGCAGCTTTACTGATATCAGTGCGCAGCCATACAGAAATTTTCACTGTTTGTGGCTTCGATCGCTCTTCATCGGTAATACCAATACAGGTCGATAGCATCAAATCTTCTATATGGATGGTATCCATGGTTTATCCGCAGAAGAGCTTTGTGTTCTCTGCAAGACGGGTTTGCGCAACTTTGCGGATGAGGTAGCGAGTGACAACGATAGCGGAGAACATGGAGATAAGTACTCCCATGCCAAGCGTAATGGCAAATCCACGAACAATAGACGTTCCAACCAGGAAGAGAATTGCACAGGTAATAAACGTGGAGACATTACCGTCGCGAATACTTGGCCATGCACGGGCAAAGCCGGTTTCAGCTGCGGTCTTAAGCATTTTTCCTTTGCGTAGCTCCTCTTTCATACGTTCGAAGATGAGCACGTTTGCATCTACTGCCATACCAATGCTCAAGATGATACCAGCCATGCCTGCAAGTGTTAGAACAATGTAGTTACTGCTGAGCAGGAAGAGCGGGAGTTTTAAGAGTGCAAAGAAGATAATGGCGTACCCTGCAAGGGCGATATCTGCGAGAAGGCCAAGGAATCGGTAGACGAGGATCATGTATCCCATCAGCACAAGAATACCGATAAGGGCAGCTTGTAACGATGTTTTAAGAGCCTCTGCACCCAGTGTTGCTTCTACCGTTCGCTGTCCTGCTAGGTAGATAGGTGCAGGAATAGCTCCGGTGTTTAAGTCTTGTGCAAGGCGGTTTGCCTCATCGTAGTTCTGTGTACCGGTAATTACGGCAGTGCCTCCTGTAATTTCTTGCTGCACTGTTGGTGCAGAGACGAGTTGTCCACCGACAAAGATGGCAAGACGCTTTCCAACGTTATCACGGGTGAGATTTTGGAAAAGCGTTGCTCCTTCGTCGTCAAAGGTAATTTGCACAAGAGGAATATTGGTCGTTGGGTCTAGTGTGACGGTTGCGCTACGGAAATGCTTACCGTCGAGTAGTGTATCTTTCCATCCTGTTGGCAGGAGAGAGAAGAACAGTGTGCGTAGCGTAATATAGTCCTCGTTCGACATCACTTCACCACGTTGGAGCTGACCAACAACTTCTGTGGCACGTGCAGCAGCATTATCACCAGTGACTGTAAGCACTTCATAACTTGCGGTGTTATTTGTCAGCGTTGGTACTTTGTCTGTACGAATAATGTGATACCCAAATTGCGTTTCTACCGGCTGACTCACTTCTCCCTTCGATTGCGAAGTTACTGCTTGTTCGAAGGCGGGAACCATTGTTCCAATACCAAAGGTACCAAGACTACCGCCATCCTTTCCTGAAGGCCCGTCGCTGTACTGCCTTGCCAGTGTTTCGAAGCGCGTACCATTATCAAGTTTTGATTTGATGTCTTCTGCAAGGGCTAAAGCTTCAGCTTTGGAGCGTGTAATATCTTCACCGGCAGATGCAGCACCCTTGTACGCAACGAGGATGTGGCTCGCTTCCATCTCGGTTTGTCCTGGTACAAACTTTCGGAGAAAGAGTACTGCGGCAGTATTATCGTCCATGGTGACTGCACGCAGCTCACCAAGCTGCATAGAACTGAGTGCGTTTTGAATAACCGTTGGAACAGCATTCGTCAGAGATCGATCTTTCCATGTGGAATACGTGATTGCTCTGTCCTGCGATGCGATAATTTCAAAAGCCTTGTCTGCTTCGTTTACGGTCCGTCCTGTCTGTGTCCGTGCACGCATCACCTCAACAACGAAAATGCCGGGGACTTCCGTTGTCGTCTCTTGCCCGGAGCTATCTTGGCCACCTACGCTGATAGAACCATTGTATTGTGCAATGCCACTTGCAGGCGTTCTATTCCATACTCCTTGTAGACCATCCGGCAGTGCATCGTAAAAGTAGCGAGATTCTGGCTGATAGGAGATGGCAATATCGGCACTTAAATCTTGTCCAACAGTATCAAACCCTTCCTCAGCAATACGTGCGCGCGCTTCTTTTACATGGCTGCGTACTTCTGCTTCATATTCATCTGTTGGCTCTGTAAATTCTTCTTTGAACTCTAACTGAATGGTTTTACCAACGGTATCAATACACTTTTGTGTATCGACTACACCAGGGCACTCTACAAGCAGGTGTTTTTCGTTACCGACGTAGGAAGGCGTAATGACTGCCTCTGATACACCCAGTGCATTAATACGACGCTCCAAAACAGTGCGAATTGCTTCGACCATACTTTCTTTTTGCTGCTCTACACTCGAAAGTTGATTCTTGAGGACGATGATTTTGTCGTTACTTGCTCCTCGCGCTTCGAGTTGTGCAATCTCACTCTTGAGAGCATTGATTTGTTCAGCAATCTCTTTTTCTGAGATGCGGAAATCGAGTTGCGTGCCTCCAGCAAGATCGAGTCCGAGGTGAAGCTGGGCAGTCTTTACAAAACTAGGAGCCCATTGCCGCGCATCTTGTGGGAGTACGATGATGCACAGGAGTGCTGCAATGATAGTAACGAGTGCCGGCCATGTGTAGTGGTTCTTTGCCATAATCAGGAAGCTGGAGAAAGTGTCATATGTATACCGACATTCATATCATCTGCAAAGATATTTGCCAGCTCTGCAGATGGAAGACCGGGAATTTCAATAGTACGGGTAATACTATCGCCATCTACCTGAAGACTTGCCGTCAGTCTGCCTCGTACGAAAAGTCCAATCGTAGTTCCGTCACGTTCATGGAGCACGTTTTGCATACGGCTGACGCCTTCATCGGTAAATCCGATAATAACCTTTCCTTGATCCAGTGGCCCCTCCATTGCTTCTCCAAGAACCCAGTCAATATGCGTTCCTTCTACACCAGTTGCACGGAAGGATCCAAGGCCTTCGACTGTTATATCGCCTTCTTCTTCGGTCTCAGGATCAACTACGTAACGCATTTCAAAACTGAATGGTGCTAGGAGTTCATCGTTTAACTGTGCAGCAGCTTTTGTACTATCAACTTCTATGCTCACAGATGTTTCTAGCGTTTCTTTATTATGGTCGACGTCAAAGTCAGTTAGGTTTGCTTCGAGTCTTGCAAGGCGACGTTCTGTAACGCGACGCAGTGCAAGTGATAGGTCTGTCATTCGGGCAGCATTATCGGTATCGAATGTAATATTGTACGACAATGTTGCTGGTCCACATGCTGTAAGAAACAGCGCAAAAGCTACAAAAAAAGGAAATCGTTTCATAGGGGTTTTAGTGTAGTGGAGAGTCATATGAAAGAGAATGGAATTCTGTGGATTTATTTTACGAACACAAGCGTATTTTTTGCGACAAAATAGCCGCATCACGCCATCTGAATGAGTATTGCGGATCAACAGCCCATCTACTTAGCAATCGTAGTGCAGCTACTTTGTCGGTAACATTCCCTTTGAATGAGATTGTATATTTTTCATTATCTGCTTCTTTGATTATGGTCTCTGTATGCAGTTGACCTGGTCCTGTATCAAAAATTGCCTCTATGGATTTCATCTGCGTTTCACCATTATTGGGTGCTTCTTGCAGAATTCGTCTAAGCGCTCTAGCGTGATGTAATGTAAATCTGAGTACAGACTCGTCTTTTCCTATTGTATCAATAAAGGCTAGGAGGGTATCGAGTGACTCTTCTCGCAACCCCATTTGGGCGAATCCTCTATCCCATGCAGCTTCTTGTAATGCTTCTAATGCATCTGGGTGCATGGTTTTCATCTGCTCGATATATTGTTCAGATATTGGCATAATCGTTATTTATTCTGAAGAAGCTTAGTGCCTTCTCTGAGCATTTTGCAATCTAAATCGATTCCTTTAAGGATGCAGCCTTTATCAAGAACGCAGTTTCGTAGAACGCAATCTTCAACAATGCAGTCTTCGAAGAGGACAACATGTTCAAGTGTGGAATCTTTTATGGAGGACCTGGCCCCAATTACGAGGCTACCGGTTACCTCACTCTGTTCTATGGAAGCACCTTCTTCTTCAATAATTCTATTTCCCACGAGTTCTTTCGTTGCTTCGATGTAGGCATCAAACGAGCCGATATCGAACCAGGGTTCTGAGAACGCGAAGCAGGCAATGGGTTTACCTTGTCTGAGCAACTCTTCAAATACGCCACCGACATTGTCAGGATGTAGCTTTGCATGGTGCGTTAGAATAGGCAGCGTCGAAGCAGGTAAGAGGCTGCAGCCGGTATTTACAAGTGTCGTTTTTGGTTCTCGTGGCTTCTCTTCAAATCCTGTGACCGTTGTATCGTCTGCAAGCACTGTTCCAAATTGCTTTGCACGTTCCAGGCTCTTGATGTCGTGTACGGCAATGAGTGTTGTGTCTGGTGATGCTGCTTTTAGGAAGGTATCAAATGAAAATCCGCAGTAGTTATCTCCTGTGAGCAATAACACATCTTCAGAGATATTCTGGCGTTCTATCCACTGTGCCGTTGCGCCGAGCGCTCCGAGTTTTTGGTCGTCGCTCTTTGTTTCTTCAATGAGAATGCGAATATTGTTTCGGCCGTACGACTTAGCCCACTGTTCAAAATCATCTTTGAATATCGCATTGGTACTTACAGTGATAGGAATGTCTTCGGGGATATCTCGTACCAGGTGTTCGATGAGTGGAATACCAGCAAGGGGAAGCAATGGTTTTGCTCTCTTCTCTGTAAGCGGCCAAAGGCGTGTCGCGAATCCGCCTGCTAAAATGAATGCTTGCATTGTTATGTAAAGAACCACATCAAAGGGTTTTTCTTGGGACTTACCATGGTGACTGGTTGTCCTTCGAGTGTTTCGATCTTCTCGTCTCTTTCCACAATACCCAGCACGGATGGTAGTAGCATATAGGTAATACCTTTCTGCCTGCATGCACTTAAGAGGTTGAGTGATTGTTCTTGATCGCTGCATTGGATAAGGTGCGTAATCCCTTCGTCGAGCACATCATCGAGTTTGTTGAGCTTTCCGCGGACAGGGATCCCATCAATCTCACTGTCTTTACATCCTTTGCCATCCAGTACTGCGACGGGCTTTAGCGGGTTTGCGCTTTTATTCAGTTTCTCGATAAGTTTTCGTGATTCGCGTGTGACACCAACAATGAGTGTTGGGAATGTTGGAGGATCCTTTCTGAGGAGTGTTCTCTGTACCCTTGAGTACAGAACGTGCCATACCCAGACGAGAAGCGTGCTGAGTATAAGTGCGAAAATAATGAGCTTTCTACTGAAGAAGAGCCCATAGAGGAAGTAGTAGGAAAGGGCAAAAAGGGACGCTCCAACGAGTGCAGAGTAGGCGATGTAGGCAAGGTTTCTTACCGTGCATTGCGAACGGGTAATAGCAAACGTTCGCGTTGTCATGAGGACAATGAGCCAGAGTGGTGCCGTGAGTGCAACAACATGGATGTAGGGCTCAAAAGGAAAATCTGTTGAGAAGATGAACCCAACGCGTAGAAAGTAGGCAAGCGCGTACGATGCGACGAAAACGCAGAGGTCTGTAAGCAGCCAGAGTATGAGCAGGATGCGGTAACGCATATTTCGATTGTATAGTAGATATGCGCTAGTAGCACGTATCTACTCCTGAATCGCAACATGCATTTCAGGGTGCCACGTATACGCGAGCTTTGTCACATCCCACGGTGCTTTTCCTTTGTACTGGGAAAGACCGGTAGCTACCTGAGGCGCCTCTCCGTTAAAGAGAACGTCGCGGAAGAAAGCATACTTCTTTGCCAGCGCAGCGTTTGTCTCTGCGCGTGCTGCAAACGCTTCATTCTGGAGTACGAAGTACGCAAATCCTTCGGAGAAATCTTCCCAAATGTCATAGCTTGCATATCCAGATACAAAGTCTTCGGGGCGAGCATTACTCTTTTGTACGCCGCTCGTTAGCCATGAAATTGTGTAGTACTGCAGACTGGGGTCATCGTTATAGATTGGCTCATCACTATCGGAAAAGGCACTCTTACCAGATTCTTTTGTACCTGTGAGACATCCAAGGTCAATGTTATGACCAGATTCATGAATAAACAGTGCACGGAGCTCATCATCTTTCTCGACCGTGCCATCTAATATCATGACACTCTTGCCGGCAAGCCCACGACTTTCTTGCTTTTCGTATTTTACATAGAAGTTCTGCAATGTGTTCTGACACTGTCCAGGCAGCACATGCAGCGCTTCGTTAAAGAGCAGTTTGTGTGCTTGCGTAGCATCACTCCGTGCAATTGCTGGAGCTATGTTCACGATGCTGTCTTTTGCTGCTTCTTTTGTAATAACGCGGCGACGAGGATGTACGGCAACAACCTGTCGTGGCGTTGCCAGAGAGGATGCTGAGAACATACCGCTTGTACTTGCAGCAGTGCTAAATCCTGCTACACTTTGCGCCTGTGTATTGATGAGGGTGACCGCGAAGGAGAGGAGTATTCCGGTACCAAGAAGGAAGAAGCGTTTCATTACTCAATGCAGGAAAAATAAGGATATACTTTATAATGTATTTTTACCTAAATGTCAATGTCTACAGGAGGCAAGGAATACACGGTTTCGGTTGAAAAACTCACCTTTGGCGGTGCAGGACTTGCCCATATTGATGGGCAGGCAGTCTTTATTCCTGGCGCTGTCCCTGGACAGACCGTAGAAATCCGTATTTTGAAGAATAAGGGCAAATATCTTGAATCGAGGCTATTAAAGGTAGTAAAGAGGGCAGTGAATGAGGTTCAGCCCCGTTGCCAGCACTTTCATGATTGTGGAGGTTGCACATGGCAAAATTTGCCCTATAACAAGCAAATTGAGTACAAAGAGGAGATTGTCCGCGAGACACTAGAGCATGTTACGCCTGTAAGCGAAGAACTGCGGCGTCAGCTTCCTGGACGTGTGCTAAAGATTATTCCGAGCCCACAGGTGTTTCACTATCGTAATAAGCTTGAGATGAGCTTCGGGTACGAAACTATGCGTAGTGAGGAGCAAAATGGCAAACGTATTTACTTTGATGAGAATCCTAGCATTGGGTTCCATCAACCAGGGCGTTGGGAGACGGTGCTTCCGGTGACAGAGTGCCACTTGTACGACGAGCAGATTGGACTTCTACTGCAAGACGTAAAGCGCTTTATGCATGAGACAAATCTTCCTGTCTATAACCCAAAAACGCATAAAGGTATTCTGCGCACCTTGCTGCTTCGCCGTGGTGTGCAAACAGGGGAGCAGATGATCGGCTTTATTGTGAAAGCTCGAAAGAAAGAGCTCGAGCCACTCTTCCAGCACTTTATGCGTTTTGGCGGACGCAGTGGCCTTGCATCGCTCATGGTGATTGAAAACCATGGACTGAACGATAAGCCAGAGCAGCCGAAGATTCATACTCTCATCGGGCAACCATCTATTAAAGAGAGGCTCTTTGATCTTGAGTTTGATATTTCACCCTTTTCGTTCTTCCAGACCAATACCCTTGGCGCAGAGAAGCTCTACCAAGCAATCGCGCAGGGGGCAGACATTAGTCAGCGAGACACCGTGCTCGATGCGTACTGTGGTATGGGAACCATTGGTCAGTATCTTGCACGCTTCTGTGACAAGGTGGTGGGGATTGAGTCTCATCCATCTGCTATAGAAGATGCTCTCAAGAGTGCAGGTCGTAACCGGGTGGGTAATATTAGTTTCTATAAAGGTCGTACGGAACAGGTACTACACAACCAGTTAAAACCTGGTGGGAAATATCATTTCTCTGTCATTGTTGTCGATCCACCACGAGCGGGGTTGCATCCCAAAGCGCGTGAGGCAATTCTTGAACATAGTCCAGAAAAGATTGTCTATGTTTCTTGTAACACAGCGACCTGTGCGCGGGATATGGGCGAGTTCCTCAATGCAGGCTACGAGTTGAGAAGTGTGCAGCCGGTAGATCTCTTTCCACATACCGCACACATTGAGACGGTGAGTGTGTTGCAGAAAAAGTAGAGTTAGAGGGTTAGAGGGTTAGAGTGTTAGAGTGTTAGAGTGTTAGAGTGTTAGGGGTGCACTGTTCTCTTCTTGCTGTCGGCTTACTCAAAACTCCTTGGATCAGGGAGGGGTGTCGCCTGTATCTTGATCGTACGGATATCGATGTTATCGAAATCCCTGCAAGTAAGCAGAAGGATTCTACGAAACAATTTGAGGAGGAATCGCAGGCGCTGCTTAAGCGTTTAGAGAGGACAGATGGCCAAGTGTGGGTGCTTGATGAAACGGGAAAAGGATATAGTTCTGAAGCATTTGCCAGTGAGCTTGAGAAGCTTGAAGACCAGGGGATAGGGGTTACGTTTGTCCTTGGTGGGGCCTATGGTCTGAGTGATGAAGTTAGGAATCGTGCAGATCGTATTGTGAAGCTCAGTGATATGACTTTTCCTCATGAATTGTGCCGTTTGGTGTTTTTGGAGCAGTTTTACAGGGTTCAGCAGATCATAAAGGGGAGCGGATATCATCACTAAATTGCTTGACCCAAGCAGTGATTTCTCTATGATTTGCCCATCCTTCGGTATTGCTAAGGTTTATTAGTCCAGTAAGAAGGATCGTTCATTCATTTTTTTCCTTCTTAATTGTATGGCTGATCAAGAGATCACCTGTCGCGATTGTGGTGCGACCTTCGTGTTCACGGAAGGTGAACAGGAGTTCTACGCATCTAAGGACTTAAGCGCTCCACAGCGCTGCAAGGACTGTCGCGCGGCTAAGAAATCGGCTCGCCAGGGCCCACGCGAAATGCACGACGCTGTTTGCAGCGAGTGCGGCGCGGACTGCCAGGTGCCGTTTAAGCCATCGGGCGACAAGCCAGTGCTCTGCAGAGATTGTTTCTCTGCAAGCCGCGGCTAAGCTCGAACAGAAATCCCGCTACCGAAGGTACGGGATTTTTTTATTTCTACGAGAGTGATCCGCCGAAGGCGGAGAACCGAAGTAGAAATAACCCTGAGCTTGTCGAAGGGTTATGGTATGATGTTCTTATGAGATTCAAAGAGGTTATTAAACTCACGTGGCTGCCGGTAGTCGGAGCATCACTCTGTTGCTTAAGTCCCATCATCTTTTTGCTTCTTGGATTTGGTGGTGTTGCCTTTGCAAGTTCCTTAGCAGACAACTTGTACCACAATTACAAGTGGATGTTTCGGGGCATTGGTCTTCTTCTGTTGCTCGCTGCTGTGTGGTGGCATTTTCGGAAGAAAGGGGTGTGCACGCTTAACCAAGCCAAGCGTCATCGTAATGAGATTATGAATACGCTTCTCATCACTGGGTTTACAGGAGTTATTGGTTATTTTTTCTTCCTCTACATCGTAGTGCACTACTGGGGTGTAGCGTTGAATCTGTGGCAGTAATATGATGCGTCTTATTACAATCATTGGCGTCTTCCTTCTCAGTACGAGTGTCGCTTCTGCGCACGGTGGAAATCAGCGCATTGTTGATGAAAAGTACATCGTGCATCTCACGAGCGCACCGATGTTTCCGTTTACCGGGGAGACGACACAGAACACTATTACTATTTCTGATCTTGAGGAGAACTTTCTCTCCGTTCCCCTGAGTGCTGAGATCGTTCTTAAGAAGAATGATGTTACGCGATGGGAGAGTGGACCTCTCACTGCTGCTGATGGATTTATAGAGTTTGCCATCACGTACCCAGAGGCAGGGTTATACGAATTGTTCGTTCAGTTTACCTTTGAGGGAGATACCGTTACCTACGAACCAGATGATTTCTATGTTCAAGCAAGAAGTCCTGCAGGTACCAGTAATAACGCGTACATTCTCCTTGCAGGAATTCTTGTTGGCATTGCTACGTGTAGAGTGTTGCACGTGAAGTGAATGGCAGCCCGTAGGGGAATCGAACCCCTGTTACAAGGATGAGAACCTTGCGTCCTAACCACTAGACGAACGGGCCTTTGCAAGTGGAAAGTGTAAAGAGGAAAGCGGAAAGTGCAAAGAAAAAGCTATAGTAAGAGGTGGATAATGAGCAGTAGATAGGGGATAATACGAACTATGCGCATTTTTGCACTCGAAACGGATATTAATAAGATTAAACAGAAGTTCTGCCACAGTGGTGAGAGCATTCTCCTCTCAACCCCGTACCATACATTTTCGTTTTTCTTCTCAAGCATCCGAGAACTGTTTATTACGATTGCTTTGTTTGTTGTAGGCATTATTGCATTTATCTATGATTTGCCAATGGGGTGGACGCTGGGAGTTCTGCTGTTTATTTGGGTGGTGTTCGTCTTCTTTAATCTACTGAAGGCGTATGTTGACTGGCTGTACGACTTTATTATTGTGACAGATCACCAGGTGATTCTTGTGGATCAGACCTCTATCTACAAGCATGAGATTCGTCCGATTCACGTTGATAATATTGGTGCAATTACTACATCAACACAATTTTGGAATATCTTTCCCTTTGGCATTCTCAAAATTCATCTTAAGGAAGGGCTTGGAGGAGATACAGTGATGCTCAAATATGTTCCCCATGCAGAGGAGGTAGCAGCAACAATTACACGTGCGGTGTCTTCCCACCAGTCACGATCACAAACTTCGGCGCAGCGCAGAGAGTTGTCCGGCATTGATGACAGTGAGTAGTTCTGCATCCGATGCGTGTTTGATATTGTCGACTGTCTGAAACTTATTGAGTAATTGTGTTTTGGTTTTGAGCCCGATACCTGGCACAGCATCTAATACTGAAGCAATCATGCCTTTGGCAAGTCGCTTCTCGCGGTGTGCATTACTGAAGCGATGTGCCTCGTCACGCAGACGCTGAAGCAGGAAACTTGCCTGAGAATTATTGGGAAGATCGACAGGGAAGCTCTCTCCCGGAAGAAACACTTCCTCTTCGCGCTTGGCAAGACCGATGACGGGAATCTGCAACTTAAGATTATTGAGCACTTCTACAACAGCGCTGAGCTGGCCTTTTCCTCCATCGATGACGAGGAGGTCGGGAGTGGAACGTAGTGAAGCATCTTCTGCAGTTTTTCGCCGGTGGAACACTGGAGTGCTACCAGCACTGAAATCTTTTGGTAGTTCTTTTGCAGAAGGCACAAGTCCATGCAGTGCAAGCATGTCCTTGTCTGCATTACTTGGAATTTGGAGATACCATTCCAGTTTTCCCAGTATATCTTCTAGCTTGTCGAGTATTGGATGCGTTGCGTTTACATCTTGTATCATCAGTGTGCCGTATAGCCTTTTATCATTTGTGGATTTTCGAAGATCAAGTGTGGCAACACATACTGTATCCTTCCGGACTTCAATGACTTCCTCTCGCCAATTCTTTGGTATGGCTAGACGCGTTTTTTTATCGTTACTCCACTGCTCACGTTCTTTCTTTTTAAGTGTGCAAAGCTCAAAAGTGTCATCGTTCTTGGTGAGATATTTTAGTCTTCTCCGCAGCACTTCTTTCATTGCCTTATAGTCATCGATTTCGCCCTCTTTCACTGTTCGTAGGGTAAACGATCGATACTCTTTGTTCGCCGGTTTTCCGTTTTTCATCACGACCATACTCCCAACGGTTTCTGTCCCTCCGAGATGCGAGATGTCGTAGCCTTCGATGCGTTTTGGAATATCAGGAAGATCAAGCACCTCTCTTAAATCACTGAGTGCGGTTTCAATGTTTGCTGCTGCTGCTTCCCACTTGGCAAACTGCTGTGCGATCTTCTGGGTTGCATTACTCTCTGCAAGCGACAGTAACTTCGATTTCTTGCCGCGCTCAGGCGCACGAATCTCCACTCTCTTCCCTTTCATTTCTCGTAGCCACTCTTGTAATACTCCCGTGTCTTCTATTGGTTCTTGGATCAAAATTAAATCCGGAATATCTGTCTGCATAGAGTAGTACTGTGGAATGAATTCACAGAGAACTGCCGTGACGAGGTCTTTCTCTCCGGCGATTTCAATGCTGCGTTCATCAATCAGTTTTCCTCCACGTTCACGGAGAACTACGACTTGCACTTTTCCGCTTTGCAGAGCGATACCAATTGCATCTGTATTCTCGCGCGAGGTGTCACTTACCACTTGTTTTTCTTCGAGTGATTGTATGTACAGAAGCGTGTCTCGTAGCTTTGCTGCACGTTCGAACTTCTTCTGCGCTGCCGCACTATCCATCAAGTCTTTCAGTGCATGCATAGCAGGCTTCCTGTCACCTTTTAAAAAGCGCATGACTTCTTCGATACGTTCTTGGTACTGTTTTTTGCTGATGTCTCCTACACAGAGTCCGTTGCACTGCCCGATTTGGTACTGGAGACAAGGGGTTAGAGTTTTAGGATTTTTGTTATTACATTCTATGGATTTTTTACATGCCCTAAAATTGAAAATCTCGTGTAGGGTATCCAGTGTTCTCTTAATGTTATACGCACTGAGGTATGGTCCGAAGTACACCGCCTTGTCGTCGCTCATCTGGCGTACTACCGTGAGCTCTGGATACTCATCATCGCTGATGCGAACGTAGACATAGTTCTTATCGTCTTTCATCAGTACGTTGTATTTGGGCTTCAGTTCTTTAATGAGGTTTGTCTCCAGAATAAGTGCCTCGAGTTCGGTATCCGTAACGGTCACATCCAAATCGGCAATGTGCTTGATGAGCGAGAGCTTCCAAGGTCCTAGGCTTTTATCCGGTTCTTTTTGGACGTAGCTTTTTAGGCGATTACGAAGGTTCTTTGCCTTGCCTATATAGAGCACATCCCCGTCTTTGTTCAGCCACCGGTAGATACCGGGTTTCTCAGGCGCCTTCTGTACACGCTTTCGAAGATTCTCCATAATCACAGTATGTTGGTTTCCATTCTCATTCTCAACTATCGAAGTGCTCAAGCCTCAGTACGATGCGTAGAAGAGCTCATGAAACAGACGATCATCGATGAGATGGAAATTCTGGTGATCGACAATCATTCTGAAGACGATTCCATCGGTATTTTGAGGAATCGATTGGGGCACCTCCCCTCAGTACGCATTATTGAGACACCGGGAAACCATGGGTTTGGGTACGGGTATAACACCGGTGCTCGCTATGCATCTGGGAAGTATCTTCTCATCAATAATCCTGACAAAATCTTACCGCCGGATGGTGTTGAGAAGCTGGTTGCTAAGATAAAGAATGATTCATCTGTTGGGATTATTGCTCCTAAACTCGTTCATCCAGATGGTTCACGGCGCCTTTCCATACGCGCCTATCCGCGGATCGTCGATGTCCTTGCACGGCGCAGTTTTTTAAAGATGCTATGCCCCGGGTGCCTTCGCCGGTATTTGATGATGGATACAGATCCAGAGAGAGAAGCTGAGGTTGATTGGGTCGTTGGCGGATGCTTTCTTATTTCCAAAATGCTTTTTGACGAACTCGGAGGGTTCGATGAGCGGTTTTTCCTTTTCTTCGAAGATACAGATATGTGCCGTAGGGCATATGCGCTTGGCAAATCGGTGTTGTATTACCCTGCCGTAGTCGCAGCTGATCGTCGCAACCGTCTCAGTGGAGAGAGTTTTTGGGACCTTCTCTTCAAGAAAACTGGCCGCATTCACGTTATGAGCGCCATAAAGTACTTCTGGAAATGGGGTGTAGCGTTAAAAAAATCTTAGATTTCAGCTTTCAGCTTTTAGATTTTTCCCGTAGTCTTCTCCGGCTTTCATGTTAAAAACCGTTCCGCTGCAGGCTAAATCCAGAAAAGAAGGCGATAGCGCTAAGGTGCTTCGTGCGGAAGATACTGTGCCATGCGTTCTCTACGGTAATGCACAGGAGAATACTGGTATTACCTGTGATTACAGTGAGCTCTTTCGTGCATATGCGAAGGCTGGTGCTAGTGTCATCGTCGATCTGGATGTCGATGGTAAGAAGGTTCCTGTTCTTTTTCATGAGGTACAATTTGCCCCTGTAAGCGATAAGATAGTTCATGTCGATTTCTATGCTGTTGATATGAAGAAGGAGATCGAGGCAATGGTGCCAATCGAATACACTGGTGTATCAGAAGCTGTAAAGAATGGTGGTGTTTTGGTGACTGTTCACGATCACCTGAGTGTTAAATGTTTGCCAAGCAATCTTCCTGCTCACATTGAGGTTGCTATTGATTCATTAAAGGAATTTGGTGATGCCATTCACGTTAGTGACGTTACTATCCCAAGCGGTGTTACTGTCCACGAAGAACCAGAGACGATGCTTGCAACCGTACAGGAACCACGACAGGAGAAAGCACCTGAGGTAGTAGCGGAGGGTGCAGAGGTGGCAGAAGGTGCAGGAGAGAAGAAGGAGGGCGAAGAGAAATCTGAGTAAACTCATTGACCATTATGCTTTCACGCACACTCTCCCTTGGTATTCTCGTTTTGACGGTTCTGTGTGGGGTACTACTGTATCGTAGTGCGCAACATCCGCGCATGAAGCCAATCGCCGTGATGATTGAGAATCACGAAGATGCCAGACCACATCAGAAAGGTCTTGAGGATGCTCTGATGATTCAAGAATTTTTAGTTGAAGGGTTCATCTCGCGTTTTGTTGCTCTATTTGATGCACAGGCACTTCCGTCGACTATCGGTCCTGTTCGGTCTTTGCGACCGTATTTCTTAGATGGTATTGCTCCATGGGTACGTACAGTCTTCCATGCAGGAGGGAGTCCTGAGGCGCTAGATCGTGTAAAACATAGCGGGGAGTTCTACGCGCTTAATCTTCTGTATTTCGATGATGAGCATGGCAGTTTACGTGATGAGAATGTTGCTCCACCGCACAATCTCTTCCTTAAAAAGTCCTTCCTCAAAGAACTGTTGAGCGATGTTCCCGAACATTTTTTACCAGAGGTAGAGTGGCCACCATTTCCGATTGGCGTGACAGAAGGGGGAGAGAGCGCGACGACCATTACGCTCAATTTCTTTAGCACACTGCACAATGTCTCGTATGAATACCTGCCGCTCTCTGCCAGCTACAAGCGCAAAAATGGTGCAACGGTGAGTAATGCCCAACCGTCTAATCTGCTTCTATTAGAAGTGCCCATCGACAATATTGGCGAGTATGGTCGACTCTTTATGACGTTGACGGGTGCAGGAAACGCCAAGGTGTTTCATTCAGGAAAGGTATGGGAGGGTCGTTGGAGCAGAGGAAGTGTGACTGACCCCTTTCGGATAACAGATGCTACAGGTAACGATATTCTCTTTACCCGTGGGCAGATATGGGTAACAGTTCTTCCGACGTTTGAGCGCGTTTCGTGGGAAGTATTACCGTAGGTGCTGCGGAAGAATGAGTGGCGCTTTTATTCCTGTTAGCTTTTCTGCAAGCTCCACATCTTCTAGTGCAATTTTTCCTATGTAGAGCCTCTTAATGTTGCCGCCATTTTCTACAAATTTCTCTATTGCGCGTAAGCCTCTAAAGTAGACGATGCTCTTGGTAAAGCCACCCTGTTGCGATGTATCTCCGAGACCACGTTTCATGGAAATACACTGATGCAGTGCTTTTTCGGGTGTATACCCGAGTTCTGCCTGGAGGAATGTTCGTGTCTGTGCAAGCGAGTGACTTAGAGAGTATTTGAGTCCGAGCAGATTGCGCGGCGGATTAAACATTTTTGTCGAAAAGGGACTCAGTACTCCTTGTTCATTATAAATTGCTAACCCCTCTTGCGTATCCAGATAACCGGCACAGCCTCTTCGTAGCAATTCATAAATTTGATGGCTGCCGTTTTCTGATGTGAGCACATGTGTTTCTATTTCATGCGCTATCAACGATACGATGTCTTCTTCTGAGAATAGTGCGCTTGCGCGAATATATATCTTATTTCCGCCTACCGTTACACGTGATACGAGTTTCTGTCGCACACTGACTTGCCAGTTGTGCAAGGAATACATGTGCAGTGCTTTTTCAAAACGTTTTGCAGCTGCTTCTGCAGAGAGTTGTTTCTTGGGTGCAACCGGGAGGTCGCATGCTGCTCGGCGACTAAGAACATCTGTTGCATCGAGAAGAAGCTCTTTTGTCGGCTCGCCAAAGAGTTGTATAGATGCGTTTGTAAATTCGTCGTTTTTGCCTCGACTACGTAGCAAGGTAATACGCTTTACAAGCTCTTGGCGTTTTTTCTCAAGGAGAACCCCAAGAGGAGACTCATCAGTAATATGCTCCTTCAATCGTTTTTCTGCATCGTCGAGATCCGTATCGATTGCTGAGTACGTGAAGATAGGATTATAAAGTGCATCATCGAGCAGTCTTGCTTTCTCTTCTTCAAGATTCAGAGGTTTGACGTGCTTGAGAAGCAGGAGGTCTCTATCAATTTGTCCAAGCAGCCTGTCGACTGCACGAAGATCGGTTTTCTTTACTGCACTGCGCTTTGCTTCGGAGGTCGTTTTCTTTGTCGGATCAATGAGAAACCCACTTAAATCTCTCGTTCCGATAATGACGTTGTCTTCGGATTCGGTGATACTAACGAGGGTGTGTATCTTTTTTCCTTGTAATACAAATTTCACTCGATAGAGCTCTCCATCAAGTTCTGCACCCCCTTTGGCAAGAAGGTCATCAATAAACGATTGCGAAAATTTTGTTCGCTCTTCGTCACTCGCAATTTTTGCAGTTACCTCTATAGAGGATCCATCATCCAGTGTAATGGAGATAGGCTCGCGAGTTCCTAGTGTTGGTTTTGTGTTACTGGTTGCTGTCTGTTTTTTTGTTTTGCTTCCAAAGAGATCTTGTCCAATACGGACTCCTTTTTCGGGCGAATCTACGGTAATCCCTTGCACACGCTCTAATCGACTACGTAGAGGTGCGAGATTTGCTACTTGTACCATGAGTCCCGCACGAGCATTAACCTCAAGAAGTGCTGGTCCCATCTGCTCATCAATCGTAATGTCTACTGCAAGATAGCCGATGTTGGTAATCTGTTGAATTTTTGAGCAGATAAGCAGGATATCGTCCCAGTAGGGGATTTTATGTCCCGCAACTGCTCCGCCATGTGGGAGCTCCTCGATGGTGCTGTGGTACTGTGCACCGTACGTCGTTATTCCTTTGGCGATATCAATACCAATGCCGAGTCCTCCCAGATGGATGTTTGCTTTTCCATCACTATGTGCTGTTGGAATACGCACCATCGCCATGACAGGCACAAGGTTGAATACGATGATACGAATGTCTGGCAGTCCCACTGGCCGAAATGGTGCAAAGCATTCGTGGGGTTTTAAAATCTGTTCAAAAAATGCCGTGTCGAGCATCCCTTTAAGAGAGAATTTTCCATCAAGAATATCTTCGATGTGTTCGCGAAGCTCGCGGTCGCTCATTGGTATTTTCCCATTGCGCAGAAAGTTTCCTGTTTTATCACGACCGCGCAACACAATGATTCCCTCACCACCAAATCCGTGGTTTGGCTTGAGTACACATTCATCGGGTAACTGCGCAAAATCAAAATTCCATATTTGTTCGCGTGTTTCGATACGGCCGTAGAGTTTCGCAACAGGAATGCCACGCGCTGCAAGATATGCTTTTGTCTTGAGTTTGCTGTCTGCAAGTGCTGTCGCCTTTTTGGGGTTAAAGGGCTTAATATACAAAAGACTTCTGGCATTTAACCCCAGTACGCCTCGGTTGGAGAAAAAGGGGAACATGCTGTTTCTATTCTTCTTGTAAATGTTTAAACACTTCTTGGAATCGGAAGTACTCAACAAGTCGTAGACCTGTCCATTTACCGAGGAAGATATTCATCACAATGGTAATTAAGATTAGTTCTGGGTAGGCGAGAATAAGTGACTGCAGGAACGCAAGTTGCACAATAAAGACACAAACGAGCGCTGCAAGCACAGTTTCGCCTACACCAATGACGGCATTTTTCCATCCTTCCTCCGCTTTTACTGTAAGAAAACTTTCGGTGAGTGTCGACATTATCAGCAGAACAAAAATAGTGTCGCCAGAGAGGGTGATGCCCATAAATGCACCAATGCCAAGGAGTAGCAGAACGGTAAGACTGACAACGGTAAGGATGATGGCAACCTTTGGAATGTAGAGCAGCCTCCAGCGTTTCATAATCTGCCTTGTTGCATAACCGGTAATGAGAATGAACAGGAGGAAGAGGAGTCCGATTTTCCATCCGAGTGCAAGGAAGCTTAGAGACACAATTGATGGTGTATATAAGCCAAAGGTTGTAATGCCAATGACTTGCTTAAAGAATGCGAGAATCGTGGCGATGAGTGGCAACATTAAGAGGAGTGTTACCGTCTGACTGGAAACACCATGTGTGAGCATGTAGTTTGTTAGAGAAGACAGAAGGTTCCATGGGCGAATACCCGTGGTGTTTTCATCAACGACAAGAAAATCGATATCGCGTTGCCTCAGTTCTTCAACAAAGAGTTCCATACTTCCAGCAGACATGAGGGGGTTAATCGCTTCTTTGCGTGTGACCATAATTTGATCTGGTTTGATGACGGTAAATGGTCCCCCTGCCGTGCGCGCCAGTGACCCGAGTGACCGGTCAGTAATCAGAATAATTGTTTGATTATGAATGGATTCAAACTTATCCGGGCTTGCTTCTACTGCACGCATGAGTGCCTGTAGCCCCTTAATGCCATCCGTCCAGAGTACCACAGCTTCTGCACCATTCAATGCAGAGCTTTCATCGCTTAGCAGAGCGTAAATCGATTCTTCGATGCCCAGAGGAATTGCCTGCTCGGCAGGTTGCAATACTCGGAGATAGACTCCTGCCTCGGCAGCTGCCATGCGGTGGAGGTTGAGCTTATCTTCGGGAATGGTGCTTTCTGCGAGTAGAATAATTTTCCGCTCATATACCGTGACAGTTTTTTGCGCTTCAATGGTTCTGCGTACACCGTTGATGTTGGTGGAAATTTCGACGCGTAGTGTAATGATGCCCGGTTTATCCGGTGTAAACACTGCTTCCACGCTGCGGCTGATTGGAATCGTACCTTGTCCTCTGTACCACTTATATTCTGTCTTTTCGCCAAGGCCACGACTTGCAGAAGCATCCAGCACAATGGTTCGCCCTACCGCTACCTCCTCTGGTCCTGCAATAATGGCAACAGGTGCTTGTTGTACGTCTAGCTCTTGCGCTTGCACTGTTTGTGCGCAGAGGAGAATGCCGAGTAGGAATAATTGACGTTTCATCAGAGTTGCGAATCACGAATTACTTCTTCCCCTTTTTCCGTGCCTTTTGCATCTTCCCCTTCTTTTGGTGCAATTCTTTGTACTTCTTCACCTGTCCACTGAGCTTCTCAACGCAACGGTCAACTGCCTCACAGACATCGGGTCTTCTACTTTCTGCTCGAAGGATTTTTGTTGGAAGCTTGACGGTGATAGCCACCTTCATCGCATCGCGTTTCTTCTCTGTTTTTCTGTTTTCGGCATCTATGCGGATGTAACTGCCTTCATCTTTTATTTTTTGGCAGTATGTTGCCAGTTTGCCAATTTTCTTTGCCACGGTAAGGAGCTCCGTATTGTTGTAGTGGAATCCTTTCTCGAAATGTTGGATATTCATGGGTATAAAGCGGAATAAAGCAAATTACGTTTCTCAGCATAGCATGTTTTTTCTGGCTGTGCAGATCTTTTAATTTTGGTGTAAATATGCTATAATAATCAGATTTATGGAACATCTATCTGACAACACTCGTCTTGTTGTTGAGCAGGAAACAGCACGGTTCCGTGACCGGCTCTATGCTGCTGCAGGGTTCAGTGCAGAGCTGGGGGCAGATACTCTTGCAACTGCTTCGAAAATTACGAGTTGGACTGCTGGAAGACTTACTCGCGGTGTCGCAGAAAGCATTGCTCATTTATTTGGTGGACTCCAAAAAAAACCTGCACCTCGTTCCTCATAACCCATGCCTGATTTATCTTCTATTGAGCATCACATAAACCAAGCAATTGAACTTGCTTCATTGCCTACTGCTGCCGCACGTGAGCAATGGCAGCAACTGCTTGAGTCGATTCAACTTGAGAACGTTGATACATTTGTCGATGGTATTAAAGAGAAATTTGAGGACTTGAAGCAGAGTGAGAAGGCACATGTGCAAAAGAACCTTGAAGCACTCTGTGCTGGTGTCACGAGTACGATTACTGAGAGGAAGTTGGATGCACTAAAACAGTGGGTAGAAGAGCAGCGTCCGTTGGTGGATGCAGCTACAGAGGCAGTAATAGAGCATCCAGTGATTGAAAGGGTAAAGAATTTTGTCATTGAAGCAGGAGATGCCATTTGTCCCGAGACATGGAACCCAAAAACAAAAGTTGCTGTTACTCTTGCTACCGGTGCTATTGCGATTTACGCCGGATACAAGTTGATAGAATGGATGAGTAAGAATGTGAAGAATGCGGTGATTGGTGGAGGGGTACTTCTTGTGGGTAGTCTTGGTATTCCTAAGATCATGGATATTGTTAAGCAGTACAAAGAAGTTGGTAATATCAAAGATGCAATTGCTGCGTCGCATGAAAAGTCGAAAAAATATGCAGATGAAAAGTTGAAGCAGGCTCAGGAGTTGTATGAGAAAGGGAAGGAGGTGGTAAAAGGAGGAGAGGCAAATGAACATGTGGAAATACTTGAGAATGAAGGTTGGGCTGTTGTTGCAAAGGGGCTTCTTTTCCTTCACTCAGATATCGCAGCAGCACTTTCTATTGATCAAGATGCCGAAAAAGAAGCTGTGGTAAGTGCGCTAACAACTATTCCATCAGATACACCATTGCAGCAATTTCTTACTACGCATAACACTATAGATGCGCAAAGAAATTTTAGTATTCCTGCGATTTCTGCGCCTGCATATCTCTTTATCTGTCGCGTAGTACAAGCGCATGAGCAACGACTGCAATCATTCTGGAAAAAAGAAGGAAAAGTGTGGGACCCAATGAAAGTTACTCTTTCGGACTTTGTCAGCCGTATTGGTGAAGCTCCACGCATGCTTTCGCGTGTTACAGATGCATTGCGAGGGAAAGATTTGAGTGAAATGAGTGTTAGTGACATGCTTAAAGGATTCTTTGGAGACGAAGAACATAATGAAAATAGTCCAGGTTTGAATATCGTCACGAATCCAACGCTTATGGAACGATTCTATGCGTTGGCTCCGGAGTTGAGGAGTTCTACCGAAGCAGAACAAAAACAGCATGTAATGGAATTTGCTAGTTTTGTAGCAAAAGTTCGTCGAAAAACTCTTAGTGACTATGAGTTGCTATACAAGGAATCTACCGACCCACGCGCACGAGCAGTTCTTCAAGCTATTGAAGAGGTGCGGACAGAAAAGATGCGCAAGTACTTTTCATTGTATACACATGGAAGAGATGAATTTACAGAAGCACTATATGCACAATTAGATAACATTCTTGTTGGGGATGCCTTACAGCTATTTTCGTATGCACACATGACCCATGGAGAGCTGCCTGCAACGATTGATACGTCGATCATGACATCTGGGGATGCTATGCATTCCGTTCTTCTCCAATTAAAAATATTGCGATTAGTTGGTAAACAAGACGAAGACCTCGGAAGACATTTTCGGTATGCATTGTTGTTTAACATTAGTAATCCAGATTTCAATCTGCCCCCAGAGGCGAAGGAAATATTAGTCAACATGGGTAATTTTGTTCAAGAGCAGGCATTCGATGCCGCTATAGGAATCTATGAGCGTACAGCCGGTGAAGCTGTTGCTGGAACATCGGAATGGGTGAAGGCACATCCAAAGTCAAGTATAGGAATAGCAGTGGGAGGAGGCAGCACATTGGCAGCTGAGCTGTTCAATGCATGGAGAGGGAGGCACTTGCATGATGTTGCTCGATTAACAGAGAGAAGTATGAAACGCTACGGTATTTTTACTGATACTGCATTAACACAGGTAGTTAATAATGCAAAGGAATATCAAATGAATAAGAAGCTCTTTAGTCCAACTGCGTGGAAGCGACTTCCGGGCTTGAGTCAGTATTACTCCAATTATTATATTGCACGTCATCGAAGTATAGTCTTGCAGAGTATTGCCAGTGCAGATTCTAAAAATCTATTAAAATCAATAACCACAAAAGGAAGGAATGCACATGTTACACAAAGTGTTGTAGATGCAATGCAGAAAATAGCAGAAGCAGGGTTAACACATAGCTATGGAGATCTTCCTCGAGGAGCAGGAAAACAAAGTATTGTGAAGAAGTTAAAAGCACATTTTGGTAGTGATCTACCACTTAAAAAACAGATAACAAATCTTTTTACAGGCATGGAGGATCTCGATGTAGCAAAAGTTAATAAGTCTATTGATGTGCTTGATGAAATCTATGGGAATAGGTTTCCTAGTATTGCTGATTTGAAATTTCTTGGGATTCCACAAGATGAAATAGAGGCAATGGTTAAGTGTTTCAAAGAGGCGAATCTTGGTGCATTTAAGAATGCAATGCGTCCAACTGGCTCAATTTCTACGCATGGTTTTTCTGAAACAGCAGAGAATGCAGCAGAGAGCCTTAATCGTCTCAACAAGAAATACAGTAATGTGGTAGATGTATTGCAGAACAAATCCCGCAATTTTGACATTACTCTTGAATCACACGATCAATTTGCACGGCGTATAGCTGAAAGTGATTTTACGGATGAACTTCTTGAACTGTTGGAACGGGAAAACATTCCAGATTTTATCAATCATCCGGAATATCTCGATTCCCTGCTTGATGATGTTATCCATGACGCTTCATCAACTGCTCTAGAAGAAGCAGCAGAAGAGGTTGTAGAAGAGGCGACATTAACCGCTGCAAGTGAAACGACAGATAGAGCTACTGAGAAGGTTGCGAAAACTGTAACAGAGAGTGCAGAGTCTGCTCACGAAGGCACTGATGTCATGCGGAAGTACAATACCCTCAAAGAAGCCGGTGATACGAAATCACTCCGGGAATTCCTCGATGGTGATGAGCTCAAAGCCTTAGCAAAAGCAGGAAATGAGGAAGCAGTAGAACTTGTTTCTGCAGCTCGTAAAGCTCGACGCTTAAAGATGGCTGGATCTGCAGCGACGATTGGCCTTGGCGTTGCTGTAGATGCTGTCTTATATCATCAGAACAATGTTGCTCTTTCTGAAGCATTGGAACAGGGGCGTATGGCAGAAGTTGCTGTAAGGCAGGAGCGTAGAAAATCTTTGGGTCTTTCTGGGCTTGGTGGCGCAGGACTGGAAGGTCTTTTGGCTGCTGGGCAGATTGGGGCAGGTGCATCTATTGCACTTGCTGCGCCCATTGTTGGTGCATCGATATACAGTGAGGCAATTTACGATGATGTTCTTACATGGGAGAAATCTGCAGATCAACTTGCTGACAAAAATAGTGCTGAGTTACTAGAAGAAATTCAAGACCTTATGACTCGCCGTACACGTGCGACCGCGGCCAATAATGGCATGACTGGTTTTGGTGCACTGGGGCATTGGGTTAAGGGCATTTGGAATCCTGAGAAATATCACCAGGAAAATCAGGAGCGGTTTGATGAAACTGAAAAGACGATTAACCGTCCACAACGAGCACGACTCTATGCAGCATACTTTCTTAAGCAAACCCACGTCCCTCTTACGTCCGACCAAATACATCGCGCAGAAGTAGATCCGCAGGGCTTTCGTAACGAGTACCTTGCAATGCAAAACGCTGCAGTACAGCCAAAAATACGGTATCTCAATATGGTCACCCATGGTGCGTTTGATGCTGTCCAACCGGAAATGCTTTCTAAGGCAAATGCATTTGCAGCACTTACAGAAATGCAACGCTCTGGACAAAAGTCACTTGTCTATATTGACGCAGGCGGTAAGCCGCAGTCATTAGACTTATCGTGCTTTGCCATTTCTGGTGTACCGCAAGATGAAGAGACACGAATGAAGATCCGTGAAACAGTTTCGCTCTATCATGACAGCATTCTTCCCATGCAGCGGTTTACTGCGTATGCAATTAATGCAGTAGAGATTCTTGATTCTACGGTAGAAGGTTCTCGTGAACGGAAGCAGCAGCAAGCACAACTCTCTGCGCAAATTGCAGCCGAAGTTCTTACAGAAATAGCTCCGAATATTGCACGTGCAGAACAACGTCTTCGTGAAGATGGTGTTGCCGGTGATTACGTAAAACGTGATATTGCACGTCTTACATTACGCGAGAGGTTTCAGAAAGAGCTCTCTCTGTATGCAGAACAGTTAAGTATGCAGGAGATGTCGTATGCAGAGTATGATAAGACACTGAAGACTCTAAAAAGTATGTGGGATAGCTCCACGATCGATGCACTGTACGCAGCGAGTACCAGTGCTGTTAAAACAGCATACGAACTTCCAAAGGGAAGCAAGCCGGAGCAAGCAAAGAGACGCAGTGAAATTGTGGCTGCACGCAAACGTGAGGAACAGCGAATCGGTGTTCCACTTGAGTCTGCACTTATCTCTCTTATTGAGAGAGTGTAGTACACTCTCCTCGTGCCCTTCTCTTACTCACAACTTTCTACGTATCGTACATGTCCAAAGCAGTACGAGTTTGCGAGTATCAAAAAACTGCCACGACAGATTAGTGCGGGGGAGAGCTTTGGGAGCAGCATACATAATGCTCTCGCTGCCTTCGGCAAGCGAGAAGTGGAAAGTGGAAAGATGAAAGAGGAAAGAGCACAGCTTCAGCTATTTACAGAACCCAATACCTCTCAGGTCTCAGCTCTCAGCTCTCAGCTCTTAACTGATCTCTGGCATCAGTCGTTCATTACCGAAGGGTATGCATCAAAGCAGGATGCAGATGCTGCCCGGGCAAAAGGAGAGGTTATCATGAAGCATTTCTATGCGTGGTGGTCACAGTCACCAAGGGATGTTATTACCATTGAATCTGGTTTTAAGTGGGAGAGTCCAGACCACTTTACAGTCAGCGGTCGATTTGATCGCATTGAACAATTGGCGGATGGCTTGCATGTTATTGATTTTAAGACGGGGTCTGTGCGAAGTCAGGAATCTGTTGATAGCGATCTTCAGCTCTCTATCTATGCACTTGCTTCAGAGCATCTCTTTCAAGCGCCTTGCACGAAGCTTACACTCCTGTTTTTACAAGAGGACGGTATTATCGAAGTTTCAACATCGCGGTCCCAGGAACAACTGGATACTGCTATGCAAGAAATGAATGACTTAGTAACTGGTATTGATACTGATGTATTCGACCCAACGCCCTCTGCATCTGTATGTGGACGATGCCCTTATCGTGGTATTTGTGATAGTGCTGAGGTATGATGCGGTTATGACATACGTTCAAGAATTGTTAGCAGAGTATCCTTTTTCCATTTGTGTGTTTGTCATGATTATTTCCGAGGTCGCAAAGCACATTAACGAAGGTATTCGTGGAGGGCTGTGGTTTAAACATGGAGGTATGCCAAGCAGTCATAGTGCATTCGTTATTTCTTTG
Source organism: Candidatus Peribacteria bacterium (assembly GCA_020632295.1). GTDB lineage: Bacteria > Patescibacteriota > Gracilibacteria > Peribacterales > Peribacteraceae > UBA2170. Next base: position 521,487 of record JACKFU010000001.1, read on the forward strand.
ATGATGATTGTTGGCACCATTGATGGAATTCAATCTACAACCTTTGCTATCGCAACAGTGTTTGCGGGTATCGTTTGGTACGATGCCGCATTTGTACGTAAGCAGGTGGGCAAGCAGGCCAAAGCACTCAATATTTTGCAGCAGTTTGAAGAGTTCTCCGAACGTGTTGGTCATAGTGTTTCTGAAGTGGCTGGTGGGATTATCTTTGGGGGAGTTCTCACGTATTTCCTGCTTTCGTGGGTGGCGTAACTTCGGTACTCTTTAGACATGTACCTCTCACAACTCTTTACCAGGACCTCAAAAGAAAGCCAGGGCGACGCTAGTTCCAAAAATGCAGATCTTCTTACACGTGCTGGCTTTGTGCATAAAACCATGGCAGGTGTGTACTCCTACCTTCCGCTTGGACTTATTGTCCTTCGGAAGATCGAACAGGTAGTACGAGAGGAGATGAATGCCATTGGTGGTCAGGAGATCCTCATGTCTGCCCTCTCTCCTCGGGAGAGTTGGATGAAAACAAACAGATGGGAAGGGTTTGATGCTCTCTTTAAGCTGCCAGCAGCAGGCGACAGCGAGTACGCACTTAACCCAACCCACGAAGAAATAGTCACACCGCTTGTTCGTGACTTCGTGAGTTCCTATAGAGACTTGCCATTTGGGTGTTACCAGATACAGACTAAGTTTCGCAACGAGCCACGAGCGAAGTCTGGCGTGCTGCGTGGGCGAGAGTTCCTCATGAAAGATCTGTACTCCTTCCATCCAGACCAAGAAGATTTAGATGCGTACTATGAGACAGTGCATGAAGCCTACAATACGATTTTTCAACGCCTTGGTTTGCATGATAGTACGTACTATACCTATGCATCGGGGGGGTCGTTCTCGCAATTCTCTCATGAGTTTCAGGTTGTTCTTCCGGAAGGTGAAGATCATATTTTTGTGAGCGTCGAAGCAGAGAAGAACGGTCAGCGTATAGCGATTAATCGAGAGATCTACGAAGAGGGGAAGACGGTTTGCCCTGTAACTGGAGGAAAAGAGTTCCGTGAAGAGCGTGCATCCGAAGGGGCAAATATCTTTAAGCTTGGTACGAAGTTTTCCGAACCATTCGATTTGCAGTATACGGATGCGAAGGGCAAGCAGTATCCCATACTTATGGGGTGCTATGGTATTGGCATCTCACGGCTGCTGGGTATTTGTACAGAAGCATTTGCTGATGATAAGGGCATGCGTTGGCCAGGAGAACTCTGTCCTGCCTCTGTGCATATTGTTCCGATTGCAAAGACACAGGAGGATGCTGCATATAAAGAAGCAATAGCACTCTATAAGAAGCTCATTGCCTCAGGCTCATCTGCCATTCTTGACGATCGTCTTGAAGCATCTGTTGGGCAAAAGCTTGCTGATGCCGATCTTATTGGTTGCCCAAAACGCATTGTCATCAGTCCTAAAACGCTGGATGCAGAGGGTGCCGAACTGACAGATCGTATGACGGGTACAGTAGTGATGGTATCTCTTGATGAGATTTGATATACTGAGGCCACTTTCCCATTCATTTTCATGAAAAAGCTTTCCCTCCTTCTCGGTACGCTCGGTGGTGCTACTGCTGGTTACCTCTTTAGTAATAAGAAACTCCGCGATCAAATCGCTAATGCCAAGGACGCAGAAGAAGCTGCCAAGCTCCTTGGTGATCATCTGCAAAAGGATGGAAAGAAGCTTGCCAAGCAAATCCAGGAATTTATCGAGAGTGATGAGGTGCAGAAAAACGTGACCAAAGCGAAGCAATTTGCGAAAAAAACCGTAGATGATGCCAAAAAAGAACTCGATACTGCTCTTGGCAAAGGGAAGAAAAAAGCAGCAAAAACGGCCAAGCGTAGCGTGAAGAGGGCAAAAAAAACAGCTTCCAGAGCGACAAAGCGCATGAAGACCCGTGTACGAAAGCTGTCATAAAACTCTGTAAAACCTGTTGTCAATTTGCTTGCATTTTACGTATCATGGCATTACGTTATTCTCCTTTCTTATTTTTTTAAGCCATTTACTATGAAGATCACGCGTTCTCTTATCTCGGCTGCTTCCGCTCTTGCGCTATTTGCGGGAACTGCCACTCCGGCATTTGCGTACGTTCACGCAACGCCACCTGTTACAACCACTACGCTTCGTCAGCGCGCAGAAATCCGCGAGCTGTACGCAGATGCATTTAGCTCAATCTTAGAGCTTGCAAACATGCACCGTGGTTCCTCTACAGCAGACACAACCGGTCGCAGCCTCCTTGCACGCGCACAGGTTCGTGCAGCACAGCGTAACTACCGTCGCCACGTTCTTGGATACCTCCGTGGTGTTGATTACCGTGTTCTTAACGTTTCTGGAGATGTTCGTCGCCGTGGTGTAAGCCCATACGCTGGACTTCCACTTTCACTCGTGACTACTGGTCGCGGTGGTAGCGATGATAATTTCGGAAGCTGGCTCTGGGATCGTCCAACCCGTCGTGATATTCGTGAGAACAACATCGAAGACGATGTTACGAATCGTGATCGAGATGTTCTCAATGAAATTGAGAATAGCAGCCGCTAAGAACGCATCTTCATCTGAAATCAAAGCACCGTCAGATCTCCCTGGCGGTGTTTTTTTGTAGCATGCATTTGCTTGCTCCTATACAATGCTCCAGAATTTTCCCCTCTTGATTAATGCTCTCCGTTTTTACAGACCCCTTTAGCAATTCATTAATGACCATCTTCTCTTCCGGTATTGTTGCCCTTCTTACGGCAGCGGTCTTTCGTATTCTTATTGGTATGCGTGGAACTGGAACAGAGAAAATGCGTGGCATTGCTCACCAGGTTCGCCTTGGTGCTATGGCGTTCTTGCGCAGAGAGTATCGTGTGATTGGTATCTTTGTTGTTGTCGTTGGCGCACTCCTCTTTATTTTCCTTGATACTGGCATTGCAAGCGCAAAAACGGGTGAGTGGGGTACACCAACAACGACCGGAAGCTTTATTCTTGGGGCACTCTGTAGTGTTCTTGCTGGATTCATTGGTATGCGTACAGCAACGGCTGCAAACGTGCGCACAACCCAGGCCGCTCGTACCAGTCTTGGTCAAGCATTGCGCATTGCCTTCTTAAGCGGAGCAACTATGGGTCTGTCCGTTGTTGGACTTGGTATTGTTGGTCTTGTTGGTGCGATGGTATATCTGCTTCAGGTGATGGGACTCTCTCTTGCAGATACGTTGCAGGCACTTACTGGCTTCTCGTTTGGTGCATCGTCTGTTGCTCTCTTTGCACGTGTCGGTGGTGGTATTTACACAAAAGCGGCAGATGTTGGTGCTGATTTGGTCGGTAAAGTAGAAGCGGGTATTCCTGAGGATGATCCTCGAAACCCTGCAGTTATTGCCGATAACGTTGGTGATAACGTTGGCGATGTTGCTGGAATGGGTGCAGATCTCTTTGAGAGTTATGTTGGTTCTCTTCTCGCTGCAATGCTTATTGGTATGACATTGACGTGGGAGAATGTTGAAACCGCTGTTCTTTTCCCGCTCTATATTAGTGCACTTGGTATTATCTCTTCTATTATCGGAACCTTTGTTGTTCGCACAAAGAAGGGAAGTAATAATGTTCATGGTGCCCTTAAAAACGGACTATTTCTTGCATCCGCATTGGTGATTATCGGTACGTTCTTTCTTGCCAATACCATGCTTCCAGCTGATGTCTGGTTTGGTGTGTTTGTTGCGATGGTCGGTGGTCTTATCTGCGGTCTTATTATTGGTCTTCTCACGGAGTACTACACATCCGATCATTATAAGCCCGTAAAGCAACTCGCCGATAGTTCTAAAACTGGCGCAGCAACCACGATTATTTCAGGTCTTGCTTTAGGATATGTCTCCACATTCTTGCCGGTTCTCTTCATCGTCATTGCCATTGGTATTGCATATGCACAGGCTGGTCTCTACGGCATTGCTATTGCTGCCGTTGGTATGCTTTCGACGCTTGGAATTTCTCTTGCTGTTGATGCCTATGGCCCTGTCGCCGATAACGCAGGAGGACTTGCGGAGATGGCATCCTTGCCAAAGGCTGTTCGCAGTCGCACCGACGCTCTCGATAGTGCTGGAAACACGACTGCCGCTATTGGAAAAGGATTTGCTATTGGCTCTGCAGCACTCACAGCTCTCGCTCTCTTTTCTGCGTTCTCTGAGGCAGCAGATCTCAGCGCTATTAACTTGATGAATCCAAATACCCTTATTGGCCTTCTCCTTGGAGGAACATTGCCGTACATGTTCTCTGCTATGACCATGAATGCGGTAGGACGTGCTGCTTTCTCGATGATTGAGGAAGTGCGTCGTCAATTTAAGGAGATTAAAGGTCTTATGAAGGGGACTGCACAAGGTGACTCGGCACGCTGTGTAGATATCGCAACTGCCGCAGCCATTCGCGAAATGATTATTCCAGGTCTTATGGCGGTTGCCTCTCCTGTTGCCGTTGGATACGTTCTTGGTTCCGAAGCCCTTGGTGGACTTCTTGCTGGAGCGCTTGTGTCCGGTGTTCTGCTTGCTATTTCCATGGCGAACTCCGGTGGTGCATGGGATAACGCCAAGAAGTACATTGAAGCTGGAAACCTCGGCGGAAAAGGCAGCGACTGCCACAAGGCAGCTGTTGTTGGTGATACCGTTGGTGACCCGTTCAAGGATACCTCTGGTCCATCCATCAACATTCTCGTAAAGCTGATGACCATCGTTTCTGTTCTGACGGTCGGTCTGTACTCGGCTAATGGACTCCTCGGCTAGAAGCCAGCTTTTTGTTTTGCAAAAGCCAAATATCATCGTAGTATGCCTGCCTTTATGCATATTATTGATTCATCGGAATTTATTCCGAAAGGCTCCATTCAACATAATAGTACGTATCGCGCTCCCTCGTTACATGGAGATTTGCTTGTAAGCATGAAAGAAGCGGAAATCGGACGAATAAACGATATTATTCGTCATGATCCATCACAGCTTGATTACGCGGATCGCAGTTCTCATAGCCAAATGCTTCTTGAGACGAACGTTGATCTGGCCGATGGTATATCAGATGGTCCCAATCGGTACGCATTTCCTATTGAGGTGATATCGCTGCGTGATGAGCCATGGCTTTCCACTATCCGTTCTATGCAGCGCATCAAGATGGGAAGACTCATCCTCCTTGATGATGCAATTCCACTTTGTGCTAAACAACTTGAAGAATATAGGCATGAGATCTCTTTACCAGAACGTGCAACCATAGATCCTGAGACCAATCTCGTTCATGTACCCATTCATAGCTCTATAGAGTATGACCTTGATGAACGAAGACTGCAGGATGGTACACATCGGCAATACGTTCTTAGTTATGGTCGTCGCGGTATTCGACGATTCCAGGGCGTCAATCGTTCTGTTCCGCCTGATGCCACGTTAGCACCACAAGAAGGTCTCGTATCGGTTATCCCTATTTCTACTGGTCCCCATAGAGCTATTATTCAGCGAGAGATGGAAGCAAGTTGTAGACATTTGGGTGCTGTGCTCTTTGATGAAAATCGATCCACAGGCCTACGTGGTGGGAGGGGGCGTGAAGTCGAGGTAGTCAATTTAGGTAACGAGGTTGTTTCGCGTAGCGATCTGCGTGTCTCACTACGTTTTTACGAAGGTCCGGAATCAGCAACGACGCATTTTCGCAAAAAATCTTCCGAAACTATCAGACGCATCCATGAAGAAGGAACCTCCGTGGTAGACCTTGTACCCCTGAAGCAAAAGCACATGGAGAGATGGTTCTCAGATCTGAGTTCCTTACCATCTGTGCGAAAGAGTGCTGCAACGGTTGTGTGTATTGATGGTGTTACTCACGTTCCTTGGGAGAAACATTATTCTTGGCAAAAGGATGCTATTAATAGTGCGGTATCTCATGGATCAAGAATAGAGCCCAGTGATCATGCTGTATTGACGAAGCTGTTAGAACAAACGAGTGCGAATGGTCGCATGCTTATCACGCACAATCTTCCTTCTGCATCACACCTTGAAGCATTGTTTAATGAGGGTATCCGCACTTTTATTTTTAAGGGAATGCGAACCCCCAAATGTGCTTTTGAAGGTTTTCCGGAAAATAGACCGAAACATAACTTTTACATGGACCAGGGTTTACATCTTAAGTTGATGGAGCTTGAACACCAGGGTGCCGATTTTATCTGGTGGCCAAAGAGTGTTGATGGCATGGAGACCCCCCGTCAGTTCTACAAGAATATGTTTGTCTCGCCAGATGCAAAGGACCACTACGATCGATTTCGCAATAATGGTTTGGGAATAGCCATGTTTGGTGCCAGTCGGGTTGAGGCGTGTACATACTTTCAAGATACTATACATGCATTTGGACAAGGATTGCCTGCTGTACTCAACGATGACACTGCGATAGCAATTATGGACGGGAATGGGCCTGGCATTATGGAGGCCGCTCGTCGTATGGCTTCTCAGAACAATTTTTTGCGTATCAGCATTGGTATGGATTTTGAGCAAGTAGGGGAAAAGCCAGACTTTGACTCTGAAGCACTTCTCTTTTTTGTTGGAGATCAAATAGAATATCGTCAGACGTTTCTTGAGTACCTTCATAGCATTCCCATTGTGAATGTGGGTGGGGACGGGACTGACTACGAACGCGTGCTTTCGAAACTCAAAGTGAGTTTGGCAAATTCGCTACCCTTGCCGATGTATTGGGTTGATGGCAGAGGGTTAGGAGGGGATCATTTTTATGCAGGTGCATATGCACAAACCCAAATGATGATTTCAGATTCGTCAGATGAACTTCCTTCTGTTGCTAGGCCTTGGGTGCGAAACTTTGTGCATCTTGCAAAAGATTATGATGAAGTTCTTGACCATATGCGACAGACTCTGCCTTGCCTTGAACGCTTATGGATTGATGCAGGTGTCCCCCAAAAAACTATTCATACGGCATATGCCAATCATGTAAAACAGTGTCAAAAAGTTGATATTAAGCTTCCAAGCTTTCTTTCCAATGCCTATACGCGGTATTGTAACCAGATTGCTTGATTTTTACGGAAAATGCGGTAATCTTTTCAGCGGGCTTCCCCCAATAGGAATTGCCCATTTTTCACATGAATCCTCGCTTTATCATTGTTACCGGTGGAGTCTGTAGCAGTCTTGGGAAGGGGATTGCCGCAGCCAGTGTCGGCGCTATTTTGAAAGCGTCTGGATTGAAGGTATTTGTCCAGAAGTTGGATCCATATCTCAACGTAGATCCCGGTACCATGAGTCCATTTCAGCATGGTGAGGTGTTTGTTACGGATGATGGCGCAGAGACCGATTTAGATCTTGGTCACTACGAGCGTTTTATCGATGAGCCGATGAGTAAGTTATCTACCGTTACTACGGGGCAGATCTATCAAGATGTTCTAACACGTGAACGCAAAGGGGATTTCCTTGGTGGAACTGTGCAAGTGGTTCCTCATGTCACAGATACCATCAAGCAGCGAATTTTGACCGCAGCTGAGAAGAGCAAATGCGATATTATGATGGTGGAAATCGGTGGAACGGTAGGGGATATTGAGGGAGAACCGTTTCTTGAAGCAGTGCGCCAACTAAAAACCGATCTTGGCCCAGAGCATATCTACCATATTCATCTTACGCTTCTGCCGTACCTTAAAGGCTCTAAAGAGCTGAAGACAAAGCCTACACAGCTCTCTGTGCGCGAACTGAGGCGTATTGGTTTGCAGCCGGATATGATTCTAGCGCGGGCGGATTACCGCGTTCCAAAAGACTTGCTGGATAAAATTAGTCGATTTTGTTCAGTGGATCGTGCGGCGGTTATTCCTGCACAGACACTCTCGAGTATTTACGATGTTCCTCTTGCGCTTCAGAAACATAAGATTGCTCAGGTCATTGGGGAGAAGTTGGGACTCAATGATCTGCAACCTGATATGTCGCAGTGGGAGGCAGGGGCGGTTCGCCATGAGGCAGCCAATGGCGATGTACGCATCGCCATGGTTGGCAAGTACACGCACCTGGAAGATGCCTATTTGAGTGTTGTAGAGGCTATAAAAACTGCTGCTGTGCATGAGGGATACAAAGCAGACATTGTCTGGATTGATAGTGAGAAGCTGGAAGCAAAAGACCCAGAGACATGGGATCTTCTCAAGTCTTGTAAAGGCATGGTGGTTCCAGGTGGGTTTGGTATTCGTGGTATCGAAGGAAAGATTGCTGCAGCCAGGTATGCTCGCACCAAGAAGATTCCGTACCTTGGCCTCTGTCTTGGGTCACAGATTCTTGCCATTGAATTTGCGCGTAGTATGTTGAAAGATGAACAGATCACCAGTGAAGAGTTTGATGAAGAGGAGAAACTTCCCCGCAGTAAATACCTCGTTCACTTCTTACCAGATCAACATAAAGGACGGGCAAAAGGTGGAACGCTGCGACTTGGTTCGTATAAGTGTAAGATTAAACATGGGACAAAAGCATACGAAGCATACGGAGAGGAGGAGATCTCCGAGAGACACCGTCATCGCTACGAGTTTAACAACACGTTCCGAAAGAAACTGGAAGACAAGGGTCTTATCTTTTCTGGCGAATGGCCAGAGACGAAGCTGATGGAGATTGTGGAAATTAAAAACCATCCGTTTATGCTGGGGTCGCAGTTCCATCCAGAATTTAAGAGCAGACCGCACAGACCACAGCCACTCTTTGCGCGATTTATGAAGGCAGTGGTGCAGTAGGTTGTACTTTTCTTGTAGCAAGCAGCATGCTCAGAATAACAACGCCAACAATTGGTGCTGTCATCCAGGTATGTAAAAATGCCTGATCATATCCTCCATATGGCTCCGTCCATTCTTTCGGTAACGAAGAGATGTATACAGCGAGCAAGAACATTGGTGCAACATATTTTACAATGCCATCAAGCCACGGGCCAATTGTAATGGCTGAAACAGCGTTAATCCGTTCTCGTAATGCGGATATTGGTACCATCCAACCAATGATAATAATCTGAGGAATGACAGCCCAGTAAAAGAGGTGTGCCCATAAACCATGATCTAGTGCGTCTAGCCTATATAGGCCATTTCCTCCTGCAAATGCCAGTGACCAGATAAAAAATAGTACGCAGCATACGCCAATGACTTTTTCTCTGGAGTATGCATTTATCCAGTTAAACTCAGATCGTAGTGTTGCAACAACTACCTCCATTGCTGCAAATATCGTGTCTATTGCGAGGGTAAATATGGTGAGAAAGAAGAAGAACGAAAATATTTTACTGCCAAATGGCAGGACGGTTAGTGCTTTTGGAAACGCAACAAAGGCAAGTGTTGGACCAGAAGCTACTACTTCGGTAATTGGTACACCTTGCTGCAATGCCATGTATCCTAGCGTGCCAAATATTGCGAACGCAGCGAGAAAGCTGACGCTTGCATTACCCAGTGCAACAAAGAGTGCTGAACGAGCAATGTTTGTCTTTTGTTCATTAAAGCACGCATAAAAAACGGTGATAATGAGGCCAACGTTTGCTGAGAGAAATGCTTGTGATGCTGCATCTTTCCACACAAGTACAGAGCCTATCTTGGACCAGTCTGGAATGAGAAGATAGCGAAACCCATCTGCGCTTCCTGGTAGGAACATTGCATTGATTAATAAAATACCTAGCAAAATCATTGGGAGTGATACGGTCCATTTAATTACTCGAGTAATGGAGTGTATGCCCTGGAATATTGAAAAGAAGACGGTCAGGTATGCAATGGCAAGCCCCCAAATAACCGGTGCAGAATATCCTCCAAATATTTCCGGTGAATCTGTTAATTGCAAAATGTTTCCGTAGAAGAACCCTTCGGTGTTTCCTGCCCAGGGGAGTGCAAAACTATGGTAAAGGTAATCGAGTCCCCAAGCAGCAACCGGTGTGTAATAGCCCAGTAGAAGCACAATTAGGAGCACCATCATCCACCCTGCGGTTCTTCCGATCCATCCAGCCTTTTCACCAAGTAGTGCTACGAATTCTTTTCGGTGTGTTTGGCCTAGGGCTACTTCTGTCATCATGAGTGGAATAATCATGACAAAGAGGCAGACGATGTATGCAAAGACGAATACCGCACCTCCGTTTTCATACACCATATACGGGAATCGCCATAGGTTGCCGAGCCCAGCGGCCGCTCCAACGGATGCGAGAATAAAAAACCATTGAGACTTCCACGTGTGTTGTGCATTGTTATTCATACAGTCCATGGTAAGAAGTTGTGGTTGCATAGTCAATTACAGAGGAAATACTCTTCATAATTCTTACGTCTTAATTCATAATCCTTCTACACATGAACCTCTCCCAGGAAGTCCTCGGCATCACCTTTGAAAACCCAACGGTGCTTGCCTCAGGTATTTGGGGTATCACGGCTGCCGGATGGAAAGAAGTTGCTAGAAATGGTGCAGGGGGCATCACAACGAAATCGCTCTGGGCAAAGGCGCATGCAGGACACAGAAATCCGACGATCATCGAAACAGAGCACTGGATGCTCAACGCTGTCGGGCTTCCCGATGCCGGACCCGAGAAAGCAAAAGAGGAGATCAGTGTGTATATGGAAGATCATCCAGTACCACTGATTGCTAACATTGTTGCCGGACAGATCGATGACTTTGCCAAAGCCGCAGAGGCTATCAAGCCGCTGAAGCCAGATGCCTTTGAGGTGAACATTAGTTGCCCGAATGTCGAAGATGAATTTGGAAAGCCGTTTGCGTGCAGTGCGCCGGATGCAGCGAAGGTCACGAAGGCAGTACGTGCGGTACTGGGAGATGACATTCCGATGTTTATCAAACTTTCTCCAAATGTGGAGAATATTGGTGTCATAGCAAAAGCGTGTCAGGCAGAAGGCGCAGCTGGCTTTACGGTCATCAACACCGTAGGTCCTGGCATGGCGATTGACTTACGAAGCCGCATGCCCATCCTCGCTAATAAAGTTGGCGGCCTCTCTGGCCCTGCCATCAAACCTATTGCGGTCAAATGCATTGCTGATGTCTACAAGGCAACAGGCGGCAAGTGCCCGATTATCGGTACTGGTGGTGTAGCTTCCGGAGAGGATGCCATCGAGCTCATGCTTGCCGGTGCAACATTGATTGGTATTGGAACAGCAGTGTCGAAGCGGGGGGCTGATGTTTTCCATAAGGTGTGTGACGAAATGCAGTACTGGTGTACGAATGAAGGTGTGGATCATATTGCTGATCTTGTTGGAGGAATGCATAGAGAGCTTGCTTCCCGAAAACTGTAATGTCTTCTATTCCTCTTCAGTCTCGGCTTCCCAAAACATACCGCATCAAAGAGATTCGGGTTGAGACTGATATGGTGAAAACGTTTACGTTCGACGGATCGCTCGGAGCAAAGCCCGGTCAGTTTGTGATGGTGTGGCTCCCGGGTATTGACGAAGTGCCCATGAGCGTTGCGTACGATGATGGTGCAGAGACAAAGATTACCTTCTTTGCGGTTGGCGAGATGACGAAGGTGCTTACGCATTCAAACGTTGGCGATCTTGTTGGGCTCCGTGGTCCGTTTGGCACTTATTACGAATGGGATGCTGGAGACCATATTGTCCTTGTCGCTGGTGGCTACGGTGCTGCTCCGATGTACTTTGTTGCGTCAGAAGCCGTGAAGAATGGCTGCACGCTCGAGGCGATTGTCGGTGCGCGTGGCAAAGAGCATCTGCTCTACCTGGAAGAGTTAGAGGGGCTTCAGCACTGTAGTCTTCATGTCTCTACAGATGATGGATCGATGGGGCACAAGGGCTACAACACGGAAGTGTTGGATCACCTTCTTGCCGCTGCTGCAGCTCCGATTGATAAAGTCTTTGCCTGTGGACCCGAAATGATGTTGAAGTCCGTTCTCACTGTTTGCGACAAGCATAAGGTACCGTGCTCACTATCGCTTGAACGGTACATGAAGTGCGGGTTTGGTGTGTGCGGAAATTGCTGCGTCGATCCACTGGGTATTCGTCTGTGTACCGACGGTCCTGTGATGAGTGGCGACCTCGTTCGAAACATTGATGAGTTCGGAAAATACCATCGAGATGCCGAAGGAAGAAAGCACGAATTTTAGAACCGAATTGTTCGTTCCACCCAAATCACATCTGCTTGTCTTCGCGAGTTGCGAGGTAGCTTTTTTGCAGCAGGATGAACAGGTACAGGTTTTCCTTCATCTTTGTTTACGACATACCAGGCATGGAGACCAAATCCAATAAGCATCATGAGCATGCCAAAGGCGAGTACTGCACTACTACTACTCGTTTGTGGTGCAGCAGCAAGCAAAACATCTTGCTGACTAAGGAGTTGTGCCTCTAGTTTCATCTGTGAGCCAGTCAGTGCAATAAGTGCCCCAATAAGGGTAAAGATGCTCCCTGCTGTTCGTACGGTTTGAGTGGTTGTTGGTGTTCCCATATTTCGTAGTTATTATACCATAATAATAAAAAGTACGCAATATATGGAAATATAAGCGAATTTATGCTTAAATCTGCGTCGGTGGCCTCATCGTCTAATGGTTAGGACGCCAGGTTTTCATCCTGGTAACAGGGGTTCGATTCCCCTTGAGGCTGCCAAACTTGAATCACCGTTCTGAATCTCTCCTAAAGCCGCATAGACAAGCGAAACTTTTGGGGTTCGCTTGTCTTGCAAACAGTCATACGAAATACCATCAGGAAATGTCATGTACTGAAAGCGATATTGGGCTTCTACAGGCGATTTTCCCCAGAGTTCGTCAGCAGTTTTTAGGTAATTGCAGCAACGGTCTAGAACCTCCGTTTTGTCATACTTCAAAAACGCAGGTTTCTCTTTGGGGTTTTTCAGTGCTTCGATCTTCTGTTCTGTCGTTTGATAATCACTTTTGAGCTGAGCTACCAATGCAGGATTATCTGCACATTGTTTCAGAAGCTGCACGATGTCTGCTTGTTCTTTGATAAGTATTGATTGCTGTTCTTTTGTATCGCCAGATGAACGCTGAAAGCTCTCAATTTTCTTCTCCCACGCTTCTTCCACGATTGCCCGAAAGAGATTCAGCACACCACCAGATGGAGTCATATCCTGTAGCTTCTCTTTGTAGAGGGTATGCGTTTCTTCCGTTGGCACTCGAAACTTACACTGTGGACTGGGACAATCGTAATAGAAATAGCGTTTGCCAGACTTACCAATGCTCGGATAACCACGACAAAGACCACCGCACCCACTACATCGCAGAAACCTACGGAGAGGAAAACTACGGTGCTTCTGTACTCGCTTTGGTACTGTCTGCTTTCTGCCACGATCATCGAGTACTGTTTGCAATTCCTGCCACTGCACAGGCGTTAGTGCTCCCTCGAACTTGGCTTTGATGAGCTTACCGTCTGTCCACTTTTCTTGCAAGAGTCCTCCGTACACAGGATTCCTACAAATTTTCTCCCATGTCTGCACCGAGATCGGTTTACCATTCCTACTCACAAAGCCTTCTGATCGTAGCCACTTGGCAGTGTCTGAGAGCGTGTAGGCTCCTGTGAGCTGCTTTTGCAACCCAGACTGCAACAAGCTCCACTGCTTCTCGTCAGGCGTTCTCAGGAGCACAGGACGACGTTTTCCATCGACCATGACTTTACCGTTAATAAACCCTGTCGGAGCAGGGCGACACCAATACCCCTGTGCAGTTAATCGCTTCTCAGCACCAATCGTCCTATCCACTCGCACACGATTTTCAAACCGTGCATTGAGAGCAAGCCACCCTTCCATCATCTCACCCATTGCCGTGTCCTCCAGTGCCTCTGTTGCTGATTCCAAACTGATGTCGTAGCCACCGAGTACTTGTTTAAGATTGTAGTAGTCATGGAGTCCACCTCTTGAGAAGCGATCGACCTTCCAAATCACAACAGCACTCACTGTCTTATGGTGCTTCGCACAGTACTCCAGCACCTGCTCAAATTCCTTTCGTTTCTGCGTACCACTGGCAGACTCGGCAAACTCAAACTCTTTGCAGATTGTGTAACCTTTACGTTCACAATACTGCTGATTCTGCTCACGTTGCAGCCCAATACTTTCGCCTTCCATCTGCTTCTTTGTCGATACCCGAAGAATGGAGACAGCGTTCATAGGAGAGTTACGATACCAAGTCTTGTATGACGATGTCGAGTGTCATGTCTGCGATGACGGTAAGTTGTTGCACCAGTGTTTCTACCTGTTCATCGGTCAGATATTTTCCGTCATCTCCAAGCAGCCGACGTGCATCACTCACAGCCAGCATATTTAACGTCGTCGGAAGGTTGGGTGTTTGGCAGTTCCTCGCAGATCGTATTCAGCTCCTCAAGCGTTCTTCCAACACGTTCAGACAAATTCACCCCACGACTGCGATACTGCCAAATCGCTGGCATGTTGCTGAGACGATCTGTCGTCAGTGTCTTTCGCTTTACGTCCCAAAGAGCAAAGCCACGATCTCGCATCTCTCGACGGACAAATTCAGCCACTGCCCATTTACAATACTTGCCTTGCAGGAAACTACAGAACAAACCAAGCTGTACTTCGATATCTAGCGCTGCTTTTAGATCAATCTCAAAATCCCGACAGGCTCCACGCATCTCTACCTCCACTCTCGTAATGGGAGCAGTGTCATCGAAGTAGTCTGGGAATAGGTCTTCTTTGCTCGGTTTGTTCCTCTTTGGATTCTCTTTCGTAATCTCCAATCGTTTGTCGTAGATGCGACCCTGCCAGTCTGTAGGAGAACTGCCGTAGTAGATTGTCTCGACTTCCGTGAGCGCTTGGTCTGCTTCTAAGAAACTAAACTTCTTCGCCTTGTCTTTCGACAGTATCTCTACCCCATTAAATACTTCCACCACCTGCATGTTTCGTATATCGGCACAGACATCTAACCGAGATACTGAACAGAGAATACGACTACGACGAATATCATCGAGTATCAAACTGATTACATCTTCAGGACGAAACAGACCTAATCTGATACTTGCAAAGAACGCACTATAGAAACTGAGACGGTAATCGTACTTGTACCCCAGATTCATTTTCAGATCACTATCCTCATCAACTCGCTCAATACAAAACAGATTATGGCGACCAGAACTAAAGTACAGCCTAGGACGTCCTCTAGTCTTATCTGAAAGAAACTTGCTAAGCTTCAGTCCATCACCCCATACAATCTCACCATCATCGGAGCCAAAGAGTTTACCGATAATGTCGAGTGATCTTGTCTCTGTCTCATGCACCAGAGGAAGTAAATTAAGTACCAGATAGTCTGCTCCAAAGTACATCAGTTCTGGAGTTACTCCCCCGACATTGTTTAGTCGGGGGACAGACTCAGACGCAGCGCCACAGGCGCGAGCGTCTTCGTCCTCGCTGAGCGGTTGCCGATGCGTCGAAGGCTTCCGTGCCATCGACACAGCATTGTATGCACATTTAAAATCCGTGCGCTCAATTCACTTTTTGTCCCCTGTTTGTAACGACTATGTTTGGGGGTCAGTATTCTATTTTTCTAGCTCACAAAAAACAAAATACCGAGTTTGCATAAAGCAGTTATGCATAGGGTATTCTCGTGGTGCACTGTACACCGATGCATCACCAGAAAAACGATACTTGATTGGAGTGAAAACAGGAGGATGAGCAGCTGAATATTTAAAGAATCGTAGCTGCTTACAGAGATCACACATGTAGACGACAGGGCGTTTTCTTTTTTCTTTTATGACATTGATGTGATCGACAAGTATTCCTTCGAGATAGTGATCTGTTGGAAAGCAACAACGAAAACAATACATTGTCCGACAAGTTGGATAATGCCTATCCGTAGGAGCATCACTCCTCTTTTGTGGAAAGCTTTGTAAGAACAATGCAACCTCTGGCAATACTTTGTCATACGACATAGTGGTGCATTATATCACAACTCACAGCTTAACCATGATTCCACCACGCAAGGAAACGACCAGTGCAACCGAGAATAATACCAACAGCAAATAGAACCAATGCAATCCACAAACCAAGACCCCAACCAAGCAGTTTTTGAGCTGTTTCTGTGAATAGCCAAAACGTAAAAGCAATACTTCCATATATGAGCACATCACCAGAAAGCATCATCAACTTGTATCTCTTGGAAGTAAGTTCTACAACTACCGTCTCAGATTCCACATTTTGCACAGTCTTTGGTGGCTTCTTGCTGTACACGCCTGTCTGTTTAAATGTTGCTTGTTTCATCTCACTATTATACCCATTCTATAGATAGTGGTCAATAGAAGGTGGTCTATAGACACTATAGGAATGAGTAAGGATATTCGATTGAGGCTTGGTGAGCACATTCGCTCTTTACGAGCAAAGCACGATCTTACGCAAGAAGAACTGGCACGAAGAGCAGCTATAAGCACGAACTACCTACAGAATCTTGAGAGCAGAAACCCTAAAACTGCTAGTGTGCTGACACTGGAAAAGCTAGCAAAAGGTTTTGGTGTGCCTGTGTGGCAGATGTTGAGGTTTTAAGATCCTCTCTTACTGACAGTTCAAGCAGTAACCAGGGTGGCTAACAGGCTTATTGGGGTGTGCTCTACAAGGACCACCCATGCAAAAGTACACGCTACTATAATAATCGAAATCGTCTGCCCAATCTTGGTCTGGAAAGTTACATTGGCTAGGTTGCCCAAGGGGACAGAAGCGAATAGAAATTTGATAATACGTTTCACCACCTACCGTTGCATTATCCCAATCATATACAGACCCCTCCCAAGGAGCTTCTGGCCACTCTCCAGGACCAAGATACTCCTGAATACCAGGTGGGATAGCGCGATCCACGTCATCTGGCCAAACGCCACCATGAGCAATAACCCATTGCTGAGTCGCTTTTGCAACTTGCGATAATTCTGCCTTTGCTCTTGCAAATCTAGCATCTTCCATAAAGCCTGTGAGATAAGAAAATGCAAACGAATATAATATGCCAAGAATGGCTATGACAATGAGTAACTCAATGAGTGTAAAACCTTCTCGCCTACGGAAAAACTTATCTGTAAATCTCAAAACATATGTATATTAAGGCAAAATTACTTATGAATGAAATTTGCCAAATTATTATCTAATTGATGCACAGCAGAGTAAACCACTGTATAAACTCCTCAAGAAAGTTCGCATCTTCCCAATTTCGGGCTGCCAATCTCATGAAAGGAAACCTGCGGTTTCCTCTCATGAGCTCTCCTTCCCTTTTACGGTATCGCTCCAGGCCGGCAAAGCCGCCCTTCGCGATAAACTATTATAATATTGGATATGAAACCTGAGGAATTAGCTTCTAACATTGGTTGTGAATTGGGATCTGAACTCTCTGAGACAGAGAGGGGGTTGGTAGATGGAGTTCATCACGCATACAATACTGCTACAACAATAGAAGAGTTAGAGGTGGCACGTATGAGAGTTTCAAGTCGCATAATCCTAACAGGAGATCGTGGATTACTTAATGGGGATCCAGAAATGAGACGTTGGTATCAGATATTGTTATGGTCAGATATTTATCTTGGCTTTGACGCTCAAAGAAGAATTGAGAAGGATTTGAAATAATGTTCATCGTATAAACAAAAAGAGCCCTGCTATCGCAGTACCCTTTTTGTGTTTGTGTGAAACTACTCTCGAATTTTCTAGTAACTCGTCGGGAAGTAGTTTGCCTCATACGGTTCCCCGTTAATAAGGGCTTCGAGACAACGTGTATAACGTTGTCCACTGAATTCGTCGCACTCAGGAACGCCTTGGCGCTGCATTGCAGAGCCTCCACGAACTGTAGGTGCTGACTGGAATACACGAGTATCACCGACGCGATTATCGCGGAGCGTACCAATGTATCCTTCGCCAAAGAGCACACGGCGTGGCTGTGTATAACGCTGAACAGTGCGTGAGTACACAGTGCCACCAGGGTTCTCGTCACTGCGCCAGCGGAGAATACCCGAAGCGCGGCGAAGATTTGGCATGTTTTGGATGACTTCCGAGTTCGGGTCGGTACCCGAGAAGGAAACCATCGTTGCGTTTTGGGCGGAGTTCGCACCAACAACCATGCCTACGAGGACGCCAAGTGCACCAATGACATACGTTTGGCGATTAGCCATGACGGTAGGAGGGGAAAGAAGTAAAAACTGGTTATATGTATATTATAACATATTTATATAAAATGTACAATTCTCAGTATTAGGCAAATTTATGTCAATTTTGCTACTATTTGGCCTATGCAGCCAATTGACATTATCATAGCGCTTCTCGTTGTTTGGGTGGCTGTTCTGGTTGTAATGGCGGTTTCTTTTCTTTTTCTTCGTGCACCATATGTTCCAACTCCTATGGGTGTTGCACGTACTATGGTGGAATTTGCGGAGTTACGGGGGAAAGAGGTGGTATACGATCTTGGTGCAGGAGATGGCAGACTCCTGATTATTGCAAAAGAGATGTATCCGGGAATTGTTGCTAAGGGGTTTGAACTTTCTCCTCCGGTGTATGCATGGGGACGTTTCAAGATATGGAAATCGAGACAGTCGGTGCGCCTTGTTATGAAAAACTTCTTTCATCAGGATGTGTCAGATGCGGGGTGTATTTTTCTCTATCTTATGCCTGGTGCCATGAAGACGCTTCAGAAGAAGTTCGATAAAGAACTACAGCCAGGGACGAAAGTGGTCTCACACGCATTCAAGTTTCCTGGCAAAAAACCCATTAAAAGCATGCCTGTTCCGTGGCTCTCCGGGACAAAGAGCGTTCTCCTCTACGAATGGTAAGGAGTAAAAGTATGTAGTAGGGGATAAGCATCCATGGCGGTATTGCAAGGTTGATGGATGCAAGTGGAACCAGTGTGGTTGCGTGCGCGACTTGAATAATCCATTCCAAACATAGCCAACCTAGGTAAGAAACTCCGAGTGCTATGGGTAAGGAAATGACACTGAGCATCACTGCGATGCACCCAAACAGCATTGCAAGAGGAATGCACGGTGCAACGAGTATGTTTGAAAGTGGTGCAACAAGCGATACGCGGCCAAAGAGCATGCTGATGAGTGGAACGGCTGTGAGTTGCGCTGCAATTGTCATTTGTAACGCCTCACGGATTCCGAGTGTCTGGGGAATCCTTCGGAGGAGTGGCTGCAGTATTGGAGCGAGCTCGGTGACGCCAATGACCGCGAGAAAAGAGAGTTGAAACCCTGCGTCGTACCAGAGAATTTTTGGATTCACTATTACCATGCAAAAGGCGGTAAGAAGCATTGTTAGCCGCATAGATCCGCTTCGGTTACTCTGCAACGCAAGGAGCCCGAGACACCCCATAATTGCAGCACGCACGACGGCAGCACTTGCGCCTACAAAGAGGGTAAAGAGTGCAATAGCTCCAATGGACGGAATGATGCGAAATTGTGGCGGAATCCAAAAGAGCAGCCCTGCAATGACCGTGATAACAATGGTGATATTATATCCGGAAATGGCGATGATATGTGTTAGTCCCGTTGCGTTAAATGCCTGCATCAGGTCGTCGGGTATTCCTTTTCTGGATCCGGTAAGTAATCCTGCCATGAACGATGCATGTGGTTCGGGGAAGAGGAGATTGAGACGCTGTTCGAATGATTCTTTCAATCTATACAGATTTCTTCGTATTTTTTGAGGAGTTGTTTGGTTATTGCTTTTCGCTTTTAGGAGGATTGAAGATCGGTATATAACAGCGTAAATGCCGTAGCGAGAGAGATACTTGTCGTAGGCAAAGTCTTCAATTGCCTCTGGTCTCTCGAGTTTTCCAGATACTTGAATGCGGTCACCATACTGGTATCGGGGCCAGTTGCGGTAATCGCTGACAAGTAGTTTTCCCTCAAGACCATCTATACGGAGTGCGTATTTCGTATGTAGAGGCCTTCGGTCTGGTTCGTCCACAATGGTTCCGATGAGCGTTTGCACTGTTCCATCTGCGTAGTAGTCGATTGATTGTGGCGAGGTGAGGTGGGTGGTGTGGGAGACGGTGAGGAGGGAGAGGATTATGCCGAGACAGGTGGAGGCGATAAGCAGGCGACCAAGGATGCAGAGGGTGCAAAAGAGACAGAGGGTACAGAGGAGTAGTCGTGTGTACTCTGGGTGCTCATACCACTGCAAGAGAAATGTGGTACTCAAAAAGCCGATGAGGAAGCTGTACGATAACCGATGCATAGCTGCCCACTATTGCATGGCTGCTTTTGCCAGTGCGATCCACTCCTGCACAGATACTGTTTGTGGTCTGCGTTTTTTGTCTATATCTACAGCAGAAAGAAGTTCCAAACCACCAGGGAACCTAAAGCTATTGCTGAGCATTTTGCGTTTTTGCGAGAAGGCAATTTTGGCTAACTGCATTATCTTATCGATGACATCATTACTTGCGAGCGGCTCTGCATATGACTCGATATGAATAACGGCAGAGTCTACTTTTGGTGGCGGGAGGAATGCCTCGGGTGGAACATTGATGATTTTTTGTGGAGTGCCGAAGAGTTTTACAGAAAGTGAAAGCAGGTCGGTATTGTCTTTATCGCAAATGCGGTCTGCTACTTCTTTTTGAATCAGCAGTGTTGCGCTTGTTGGTTTTCCTGTTGATTCCATGTATATGTGACGGAGCAGTGGCGACGTAATGTGATAGGGGATGTTGGCGATGACTTTGTAGGTGTCTCTGGGCATGGCGGCGTTTAATGCATTTTCGTTTATAGCTGTTAGCTTATACCTGTTAGCTTTTAGAGGGTCTTCCACATATTGTTTGAGCAGTGGAATCATACGGTCATCGAGTTCGATGGCGGTAACCTTGGAAGCTCTTTTAAGGAGTTCTCTCGTGAGTACGCCAATCCCTGGGCCAATTTCGACAACATGGTCTTCTGGTTGGATATCTCCAGATTCAATAATGGCATCCAATACTGCTTGATCTATTAGGAAGTGCTGCCCAAGATTTGTATTAAGTTTCAGGCTATGCTCTGAGCAAAATTGCCGGATTTGGTCTTGTAGGTTTGCCATGGTATTCGTTGACATCTCCTATCATAACAGTAAAATTCCTTCGAAATGATGAGTCAGATGTTTTTCTTTGGTTACTGGAGCTTCGCGTTTAGCGCGGAGACGGTGGCCATGTAAACTTCTCGAAGCAGCGTTTACACACCGTCTCCAATCAGGAGGCGTTTTTTGTATCTATTTTCTTTACCCACCTTTCTATGAGTTTACGTGAAGTCTTTGAGGCCAACCCTGAGGGCATCCAAGTACTCCTGTATCGTGGCATTACTGATCAATATACTGTTCTTCATTCTGAGTCGGATCTTGACGCATTGTCAGAAAGACAAAAGAGCTATGCCATTGAACAGATTAGTATTTACTGCGCACGTGCGTGTGCTAATCAATTGAGTTCTTGATTCTTGACTGTATAGCTTTCGGCTGTATAGTGCGCTTAATGTTTACTGGCGTTTTGCCACAGGAAACTCCGCCACGCTCACCTCGAGCGGGGGAGGTTCTTGTAGCATAACGCGTAGCGTACGCCTAAGAACTCTCTCCCAAGCTGTGGAGGGGTTTTATTTCTTAAATCACTATTATGATGGAACGTATACGTACTGTTCATGGCATCCAGGTTGATATACAAAAGCGTCAGCCTATTACTCGTAATGATATTGAAGCTCATACTGCCCTTTTTCAACGAGATATAGAGGGGCTTTTTCGTCGCAATATTGAGCAATTTCGATCCATTTGTTTTCAGCACAATGTTGTTGGGGATACTGATGATGAGTTGTGGGAGCAGTTAGTCGAACTGTTCCGTTCAGAAACGCACTATAAACGTAGAAATAAATTGCGAGCACGTGTGACAAAGCATGTCGACTAGGTATACTTAAGCTCTCTTATGATGCGTATATTGTTACTATCGTTGTTTCTTCCCAGTGTTTTTGCCATTACGTACCAGGCAGAAACACTTCCGTACACCGATGCACCGACCGATAGGCCGACAGCAGTTGCTGTAGGTACTCTCACAGATCTTGGCATTCTTGGTGGACACCCGGATGGAACGTTTAAGCCAGGAGTCTCTATTAACCGTGCAGAGTTTATGAAGATTGCCATGTCACTGTTGCCACTACAGACAAACTCTGCTTCCAGTCGCTGCTTTCCCGACGTCGACCCGGAGAGCTGGTATGCCCCCTATGTATGTCGAGCAAAGGCACTCGGTATTGTTCGCGGCAATGCACTACCTGGCATTGATAGTGACTTCTGGCCGTTTGAACCGACTAGGTCTGTAAAGTATGAAGAGGCGCTTAAAATCCTTTCAGGAATTTACGATGTTCCTTTGCTTACGGTCGAAGGTGAGTGGTATGAGACGTATGTACAGAGTGCGCAGCATCACTCTGTTCATTTAACCGATAGTGCCATTGGCTCTGCTCTGACTCGGGGGCAGATGGCTCGTCTTGTTATTGCATTTATGGCCTACAACAACGGTGAGCTGGATGACCTTCGCTACGCGCAAAACCACAGTAGTATGTCTGCACGTACGGTCTTCAGCGCGCCCGCATCGCTCGCTTCCACCTCTTCGGTTTCTTCGGCTTCCTCGGTTTCTTCGGAATCTTCTGTAATGTACGATCCCTATCTCAACGACACGTCAACAGACGGCGCTGTTCTTCTTCTTGGAAAGGTTACACAAATCCTTGGTGGTGCATCTATTTTTCCTGATACAGAACCGCTTCGCATCGAGAAATTTGTCATCGATCTCGTGGCTGCCAATACATCACTCGATGCTCTGAATGTCTATGATGACAGTGGTCGCTACCTTGGACGAGCTACACGGGAGAACAGTACTCGCTTTGTTCTCCGTGTTCAAAATCAGACTATTATTATTCCAAAACGGGTGAGTTATTCTTTCTATGTTCGTGGCGTCTTAAAGGCACAAGACCAGGGAGGAAGTAGTGGGGGTAGCATTCAGGTTGATGAGATGGGTGTGATTGGTATTGGTGATTGGAGCAATAGAGATTATCAGCAATTTACCGATAGTTCGGATACGTTTGCTGCATCTACCGTTGCACGAAGTGCTATTACCAGTGTTGTAAATGCAGGTGATACGTCAGCGTTTCTTGTGCCAGGGGATGGCCTGGAGATTGGCGCATTTCGCATGACAGGTGTCACCAGCCATGCAGCTGCAACACTTCAAGTCACTGCTATCAATTTTACCCTTGGTGTTACCGGTGGCGTTACCGTTACTGCTCCGTATCTGCGTGTCGATGGTAGTAGCGATATTCACACCTGTAGTGTTGCAGGAATAACAGTAACGTGTGCATCACTTCCGGCAAGTTTTGGTGATATTGATAATAGCACTCGTACGCTAAGGTTATACGGAGATATTGCTATTCCACAAAGTTCGCAGAGTGCGAGGTTGCAAGTGACCATTAATAACCCAGGAACCATAAGTTCTGCAGGTGATATTACCTGGACCGATGGTGTCACAAGCTTTACATGGATAGACCTAAGCGGGCCACCGATTGCACGGGGCACGTCGTACTCATATTAGTTAGATGATTTTGAGTGGTGCGATGCTGAGTGCTAGTGTTCTTCTTCCTCCTTGGTCAAATTTGATATCGATAATATCGCCGCGGATTGCGACAACAGTTCCCTTGCCAAACGTTGGATGAGCTATGCGCGAACCTTCCAGTAACTCAAGATCTTGATTCATATCATCAGAGAAATCGATATCTTGATTAAATTCTCCGTGCGGGTCTTCTCCTCGAATTTTGCGTTCTGCATTCTTGCTAGCCCAGGCAAATGCACTGAGCACGTCATCACTTCTGCGTTCTGTTACAGCATCGGGCAGGTCATCTAAAAATCGACTTGGTGCATTGGCCTGTGACTGACCAAAGAGTATGCGTGACCTCGTCAGCATGAGTCGCAGGTGTTTTCTGGCTCGTGTCATACCGACGTATAGAAGACGGCGCTCTTCTTCGAGCTGCTCTTTATCAAACATACTGTTACTGTGTGGAAAGATTCCTTCTTCGCATCCAGCCACAATAACATGGTCAAATTCTAAGCCTTTGCAGAGATGAAGTGTCATGAGTGTAAGCGCGTCTGAGTTTGTGTCCTGGAGTTTATCGACCTCTGAGACGAGTGATACCTCTTCGAGGAAACTCATCAAGCTTTGGTGTGGTTCGAGGGCATCGTATTTTTGCATGACAGATTGCAATTCAAGAACGTTTTCCCAGCGTGTTTCTCCTTCCTCAGTATCATCGCGAAGCCAGTGTTCCATATCGATAGCATGCAACAGATGACCGGTGAGCTCAGCGACTGTTTCGGTTTTTGCTTTCTCTTGGAATCGTTCGATAAGCTCAACGAAGTGCGCTATGCGTTCTTTTGTAGGAGCATTGACTCCTTCAATCATATGAACGGATCGTAGTGCATCCCATAAGCTCATGATATTTCCCGATGCGTAGTCTTGGATTTTTCCCATCGTTGTGAGTCCAATCTTTCGTGCAGGGACATTGATAATGCGCAGTAGCGCAATCGTATCGAATGGATTCAAGATGACATGCAGGTATGCCAGCACGTCTTTCACTTCTTTGCGAGCATAGAACTTGAGGCCGCCGACAATGCGGTAGGGGATAGAAAAGCGAAGGCAGGCTTCTTCAAACAGGCGAGATTGTGCATTGGTACGGTACAGTACTACTTGCTCATTGTAGGCAATACCTTTGGTACGGTGGAGTTCACTCGCAACTTTTACTGCCTCGAGTGCTTCTTTCTTTTCATCTCCAAGTTCCTGCACAACAACCTTTGGCCCCTCTTTCTTCTCTGACCACATTTTCTTTTCCGGCCTATTAGGATTTGCATCGATAACCCCATCTGCTGCGTCGAGAATAATCTGTGTACTACGATAGTTCTGTTCGAGTTTAATACGCTTTGCCTCGGGATACTCTTTCTCAAACTCCAAAATATTTCTAATATCTGCACCACGGAATGCATAGATCGATTGGTCTGGATCACCAATGACACAGAGGTTTTTAAATCGCTTCGCAAGAAGAGAGATAAATAGGTACTGCGCATGATTTGTATCCTGGTACTCATCGACATGCAGGTAGCGCCAGGTGTTTTGGTAGCGATCCAGTACCTCAGGAACTTCTGTAAACAGTCGAATGGTTTCGAGTATCAGGTCGTCAAAATCGAGTGCATTCGCCTTAAAAAGTTCTTGCTGGTAGCGCTTGTATGCATCGATGACTTGGTGCATACGTGCAGTGGTTGCTTGGTTTCCTGCATCTCTTGGGGTCAGTGCTTCGCATTTAAATCTTCCTATGTAGCCTAAAGCTGCTTTCGGCTTCAGCTCCTTATCATCAATTCCCATTTCTTTGAGTATCTCTTTCATGAGTCTTTGTTGATCATCACTGTCGTAGATGACAAACGTTCTTTCGCGACCTATCTTATCGATATCTCGTCGTAGAATGCGTGCGCAAATACTGTGGAAGGTTCCTGTAATGGGTAATCTCCCAGATTGCCCATTACCCTGAGCGAGACCGAAGGTCGAGTCGAAGGGTCCAGTACCCTGGATATGCAGAAGGTTCTCTATACGTTCTTTCATTTCTGCTGCTGCTTTGTTAGTAAAGGTAACAGCAAGGATCTGCCACGGTGGAACACCGGTTTCCATGAGATGTGCAATGCGATGCGTGAGTGCTTTCGTCTTTCCGCTTCCTGCACCTGCGAGAATAAGCAGAGGTCCTTCAGTATTCATTACTGCCTGTTGCTGCGGTTCGTTTAAGTGCTGCGTGATCATGGGCGACTATGCTACCAGTTTTTATGCAGTACTGCCCAGGTCTTCTTTTGTTATCTTTGCTTTCGGTTGCACAAGTTCTTCAAGCTCTTTTTGAACTTCGATTGGGTTTGCAGTGGTTAACTCTTTTGTTTCTGCCGTGCTTAGGTTGAGATGCCTCATCTTTGCTTTCTTTATGAGAGCATCAGCCAGAATATCGGGGCTTAATTGTTCAGCTTTGCTTAAGGTATCGAGACCATGCTTGATAATGCCCAGCTCGTGTGCGTTTCGTGCTGAGATATGAAAGTGAAACGCAGCGATCATATCCACAATATTCTCTCGTTCTTTTGGATCCATTTCTTTTGCAAATTCATAACTTTCAATTCGTTTCAGACTCGCAAGAATCGGTTCGATAGATTCCGGAGATACAATGAAGAAGTTGTACCCTTCTTCATAAAAGTGCTGCTGTTTAAGATCTCCGATTGCTTCAGTAGGTACAACTAAATACACAGTCGAATAGATGCTCGTATTTCCTTTTATTTTTGCCGCTGTCTTCTTTACGGATTCTTTAATGTAATTTTGGAGGTCTTGAGATCGCGATACTTTTGCATCAAAAATCACGTACTGTTCTAAAAATTCAATCATGAAGTCTGGTTTTAAACTTCCGCTAAATCCTTCAGGTAAATTTGTGTTAGAGAAGGCAGGGAACTTGCAGTGTTCTTTTTTTGCGATTTCTCCAAGCAGCGCAACAACACGTTGCTCGTGGTCGTTCCACATGCGGTCACGCTCTTCCAGCTCCGTAGCCTGTCGCTCTTCATCTTCTCTGCGAATACGAACTTTCTCATCATCCAGTGCTGCTTTTGCTGCTTCCAGTTTTGTTGCCATATCCTCGTGACGCTTTTGTCGCTGTTCTTCTGTTGATTCAAATTTGGTGATACGTGCACTGAGCGCATCACGTTCTTTAGTGGTTGCTTTATACTCCGATTCTAAGCTTTTATAGCGGTCGTAGAGCTCTTTGCCCTGCCCAGCGAGCTTATCTTTTTCGGACTGCAGTTGTGTGAGCTTACTCTTGAGTTCGCCAATTATTTGGTTATCTCCTCCAGAGTTGACTGTAGATTGTGCATAGATCATGTAACCAATGCCAACCAGGACAATGCCTAGGAGAATGTAGAGAGGGATCATGCGGGGGAGTGTACCACAGGTGAACATATGTTCACCCAATTTAGAGTTGTCAGGTCGGGAAAATACTTGCGTGGAATGCAAATATTCTTATACTTGGTTTTGTCCTCGCTTGAGATGGCCAACAGGCTCCTCCGGCGCGGCGCAAATTGTTTTCGTCTTTGTTTCATTTTCTCTTCCTATGGCAATCAAGCGCACCTCTAAGAAAAAGCTTATCACTAAGCACCAAACGCACAAGAAAGATACTGGCTCTCCTCATGTTCAGGTTGCTATCCTCACAAAGGAGATCGAATTGCTGACAAAACACCTTCAGGAGCACAAAGGAGACCACAGCGCTCGCAAAGGGCTTCTTGGTAAAGTTGCTCGTCGTCGCACCCTTCTTAACTACTTGCGCATGAATACGCCAGATGAGTATCAGAAGGTTTTGGATGCGAATAAGCTAAAGAAATAGTTAATTTCTTTTCCTGGCAATCGTTTTATCGTATACTGTTGCCAGTTCTTTCCCTCCACTGTCGCCCTTCCTTTGCTGGGTTTACGTACTTGAGTGCTAAAAGCTAAAAGCTAAAAGCTGGGATATAACTATCTTAGCTCTCAGCTTTCAGCTCTCAGCTCTTAAATATGTGAATCCACAGAAGTCAAAGTAAGCGTCTGGAGGAAAAGATTTCCTATCTTTTTCTCTCTATTACTATGCTTGGTATCATTAAAGAAAATAAAGAGTACACCGTTGAACTCGGTGATCAAAAACTCGTCTTCAAGACGGGAATGTTGGCAAATCAAACCAACGCTACCGTAGTTGCTCAGGTTGGCGAGACTGTTTCTATGAGTAACGTTACGACCTCTCGTGGTGCACGTGACGGTGTCGATTTTCTTCCTCTTCAAGTGGTGTACCAGGAGAAATACTACGCTGGTGGTGTCATCGGCGGATCACGCTTCCGAAAGCGTGAAGGTCGCCCGCAAGATGACTACGTTCTCATGGCTCGTGTTGTCGATCGCGGTCTTCGACCGATGTTCCCGAAGGGATTCTACAATGATATTCAGGTCTTTTGTACCGTACTTTCCTACGACTACGAAAATGAGCACGATTTGGTTTCTACCAACGCTGCAAACCTGGCAGTCGCTATTTCAGACTGTCCTGCAGATGGTCCTGTCGGCACCGTGCGTGTTGGTATGATTGGCGGTGAGTTTGTCTTAAACCCTAGTCGTGAAGCTCGTAAGAAGTCTGATTTGGACCTTATTCTCACTGCAACAACACAGAACGTGGTGATGATTGAATCCGGAGCGAATCAGATTTCTGAGGCAGACATGCTTCGTGCTATTGAATTCGGTAAGAAGTGGGCGCAGAAGATTGCGCAGCAGTTTGCAAAGATCAAAGAAGAGATTGGAAAGCCTGCTATGGACATCTCTACGTCCTACGATCATGAAGAGGCGCGCAAGTACCTCGGTGATTGGGCTCTTGCAGATATTACCAAGGCAATTAAAGATCCGCTCCCAAAACTTGAGCGTCGCGCTATCTTCAATGACTTTATTGAGGGGGCTGCTGATGCGCTTTTAGCGCAAATTGAAAATGGAAAATTGAAAATGGAAAATGAAGAGGCTCAGGAAGAACTCTTGGCTCATGCTGGTAAATTGATGGACAAGGTGATTAAGGGTGAGGTTCGTCGTCTTATCCTTGAAGAAGGTATTCGTATGAGCAGTCGTAAGATTGATGAAATTCGTCCGGTTGGCGCTATTGCAGATATCCTTCCACCTCGTGTACACGGATCTGCACTCTTCCAGCGCGGTGAAACACAAGGTCTTACGACCTGCACGCTCGGTGCGCCAGGAGACAAGCAGCTTGTTGAAGGTATGGAAGGGGAGAAGGAGCTTCGCTACATGCACCACTACAACTTCCCGCCGTTCTCCGTTGGTGAAACCAGCAATCGTTTGTTTGTCGGTAACCGAGAGATCGGACACGGTAACCTTGCTCAGCGTGGTATCGAACCGGTTCTCCCTTCTGAGGAAGAGTTCCCGTACACCATTCGTACGGTAACAGAAATTTTGGAAAGTAACGGTTCCTCTTCTATGGCAGCAACCTGCGGTTCTACACTCTCTCTCATGGCAGCTGGTGTGCCAATTAAGGCGCCGGTATCTGGTATTGCCATGGGTCTGATGTCTGACCCAGCCGCTGGGAAGTACATCATTCTTTCAGACCTCCAAGATGAAGAAGACTTCGGTGGAGATATGGACTTTAAAGTAACAGGTACCGAGAAGGGTATTACTGCTATTCAAATGGATATTAAGGTAAAGGGTCTTCCTGACGAGGTCTTTAAAGAGGCTCTTGAGCGCGCACGCATTGGTCGCTTAAGTATTATGACAGAGATGCTCAAGGCTATCGCAGAACCTCGTAAGGAAATGAGCCCGTACGCTCCGCGTATTGAAACTATCACGATCGATCCGGATGATATCCGTCTCGTTATTGGTAAGGGTGGTGAGACCATTCAGGGTATGACCAAAGAGTTTGATGTCGATATTGATATTGACGACAGCGGTCTTGTCTTTGTGACGGCAAAGAGTGGTGAATCCATGGCCAAGGCCAAGGAGCGCATTCAAAACATTGTTGCCAAGCCTGAAGTTGGTACGACCTATGACTGTAAAGTCGTTCGTATCATCGATGGTGTTGGTGCCATTGTAGAGTTCCTTGGAGCTAAAGATGGCATGATTCACATTTCAGAGCTTGCCTGGACACGCACTGAAAAGGTCGAAGATGTCGTCAATGTTGGCGATGAGCTGAAGGCACTTTGCGTTGAGTACAACGAGTCAGACGGTAAAACACGACTCTCTCTCAAGCAACTTCAGGACAAGCCTGAAGGATATGTCGAACGCCCACCTCGCCCACATGGCAGTGGTGGTGGCCACCGTGGACCACGCCGTGGTCCACCACGACGATAAATTTACGAAATTGAATTAATGATTTTCAAATGCATTCTTTCTTTCATCTGAAAGATATCCTCGAATGCTTCTGCTGCTTCGTACGGACTCTTCTCTTTCCACATTGGTGTCATGCTTGAGACAATGCGTACAAGTTCATTCAGTTCTTTCATACTTGGTTCATGGGAGAGCCAATCAATACCCTGTTCACTAAGCGTGTCTAGCATCTGGTTAATACGGTGCAGTGTTCTCTGTGCTGCCTCTAGTAATAATTCTTCACGTTTTTTGTCGATAGTGTAGCGATGTACTTCGTTTTGATAGAAGTCAGGTATTTCCTCAAAAAGTGTCTGTAGCTGACTGTAGGCAATTGTCAGGTTTTCCCATTGTTCGGTATCCAGCTTTTTGTTTCTTTCTGCAAATCGAATGATGTGATCGAAGTCTTTTCTGGCAATAAACATGCCTTCGCGTGTGTTGTGGAAGACATCTTCAAATGTGAGTCTATGCACTTCGTTGAGTGTCATTTCTTGCTGATGCGATACCAGTTTTGTCACGAAGACCGCAAAGACGAAGAGGGCAGAGATGCTCTGCATGCACGCAACAATTTTGGAGATGCCATGCGGGGTAATATCGCCATATCCTGTCGATGTAGCTGTGATAACGCTGTAGTACAGGGCATTGTAAAAGCGCAGTGCTGGAGCCATATTATGAAACTGGCTAGGACCATGCTCACCTCCGCTTAGGTAACTGAGTCCAAAATAGAAGAACGCAAACAAGACAGCCATTCCTGCCCAAATTCCAAAGAGCGTGGTGTAGTTGAGCTTTGTGAGATGTTCCATCAGAACAATGGCTGTGCTGCGTTTTTTTGTGCTGGTTGTTGGTGTTGGTCGAATCATTTCCTCTTATATTATACAATATATTTAAATATTGTGCAATATTCAGGATTTTGGCTAATTTTAGCTATTACTGATGGTTCTGGAGGTGATTCCATGTGGCTAGTTTTTTGATGGTCGAATCTGCCACTTTCCTGATCCAATCATATTCCATCCATCATCAAATACTTTGTCTGTGTTTAATACAGCAGCACCAACCTTACGAACAACTCCCTTTCTGCCCGCAATGTCTTTTACATAACTTCCAGTACCTGATAGCACGTTATTGCGATGGGTTACGTCGTATCGTTGTTCTCCAGATCCAAATTTGTCGACAATCCAGTCTGGAGCTCGTGGTATTAGATCTCCAATAACAACCTTAGCAGCATTTCTTACACCTTTTGTACCATTTCTAATGGTGTCTCCCACAATATTAAAAGGGTCTTCCCTGGTAGCTGACCAATCAATTCCTTCTACCAAGTCGTTTCCTGCTTGATGCAGAATGGCTTCTCCAAGTGTTGCTCCATGCTTTTCTTGTCCAAGTGCCATGATTGAGAAAATCATACACTATTTACGACGCAGAAAAGGAATAATTGTTACAAAAACTTGCGTGATTTTTGAATGCTCTGTACTGTAACGCGGCTTTCGAATTCAATTTCGAAGTTCTGTTCTTTCCTTCTCTCGGGACCGGCCTCTACCGCCGGTCTTTTTTAATTTCGTAGGGGCAAACCTTCGGTTTTCCCCCACGGATCCCCTTTCCCTTCAGCGGTATCATTCCAGGCTGGCAAAGCCAGCCTTCATGATATGTTTTTATATTGGTAAACGTTTCTCATCTTTCTTATCTCTGCGCTACAATTTGCATAAATCATGCTCGATAAAGCCTACGACCCCGGCTCAACTGAAGACCGCATCTATGCGATGTGGGAGGAGAGCGGTGCATTTCGGGCAGATAATCAATCGGATAAAGAACCTTTCACTATTAGCATGCCGCCGCCAAATGCAACGGGACAGCTCCATCTTGGTCATGCGGTAATGCTTGCACTGGAAGATATCTTCATTCGCTACGCACGCATGCAGAGCAAAGAGGCGCTCTGGGTTCCGGGAACGGATCATGCTGCTATTGCAACGGAGAACGTTGTTATCAAGAAGTTGAAGGATGCTGGAATGAACGACCCCCGTGCAGAGCTTGGACGCGAGAAACTCGTCGAAGAAATTAAGACGTTTGTCGCAGGAAGCCAAAGCACTATTCGTAGCCAGGTGCGAAAGATGGGAAGCAGTTGCGACTGGTCTCGGGAAGCGTACACGATGGAAGACGCACTCAACCGTTGTGTAAACGAAGTGTTTGTGAAGATGTTTACAGACGACTTGATCTATCGTGGTCACCGTACGGTGAACTGGGATCCCAATTTACAAACGAATGTGTCCGATGATGAAGTAGACTACGAAGAGCGAACGGATCCGTTCTACGTGTTCCAGTATGGACCGTTCGAGATTGGAACCGTACGACCCGAGACAAAGTTTGGCGATAAGTATGTTGTTATGCATCCAGATGATAAGCGATACGCGCAGTACAAGCACGGCGATACATTTGAGTGCGAGTGGATTAACGGTCCTATTACCGCAACGATTATTAAAGACGAATCGGTAGATCCAGCAATGGGAACTGGTGTGATGACTATTACCCCTTGGCACAGCGCTGTGGACTTTGATATTGCCAAGCGTCACGGACTTGATAAAGAGCAGATCATCGACTTTGATGGCAAGCTCCTTCCCATTGCTGGTGAGTTTGAGGGAATGCATATCAGCGATGCTCGTGAGAAGATTGTCGAGAAGCTCGCATCGAAAGGCCTCCTTGTAAAAAAAGATGATACTTACCTGCACACAGTTGCTGTAAATAGTAGAGGAGGTGGAGTCATTGAGCCGCAAATCAAGCTCCAATGGTTTATTGATGTCAATCGTGAAGCAGTTTCCTGGAAAGGCAAGACGATGAGCTTGAAGCAGGTGATGCAAGACGTGGTGAAGAGTGGTGATATCAAGATTATCCCGGAGCGCTTTGAGAAGACGTACTTCCACTGGATTGATAACCTTCGTGACTGGTGTATCTCTCGTCAGATTTGGTGGGGCCACCAGGTTCCGGTGTGGTACAAGGGAAGCGAGGAGTTTGCTGGCGTGCAGCCACCGGAGGGTGAGGGCTGGGAGCAGGACCCTGACACACTTGATACCTGGTTTTCGTCTGCCCTTTGGACGTGGAGCACACTTGTGAATAAAGACCTTACAGCAGATTACTCTCTTACACTTAAAGAGATTCTTGAACAGAGTCCAGATTTTACGAAGTTCCATCCAACGCAGGTCATGGAGACGGGGTATGACATCATCTTCTTCTGGGTTGCCCGTATGATTTTGATGACGACGTATGCAACCGGACAGATTCCGTTTGAAACCGTGTACTTGCACGGCCTTATTCGTACGCGCGATGGAAAGAAGATGAGCAAGAGTAACCCAGAAACCATGATCGACCCACTTGAAATTATTCCAAAGTACGGAGCCGACGCTCTCCGCATGTCGATGATTGTTGGACAGAGCCCGGGGAACGACCAAAAACTGTACGAAGAGAAAATTGCTGGGTACCGAAACTTTATTAACAAGCTATGGAATGCCTCACGCTTTGTGCTGATGCAATGCGAGACAGCAGGCGTAACGCCAGCTGAAGTGGAAAGCGGAGCGTGGAAAGCGGAAAGTTTAGGTTTGGCTGATAAAGCGGTTCTCAGTTCGCTTCAAGATTTAATTGATGATGTTACTGATGGACTTACAAACTACCGTCTCAGTGACGTAGGTGAGCGTCTCTATAGTTTTACCTGGGATTACTTCTGCGATTGGTACTTGGAACTTTCGAAAGGCGAGGCCAACCCTGACGTCTTGATTACGGTTCTTCGCACACTGGTGACACTGCTCCATCCATATTGTCCGTTTGTGACCGAAGAACTCTGGAGCCAAATTAAACCGGCAGATGCTGGCATGCTCATTAGTGAGCCATGGCCTGTGTCAGATGCCTCTTTGAACGATGCGTCTGCGGATCAGCTACAGGTTGTGATTACTGTGACCAATGCTATTCGCAGCCTTCGAGCAGATCAGGAAATTGAGGCAGGGAAGAAGGTTAATATCATTATCCATTCAAAGCATGCAGATCTTTTGAATACTCAGAAAGATCACATTGTTCGTCTTGCAAGACTTGAGAATTTGACGATTGATTCCTCTGGAGACAAGCCTGCAGACTCTGCCTCAGCTATTCTCAAAGACACAGAGATATACATGCCGCTCGAAGGTCTTATCGACAAAGAGGCAGAGGTTGCGAAGCTCTCCAAAGAGAAAGAGAAACTCGAAGGATTCATCAAGGGCAGTGAGGCAAAGCTCAAGAACAAAAAGTTCACTGATGGTGCTCCTGAAGAGGTGATTACTCTCGAACAAGAGAAGCTTCAGAGT
Organism: Candidatus Peribacteria bacterium; assembly: GCA_020632295.1. Taxonomy (GTDB): domain Bacteria; phylum Patescibacteriota; class Gracilibacteria; order Peribacterales; family Peribacteraceae; genus UBA2170. The sequence continues at coordinate 555,578 of JACKFU010000001.1, forward strand.
AACAAAGAGAAGTTGAAGAAGGTTGAGGAGAGGCTGAAGGTGCTTAGGTAATATTCAAATGCTTCTTTTTGGAGCCAACTACAGGCATTGCGCTTCCTCGTTTAATTGCCTCTCGACCGAAGCGGTTATGGAGTGTGTCCAACGCCTTCTGAATACTCTCTGCTTGCTTCGTGCGACGCGGGTCTTCAAAGAGACTGTATTGCGTTCCACCTTTTGGGTTTAAACCGTAGAGACCCAGGCCGACCTGCGTGTAGTTATTACCTCGTTCGTAGAGTTTTTCGAAGCAACGATGCACGTAGGGGAGTACTTGCTCTTCGGTGTTCATGGGCTGTGGAAGCTTCTGCTCTTTTTGGTCGAAGGTGTATGCTCCACTGCGAAGCCACACACTTACTGTTGAGCACGCCAGTCCTTCACGTCGCATTTTGAGCATGGTATAGGTTAAATGATGCAGAAGATGCGCGTACACCATCTCGCGGTTTTGGGTGGACGGAAAGCTTCTGGTACGTGAAATAGATTTCGGTGGTGCACTCTCTATGTTTACAGGGTCGACGCACTCGCCAAGCAGTTCGCGCTGCATGGCAAGTCCTGGGCGGCCAAAGAGTTTCTGGATGTCTTCCTTTGGTGCGGTCGCAATGTCCCATGCTGTCTTCCAGCCATGGGGCTGAATGTGTAGTCCTCTCTGTTTGCCAATACCAGGAATAGCCTGTGCGGGTCTATCTCTTAAAAACATTTCCACGTCGTATACGTAGGTCACCCCTGCGGGTTTTACGTATTCGCTTGCCATCTTGGCAAGAAGCTTGCTCGAGCCAATGCCAATAGACACACTCAGACTTGTTGACTGCATCACGGTATGTTGTACTTCTTCCGCCCAATGTTTTACGTTATCGGGAAGCCCTCCGACGAGACTGGTCAGGTCCAAAAACCACTCATCAACAGAATATCGTTCAAGAATAGGGCAACGGTTTCTGAGAATTTGTTCTATTTGCTTGGATGCCAGCAGTGCTTCATCGAAATCCGAGGGGAGTGCGATTGCTCTCGGGCAGAGTTTACGCGCTTCCGATACGCGCATACCCGTCTTTACTCCTTTTGCTTTTGCTTCGTAACTTGCTGCAATCACGCAGCCTCCTCCCATCCCCAGAGCGAGCAAGGGTTTACCTTTTAAGTCGGGCCGTTTGCGTTGGAGCGCGGACGCAAAAAAAGCATCCGCATCGATATGTGCAATCATTACATTTTTCTAACCATGCCTTCCATGACGCCTGCAACTTGCAGTTCTTCCATGGCATACATGTCCGGATAATTCGGGTTTTCTGCTTGAAGGTAGAACTTGCCTTTATCACGTCTAAGGCGCTTGAGGGTATATTCACCATCGAGGACACCAACGACAATATCATTGAGCTTCGGTGTTTTTTTACGATTTACGATGACGATGTCTCCTTCGAAGATGCCTGCATCAATCATACTGTCGCCTTTAACGCGCAGGAGAAAGGTTGAGGAACGGTCGCCGACCAGGAAAGTATCGAGTGTAATCATCTCTTCTGCCTGTTCTTCCACAGGTGCTGCAAATCCTGCCGATATTGGCCCAAATAGAGGCAGCATCATTGGTAGCGATACACGTTCTTCTTTCTCGCTTATTTCCATGATTTTAATACGTCCCTTTGGGTCTTTCTCAATATGTCCTTCGCGCACAAGGACATTTACCACTTTTGCAATGGCATTCTTACTGCTGACACCAAAAGCAAGTGCAAGGTCAGCAAGCGAAGGGGAGTAGCCGCGTTTGCGTTGAAACTCTCCAATGTAATTGAGTACTGTGCGTTGATGCGGCGTTAAACTCATAATGCTCAGGGGTAAGAAAGACAATCGTCCACCATAGTAGGTGTACGCGTGTTCACTGTCAAGAAAAAATTATTCTTCCTGTTTTTCTTCGTCTTCAATAATGTCTAAGTCTTTCAAACAACTGAGTTCTAGATAGGTAATTGTCCATACAGTTTGTTTGAACACGGTGATGTATGCAAAGAAGTAGCTGGCGACAACAACGAGTGCCAGCCCAATGAGTCCACCAAGAGTGTAGCTGAGTGTTGGCGATAAGAATTCGGCAAGGAGTAAACCAATGCCCATAACGATGCCGGGAATGAGCAGAATCATAACGATGTTAATGAGAATGCGTAGCGAGATGACAAACATCAGAATGAGTAGAAAGACAACATGTCCTAAGTGACTGATAATTAATTTGATACTCCTTCCAATGGCTTCAAATGGCCCTGCCTTGTGAATGACGATGGATTCTTCGGCGAATGCAGAGAAGAACTGGAGGATATTACTAAAGAGCCACATGAATCCAAGAAGCCCTAGAGGTAGGAGAATAAAATCTCCTTCGGGCCCGTAGCGTAGCATGAGCGATGCAATGGTAATGACTGTAGAAAGACCGCTCAGTACAAAGAGTTCATGAACAATGAAGATGGGAAGGAAGTTATAGAGTGCCAGTACAAGTCCGCCTCGAACGTCTTGTTTTTTATAGGATTTTGCCGCCAGGCCAATGACTGCACCCTGTGCAAAATGTGGGAACACAATCTCAATGGCTACCATTGAGAAAATAATAATAATGAGTGTCCATGCGGCAGATGCTGGCATGTAGCGCAGAAAGAGTTCTTCCATTGCAAAAAAGCTAATGGTTTCCCCCTTAATGACGTATAGGTAAAAAAACCAAGATTGATAGGTCAGAAGTTTTACATTCAAAAGTGTCTGAAGAAGCGCAGATGAAAAACCCCACCTTCGCAGTAGTTTCTCTTTTTTTGTCATGGCCCACGCCTTCGCAATGATTTCTCTAGGAGTCATGAAAAGAGTTGAGAGCTAAAAGCTAAGAGCTAAGATTCTCAATGAGATTCTGTAGAGGAGTATACTGGAAATCGCGTCCCAAGAGGATGGTAATTCGTCGTTTTTGTTCTGCTGGCAAATCGCTAGGAGAAGCTATTAATGGCACTTTTAGTACCTGAGAGAACGTATCGAGTATTGGATCTGGTTCTGGTGCACTAATGATGCCGGATTCATCGCGTTTTTCAGTCTCTGCATTTTCAATGAGTGGTACATCAAATCCAAAGCGAATGAGTTCGGTGGCGAGCTTCCTTGCCATACCGGGGGCAGCACCAGCATTCAGTACAGCTATCTCTGGTTTTTCGAGGTAGAGGTCTCTGTGTCTGAAGAGTAATTCGGCAAATGCTCGTGGCTGTTTCCAGGTTACTGGGTACTCTGGAATAGAGACAGGGAGAAGAACTGCTGCACCTTCAAAGAGGTCGCGTGGTGGCGTATACATCATACCCCCTGGTTCGATAAATGGATCGTACAGAGCGTTTCTGTCATTCAGTTGCATTGCAATAATCTTGCTTCGATCAATGTGTTGACCAATGTCTGCAGCACCAATCAGTTCACGGAGCGTCATCGTTGTTTCGACGTTCTCATTCATAATTTTCATAAATGATGTAATGGCACTTGCATCGTTGAGTACACCTTCTTTTTTTGCTTGCTCTGCCATTGCACCGAGCAGTTGCTGCTGACGTGCACTGCGTCCGAAATCACTAGATGTGTGACGACTACGAGCGTACTTCAGTGCCGTTGCACCGTCTAAATGCCTTGGGCCTGCGCGAATGATAAATGGCTCGTAGCCGTACTGCTCGTCGGGATACTCGTAGTCTTCAATATCGTAGGGGACATCGACGTCCACACCACCAATCGTGTCTACTGCACGTTCAAAGGCGATGAAGTCTACCTTAACAACGTGATGGATATCGATATTGAGCATTGTGCCGATTTCACTCGCAAGCTCCTCAAGTGCGGCAAGGCTTGCTTCTTTTGGGTCCATTCCCTTTTGGTACAGTAAGTAACTGCGGAAGTCTCGATACATGCTGTTGAGCTTTCCCTTTCCCATTTTTTCCGTTGAAAGCAGGTACGTGTCGCGCGGCAGAGAGAGCAGAACGGCACTCTTTGTTCCCTCCGGGTCGATACTGGCAACGATAATGGTATCGGTAAGATTTTTTCCATCATGACTGTCATCTCCCTGACCAATGAGCAGGAAGTTTGTGTATCCTCGGTCATCGGTGGGTAAGTCTGCGCCGGCGATTGTGAGGACATTATGCATGCCAAGTCCACGAACAGACATCATTGCTTTGCCGATACCAGCGAGCAGTACCAGTGCAAAGAAGACAGCGACGAGTACCATGAGTACACGTTTAAGAATGCTGAGACGATGTGCTTTCTGACGCTCTTTTTGATGATGTTTATACCATTCCCGGTAGATCCCCATGAGTGGCTTTGCAATCGTAAGAATGGCAACGGCACGAGATATCCACGTTGTTGAGCGGCTCTTTTGGTCGCGGAGTTTTCGGACAGTAAACGACATTGCAGATAGAGTACAGTAGTAGTGTATGTGCGTACAGTAGCGTTTTAGAGTATTAGAGTGTTAGAGTGTTAGGTGTATGAACATTGTTTTTCTGCAGGTAGATATAGAAGATCGCAAGCGTGTTGCAGATCGTTTTCCGAATGCTGATATTATCGACGGTGTTCCCAGTGATCTTGTTGCAGCATGTAAAGACGCAGATGTTGTTTCCTGTTTCATCGGCATTGAATGGACGGCAGATGTTCTTAAGCAGCTTCCAAAACTTCAACTTCTCTGCACGAGAAGTGTTGGCTATAACCATATCGATCTCGATTATTGCTCCGCACACGGTATTACGGTGTGCAATGTTCCCGATTACGGTTCCCATGTTATTGCGGAGCACGTATTTGCTCTACTGCTTGCCAAGCTTCGTCATATTGCAGAAGGCGATGCTAAGGTAGAGAGTGGAGAGTTCGACTACCATGGTCTGCGTGGTGTTTCGCTTCGCGGTAAGACGCTCGGCATTGTCGGTACAGGGAAAATTGGTCGTAAAGCAGCGCAAATTGCTGCTGGATTTGGCATGAAGATCGTAGCAGTCGACCGTTGTCGTACCGTTGAGCTTGAGGACCTACTCCACGTGAAGTATACGGATATGGATGATCTACTCGCCTGCAGTGATATCATTACGCTTCACCTTCCAGCGCTTCCTGAAACGATACATATGATTAATGCAGAGGCGTTTTCCAAGATGAAAGATGGTGTAGTTCTCGTGAATACTGCCAGGGGTGAGCTGATTGATTCCAAGGCACTTCTGAACGCGCTGAATTCTGGAAAGGTGAAATACGCGTTGCTTGATGTATTAGAGCATGAACACAACTTTGAAGAGAATAAAGAGCTCATTAAGCATCCTAGTGTTGTTACAACGCCTCACACGGCGTTCTATGCTGAGGAGAGTATGACCAATATGTACGAGGATGCATTTGAATCTATTGCCCAGTTCCTCAAAGAAGAGGTTCCCGGTCATATGGTGAAGCCACCAACGGTTGTGTGCGACTTACCGGGAGTGAAGAAAAGCTAACGGCTTTTTGGCCAGAGCATTATCGTACTGACAGCAAGTAAGAGTAGTACAATAGCTCTTAGGAGTGGCAAGAATGGTGCAAGAATACTGAGACTGAGTGTGATGCCAAATAGGGACACAGGAAGCAGAAGGCAGGCAGGACAGAGGAGTGTAATGACGCCGAGGCCACTGGCAATGGTTGAAGCACGCTTTGCACCGATAGGACATGTACCCTGTTTAAGACGGTGCCAAACAAGCCCACTGTCAATCGACAGTAATACGATAAGTATACTGGTATACATGAGTTCAAATGTTGTTGGTTCTGGCCGTGGTAGCTGTGGCAGGAGTGACCCAAAGAATCCCAGTTCCCATGCAAAGAACGTTGTGAAAAGCGCTGCCGATACGCTACATGCGCGCCAGAAGTTCCTCATACTTTACAATGTGGGCAATGCGTACATTCCGCATGAGAGCACATGCCTTCTTCTGCACATTTTCCTTCATCACAAATTTGTTTTGCAGGACAGTAGTATGACGCTTGGGCAATATTACCATTCTGGACAAGATAGATGGTATAGCCAATTGTCATGATGACAATCGCAAGGAAAACGGTTAGCCATGGCGAATGCAGCAGGTTCTTCATCATATGTATTATACCATAGAGCACCAAACTACTCAATGATTCCCTGCATTGTTAATTGACGCAGGGTTGTATTAAAGAAGATATCCATGATGACCGGTTCACTAAATTCATCTGGGTGGAAGAGGACAATGACCATGTCTTTTCGTCGGCCTGTTTCTGTGACGACCATCTTGTGTAGGGCAATCCCTTCGTTATCCTTATCATCTTCAATGAGCATATATTCTACAATAGAGCTGCGCATCATTGGCGTGAAGAAGGGGATTACTTCCTGGTTGAGCCAGGCATCAATACCATCGGATCCAATACTCGTAATACTGGCACGCGAGAGCATCGTCTTAAGGCGATGTGCATCTCTTCGCTTCGCAAATCCTTCAAATTTTTCTGCAACGGTGTCATAGTTCTCTATCGTTCTGTCTTCTGCAAACCGTTGTTCTCGTCGTTCCATACCCGTAAGCGAGATAGCATTTAGTTGTCGAATGTCACGCTTATCGAGTTTCTCGCTTGGACAAACGCCTTTGCGACCAAGTTCGATAGAATCGAGCGTTCCTGGCCAGGCGCACGTAATAGGTTCTTCTTGTGACTGCCCGCTGCGTTTTATGAACTCTACGTAGTTTCTGCTCTCGGGAATCTCTGGTTCTGGCGTCTTGAGCAGTGCTTCACGTGGTTCACGGTAGTGTTCTTCTGGTAGGGGTGTTATTGGTAGGGGAATGTTCCCGTACATCATTGGGAATTCAAACCCGAGAAGACTGAGTTCAAATTCTGTTGGTGTTATGGTCTCTTTAGGGATATCCAAATTGACTGTACTTCCATAGGGATGCATGGTCCCCTGGAAGACAAATGCTCCTCTGCTAAGATAGTACTTTCCAAACTGCAATACACCGTCCTCTGTAGTATTTAGACGAATGTGCAGGTTATGATTTGGCATGGTAGAGGCAATAGAATAGGCGTTACCTCCAGTGTACTTCGTATGTTCAAGCGAGAGAGTGTCTGCGCTCGTGCGCACGTCATTCCAGGCATCGGATATTTGGAGGATATCCATGTCAATTGCTTCAAGAATATCGACCATGTTCCACGCACTGCCAATATCAATGCTTGTTGGCAGCGGTAGTGCTACCCACTTCTTCAACATGGAATTGAGTTGCGTCTTTATTATTGGGTTTTCTGCATGCAGATTTGCACCAGTAATGGTGTAGTAGAGCGTATTTTGATACACAAGAACACGCATGTTTAGACTGACGAAATCGTGCGGTTGTTTCATGTGCGTCGTAACATCCATACGGAGCTTTAACCAGTTTCCCGTTCCTTCCTGTACGCCTGTTATCCATGAAGATAGGAAAATATCTCCATCGCGGTTATGTGCCTCTGCAGAAAATTCTCGTGGAATGCCTGTATTTCTTGTAGCACCCAATGCCTCTTCAGGAGTATTAAATGCCGCAAAAACAGCCGATGGAATGGCAAGTGTTAAAGCAAATGTTAGAACAGTAGCATGAATTTGACGCATAAGTATTGAGGAAGGTTGGGGTTAGTATAGAGTATTTTTCGCATATACAAAAAACCCTGTCCGCCACGGCGAACAGGATTGATTTGCAAGATTACTTGAGGGTAACAGTTCCTCCTGCTTCCTCAATTTTCTTCTTTGCTTCTTCAGCGTCTGCCTTTGGCATACCTTCTTTAATAACCTTCGGCGCACTGTCTACTGCTGCTTTGGCTTCTCCGAGGCCAAGACCAGTAATCTCACGGACTACTTTGATGACGGCGATCTTCTGATCACCGGCACTTGTGAGCTCAAGGTCGTATGCACTCTTTTCTTCCGCGCCGGCGTCACCGCCTGCGGCTCCACCTGCTGCCACCGCGACCGGTGCAGCCGTGGAAATGCCGTACTCTTGTTCCATGAACTTCACGACATTGTTGAGTTGCACAACGTTGAGTTTCTCGACTGCGTCGATTACTGCCTTTTCCTCTTTGGAGAGTTCTACGGTTGTTGCTGCATCATCAGCCATGATGGTTTAGGGGAAAGATATAAAGACAAGTTTAGTTAGATGCTGGGGAATCTGATGATTCCTCCTGTGGTTCTTCGGTAGAGGGTTCAGAGGTTTCAGATGGTGCAGACGTATCAGAGGTGTTCACCTCTGTACCTTCTGCCACTTCTGCTACCTCTTTCTTAGGTGCTTCTTGCTGTTCTGCCATCTGCTTCAAGCCTCTTGCAAAGCTACTCATTGGACTATTTAACATGCAGGCGAATATTGTGAGCAGTTCAGTGCGTCCTGGAATTTGCGCAATCGCCATCGCTTCTTCTTTGGAGATAAGCTTCCCTTCAAACACGCCACCAACCAATTGCACTTGGTTGTGGTCTTTTGCAAACTTGAATGCAGTCTGTGCTCCAGAGAGTGGATCTTCAAAACTAAAGATACAGGCGATAGCTCCTTCGTAATCATCTGGTTCAATGTCTGGGTAACCAGCTTCTTTGAAAGCAAGTTTCATCAACGTTTTCTTTGCTACTTTCATTTCAGAGCCGTTTTCGCGGAGCTTGTTACGGAGTTCGGACACATCACTAACGTTCAGACCAATGTAGTGACTAAACATGACAGATTCGCTGCCCTTGAGCTTTTCTACAAGCTCGCTTAGTTGTGCCGTCTTTTGATCCTTCGTGAGAGCCATAAGGCTAGAGAGTTAGAGTATTAGAGTGTTAGAGTTTTAGGGACAAAGAAATCGCTGGTCCCGGATCGACCGGGAGACCAGCGAGGTACACGACACGACTCAGCAAGCTAGAAGCCGACTGAACGATGCTGTATACCTCGGAGGGGCTTATTTGGGGCCATCAGCCTTACGCCCTCGGTCTTCGGTCGGTAAGAGATTTTAGAGCAAAACTGATTCCGGTCAATGAATTACCAATAGATTTTTATGGTATTCTATGGGCATATGCGCATTCTCCTTCAGAAAGTTACCGATGCCTCCGTTGCTGTTCATGGGGATATTGTCGGGCAGATTGGTATAGGATATCTTCTTTTTCTTGGCGTACTGCATGGCGATACCTCTGCACAGGCTGAGCTGCTTGCCGAGAAAATTGTTAAACTGCGTTTGTTTGATGGTGAGGATGGCAAGATCAATGATCGATCTATTCTTGATACGAATGGGGAGATCCTCGTTGTTTCACAGTTCACACTGGCTGGGCGGACTGAGAAAGGGAACCGACCCGATTACACACAAGCAGCAGACCCTGAGAGTGCAGGGAAGCTCTATGAATACTTTGTTCGGAAACTTGAATCACTTGGTGTGCAGCGGGTAGAAACAGGAGAATTTGGTGCACATATGGATGTTATGCTGCATAATGATGGTCCTGTTACATTGATACTTGAGAAGTAAATGGCACAAGTGAACATACTGTCCTTGGCGCAGTCGGGAACCGAGTATAATCGGGAGAGGGTAGAACATGCGTTTTCGTTAGCACGTGATGCGTATGGCGAGACGATGCATTGGACTGGAATAACAGTAATGGAGCATGTCCTTGGTACACTAGAAGAACTTCAGCCGTTTGAACCCGATGAAGACACGGTTATTGCGTGCATTCTTCATCATATGCTTGAACAGAAAGCAATGACCCTTCTAGAACTCGAACAGCAGTTTGGTTCGAAAGTACGTGAGCTTGTGAGCGGTATTCACCTTCTTGGACATGTCACTTTGGAGGGGCGTCGTCGTTCTATCGAGGATTTGCGGATTATGCTCCTTTCCGTTTCTGATGATATTCGCATCCTCTTTGTTGCCCTCTGTGATCGTGCATATTGTTTGCAGTTTGTGCAGAAGTTGGAGCATGCCCGTGCCAAGAGACTCTGTCAGGATGTGTTACAGCTGTTTGCACCTGTTGCTGCTCGACTTGGTATTTACTCGTTGAAGCATCGCTTAGAGGATGGCGCGTTTCCCGTGATACATCCTATTGATAGTGAACTTATCTCCGAGCAGTTACACCATATTCATGCAGAGTATCCCGAATACTTAGAACGGGCCCAGGCAGCACTCGAACAATTTTTGCAGGAACAACAGATTGAGGCGACCGTACACTTCCGCGAAAAGCAGGCGTATAGCATCTTCCAGAAAATGCATTCGAAGTCCCTTTCGAGCATAACAGATATTTACGATCTCTTCGCACTTCGGGTCATCGTTCATTCGGAAGAGGACTGTTATCGCGTTCTCGGACTACTCCATCGCATAGGTCGCCCTCTTGCCAATAGATTTAAAGATTACATTGCGTTTCCTAAGCCAAATGGATATCAAAGTCTGCATACAACTCTTGCTGGATTTGCTGGTTTGCATGCAGGGTGCTTTGTCGAAGTACAAATTCGTACAGAGAGTATGCACCGCGAAGCACAGTTTGGTATTGCTGCACACTGGAGCTACAAAGAGCATGGTGCAACTGCTCGTGCTATGGAAAATGTACAGCTGCATTCCATGCTTCTCTCGCAGGAGTCAGTCAATGGTGATGATGATGTTCCGACACTGGTTGACCATATCTTTGTCCTGACACCCCGTGGCGATATTATCGAACTGCCCGAAGGGGCAACGCCACTCGACTTTGCATTTCAAGTACATACGGATCTTGGTCTTTCTTTTCGCAGTGCACGTGTGAATGGATCCATCGTACCTCTCGATTACGCGCTGGAGAATGGTGATGTTGTTGAGATTCAAAAACATGCATCGCCGCAACCATCCTCGCAATGGATGCAGGTGCTCAAGATGGCATCGTCAAAAAGTCGCTTGCGTCGATTTCTCTACACACAAGATCGTCCCAAGCTCATTGCAATGGGAAAAGAACTGATTAATGCAGAGCTTAAAAAGAGAAATCTTCCACCACTGACCACAGATCTTTCGATTATGAAGGTGTGCGATGGTGAGGCATTAACGTTGCATCAACGAGAGGATATTCTTATGAAAATTGGCCAAGGCGCAGAACGTCCCTCATCGCTGTTGCCACGACTTGAGGTATTGCAACCAGTATTTGCACTGGTTGAAGATTCAAAAAAAGCAGAACATCATAATCGTCTTCAGCGTAAAGATGCCCTCATCGGTATAGAAGGGGGCGTTGCAATGCCGCTACGCTATGCAAAATGTTGCAGTCCGCAGGAGAGCCCTCAAGAGCAGATCGTTGGCAACATCAATCGATTTGGTGAGGTAATGATTCACAGGCATCGTTGTCGTATGTACAAAAATACGAATCCAGAGAGGAGAATTAGCGTGTGGTGGAAGTAAAACGTTGCAAATGTTGTTTACGTTGTTTTTAGCATTTCCTTCAATGCCTTCTCTACCTTCGTCTGCCACTTGAGTTGCTCGTAGGCTTGTGCACCCTTTTGGTAGGCAGGTTCTACTTCCTGACGCTGGTTTGGTGTTGCCTGTGCGAGGAACCCCTCGACAACTTGGTCCATCTCCTCATCGGTGACATCAATGTTTTTCTCTTCAACAAGTTGCTGTACACCGAGGCGAAGTTTTAGGCGCTGCTCGGCCTGTTTTTTGAAGTCAGTCATAACTTCCTCTGGCTTCTTTCCACTCTGTTGCATCCACTGCTCAAGCCCCATTCCTTGCTGCGACAGTTGCTGGTCAAATTCTCCAATCATCTGTCTGGTTTCTTCATCAATCAATTCTGGTGCAAGTTCCACACTTGTGCACTTGGCGATCTCTTCCAGCAGCATACGTTCTCTGCGCTGATATTCCATTGCTTCTTCCTGGCCACGCATGGATTCAGTAATTTGCTTCTTTAAGTCTGCAACAGATGTTGCTTGTAGATGTTGCTTTGCAAACTCGTCAGTGAGCTCTGGTCGTACAACTTCTTCCACTTTCATTACCGTGACATGGAATGTCACCGGTTTGCTTTGCAGTTGCTCTGCGTGATATTTCTCGGGGAAGGTGATTGTGAAGTCTTTGGTGTCTCCCTTCTTTAATCCTTTTAATTCATCTTCAAAGCCGGGAATGAGCATCTTAGAGCCGATTTCTACATCATGATTTTCTGTACGGATACCATCAATCTCATTGCCGTCGCTATCTGCTCCCCAGAAGTTCATGGTGATTTTATCTCCTTCTTTGGCGCTACGATCGACTTCTTTTACTTCCTTATGTTTCTCCATGATGTAATCGATCATCTTTTCTACGTCTTTGTCATCAACCTTTGGCTCTTTCTGCTCAATCGAAATTTTATTGATCCCTTTGAGTTTTACTTCTGGCTTTTCAACAAACGTAATTTTTAATGTAAGTGGCTCTCTGCTGATTACTTCGACAGCAGGGTGAATCACTGGTTTGATATCGTGTTCTTTCACAAGCGTTTCAAAGCTCATTGGAAGCAAATGATGAATGGTGAGTTCGAAAAGCTTCTGAGGGTTTACCTTGTTTTTTACCATCTCCATAGGAGCTGCTCCCTTGCGAAAGCCTTCAATCTCGATATCTCGAGAAAGTTCATGCAATGCTTTTTGTTCTGCGGGGGCAATTTGCCCTTCGGTGAATGTAACGGTGCACTCTGTGCGACTGGCTTTGAGTTTCTTAATAATGGGATCGGACATCAGGAAAATAGGGGATTTAAGATTTCTTCTTCCAGTACACCAGGAGTGGTGTAGCCAGGAAGATTGAGGAGTAGGTACCAATAATGGCTCCTACAATCAACGTGAGAACAAACCATCGAATACTCTCTGACCCGAGAATAAAGAGGCAGCAGAGCATGATGAGCGTGGAGACACTCGTGTTAATTGACCTGGTAATACTCTGTGCGAGGCTGCGATCGGCAACCTCGGCAAACTCCTCTTTGCGCCCCTGCTCGGCAAGGTTATCGCGGATACGGTCGAAGATGACAATGGTGTCGTTAACGGAGTATCCGAGAATAGTAAGCAGAGCAGTTATAAAGAGTGTATCAAACTCAAATGAAGTAACGTGACTCATGACAACAAAGATGCCTACCGTAATCAGGACATCGTGTAGCAGGGTAACAACTGCGATGATACCAAATCGCCAAGGCGAGAGTTTACGAGGTATTTTTCTAAACGCGAAGGCGATGTAGAGAACGATGGCAATTGAAGCAGTAAAGAGTGCCCATACTGAGCGTTTCTTGAGGGACGCTCCGACCGTTGGTCCAATCGTCGTAAATTGTAGTTCTTTCACTTGGCCCATTTCTGCGCGCATGTGTTTAAGCAACGCAAGATGCTCTTCGTTGCTAATATCGCGCATGCGAAGGAGGAAGCTACTGGATTTTGTTGCAGAAATGGCAACATTACCCAGTGGCACTTCGCCTTCGAATGTTGCCAGTGTTTCCTCCATGGTCTCTTTTGGCGTATCAACAGGAACGGATACCTCCATTAGTGTACCCCCCGTAAAGTCGATACTGAGGTTTGGACCCGGTACAAACAGGAGTATAGCGCTTGTTAGCATCAATGCTGCAGAAAGGCCGAGGAAGAATTTTGCAGGTTTTAGGAAAGACATGGGGAGAGAGTAACCTCCTTAGAGGAGGGAATCCAGTAGTTTGAGAGAAATCTCCGGACTTTCCAGATTCCAAATATGGAGATCGTTTGTGCGGAGAGAAGAAATGGTTAGTGGAGCTTCTCTCAAGCTCATCAGCATTGTACTGATATCTGGCAAGTGTATCTGTAGTGCGGTCGCAAGACGTTTGGGCAGTATATGAGCAGTTGCTACCAGTGTGTCTGTCTGCTGCAAGGCAGAAAGCATCGTGCTGCGACGTTCTGTCATGATGTACTGAGATCCTTTTACTGCTGTAAAAAGGCCATGCTCCCCTGGAGCGACAGATGTACTTGTGACAGACCAGCCATAGAGTGGTTCGTACATGTAGAGAATACTCTTTTTGTCATAGCGGAGGTCGATGCTGGAAAATCGCTTGTCGAGTACTCGTTTTGTTACACGTGTTGATTGCAGTGTTTGCGCATACGATGCATGCAAACGTTCCATGATTGCATTGAGATGTTCACGATTATCCATTGAACCAGAGAGGAGAGTACTGAGTATTCCTCCGGAGGCAGAGACTTGTAGCACACTTGGTTGTTGTAGCAGGGGAAGAATGTCGAACGTAAAGCTGACATTTGAACCAAGGTGACTTGTCAGTGATCGTAGGAGCCCCTCGGTGACTATGCTGTCACTTGTTGTCATTGTCTCTTTCCATGTAGACCATTTCTGCGGTGCATTCGCTATGTTGATTGCAAGTATACGTTCTGATGCATACGGCACAGTGGTTGCCATATCTGCAAGCAATGGGTTTTCTTGTTGTACATGCATAAGACGCAATGCTGACGGAGACAAGGAGTATCCGAGTTCTCTCTCTTTTCCCATGAACAGTGTTTGGATGCTTCGTAGCTCATAGGATGATGCGGGAGTCATACGGACAAATGTCCATGGCGTTTTAGCTGCTAGTGATGTGCGCATTGTTTTGTATACTGCATATTTTCCTAGTGTATGTCTCTGTGATGTCAGTAGTGGGAGGACGGTTTCGTTTGATACTTGGATACCAAAATGCCCGATGGTGTGTGGTTGTGATGTATCTGTGTGGAAGGCAATTACCTCTTTCGTATCTCCTACTGCTACTACTGCGAAGGCATAGAGTGATTCCGGATTGAGTTCCTGAAGGAAAGGGTACCGCTCTCCCCAAAATTTGAGATCCGCTTCTGTGGGCATGTGTACCAGTACCTCTGTTTGAGAGGAGGGGAGGAAATCTGCTGGCTCACTTGCAAGGATACTCATCGTGGTTGCCATCCATATCAATCCAAGGAGCACAAGGGCGCTCCCGACCATAGCGGCGACAATGAGGATGGAAGCTCGTATTGTGTGGTGCATTCGCCTATAGAGTATAAGGCTACGCTGCGTATAACAAATGTATTCATAAAACAGTTTCGTAGCCTGTCTATGGTATTTAGTTGCGAGTGAGTTTAGATAGACGTAAGATGATCTGATTTGCCCGGGTAAATCAAAAATACAAACAGACCTTTCACACCACACACAAACATACAAAGAAGGACAACGGAGAGGGCTCTCTGTACGGATACCGTACGAAGGGCCCTCTCTGCTCTGCGATGTCGTCTCGTTGATGAGAGGTTGCTCTACGAGATGCATTCCCTAATTCCCCATGGATCCCTTGGCTTCGGCCTTGTTTTGGATCCTGGTCGGGGGACTCGTCAGGTAGCGAGTTATAAATGAGATACCATAGCAAGGCAGATAGCCGAGGTCACCTCACCTCATTTATTGTTCTTTTCGGCTCGTAACTCCCTTCTCTTAGAATAGTTACAGATAGTCTTAAGGAGCATTCTACAGAAAGGCCAGAGACACTCGTTCTGGTCTTTTTGTTTTAGCGACCTCACCCCCAACCCCTCTCCTCTGTGGAGGAGAGGGGAGCTTCGTTTAACGTACGACAAGGTTGTGTTCTTTTAATAACAGAGCTCCCTTCTCCTTCGCAAAGGAGAAGGGCCGGGGATGAGGTCTTATTTAGAGTTTACTAAGCTTTTCCTGAGCACTGAGCAGGTTTGGGTTGAGTTTGAGTGCTTGCTCAAAGGCGGAGCGAGCGGTATCTGTTTGTCCTACTTGTGCAGCTACTGTTCCAAGCAGCTCGAATGCACGTGCATCACGCGGCCACTTCTCGGTTGCTTGCAGTGCTTTTGCAAGCGCATCTTCGGGGCGACCGAGTGCTACTGCTGCTGTGGTAAATCCTTCGAACATTTCGAGGGTTGCTTCGGTATCCTGTGTAAGTGCTTCATACTGGTCGAGGGCTAGTCCTGCATTGCCAATCTCCAGTGCATTCTGCGCAATCAGTCGTCGCACTTCATCCTGTGGTATGAAGCCATTGGATAGTGCGTACTCAAAGAAGGTAATTGCATTTTGATACTCATGCATATCTGCATACGCACGAGCGAGGAAGTATTGGATCTCCGATTTCTGTGGGTCGAGCGAGTATGCGTGTTCGAGTGATGCAATCGATTGCTCCGTTCGCTCGGTAATAAGTTCACAGTATCCTTGGACAATCCATGCATCACGGTAGTCGTCTTTTACACTTGTGACCTGCACAAGAAGTGGGAGCGCTAGTTCACATTCTTGCACCTGTGCAAGAGCACGAGAGAGGAGTGTTGTGCGGTGCAGTTGAGATCCTTCGGGAAATAACGCAAATTCTTGGTATGCAGATTGCAGTGTTCGTGCGTATGACCGCAGGATTGGATCCCAACCGTTCACTGTGAGTTCGATTTCTTGCTGCGCTTGCTCATGGTTTCCCTGAATGAGTGCAAGGAGTGCAAGGCCATAGTGTTTTTGTGGGGAGTCATCTGCTGCTTTCAGCACAGTTTCTGCTTTTATCAGTTCTCCAGAACGCAGATCGATAATGGTCTCTAAGAGCAGAATATCTTCTGGTCTAGCGCCTGCATTTTTCATCTTCTTTAGCGTCGATTCTACTCCACGCATATCACGACGTTGCATTTGTGCTTGTGCCAGCTTGCGTAGAGCAGGAAGACCACCGTTTGCCTCAACTGCTGCTGCATACTCTTCTTGTGCCTCTGCCCATTCACCACGAAGCGACAGCATATCTCCTTGACGCAAATGAAGGAGGGAAACATCACCATTTGCTATCGGCTCATCGGTAAGACTGCCGGGATTGATACCCATGATACTCGTGTCATGGAACGTATTTCCGTGTGTCAGAAGCGTGGACTGTGTTAGCTGCCACCAGAGAAATGCCATCAGCACCCCTGCACATACTATGGCAAGCACAACAGGAGCAATGATGCGTGGAGGAACCTTCATGCCTCTACCGTTGGACTCAATTCTCCATCTGCATCTTTTGAGCGGCCAGTCAGTGTTGCCTTTGCTGCTGTCTCCGCAACGTGTTTTGGGATGACTGCATCAATGGCACCCCAGGCAGCTTCTCCTTCATCAGGAAGGAGAATAGTGACCTGGTCACCCACCTCAGCACGATAGAAGGTCACCGATGCCAGGAGGACGCGATACACCTTACCCTCTGCAAGAACTTTGTATTGCCCATCTTCTTGAATAAGGACGCCAACAACAGTCTTGCGGGGAATAGGGGCAATCTGTTTGTAGATAAATTTTCCTTCGTCGGTAATTGTCAGTTTCATACCATCGCCTTCGACGAGTTTGCTTTTGCTCGCATAGTTTGCGGGGACAGGGTAGCCTTGGCCATCACTGTCGAGCATGTTCTGCCCATCGAAAATACCTTCTACGACTTTGCCATCGGCGGATGCACCTGCGTGAATAGCTCGAGAAACATTGCGTTCTCTATCTGTATCAACAACGCCGGTGAGATCTCTCATGAGAGAGTTTGCTGTTTTTAAGTTTGCTGCCGCAGACTCTAAGAGTTCTTGAATGTGGAGAAGTTTGTCGTCAGACATAATGTTTCATCTCGGTGTCTGTTAGAAGTGCCGTTTGTGAGCCAATTGCTCCGATAACACTAGCAGCATTTATACTACCTGCTTTTAGTGCTATTTTCAAGGTCATTCCTTGTAAAAGAGCCCATGTTGCCCCTGTTCCAAATGCATCTCCAGCTCCTGTGGTATCCACCACACGCGTATCGGAAATTGCAGGGCAACGATAGATGGTGTTCCCGTC
Organism: Candidatus Peribacteria bacterium; assembly: GCA_020632295.1. GTDB lineage: Bacteria > Patescibacteriota > Gracilibacteria > Peribacterales > Peribacteraceae > UBA2170. Next base: position 573,218 of record JACKFU010000001.1, read on the forward strand.
AGATCCTACTGTGCCATTTGCCCCATCAGTAATGGCAATATTCTTTACGCCTGCATCATGCAGTTTGCGTATTGCGTCTTCAAGAGTGGATGTGCTTGTAAAGACCAGAGATTCTTCTTTATTCAGTAGGATCAGATCTGTGTGCTTAAGAAGTTCTTTGGTGTTAGCGGTGGTGAGACCTTGTTCAATTTGGCACCCTCCTGGGTTCCAGGTAAGTCCGATATTCGTGGTGGAGAGCGCATCGACAATATCATCTTGAATGACACAGCTATCTTCCTGAATATGGTTTAAATACACCCAATCCATTGTTGTCAGCACATGCCTATCGAATGTGACATCGTGCAGGTGCTTGTTTGTACCCGGCTCATAGAGAATGACGCGTTCTCCCGTGTCTCCAGAGAGGATGATGGAGAAGCTGCTTACTTCATCTTCTACAACGGTAACACAGGATGTATCTACCCCTTCTTGTTCCAGGTTCTTCAGCAGTTTTTCTCCCCATTGGTCACTACTGAGCACTCCTACAAAACATGCATTACATCCGAGTCTCGAGAGCCCAACAGATGTATTACTTGCCCCTCCTCCACAGGATTCAACAAGTTGATTCACACGAATTTTTGCACCAGCAGGCAGGGCAAAAGCAATATTGTCGGGTAGCCCTACAAACAGGTCGTACGTTGCGCCTCCAATGGACAGCGTCTTTTTTCCCATGATGTTATTGATGATAGCGTGTTTGCATGGCACTAAGGAATGCCGTGGTCATTTGTTGCTGCTTTTTATGACGGATATACCATTGATATACCCCAATACTTGCTATGAAAATTCCCCAGAAGGTCCAGGAGGGGATACCTTGCTGCGACAGAGGTGCCTGAGTTGGAGGACGTGGCGTTGATGGTGCGCTTCCACGGAGATCATATGGCACAGGGTCTGATGTTCCTGCAGTAAATCCTCCGCCAATCGGCGTGCCTTCACCATCGGCTGCAAGCTCATCGAGCTTTTCACCGGTTGTCGTAATTGGCGTGAGCTTGAGATAATACGTAATGCCATTGACGAGGTCTCGAAGTGTATATGCACGAAGATCGCCGTTGAGGATGCGCTCCTCTGTTAACTGATCTGGCTCGACACCGTATGATAAGAGGAAACTGCTGAGTGGTTTGTCTTGCTGTAATGAGCTCCATTCAATAAAGATGGATCCATCACCAGGAGTAGTTTCCAGTTTGACACCAAGGACAGTAGCACTGACGATGTCTCCTTTTGTTTCACTTTCACGTGGCCCCTGCAGCGCAGTCACTGCAAAGTAGTAGGTTGTTCCAGGACGCAGTCCAGCCACTGTTGCTGCTGCTGTGGGGCGGTCTGTATCGAGTGTATAGAGGAACTCATCTGCGGATGTTCCGACGTAGATGCGATATGCATCAATATCATCACTGGTAATAGGGTCCCATCGCAGGGCAATCGCGTTTGCCTGCGACTGCGCAATAACGTTCTGTACAGGCTGTAATCCTCGGAAGGCGACAGGAAATGTCGCACTGTTTTCTGCTGTATTACCAAATGCATCACTTACAGAGATAATGGCATCATATGTTCCTGCTTCTGGGGCGCTGATAAGTGTTTGAAACTTGCCAGAGCTAGGGTCGGTGCTTACAAGATCGTATGTTGCATCATTGATACGTAGCACAACGTTTTGTGCGCCAGGCTCTGTTGTTGCAACGATAAGTACGTCAGTTCCCTCAACAGGATTTTCTGGTGTGAAGCTTACCTGCATAATTTCGGGTGCTGTCACATCGACAGTAAACGATACTTCAGCAGTATTTGCTGGTGCATCTGTATCAAAGATCGTTATGTTTTGCTCAGCTCTACTCGTGTCGATAGGGACCACGAGTGAGAAAAATCCCTGGCGGTCGGTTTCGCCTGTCACTGGTTCAAGACCCCCTTCGGCTGTAATATTAATGAATGCAGGTCCGCTCCCTTCAATAGTAACATCAGTGGTATTCAGGGTTGTTCCCATTTTTGGCGTACGAATACTCATTTGTTTTGTGAGTGGTTTAACAACCTGTTCTTCTTGTACGAGAACTTCTAAGAATCCGAGTGCGTTACGGGGGTCACTAGGGATGCCTTCTGCAGGGTCAAAGATAATCATCTGTTGTATTCCCGGCGTAGCAAACTCTAAACCAAGTGTTAGTTTTTTTCGCCCTTCATCTTCGAAGCGGAAGGTATATTCCCCAAACAGAGGGAGTGTTGCGCGCTCATCTGTTGTTGCTAGTTCTACATTTCCAACAAAATCGTAGTATGGGTTTCCATATTGGTCGACTGCAGTCAGTAGCATGCTTTCTGGTTCGTTTTGCTGAAAGACGGGAGTGGCAACTTGTTCCTGTCCAACGATTTCAATACGAATACCACCGAACTGTTGTGCATCTTGGAGCTGAGCACGATATGGTGTTTGTGGATTTGCCCTGTAAAAGTTTTGCGGTGCTGAATATGCAATTGCTTCTGGTCCACCGATAGATGCCATAGAATCTCCGGCGAAGAGATGTGCTTCATCGCTTAGTGTTTGTCCACTTATCAGGTCAATTGCCCTTAGGGAAATATCACCGGCACTTGCCGCACGCACCACGAATTCCTGTTCTCCGTATACATTGGTTTCTCTGTTGAGCGCATCGACGAAGTCGCCTCCTCGACTAGAAATAAGTTCGGCACTGCGGCCAGAGAGGGGGTTGCCAAACCGGTCTGCAAGCACGACGGTTACGAGTGCTTCTTCACCGACATCAAGCGTCTTGCGCTGCACATCTATCATGCTGATGGATGTATCGAGAGTATCAGGATGCACGGTAAGTGTACCGCGTACCGTTTCACCTCCTACCACTGCACTAATGTCGTATGTCCCTGCATGTTGCAGGTCGTTTCCGGCAACCCAGGTGCGTACTTCTCCAGAGGCATCACTGACGAGAGACATAGTGATGGTACTTCCTTCTGGTGTTTTTAGCGCAAGGGACACGGGGCTCTCTGCCGGTAGGCTATCGACTACAATCTCTGTTGAGAGACCGGCGACAGTTTCGAGAGATGATACAGATGCAAAGCTTTGCATCGGCGCAAGGAGCAATGCTGCAACAATGATTGTGTGTGTGAGTTTGTTCATAAAAATCATACTATTCTAGCATTCTTTGCGCATTTGCTCAATTCTAGGAAGATATCTGTGCCAGAAAATCAGTTTTTGTCTATCGCGTTTCTCTTCGCGCTTTCATACTCGTTCCAGTACGATGATGCGTAATGAAACGCGTAGCACTTCTGTTTTCGGCTTTTCTCCTTGTTTCCTGCGGCAGCTCTTCTTCCAGTACGTTGTCTTGTAGTCAGGAGTACTGGGATGGCGATGTTGGAACGTGTTTACCAGAGCAGTGGGATGTCCTTGATGCCGAGACGTTGCGTCAACGTGGTGTGCCTGAGGAGACGATTGTTGGGTTTCAGCTATCGCAAGCGGTTGCTGGTCAGTTTCCCACTGTTGCTGTCACAAAAGAAAAGTTAGCAAGTGTTGTGAAGCCACTGCAGTACAGTGAGGCAAATATTCGCTCGGTCGAGGTGCTTGAGGGGTACCAGCAGATTGATTTGAAAGATATCGACATCGATGGCGAGACTGTGAAGCTGCACGTCTTCAGCGGGCAGCCCATTGATGGACAGCCTGGTCGTCGGTTTTACCAAGTCAGCACAACCAGTGGTGATGTTGGGTATACGATCACCGCTGTAACACCACTGTCTATTGATAACACTCTAGAAAAGCAGGTTATGCTCATGATTGATCATTTCACGTTGCAGCAGCCTGACAACGAAATGACCGACAAGTAGTGGATACGCTTTACTCTGTTTGCTAGTATCGGGGAACGTTAAACGTGGTGCCGTAGCCAAGTGGTAAGGCAGGGGTCTGCAAAACCCCCACTCGCGGGTTCGATTCTCGCCGGCACCTCCAACTATTAAAACATCAACGCATTCGGAGCGAAGATGAGCAGGATGCCAAGGCTGTACATCAGCACGCCGCCAAAGATCATGGTAAAGCGACGGTACTTGGTAGTCATACCTGTTGCGTGGAGTGTATAGACAGCGATACCAAAGATAACCATATCATCAATCATATAGAGGATGATGTAGATGAAGATATACCAGTAGCGTGCAAGATCTGTAATGTCGTTGAATGCAAGAATCTGTGTGAAGATCGCAGGGAGTCCTGCCGTGCACACAAGCTCAATCATGTTCACGGAAATTGCAAGAATGGAGACGCCGAGAATCATGGCTGGCCATGCAGAAATTTCGAGTATGTGCTTCATCTTTGCAATTGTGCGTTGTCTGGCACTCAAATCTCGGACGCTACATTCGTTGGGGTCTTTACCAAATGCTTCATAGAGGTAAAATCCACCACCACCGATTGCCACAATACCTATTACTTTCTGTACCCAAAAGTTGTAACCAATGAGCAGGAAGACATTGAGCCATGCAGCGATGAAGAGGTAATAGATGGCACCAGAAACAAAGAGGAATGTGCCGCCAATCACCCATACTTTTTTCATGTCGTGCGTGTTGATGAGTAGTGTCAGCAGGGTAATGAGTACCCACATCGCACAAGGGTTAAAGCCATCGAGAAAACCAAGGAGAATGGAAAGTGTTGGTAGGCTGAGCAATGTTAAGTCTGTTTCTCCAACAAACCAGAGATTGAGTGTGTACTTCTCTAGATCTGCATCACAGTCTTCATCACAGGTTTCGCCCACAGCATCTACACTGACGGTTTTCGTGCTCTGAACAAATTCCTCAAATGAGAGACATCCACTCGTTGACGCCTGACATGCTGCAAGGCGTGCAGCAAGTGCATCTCCATCTTCGTCAGTATCGTAACCTTGGCTGACATGCCCATTGAGTACAATGGTTGGCACACCCTGGTTGAGCGCTGGTGCACGTTCTTGAAGTTGAGAGAACAGTTTCTGAGCATCTATTTGTGATACTTCATGGTATTCCACATCAAGATTATGCTCTATTGCATACGCCTCAAATGCAGCGCAGTGCGGGCATCCATCGCGAACAAAGACAACAAGATCTGATCCTGCAACAGAATCATAGCGTTCTTCCATTTTTGGCACTTCTGTCACTTTCTCTGGATATAGAGCTGAGAGCAGTACTACAGGAATAAAGGCGATAGTCATGAATCCGAGCAGTCGTTTCATAGGTAGGGGATTAAAAATATGCGCATACTCTACACTATAGAAAATCAACTTGCATACAAAATTTGAACGGAGTAGTGTTGCTGACTATCTATGAAAGCCTTACTTGCTCATCATGAACGGGACGATGGTTCTATGGGTGCAGAGATGCAGACAGAAGAATGGATGGATGCTCAGGCAAGAGTTGCATGTCTTGCCATTTTAGAGTTACTGCGAGCTCCTCGTCACGCAGACAAAAAGCTTAACAGCGTCTCTATTCCACCGATTCCAGTTGAATTAGAGGACATTGCTTCTCATTTGCTCGTTGTGCACGAGAAAGGTATTCATATTGGACAACCAGGCAATGCATCGTACAAGGAAGTTCTGAAGAACGCTGATGTCAGCATTATTTTAGATGGATGGTTTGAGCACTTTGGTTCACTGTTTAATATCATAGCAAAGCAGCATCAAATGCCCTATGAGCGTGTTGCTGAGCTTCTTCATTCCTTCCAGATGGAATTGGTGCAACATCTCCAGCATTTGCGCCGATTATGGGAAGATCATAAGCAGTCTTCCGTAACAGAAGAGCAACTCACCCCAGGTGAGGCATGGAATTCTCTGCGGTGGGAAAAGCCGGTAGTACTCTCTGAAGGGCCAATCGATTTTATTCAACAGATTGTGTTACTTTCTCATGTTGCAGGAGTGCGAAATGAAACAAAGCTCATTATGGATAATATGCATAACAGACAGGTCAAGCTGTATAAGCGCCTAACGCCATACGGTAGCCCTACACACGAAGAGTAATTTCATCTTGCAAAGATGAAGTTTTTAGGTACAATCACTGAAATATCTTTACTGTATGCAGGACATTGTTATTGCTACAATAGGCAGTCACTCGGCACTTCAAATTCTTAAAGGTGCCAAAGACGAAGGGTTTAAGACATTGGCAATTTGCAAGAAGGGGACAGAGCGTATTTACGATAGCCGAGGGTACGGTGTTGCGGATGACATTATCAGTGTAGATCACTTTGAGGATTGGAATGATTCCATTGAACAGGAGCTTATGAAACGCAACGCCATTATTATTCCGCATGGGTCGTTTATTGCATACATGGGTCACGATCGTGTTCGGTCGATGAAGGCGATGTACTATGGCACTAAAGAGATTTTGGAGTGGGAAAGCGACCGCACCATGGAGCGTCAGTGGATGGAAAAGTCGGGACTTAAACTACCTCGTGTCTTTACAGATCCTAATGAGATTGAAAAGCCTGTCATCGTAAAGTTCCATGGTGCAGGAGGAGGTTTTGGATATTTCGTTGCAAAAAGCCCTGAACAGTTTTGGGAAGTAAAGAACCGTAAGTATCCAGACAATAATGACTACGCTATTCAGGAGTACATCGTTGGTGTGCCTATTTATGCACATTACTTTCAGTCATCACTTACTGGAGAAATCGAAATTCTCAGTTTTGATAAACGCTATGAGAGTAACGCAGATAGTATTGGTCGTATCAAAGCCGAAGATCAGCTTGCTGCAAACATCCATACGAGTTACACCATTGTGGGTAATATCCCTGTTGTTGTACGAGAGTCGTTGCTGCCCAAGTTTTTTGAAATGGGAGAAAATGTGGTGCAGACCAGCAAAGAAGTAACTGGCTCCGATAAGGGTCTTTTTGGACCGTTTTGTTTAGAATGTATCGTGACGCGCAAGCTAGAAATTTATTGCTTCGAAATTAGTGCTCGTATTGTTGCTGGCACAAACCCGTTTGTGGAGGGGTCGCCGTATACAGCGCTCAAGTACGATGTGCCGATGAGTACTGGCCGTCGCATTGCACGCGAAATTAAGCAGGCAATTGAGGCAGGGAGGTTGGAAGAGGTACTTGGTTAATAAAACCCCCGCCTTTTAAGGGAGGGGTTCGAAACCCAGAGGTCTCGGAGTATTGTCAAACTCTGCATTCATTGTAGTAATTGTTGCTTTTGTTGTCAATAAAATTGGTGTACGATTGTACAGCTTTTGATGGGGCGAGGTCAGGAGACTCAGGAGTATTGTCAAACTCCCTGATGGGGTTCGATTCCCCCTCGCTCCACCACTAGCTTTCCTGTACACTGCGTTGTAATCCTCATGGACATTACTTCCATCCTCAGTGGCTACGATCTTTCCAATCTCACCATTGGTGTCCTTGGTGGTCACAGTGCGCTTGATGTGTGTCATGGAGCAAAGCAGTTTGGATTCAATACTGTCTGCATTGCACGAAAAGGACGAGAAAAGACGTTTGAGAAGTATTACAAAACCCGCGGAGAACTCGGGTGCATCGATGAGGTTATTGTGAAGGATAATTTTGATGGTGTGCTTGATGAAGATGTTCAGAAGAAGCTGCAAAGTATGAACACAATTTTTGTTCATAACAGATACTTCTGGGTCTACTTCTCAGACTTCGGACGCGTTGAAAATGATTTTCATGTCCCCATCTTCGGCTCACGTACTCTGCTGAAGATTGAAGAGCGTGATCAGCCGTACAACCAGTACCACCTGCTGCAGGATGCGGGTATACGCACGCCAAAAATTTTCAAGAGTGCGGATGAGATTGATCGCCTCTGTCTCATCAAAGCGGCAGAGAAAAATCGTGGTTATGAACGTGCTTTCTTCTTAGCGAAGAACAAAGATGAATGGGAATTGACAGGTTCAAAGCTTCATGAAGAGGGGAAAGTCGCTGACAACTGGAGAGAGGCAACCATTGAAGAGTTCGTTGTCGGAGCACCGGTAAACTTTAACTTCTTCTACTCACCACTTACGGGTGAGCTTGAGCTGATGGGCACTGATACCCGTCGCCAAACAAATCTCGATGGGTTCCTTCGTATGACGGCAGACCAGCAGGAGATGGCGCTGAAAGAAGTGCCGCTTAAGATGATTGAAACAGGGCATATTGCTTGCACTGTCAAAGAGTCGATCCTCGAAAAAGCATTCGATCTCGGGGAGAAGTTTGTATCTCAGTGTAAAAAGCTACCGAAAGACCTCGACCCATCCGGCAAAGGCATGATTGGACCATTTGCACTCCAAGGTGCGGTGGTTGCCGAAGAAGGTAAAGAAGATATCGTTATCTTCGATGTCTCGTTCCGTATCCCCGGAAGCCCCGGTATTCGCGCAACGCCGTACTCCGGGTACCTCCATGGAGAACCAATGAGTGTCGGGGAGAGGATTGGGTTAGAACTTAAAAACGCTGTCGAAAGTAACAGCGTTGAGATGATTGTGACGTAAGATGATATTTTTCTCTATCTTTGCATTGAAAAATCATTGTTGATGATTGATACTTTCTCTTAGTGGGGCTGTAGCTCAGTTGGCCAGAGCGCCTGCTTTGCAAGCAGGATGTCAGGAGTTCGACTCTCCTCAGCTCCACCAAGTATCTTTTTATTGGAACGCACCGCCCACAAGCCAGAAGAGTGGAGCGAAGAAGATGTCCATTGTTCCCGTAAGTGCAGCAAGGGACCAAAAGAAGAAGAGAATTCCTAGGAGTATAACGAAGTTGTAGACACCACCGACATAGCGCATCCATTCGGCTTCACCAATTTGCTCGCCAATTTTTTCACGATATTTAATCATGAGGGCGCCAATCACCATCCCGCAGATTTGGAGAAACCACATAATCTTACAGTACTGCGTCTAACTCTTTCTTTACGTCTTCCTTGCTCTTTGCACCAACAAATGTGGTGACTGCTTCGCCACCTTTGAAGATCATGAAGGTTGGAATGCTCATGACGCTATACTTTCCTGGTACATCCATGTTCTCATCCACGTTCATTTTCACAACCTTTACCTTTCCTTCGTATTCACTGGAGAGCTCATCCACAATAGGAATCATTGCCTTGCATGGTCCGCACCATGGAGCCCAGAAGTCAACAAGTACAGGAATATCTGATTTCAACACTTGCGTATCGAATTCTGCGTCTGTGATTGCGTTAGCCATGATGAGGTGGGGAAAAGACAATGCGATTGTATGACCTAATGTAACAATTAACAATTAACTTTTAACAGTTAACTGTTCTCTTCGCTTAAGATACTCTTCGTAATCTTCTTTCCAATTTCAACAGCAGGTTGTCCATAGGGGTCGATGCGGTAGAGCTTACCGAGAAGTACTACTTCGACGAGGAAGAGGTAGAATAGTTGTCCCAGGTGATACTCGTCGAGTTTCTGTAGGCCGATGGTGATGTGTGGTCGCTTTGCTTGCGTCAGTGCGCCACTGGTTCCTTCGTAGCAGGCATCGAGTAACTCACCGAAGGATGTGCCGGCAATGTACCCAAACGACTCTTCTACATCGGTTGGGACGTTGAGTTGTACTTTCTCTATTTCTCGAATGAAGATATGCCACTGTTTTCGCGGTCCTGCCATCCATTGCTGCAGCAAACTGTGCTGATCTTGTGTGCCAATAGCTGCCAGGGGAATGGGGTTACTGGTTTCTACTTTTCCAAGACTTTCTGCAATGAGTTGCTGATTCCAGCGTGCGATAGACTCAAGTCGTTGGCTGTAAGGCATAATCACGCGTACCTTGCAGTCTCGTTTGGTATCGAGTAAAAATTGCACGCCTGCAAGCATTGCTGCCGGATTTTCATCTGGCACAGTATTTTTGCAACTCTCGCCAATATCAATTGCACCACGAACAAACTGATCTACGTCTCCTCCAAGGAGAGCAAGTGGCAGGAGTCCCACTGGCGTAAAGATGGAGTAGCGACCACCGACACCGGCAGGAATTGGAAGTGTACGAATACCATGCTCTAGACAAAAACTTTTGAGTGCACCTTTCTTGGGATCTGTGATACCGACGGTATAGTCACCGGCTTTCTCTCCGCGAGCAGCTTTGATTTTTTGCCAACACCAGAAGAATACACTCATGGGCTCTAGTGTTCCTCCGCTCTTACTGACGACCACAAGCAACGCACTCTTCCAGTCGATAATCTGGTCGTAGAGACGTAGCATGGCAGGGTCGATAGTATCGAGGAGGATAAATTCGGCTGTATCCGGTGTTTCAAATACTTCGCGGATTACTTTTGGGCCTAGTCCGGAACCTCCAATGCCTACCCAGACGATGGTCTTGAGTTTTTCTAGGCGAGCAAATTCAGCAATTTCCTTTACCTTTGCAATGGTACTTTCATTTTTTGGATCTTGCATCCACTCGTGCTCGCCCTGTTCTGCTTCTTTGTTAATATCTTCGATATATCGACGTAGACTTGTAAGAATGCTGGAAAATTCCTGTTCGGGGATACCTTTATTTGGGGTAATGGCTTTGCCCATTGCAGAGGAGATGTCGAGTTGTAGCATTAGAGTGTTAGAGTGTTAGGAAGTTAGAGTGTTAGGTCAAAAGTTATATTTGCTTGAGTGCCGCAGCAACTCGCTCTTCACTGGTTTCTAAATCTGATGGAAGGTCTTTTAAGACGTTCATAATAGAGCTGGTGTCATATCCTAGGTTCTTTAGGGCATCAATGACATCTTGGTCATGTAGTCCTCTTTCCTCTTTCCACTTTCCTCTTTCCACTTCAAAGATTTCCGGTTGTTTTTCTGCGAGAGACTTTAAATCAACGAGAAGTTTTTCTGCTGTTTTCTTTCCAATGCCTTTTACTGATGTAAGGAGTTTTGGTTCTTGTGTTCCGATTGCCTGCATCAGAAGACTCTTTGGAACAGCAGATAGTTCCAGAGCATGCCTTGGGCCGATACCGCTCATGTTGATGAATCTCTCAAAGAGTGCCTTGTCGTTTCTTGTTAAAAATCCAAACAGATCAAAGCGGTCTTCCCGAACGTAGGTATGAATGTGGAGCAGTGCTTCCTGCTCATCCTGGAGCTCATCCCAGACGGTGATTGGTACCAGCACTCTATACCCAATACCTCCTACTTCTATGGTCACTTCTTCGGAGCTTTGCCTGTGGACTATTCCGCGTAATGTAGCGATCATGGAGGGGAAGTATACCACATCTCCCATAAAAGCCATTTTTGTGCTATAATGAGAGGAAATGCATATCAAACAAAGACTTTCAATTGTTGCGCTTGCCTTGGTCTCTTTCATGCCACTGTTTTCGGTGGAATTGAGGGCATCGCTTATGGAAAAGCATCAAGCTGCAGAGGAGCTCGATATTGTACTCAAAGAAGCGGAGAGTGTGCAGCATGCTGGCAGTGGACTGTTTTACGAAAAGTCACGTGCAGAAAAGCAGATGCAAGAGCTTGGTGAGCAGGTGGAAGCAGCACAGTTCCGAAAGACACAAGCACGCAGAAAACTTGTGCTGGTTCACCGACATATTCAAGAGCTCAACGATGTATACGGTATTGATGCTACGAATACTGGCGCACTCATTGCCTCTATTGAACAGGAAGAGGAGAACGTATCTGCCTTTCTTCGATATGTCGCAAGGCGACAGTTTACGCTGGCAATGGGAGGATCAGATTTTGGTGTGACTCTAGCACAACATCTTCTCAGCACTTCGCTTGGTGAAATAACAGACAGTCGCGTGCATAGTCGAGCTGTCACGTACGCTCGTCTCCGTGTCTTTAAGACAGCTCTTCTTGCAAAACAACTCGGTGATGAAGCACGTCTACTCGAGGGGGAGTATCAACAAGAACTCAAACACTATGAGGAGGTATGGCAACAGTATCTCGAGGCAAAGCAGGGCGTTTCCAGTGCACAGGCACGCATTGCAGAAGTCCAACGTATTACTGCAGAGGTCGATGCACAAATTCTCAGTTTGCAACGCGAACTAGCACGTATCGATGCGCAGCTCATTGCGCGACTCGAACGTGAACTCATTGAAAAAGGCCTTATGAGTCCCCAACCTGGTGAACGCAGCGATGGTCGTATTCGTAGCAAGCAGACGTTCCAGTGGCCCGTAAATGGTCGTGTATCTGCTGGGTTTTTCAATGCTGCGTACCAAGCATTCTTCGGTGTTGCGCATAAGGGTGTCGATATTGTTGTACCACATGGTACGCGTGTTTCAGCTGCTGCCGATGGCGTTGTGTATCTTGCACGTGATGGCGGACAATTTGGGTACAGCTATATCCTCATTGGTCATCGTAATGGATATGCGACTCTCTATGGTCACCTGAGTTCGTTCACTGTTTCCTCTGGTCAAGAAGTTGCGAAGGGGACTGTTATCGGATATTCCGGTGGCACTCCTGGGACACATGGAGCCGGTCCCATGACGACCGGTGCGCACCTGCATTTTGAAGTGATAAAGAATGGAGCGCATGTGGATCCTCTTACAGTTCTTCCATGAGATAGAACTTATTTTTTGGCTTTATAAAGCTACAATGTAATACTGCTGCTTTTTAATTATTTCAGCACCTTTCCCTGGTGTATGTCATTTGTTAGTCTTGGTGTCTATGCAGGGTGATACAACTGCACCGGCCACAAAAGCAGATATGCAACAACTGATGGATCATATTGATGAGACCATTGCTGTTTTGCATGATGATATGCAACTTTGGAAGGATGCACTGCAAAAGGATACGGAACAATGGAGAGATGAAGTGCATCAAGACACAGAAAAATGGAAGGAAGAGATTAAAGCAGATTTTTATATTGCCGTTGGTCAGATTCGTCATGATCTCATTGGTGCAAATCGCGATGAAATTTCTGTCTTACAAGATGCACGTCAAGATCATGAGAGGCGAATTGCGACTCTAGAGTCTCGCGTGTAGCTATCTCTTTGGACCAATAACGATGACAAACTCTCCTTTCTTCATAAGTGACGTTGCAGCTTCCTTTGCCAGTGCAACCGTTGTGTGGGTTACTTCCTCGTGCATCTTAGTCAGCTCTCGTGCAATGACGATCGCGCGGTCTGGCTGACTACTCAGCGCATCGGCAATTTCGCAGAGTGTTTTATCAATGCGGTGCACCGATTCGTATAGAACTATTGTTCGCTTCTCTTCTACAAACGATTGGAAGAGTGTCTGGCGTCCTTTCTTAAGAGGTGGGAATCCGATGTAGACAAATTGGTTGATCGGTAGACCAGAGACAGACAGTGCTGCAAGGAAGGCAGAGGGGCCGGGGATTACTTCAATACAGTGCTGAGCGCTAAGTGCTGAATGCTGAGATACAGTAGAAATCAGTTTATAGCCGGGGTCGGAGATGCACGGAGTTCCAGCATCGGAGACAAGTGCGAGGTGTTGCCCTGCTTGTAGGCGCTCAATAATCCCGTCGATTTTTCGGTCATCTGTGTAGCCATGGCAGGAGATCAGTTCCTTCTTTTCAATGCCAAGTTGCTTGAGGAGGTTTCCTGTTACCCGGGTATCTTCGCAGACAATCGCATCACACTGCTTGAGAGTTTCTATTGCTCGGAGGGTGATATCTCCGAGATTCCCGATGGGGGTGGCAACAATGGAAAGCATGGCAGGTATTATACAGTACTTACTTTACCTTCTCGGTAAAACAGGTATTATTCCGCTACTTATGCCACAGAAAGACGACAACGACGGCGTCCAAGACGAGCTTCCCTTTGAGGATGATGAGGAGCAATCTGAGCAATCTCTGTCTGATTCTCCGCTGCCAAAAGCAGTACCACTTGCCGAAGAAGGGGAGACAATCGCTAGCATTGGTCGACTAGCTCCTCGTCCCATTGTCAATGAAATGGAGGAGAGCTACCTCGGTTATGCCATGAGCGTTATCGTTTCTCGTGCACTGCCTGATGCTCGTGACGGACTCAAGCCTGTGCACCGACGCATCCTGTATGTTATGCATGAGCTTGGTTTGCGCAGTCAAGCGAAGTTTCGAAAATCAGCTGCAGTCGTTGGAGATGTGATGGGTAAATACCACCCACATGGTGATAGCGCTATTTACGATGCACTTGCTCGTATGGCGCAGGACTTCTCTATGCGTCATATGCTTATAAATGGTCAGGGAAACTTTGGTTCTATCGATGGCGATAACCCAGCTGCAATGCGTTACACCGAGGCAAAGATGCAGAAAATTACCGAAGAGATGCTTGCGGATATCGAGAAGAACACTGTTGAGTTTCGGCCAAACTATGATGGTAGTAAAAAGGAGCCGTCCGTTTTGCCCGCAAAAGTACCAAACCTTCTCTTAAATGGAAGTGTGGGTATCGCTGTTGGTATGGCGACAAACATGCCGCCACACAATCTGGGTGAACTTGTTGATGCTCTTGTCCATCTTTTGGAACATCCTGATGCAACGGTAGAAGACCTTCTTACGTATGTACAAGGTCCCGATTTTCCAACGGGAGGAATTGTGTATGACAAAGAAGTGCTTAAGCAGGCGTATCTTACAGGTCGTGGGAGTGTTGTCGTTCGTGGAAAAGCAGAGATTGAAGAAACAAAGAGTGGGGGGCGTTACCAAATTCGCATCAATGAAATCCCTTACCAGGTGAACAAGTCCAATATGATTGAGAAGATGGCGCGTCTGGTGAATGACAAGGTGATTGCAGGTATCTCTGATATTCGCGATGAGTCTGATCGTGAAGGGATTCGTATCATCATTGAACTCAAGAAAGATAGCTATCCCCAGAAAGTATTAAACCAGCTCTTTAAGCATACCGACCTCCAAAGTAGCTTCGGATACAACTGTATTGCCCTTGCAGATGACGGTATTCAACCGAGACTTCTTAACCTTCAGGAGATGCTTGCTATCTTCCTGGATCATCGACGCGAAGTGATTACACGTCGTGTCACGTACGATCGTGATCGTGCAAAGGAGCGTGCGCATATCTTAGAAGGATTAAAAATTGCCCTTGATGATATTGATGCGGTTATCGAAACCATCAAGAAGAGTGCTGACAAAGAAGAGGCACAGATTAATCTTGTCAAAAAGTTCAAACTTACTGAAATTCAAGCTGATGCTATTTTGCAAATGCGTTTGCGTACACTCTCTGGTCTTGAACGCAAAGCAATCGAGAGCGAACTCAAAGAAAAGCTCGATTTCATCAAGGAATGCGAGGCAATTCTTGGCGATTCAAAGCGCATTGATGCGATTATTAAAGAAGAAGTAACGTCAATTAAGGAACAGTTTGCTGATGAACGTCGTACAACCATTGTCAAGCATGCTGTCGGACAGTTCAGCGCAAAAGATACCATTCCAAATGCACCGATGATTGTTGCGCTCACGACTGGTGGATATGTAAAGCGGCTTTCACCAATGCAGTTTAGAGCGCAACAGCGTGGTGGAAAGGGGGTGAAGGGTATGACGACAAAAGATGAAGATGAAATTCAGACACTTCTCCATGTGATGAATCATGATGATCTCTTGTTCTTCACCAATACTGGACGTGTCTTTAAGCTTCCTGCCTATGAACTACCGCAAGGCAGTCGTATTGCTAAGGGGCAGGCGATTGTGAACTTGCTTCAACTCCAGCCTGATGAAGTGATTACAGCAATTCTCAAGGCAGATCTCGAGGATAAGACACACCTCTTTATGATCACTGAACAGGGTACCGTGAAGCGTACGGAACTTAATCAGTTTGATAACATTCGTCGCAGCGGTCTCATTGCCCAAAAAATGAATGACGGTGATAAGTTGAAGTGGGTCCTTGCGACTGGTGGAAAAGATGAAATTCTCATTGTGACCAAGAAAGGAAAAGCAATTCGCTTCCCTGAGGAAGATGTGCGAGCAATGGGGCGCAGTGCTGCCGGTGTTCGTGGGGTCAAACTTGGGAATAACGATGTTGTTGTTGAAGCAGGCGCTATTGCCAATTCGAAGACGAGCAAACTCCTTGTTGTCATGGAAAATGGTCTTGGAAAGATGACGCCAGTTGAGGAGTATCGGTTCCAAGGTCGTGGTGGTAGTGGTGTGAAGGCCGCCCAGTTAACCTCGAAAACTGGTGATATTGTTGGAGGATGCATTTTACAAGAGGGTGAAGATGGAGACCTGCTTTGTCTCAGTAAGCAAGGTCAGGCTATTCGTATGAAGTTATCGGATATTCCGTCCCGTGGCAGAGCAACGCAGGGAGTTATTGTTATGCGCCTTAAAGCAAATGACAAAGTGGCAACAATGAGCGTTGTGATGGAAGATAAAGAAGGGGAGGAGGCTGTATTGGAAGCTGCCGAAGAGATGCAGGAAGAGGAGCTTGAGGCTATTAAAAAAGAGGAACGTAAGGTGAAGCGCGCAGCAAGTGCGGGGAGGAAAAATCAAAAATAGGAGAAACACATCACATTTTTTGCATTTTCTCGTTATATCTCTACAATCACTCCGTTATGAAAGCCGGAATCCACCCAGAACTGCATAAAAAGGCCAAAATCACATGTTCTACATGCAATGAGGTCTACGAAATCCCAACGACCGTTGAGGAAATTTCCGTTGAACGCTGCCGAAACTGTCATCCGGTCTATACTGGAAAAGAGCAAACAAGTGCAACAGGAGGCCGCGTAGAGCGATTCCGCAAGCGAATGGAGAAGGCAAAAAATGCTGAAAGCTGAAAGCTGAGAGCTAAAAGCTAAGATGTGGCTTTAGTTCATATCTAGCACTCTTTGCTAAAGAATGCTAAAATATACATATGAATGAACGTCAATCTCGGCTTCTTCAGGCCATTATCGACGAGTTTATTGCAACTGCCTTGCCTGTGGGGTCTAAACAGATTGTGGAGAAGGGCTACTTTGATGTCTCTGGTGCGACTGTGCGTAATGAAATGCAGATTCTTGCGGAGGAGGGGTTTATAGAGCAGCCACATACTTCCTCTGGGCGTGTACCGACTGCTATTGGGTACCGTGTGTATGTACGTGAGCATTTAAAACCCACAAAGCACGAAGTACAGGTACGTAAGCAGTTTGAAACACTCAAGGAGCATTATTTTAAGAGAAAAGACCAGGAGTATGTCTACGATGCAGTCGCTATGCTCTCTCGTATGACGCCAAACGTTGTCTTTGCAACGGTGCCTCACAAAGATAGAGTCTTTTACCTTGGTCTCTCTAATGTTCTTCGCCAGCCGGAGTTTATTGCAGATCCTCGTATGGCATGTGGTATTGCTGAAGTACTTGAGGAATCGTTTAGTAGGCTCCTTGACTCTATTGAGATAGATGAAACAGTGCGATACTTCATTGGTGATGAAAATGCCTTTGAACAGATCAGCAGTTGCAGCGTTATGCTTACGTCTTACACCGTTCGAGGGACAACGGGCGCCATTGGCATTCTTGGTCCGATGCGTATGGACTATAGCTACAATACCGTCGCTCTCGATCTTGTTGCCGATATGATTCGCAATGCCTCATGACACATACCATTCTTCATATTCGGTCTTCCAAAGAGAATGAGCGTGGCCCACTGTATATGGAGCCGGCCCTAGCGGGAGTCCACTCGCTCACTGGAGACAGTGCACAGGTCAACTTGGAAATAGGCATGGCACAAAGTGGAAAGATTGGGTTTTATGTGCGTGGTACGCAGCGTGCCGCACGGCTGACAGAGTCACAACTGTATGCACAATATCCTGATATTGATATCGAGTATCAAGATAGTGATCCCTTCGCAGTTGCCGATAACGAAGGAGTCGTGAGTGTAGACCTTACGCTTACGGATCCTGAGATCTTTCCTATTAAGAGACACCCGCAATTTGATGACATGCTCACACGCGTCAATGTCGATCCTATTGCTGGTATTACGTCGACACTTGCACGGTATCCTGAGCCTGGTATGCGTGGGCATATCAGTATAATGATTACTCCGCTGTCAGGGAGTTTCCGTCGCAGATCACTTCGCTTTATTCCGCTGCTTTCACGGGGGCTCTCTACTGTATCAGCATCGTATGCGAAGTTCTTTACACGTGTGCAGCTTGCTCGTGGATGGAGGCGCGTTCTCTACTTCCCAGTAGCGTTGTTTCTCGGAGGATTTCGAGCATGGCCTGGCTTTGCAAAATTTGTACCATCATTTACGGTTGATACCTCTTTTTCTTCAGATCCTGAGGAGCAAGGAGCAAATGCATCCATGCGTAGCCATGATCGAGAAAATCCTGTTGAGGCTGCAACAGATAAGGTAAACAGGTTGCTTTTTACCTGCAATATTCGCGTGAGTGTTATTGCCCCAAAAGGGAAAGAGGATATTGCAAAAGAGAAACTGATGGAAATTGCCAGTGGGTTCCGACAATTTGCGTTGCCACAATGCAACTCTTTTGCAGCGGGAGCGATTCGCACACTTCCTGCAGTTGATCACGCCTTTCGTGTACAACCATTTCTTCTGTCATCCGAAGAGCTAGCAACACTATGGCACATGCCTACTATTTTGGTGCAAACACCAAACCTTGATTGGGTTGTGAGTAAAAAACTGGAGCCACCAAATAACCTCCCTCTCGCAGACAGAGAGGATGATCTTACCGTTCTTGGTGCTGCGGTCTTCCGTGGACAACGACATACCTTCGGAGTTCGCCCAGATGATCGTCGGAGGCATGTCTACATTATTGGAAAAACGGGAATGGGGAAATCAACCTTGCTTGAGAATATGGTGTATAGCGATATTCATTCGGGCAAAGGCCTTGCTGTCATTGACCCTCATGGGGACTTAATTGATGCCATTCTGCGTTTTGTCCCGAGCAGCAGATCGAATGATGTTGTGCTGTTTAATCCATCCGATACTGATTATCCCATCTCCTTTAACGTGCTTGATTGTCCCAACAAAGACCAGCGTGTTCTCGTTGCCTCAGGGTTAATGAGTGTGTTTACCAAGCTCTGGCCAGATGCATTCTCCGGTCGTATGGAGCATATCTTACGTAATACCTTACTTGCACTCCTTGAAGCAGAGGGGCAGTCGATGATGGGTATCATGCGCATGTTTACCGATACTGCATATCGAGAAAAGATTGTCGAAAAAGTGACAGACCCTATGGTGAAGAGTTTTTGGAACGATGAGTATGCCTCCTGGTCGGAGAAGTACAGGACTGAAGCCATTGCAGCCATTCAAAACAAAGTGGGGCAGCTGCTTTCAACACCACTCATTAGAAATATTGTTGGTCAGGTGAAGAGCACTCTTGATATTCGTCATGCGATGGATACTGGGAAAATCATTCTCGTGAACCTCAGCAAAGGAAAGATTGGTGAGGATACGTCTGCGTTCCTTGGCTCGATGCTTGTTACCAAGTTCCAAATAGATGCGATGAGTAGAGCAGATATTCCTGAATCTCAGCGTCGAGATTTTTATCTTTATGTAGATGAGTTCCAAAACTTTGCAACGGAGAGCTTCGCAACCATTCTTTCTGAAGCGCGGAAGTATCGCCTCAATCTGACTATGGCAAACCAGTATGTGGCACAACTTCTTATTGGCGATAACAATACCAAATTGCGTGATGCAGTCTTTGGCAACGTTGGTTCGCTTGTTAGCTTTCAGGTGGGGAGTGATGATGCTGAAACACTCAGTTTACAGTTTGAAGAGCTTGCAACACCAAACGATATCTTGAGTTTGCCGAAGTACCATGCCTACGCACGACTCATGGTGGATGGCATGGCCAGTAAACCCTTTTCTGTTGGCACATTACCACCGCCCGAATTTACACAGGATGCTGGTCGTCTTGAGACGCTCATTGCACTCTCTCGAGAACGGTATGCAGAGAAGCGCAGTGTTGTTGAAGAGAAGATTAATCGTTATGCAGCGAGTGCTGCACAAGGTAAGACCCAAGCAAAGGAAGTGGAGAAAGCAAAAGAGAAGGAAGAGGAAGAACGCAAAAAGGCAAAGAAGAAGGGGATGACTCTCGATGAGTATCGCAAATGGCGAGACCGTGAAATGTGGTTAAATGACTTTAACATGCTTCGCAAACGCAATCTTCTTGACCAAGATCTCTCTGATACAGAGAAGGTGGAGATGCAGAAACTCCAAAAGAAACTTGAGGAATCTGGCGGTGTGCCGGAAGTCAGCAAAACGCTTCTTGCAGAGATAGAGAAGAGAAAGTAGCACTAGATTTGATCTAGACGGTATTTTTGTACGAGCACAGCTTGTCGCTTCTTTGGGTCGTTTTTTCGTGCTCTAAACCTCGTTATTGTTTCTAAATGCAAGTGCTGCTGTTTAAGCATGTCATTAATAGCGCGTACAAACGGCACACCTTCATCCTCTTCGCTATATTGCTCATTTTCATTTTCCTGCATACAAATACGCAGTTGCTGTGGCCAGATAAACGTTTCTTTTTTTGAATGCAGACTTTGTTGTATGCCTATAAATTTTAGTATGGTTGCAATATCATTTGTTGTTTCAGGTGGGAGATTAGCAGATGTTTTTTCTCTGCAGCGGCTGATGTATAAAAGAGCTGCGGAACGCTTTTCTACTATTGCATCACGTTCCTTTGGTTCCATGTTTTTCATGCTGAGAGCAAGGACAATATTGTCTTCTGGAATGTTCAACAATACTACAGGGTTCTCTGAGCACCACGTACGTAGTGCTTTTCGAATACGCTTTGCCAGCTCTTTGTGGAGCGCACTCTGCTCTTCTTTCTCTTCCCGTGAGTCCTGTTTTTCTACGTCAACCTCTTCAGGTGGTTCATCTGTCGTAGTATAGAACAGGCAATCGAATTGCGAACTGCTTCCTGTCTGTTGTATCTCGGCAAGGTATGGGAGTTGTTGTTTCATGATTGCCTTAAATGTATTGCGGTATTTCTTTTTTGTCTTGGCATCTTTTAGCACCTGCAGCGCTTGTTTTATTCTCTGTTTCATCTCTTTTTGCAAAAGCTCTGGCTCTGTTTGCATCGCCCAGCATCGCAGAGCATTACTCTGGTGTTTTAGTGCTCTGTCTGACTCATCAGATATATCATCATCTAACTGTTTACTCGGCTGCTTCATAACGGTATTCGTTTTTCTGGAAGACAATGCAGTCGCCCCAGGCATTTTTTACTTTACATTCAAAGCCATGGTACCTCTTAACAGAAAGTTCTCGGTATGGATTCTCAAACTTTAATACTTTTGGAATCCAGTCCCAATTTAGCGCATAAGCTGGAGCAGGGTAGGCAAGTGTTGCTACACTCAGACAAAGGGCCAGGAATGAAGAAAAACGCTTCATAATGGCCAAATATGCTATTTTTGACAAGCGTTCCTGTCAATGGCTAAACCGCTGATTTCTGGAGAACACGATCGAGGTGATGAGCGCAGTTTTTACTGCAGGATTCGCGATTTGGGTTACTTTTACAGCGCTTACAGATGCGGGCCATTTCGCCACAGTATTTACAGCTTGTTTTTACGTCTCCAGGGTCGCCACAGTGCGGACAGAGGTGATAGAGCTGTGAAGGCTTTAAATCCTTCCCTACAGCTACCCGATGGTCGAATACAAAGCATTCTCCTTGCCACTTTCCTTCGGGCCGTTCCTTCATGTAGCGCAAAATGCCTCCGTCAAGCTGGTAAACGTTCTGGTATCCTTGGCGTTCCATCTCGAGACACGCTTTTTCACAGCGAATACCGCCTGTGCAGTACATAAGCACGTTCTTTTCTTTTGGAATCTCGCAATTTGCCACCCATTCAGGGAATTCTTGAAATGACTGTAGCCGTGGGTCTAGAGCGCCCTCAAAGACGCCAATATCTGTTTCATACGTGTTTCTCGTATCGAGAATAACGACATCTTCCTCATCAATCATCCGGTCCCATTCTTCGGGGGGAATATGGTGGTGTTTTCCGTTTGGCAGTACGTCTGGTTTGCCGAGAGAGACAATCTCTTTGCGGATTTTCACAAACCAGCGTTTAAACGGCTGAGAGTCGCTTTCACTGTCTTTAAACACAACCTCTCCGGCTAGCTCCTCAATCTTTTTCTTCCAGGCGTCGATTGCCTTCGCAGAACCTGCTACCGTGCCGTTTATTCCTTCTGCGCCGAGAATGGTTAATCCACCCATTTCTAGAGAAACTCCACATGCCATCAGATCTTTTTGAATCACTTCAAGATTCTCTTTGGCTAGTGGGACAAACTTATAGAAGGCGGTAACAATAATGCTCATGAGGATAGTATACGTAAAAAAGGCCTCCCGCCAAGGCGGTAGACCCCTTTTACAACCTTCCTCAAACTAATCGGAATCTACTGAATGTACACACGTGTGTGCTCGTACTCATAGTACCCACCGTTTTGGTGATGGTACCCACCTGTTTCAAGATAGTAAGGGCGTACTCTGTCATCATTTTCATCGTAGTAATACTTCCAGCCTTCGTCCTTCGGGCTTCGGCTGGTAGGCCAACCAAACGCTCTTATATAATCATCGTTATCGTCAAAGTAGTCATTATCATCGTCGTCATCCTCGTAGTAGCGTGGTGGGAAGTTGTAACGGTTGTCCCATGGGCTTTGGTGCACTTCATACGCATTGAAGGAGTTGAGTGTCCTTCTGTTGCCGTACGGGCTAAGACTACGGTTTGCTGACCCAAAGAAGTATGGGTCGGATGTTTGATAGTTTCGGCAGCTTCCGCTGATATCTCTGTAGTAGCAGGTGTAGCCTGGGTAGTAACTAACTGCTTGTGCTGCTGGCACAAGTGCCATGGAGAGAACGGCGCCGGTGGCGAGGAGTTTTGCAATCGTCTTTTTCATAGAAAAATAGGAAAGGGGAGTAGCGTACTTGGGAGGGGGAAGCTGCGCAATACCCTGTTGAGTACGAGATTTGTACTTAAAAAAAGACCACGAGGATCGCGGTCTTTTGTGTTTGTCTCTGTCTCCCATTCTGCCTAGCAAGGGTACCTTGTTTATACTCGTGACCGGGCGAGTCCCTCGTACCAGAACCCAAAACGAGGCTAGCGCCAAGGGGTCCATGAGGAGTTTTAGAACATTGCTGAGCAGAGAGGATGTTCATCACTGGAGCGTTCACGCTCCTGCCACGCTTTAAAAAAAAGTTGGTTGGTCGGGAGGAACGCGCGCAAGGCGCAATGATGAACATTCTCTCTACGTTGTTTTTCTATGGTATGAAGGATCTGGTGGGAAGAGTTGTCGGGACCCTGGTGAGCCAGAGTCCCGACATGAGGGCTGCCCTTGCGGGCTAAGGCTGATGGACTTAGTACCTCTCTGAGGTGGACTTGTTCAGGACTCTTCTTGAACAAATCATGTTATCGTACAGTGACCTCAAAACGTTGTGCAAGCATTAGGAAGTGCGCTATTTGTTAAATTTATGTATGGATACAAAATTTATACAATTCTTTACATTCCCATTTTTACCCTATAGATGATTTCTGCCATGTCTCCGCGCGTTAGCTGTTGATTTGGATCTGAGAAGCTTGATGGTAGTCCTCCAATGCGTGCGAGTGCGAATACATACGGTTTCCACCAAATGTCATCTTTTGCAAACGGAATATCGAAAGCGACAACAACAATTTTCGCAGCCTCTGCAAAATTTATACTGTTTGCTGGCTTAAAGCTGCCGTCAGGGTAACCACCAATAACTCCTGTTTGTTTTGCCATACAGACATAATCGCCAAACCAATCACTCTGCGTGACATCGGAGAAGAGATCGGAGGATTCACAGGTATCAATATCATTACTGTCTACTGTTGCTTCTAAAATAATTTTTGTGAATTCAGCTCGGTTGATGAATAGATCTGGCCCGTATGTTCCGTCATCGTATCCTTGCACCATGCCTTGCTCTTTTACATAGGTAATCGCCGCAAAATTTGGATGCGATTCTGGAACATCACTAAATCCGTTTGCTGGTTCTTTCGCAAAGCGACATGGTTCAACAAGGTAATTAATGGTGTGTCCATCTTCTGTGCACGTGGGGAATGTGTCACCATTTGGACAGATGTATGGTGCACACGATGGTTGCTCCTTGTCACCATTGAGCCAATTGGTAAGGTCAGAAGCATTATTTGCTGCTTTTGTACCTGAACAGATGTCTGTGTGATACACGCCGTCACTCTGATAGGCGAAGATAATAATGCGTTTATCAATTTCCATGGTCACACCACAAGCTGCATCGTTATCTGCAGTTACAATATCAACATATGCATCTACTTTTCCTTTCCACACTTTTTCAACGGCAACACTGTAGCGATGGGTTTGTCCATCGACCTGCTTATCAAGAGGTACGCCCTGTAATACAAGATCTGCATTGTTGAAGTATGCTTGGTTTTCGCCTGCAATACAGGAACATGCCAAAGCATGTTGAGGAGCTGCCAGTGGAACGATTGCAAGGGCTATCGTTACGACAAATCTTTTTATCATGATCTTAAGACAGTATAGCGTAGCAGGCCTAGGTCAACAGGGGTATTACCAGTTTTTTGGGTTTATTCCTGGGCATTCAAAGTCTTTGCAGAGTTCTTTTACTTCTGCAGCAATTGCGCTGAGCTCAGCATCGTTTTCGACATTATCGATCGCTCGAGCCATCCAGTCGCCGAGTTTCTCCATTTCTGCTTCTTTCATGCCACGAGAGGTCACTGCAGGTGTTCCAATGCGGACACCGGATGGTTTGAATGGTGGATTTGGGTCGAATGGTACGGTATTGCAGTTTGTTACAATGCCAGCTTTATCCAGTGCTTTTGCTGCCTCACGTCCGCCGATACCTTTACTTTGTTGTGTCTCAAAAAGAATGAGATGGTTATCGGTTCCGCCTGTAACGAGACGGAATCCATGAGAGTTGAGCTTGCCTGCTAACGCTTTTGCATTGGCGACGATTTGTGCTGCGTAGGCTTTGAAATCTGGTGTACTTGCTTCTTTTAAAGCAACAGCAATAGCTGCAGTTGTGTTGTTATGTGGTCCACCCTGCAAACCTGGCATGATGGCTTTATCAATCTTCTCTGCATGCTCTTCTTTACAGAGAATCATTGCACCTCGTGGTCCACGGAGCGTCTTATGCGATGTCGTAATTCCGGTGTCTGCCATTGGGTACGGGCTTTCATGTGCTCCACCCAAAATAAGACCGGTAATATGTGAAGTGTCTGCATGGAAGTACGCGCCAACTTCATCACAGATCTCGCGAAACTTTTGCCAGTCGATGGTGCGAGGGTATGCGGTATAGCCCGCGATAATCATTTTGGGTTTTACCTCTTTTGCTTGCTCCAAGATCTTGTCGTAATTGAGGAGTTCTGTCTCGGGGTCGAGCTCGTAGGGAACAGAGTTGTAGGTTTTTCCAGAAAAGTTCACCTTCCATCCGTGGGTGAGGTGGCCGCCATGAGGAAGTGCAAGCCCCATGATGGTATCGCCATGTTCGAGGACTGCGTGGTACACCGCCATGTTTGCTGGGCTTCCGGAGTACGGTTGTACGTTTGCGTGGGGCATGCCGAATGCTTCTTTGGCACGCTCAATGGCAAGTAGTTCCACTTGGTCAACGAATTGCTGACCTTCGTAGTATCGCTTTTTTGCATATCCTTCACTGTACTTGTTCGTCAGGATAGATCCAGTTGCTTCCATTACGGCAGCAGATGCGTAGTTTTCGGATGGAATCAGACGCATCTTGTCCCATTCTCGTTTTTCCTCTGCAATAATTAAATCACGAATAGCGGGGTCGGTGTTTTGAAGAGCGGGTAAGTACATGGCAGCACTCTACACTTTCCGTTTTACTCTTTCCACTTTCCGCTCTAAGAAATATACACTTTGTTGTGCGATCGTTGATTTTCTGGATGTCATGTGACAAAGGTACTACTACTATTTCATTTCTCTTGCAAATTTATGTATTGCAATCGTAGCTCTTAGAATCTCCAATGAAAAAATAAGATATAGAGCATCCACAAATAGGGTAGTCCATGTTTTTTCATTTAGATAAACCAAATATATTTCATTGAGGATATTGAGTGCCATGAGAATAAACAATGCTGCCGCTGCAGTTCTACATTTATACTTAAATGCAATAAATGTTGCTCCAGCTAGGAGTAGAAAAATAATCCAATTAAAAGTCATGTCTTGGTTTCCAATGAGTAAAATAGTCAGTAGTACCAATACTAATCCGAACAAGCCAAGTAGAATGTAGCTATTCTTCTTCAGGACGGCATGAGCATCTTCTATTGATTGAATTGTTGAAAACATAGGAATGCAATATCTATCTTGGTCTTTATACCCAGAGAATCCATTTCGCACAAGCTTTGTTAGGCGACCCGAAGTCGAAATATTACAATTTCCCCGCGAAGCGAAGCGGAGTTGGGCCAACTTTTTGCTGAGAGCGCAGCAGGGCTTTAGCGTAATTGAAAATAGGCTCTCTCAAATTAGGATTGATCTTCTTCTTTTTTTACAATCAAAAAATGATCCTCGCCCTCAGCTAGACCTCCTATAATATCCAAATCTATGTGCCCAGTTTTTAAGGTTACCATTTGAATGAGTTCACCACGTTGGGATTCAATTACCGCTAATGCATTATTCAAAGAAGCCTGTACTTGTTCAGCTGTTTGTAATTCATTCCTACCTCTTCTACTAGATTCTCCTGCATCACTTAAGTCTAGTCTGTAGGCTCTGGTTCCAACTTGGAGATCATCCAATTGGGGCTGCTGACCATTTTTGTCTGGCATAAGAAGTTTGGAAGATAAATAAAAGGAGGTCAGACTAAATCGTTTTTTCCTAGATGGAAAGCAATTAGCCCAATATATATGAAGAGCCTGTTTTCAATTATGTCACCTAACTCCCAATTATCCTGAATAAATCTAAGAGAGGTCTATCCACTCCTGCGCCGTTGCAACAATGTTCATAGGAACATCATGTTCTTCTGTCGGAACACTGTCGACAACTTGGCATTGCAAGCATGTTCCCCAGAGCGGTGTTTCTGGATGATGTTTTTTATACCACTCAAGCCAGGTATCGTACCCGCCGCTTCCTCGCCCGAGACGATTACCATCTCTATCGAATGCACGGCCTGGCACCAAAACAATATCTACTTTCTTGTCTCCCAATTCTTCTGCTTCTCTCGGCGGTTCGGGAATCGTAAATTCTCCCGGGGGAAGATCGTGCAAGTTTTCTGCTTTGCGGTAGATCATCTTCTTGTCTGGTCCTGCATATACCGGGAGGTAGACGGTGTCACCCCGAGCGAGAAGTTCTTTGAGAAGCAGTTGAATATCCACTTCGGATTTTAGGGGGAAGTAAGCACAGACCGTCGAACTTTTAGGAATCTTACTCATCAGTACTCGCGAGAGCGTTCTGCCTTCTGCACGGCGTGCATCGCTGTCCATATCATCAATACGTTTTTTAATGTCCTGCCGGAGAAGTGTTTTTTGTTCGCTTGGATGCATGGTGTTTAGAATATTTCTGCAGCAGCATCTGCTAAATTGACGATATCTTCTATCGGCGTTTCTTGTTTTTCTGTTCGTACACTTGCGCTGCCTTCTAGAGTGCATTCCAGTGTTAACGGTGTATGAAATAGGGATGCAAGAACCTGTTCTATTGCTCGGCTCGCATCGGTTTCGGCAACTTTATCTTTATGAAAAGCAGAGGAAAACACGATGCGAATCGTCTTATCATTCACTGCAGCTACTCGTCCGTTT
Organism: Candidatus Peribacteria bacterium; assembly: GCA_020632295.1. Taxonomy (GTDB): domain Bacteria; phylum Patescibacteriota; class Gracilibacteria; order Peribacterales; family Peribacteraceae; genus UBA2170. The sequence goes on from JACKFU010000001.1 coordinate 600,692, forward strand.
TTTAGTGACATTTTTACGGACGCCGGTGATGTTTCGCTAATAACCTTCTGCCAGGATTTTTGTACTGCTTCCAGTGAGATATCCGATGCTATGCGTTCTGCCACTTCTGTCACTTCTGTTTCCTCTGCATTCTCTACTCCTTCTTTCTGCGTTTCTTTTTTTGCAGCAATGACCGGCATGGTCTCACCTTCATCACAAAGCGAGAGTAATGCTCCCTCTAACGCTAATCCCGGTATTGGGTTACTGCGAATATTGGTAATGGCACTGAGGAGCGTGTTCATCATAGCGAGCAAGCCGTCAGTCTTTTCGTGCTGCTTGATGGCTTTATGCAGTGCCTCTCTTGTCACTTTCAGTAGCTGCCTTGTAAAGACGTCAAGTGGCACGCCAGCTTCTTCTACCTTTGCAATACTTTTTATAAGTGCATCGCGGTCTTTTGCAGAGAGAGCTGCAAAGACGTCCTCAATATATTCATGACCTGTTGTCCCTAGTCGTGTTTTGACATCGGCAGCTGTAATGCTTTCAAGTGAGCGCAGTTGGTCGAGCAAGGAAATTGCATCACGCATTCCACCTTCACTGACGTGGGCGATAGCATGGAGTGCTTCACGATCTACCGTAATATGTTCTTGATCTGCAATAAACTGCAGTCGTCGGACAATGTTGTGTTCGCTGATATGCCTGAATGGAAAACACTGACAGCGTGAGGTAATCGTTTCTGGAATCTTATTAAATTCTGTTGTTGCAAGAATAAAGTATGCATACTTTGGTGGTTCCTCTAGTGTCTTTAAGAGTGCGTTAAATGATTCTTTCGTAAGCATGTGCACCTCATCGATAATGTATACCTTGGCCCCAGCAACGACGGGGGAGAATTGAATCTTTTCGATTAAATCTCGCACATGGTCGATACCGCGATTACTTGCCGCGTCGATTTCGAGCAGGTCTACGATGCTTCCTTCCTCTACTCCTTTTTCAATTTGGTTCTTTACGCTGTCATCCTCTATGCCTTTGAGCATAAGATGTCTTGCGAGAATACGTGCTACAGATGTTTTTCCTGTACCTCGGCTGCCGGCAAAGAGGTAGGCGTGCCCGAGCTTGTCTTTTTTGAGAGCGTTTTCCAACGTATCGGTAATGTGTTCTTGGCCATAGACATCTGCAAAGAGCTTGGGCCGATATTTGCGGTAGAGAGACATGGAGAAAAAGTATACAAGAGGAAAGTGGAAAGTGGAAAGATTCCAGTGTACTCTTGGGTCACTATGAAAAAACTCCTCCTAACATCCCTCATTGTTTTACCTCTTGCAGCTTGTTCCACAGGTAGCAGCGACACTACACGCCCACCACGTGGCAATGCTAATGCTTCTGTTCTCGTAGAAGAATTTGCTGATATACAGTGCCCAGCATGTCGTAGTGCCCATGAGCAGGTTTCTGCTCCGCTTCTTGAGAAGTATGGCAGTGATATTCGATTTGAATACAAGCACTTCCCACTACGCTCGATTCATCGCTTTGCACTCGATGCTGCTGAAATGAGCGAATGTGCAGCAGATCAGGGGAAGTTTTGGGAGTTTCTTGATATGGCCTACGAGAACCAGCAAGACTTAAGTCAAGATGCTCTTCTCGAGTGGGTGAGTGCACTGGGTCTCAACACAGAGCAGGCAGAACGATGCTTTAGTAGCCACAGTAAGCGCGGTACAGTTCTTGCAGATTACAAAGAAGGTCGCGATAGAGATGTTGGTGGAACACCAACGTACTTTGTCAATGGTGAGCAAGTGCAAACTGGTTTCGATACACTTGGTGCAGCAATCGAGAAGGCGCTTGCAGGATCTGCGATGCCTCTTTAGAACGGTTTGCTGATCTGCGCAAAACCATAGAGACGTTTTAGCTCTGTATCCCAGAGTGCAACTGTCCTGTAGGTAAATGGATTTTCTACTTCTGGCACAGGGAAGGATTGTGCACCATATGGCACTGTCATTACGCCGATGTCGAGTGCTGTCGTGTCGGGGAATGCACTGTCGCGTGGATCCACTACTGTCGTCAGAAATACGTGGAGTGATGGACCGGGTACGGTGTTGAAAAATGTAGAAAAATGAACCATGTTTTCTCTGTAGAGCACTTCTCCTTCGACGTATTGCTGCATAGGCACAAAGGTTCCGCGTTGTCCTTCACCTTGTGCAGCTCGTGCTGCTTTTGCAACCTTGAGCCACGTTTCCTTTGTACTATCTGCTAACGCTTTTACGGTTGTATCTTCCAGAATAGGATCGTTGTAAATTTCTAAATTGACCATGGTATCTACCATGCTTTCAGCGTATGTCTCTGCGTAGAGGGGATTACTGAGCAGAGCATCTTGGTCTGGTGTAAATTGCTGGGCACTGCAACCGATGAGGAGGATAGGTAGGAGTAGAGAGGTGTTTTTCATAGACGGTATTGTAAGGTTATTAGTTTAGGAGAGCTAGATAGTTTCGCGCAGAAGCAACGGTTTCTCCTTGTGCTTCAAGCGTACGCATGCCGGAGACAATTTGGCGTCGCAAGATGTAGGCAATAGAGCTGTACTGTCCGGCAGACACTCCTTTGATAATCAGGTTATTCCAGTACCAGTAGCTAAAGTTAAATTTGTTTGCATTCGCACTATCGACAATACGACCTGCTTCAGAGGAGCTTGTGCAGATATTTTGTGGTCCCCACCCTTCTTCACGGATTGCTGGGCGACCGTGTCCATCAATCAAATTATTTTCCAGTCCATCGCCGTGGCCCATGCCCGGACGCATGCGCATTGGCGTTTCGGCTGCTGCACGTTCTCGTACTTTTGAAAGGTCTTGTGGTTGATACCCTCGTTCCAAACCCCATTGTACGTTGTAGAGCATAACGCCAACAGTCCAGGCACAGTTTGAGTCGTGCTTGAATGCATGGTCATAGAATGGTTTTACTTCTGTGGGTAGTTGCTTGTATGCACTATCAATTGTTTCAAGCGCACTCCGTAGTGCGCGTGCCTTATCGGGCGTACTGGATTCTTTTGGTGCGCTGCTTCCAAAGTTCTTGAGGTAGTTTTCCATTGATTCAAGTTGTGCTTTATCTTGCTCTGTTATTGCCATTGGCCATGCCTCATTAAGTAGATTCCTTACTTCTTGCCAGTTTGCACTATCAAGTTCATGACGAATGCGTAGCATAAGGCCGTAGGGCAGGGTGCTTTCTATACCGTTGCGGCTTTCCATTTGGAGTCTGTATTCAACTTCAGCAACGTAGCTTTTTCTCTTTTCCCATTTCATCATTAGAAACAGTTCTACTGGAATGCGATGAAGCCCTTGGGGAGCTTTTTCTTTTGTCATCTGCTCCTCTACCTTATTGAATCGGTACCGTAGTTTTGCCCATTCTTTAATAAAGTTCTTTACTTCATGGAGCGTTCGTTCACTTTCTCGCATACTTGCTACAAGTTCTCCAACTCTATTAGCACTTATGTAGCCAGCTGTTGCTGCAGTTCTAATTTCTGCCGTTACTGCATTAGTCCACTCCTCTTTCCCTTTTTGTTTCGCAATAAGTGCATTATCAATACGTTTTACCATGTCTACTTTCTTGTCATAATGCAGCTCCATAAATTTCGTATCACTTTTAAAGATGCCGATATCCGCAATATCTTTTTGCCATAGTTCATGGAAGTGTGGTTTTTTTAGTAGCTCATCTCGTTTCCCATGCACTACTTTCCAACGCTCTATGTACGCGGGAAATTCTGCTGTCACAAATGCAACTTTTTTTTTAGGGCTGGTACGAGGGTCTTTAAAACGTGCAATCCATCGTTTTTTTGAATCTGCTGTAATATGAACTCCAACAGATGCGCTGAGCAATTTATCAAATTGTTCAAAGAGTGATTTTTCCGCTTCAATTAGCGGTAATGTGTTAATGAGTTCAGTTAAGAGATCTTCTCGCTCTTCAATCGATAGTTTTGAAAGAAACATCTTCGTATTCTTGAGGGTAGAAGCTTTGGTGCGTATTGCATAATTTGGCGATACCTCAAGCGATGCAAATCCTTTAGAGCCAAGCAGTCCTTGTCGCTTACTTGCAAGCGTGCGTCTACGTTGTAGGTAACTTGGTAGTATTTTTGCCATGGAGGTTAGTTTTTCTTCTGAATCTCGAGAGATGTCTTCCATCCATGTTATCCATTCATCATATGATTGTTTTGAAATAATATTATCCTGTAGAGCAATTGTAAGTTCTGCAACAGCACCGCTCTTTTTTTGTAGCTCAGAATGCAAGAGGGGTACAGCGTGTTTTTCATAGTTGTTCAGAGCCTCTTTAATAGCCGTGGAATCATGCCGAATACTATCAAGCCAGCTTTGAATTTGACGTACTTCTGCTTGAGAGGAGATACGTTCTTGTATAAATATTGTACGAATGAAATCGTTATATTTGGATTGTAGTTGTGCATACATCCCTTCTGTATTTGCTTCTGTTTCTACAGCAAGCCGAGGAAATGTATCCGTACTCTCTTTCATGCCGACGTATTAAACGAGACTGGGCTGGAAAGAGCAATGGAGATCCGCTATTTTTGTGTTACCATCCTTCTCCTAACACTCTAATACTCTAACACTCTAATGATTTTATCTGACAAAGACATTCGTAACGCAATCGCTACCGGTCGCGTAAAGGTGGAGTCCACTCAACAGGAACTCTTCCAGTATATCCACGCCTCGTCGATGGATTTCCGTCTTGGAAACACGTTTAAGCTCTACGAGCATAGTAAGTTCCCGGTGCTTGACCCTCGTAACCCGGAGAGCTTTGCCGGTAATATGCGCACGATTACGGTTCCCGATGGTGAGGCGTATGTAGTGCAGCCAGGGGAGTTTGTCCTTGGTGTCACACAGGAGAAAATCAGTTTACCCGATGACCTTGTTGCTCGTGTCGAAGGACGCAGCAGTCTTGGGCGTCTTGGTATTATCGTGCACTCTACTGCAGGGTTTGTGGATCCAGGGTTCTCCGGAACGATTACGCTTGAAATTAGCAACTTAAATCGTCTGCCAGTTGCGCTCTACCCAGGGATGCGTATTTGCCAGATTGCTTTTGAGCAAATGAGCTCTGCTGCTGAAATGCCGTACCATAGTAAGCCCTTTAGCAAGTACCAGGGGCAGGTGCTCCCTGAAGAGAGTCGACTTGTTGTTGATCCTGAATTTGCGCAAACGGCAAAGGATTTGCCGTTAAATCAAGAGGTTCAGGTTGGTTGAACTTCGTTGTAAACTCTATCTCCTCGAGTGTTATTACTGCACTCAGCAGTGAGGCTATTACTGTCTGCTGTCTTGTGACGGTTCTAAATTTGGATTTTGTGCTTTCAGCATCTTGCCAGATATTAGTTGCTGTGTGCCCATATTGCTTTTGAATTTCTGCATACGTCAGTCCATTACCAACACCGATGAGATAATCATGCTCACGTACTGAAACTTGCACTTTTCTCTGATTTGAGAGTGCATCGCGGATAGGTGATGGTGCTTTCTTGTCCGCAAACACCTCAGGGGCATATATCAATGTATTCAATGAAATTCCCATACGACTTCCATGAAATATGCTGAGAACATCACGCAATTTATTCACAGTCGTTTTCAATTGTATTGCCATTATGTCTGATATTTGTGCGTTATTTAGACCCCAAGCAACATAGGTGAATGCTTCGTATTGGCGTGGATGCAGCTGCATTGCATGCGCATATTCCTTTGAAGACAGTAAGGGGATCGCCATAGGGTGCGCGATGCTATAGAAGCAGTGGCGAATTGTCTAATAAAAGCGCTACACTCTTTTTGATGCACCAATCGCGTTTTCATCAGCTATTTCTGACAGTTTTGATTGTTGCCATTGCCATTTCTGGCATTGGCCTCCTCTCCTATTGCTGGTTTCAGCTTACATCCGGATACCTCCACGGTGATGCGCTGATTTTCCAAACAGTGGGGAGGGGAATGCTGCACGGATACAAACCGTATGTCGATCTCTTTGAAACCAAGCCACCCGGAGTCTTTTTGCTCCACGCGCTTTCGTGGAAGCTGTTTGGGAGTCAGCTTCTTGTTTCTCTGCTGAGTGTTGCTTGCCTGCTTGGCATTCCGATTCTCGTGACTGTTCCTGTGGTGCAGGAGCGAAAGGTGCTCATTCTGCTGACTATGCTTTTTGGTCTTACACTTGCATTGTACGTTGCCAATCAGGCCGGTGGGGGGCTTGCGGAAAGTTACGGGGCGTTCTTTGGTGTTGCCTTTCTGGGATTGTTGATTTCCGAGAGAATATCAACACTGAAGCCACTGCTTCTCGGCATACTTCTGCTCCTTGCAGTTGGCTTTAAAGAACCGTTTCTCCTTTCTATTCTTGCAGGCGTAATCGTACTTACAGATAGGCCAAAAGATCTGGTAACATCTTTTCTTGTTCCTGTTGGCATTACAGTCGTGCTGGGGCTTATTGGCTTATTTGCTTTTTCGCTCTTCGATCCGTTCTTCTCAATCTACCTTCCACACATGCTTGGGTTTCATGTGCATCAACATGATGGATCGACGTTTGTTCATGCACTTGAAATCTGGAGGACGTTTATCAATATGGGTGCGTACTCGTGGGGGTTTGCGGGAGCAATTACTGTACTTTGGCTTTTAGCTTTCAGCTTTCAGCTTTCAGCTTTCAGATATGTTGCTGCTTCGTATCTCACGCTTCTCGCGATTGCCATTGGCGGAGACTTCTACGGTCATCACTTTGTGTTTGCCGTACCGTTTTACAGCGCACTGTGGTGGAAATTTTTAGGGAGCGGAAAGTGGGTGTTTGTGCTTATTGCGACAGGCTTGGTGTTTGCCGCACTGACTAGCACGCAGTTTTCGTATAAGAATGCTGCTACGCAATGGAAACAAAAAGAGGTGAGTATGCGGCAGGCCGCTACTACGATTGATGATGTTATGGATGCGTGTAACTGGGAGAAGTATCTGCAAATTATTCCGCGAGTGGGAGATGCATTTGCGTATACCGATCATGTTCCGTACGGGCCAATCTTTCTCCACTATGCACGGTTTATTGGTGCGCGTCGCGAGTATCAAACAGCATTTATTCATGCCCTGAATGAGGCGAAGCTCATTTTGGTTCTCGACCTTCAGGAGTCTAACCTCTCTGAAGATGCCATTGAGTTTATTGGGGTGCATTTTGATGAGAATCCTCCTGCGTGTGTAGGAGGAGAATTTAGCCAGCCAGAGCCGTATTCTCTTCTCTTTAGGAAAAATTGACATTAAATAATAAAAGTTTATTATATAAAATATATGGCATTGAAAGCACCTCACAATCACAACTCTTCCGGTGGCGAATTGCTCCCCGTTCTTGGTTCTTCCGACCTTCACGATGTTCTTCAAAGAGGCGATACGCGTGATGAGCGATATGCAATCGCACTAGCGTTGCATACGGGTCACATGGATGATTTTTGTCATAGCATGGAGAACTATAGGAAGCATCATGCAGGACAGTTAGCCTTTCCAGCAGATAGTGTTCCCTGTGGATCGTGCGCCCTGTATCGTGAGTAGCATGACTATTTCCCCAGATCGCATTCTCTACGAGGACGAGCACCTCCTAGCCGTGAATAAACTCTCCGGTGAGCTTGTTGTGAAAGGGAAGGGAAAAGTGGGGAAGCTCCCACTCTTTGATTTCCTTAAGAGGGATTACCCTGGCTTGCATGTCGTGCACCGGTTGGATTTTGAAACGTCTGGTGTGGTTCTCTTTGCAAAACATAAAGAAGCAGAGGCAAAAATATTGATCAACAAATTTGATCAATGGGAGAAAAAATACGTCACCCTCGTCATGGGTCGTCTCCAGAGGAGACGGGGTGCAATTAGAACGAAACTCCCCGCTCGGAGCAGAGGGATGATTGAGGCAGAGACACTCTATACGGTTCTCGATCTCTTTGGGAATTCCTCGTACGTTGAATGCACCATTACGACGGGAAGACACCATCAGATTCGACGGCACTTTGCGAGTATTCATCATCCCCTTGTTCTGGATAAAGAGTATGGGCATGCGAAGTTTAATCAGCTGTTTCGCCAGGAGCTTGGATTTAGTAAGTTCTTCCTCCACGCAGCCTCTCTTACATTTCCGCATCCGATGACAGGAAAGATAATCAAAATAGAGGCGCCACTCCCGAAGCCGTTTGCTGCGTGCATCAAGACATTGAAGTCGCTACAATCAACTCGATGAAAGTACTGTCTGCAATGCAGCCATCGGGAACGCTCCACCTGGGAAACTATTTTGGTTCTATGGTGCCAAATCGTGAGCTGCAGGAGCAAAGTGACGCAAGCTACTTCTTTATTGTTGATCTCCACGCTCTTACGACGGTGCACGATCCAGCAGTACTCAGGGCAGCACGCAGAGATGCTGTTCGTGATTATCTTGCTGCAGGCTTTGACCCAGAGAAGTCCATTATGTTTTTTCAGTCTGCAGTACTGGAGCATAGTGAGCTTATGTGGATTCTCTCAACAGTGACGCCGATGGGTCTTTTGGAGCGGGCGGTAAGTTATAAGGACAAGGTGGAAAAGGGGATTGATGCGACGGCAGGACTCTTTACCTACCCTGTGCTTATGGCAGCAGATATTCTGCTGTATGACGCAGATCTCGTTCCTGTTGGCAAAGACCAGAAGCAGCATCTTGAGATGACACGCGATATTGCCATGAAGTTTAATAATATCTTCGGTGAAACATTTACGATTCCTGATGTGCAGATTCAGGAGATGGTTGCTGTTGTTCCAGGGACAGACGGTCAGAAAATGAGCAAAAGCTACGGAAACACCATTCCGCTTTTTGGAGATGAAAAGGCAATAAAAAAGGCAATTATGGGTATCGTGACTGACTCTAAGGATATGAATGACCCGAAAGATCCCGAAACGTGTGTTATCTATAAGATCCATCAGCTCTTCTTGAGTGTTGATGAAGCAGAGGCGCTTGCTGATGAGTATCGAAGTGGCATTGCGTACGGTGATGCCAAAAAGAAGCTCTTTGAGACCTATATGGATTACTTCAAAGACATGAGGGAGAAACATGCATCTATTTCTGATGCGGATATTGATGATGTTATGGAAAAGGGGGCAGAACAAGCTTCAGCAGTAGCAAAAGCAAAAATGGAGCAAGTAAAACAGGCTGTAGGACTTATTTGAAATATTTTGCTTTTTTTGCTATAATATACAAGTAAGTTCAAACAAACATTATGCTTAACATTCGAAATGTCCTCGTCGCAGTACTCATTGGTGTCATTGCAGTTCCTACCGCGATGACCGGTCTGTTTCAGTCGATTGATGACGATGGCATCAACTCAATTACCTCGACAATTGACCTAAGACAAAAGGCGCTCAACGATGCCGGTCGCGTCCGATATCTTCGCAGGAACTATTGGAGAGCTGTTGATGTGTATAATGAGCTTGTTCGTCTTGGATATGAGAACTTGATTCCTCCTGAAATTAATGAGGTGGATTCTATTGAGTACTATCTGGATCCGGAGAATTTTACTGAAGCAGATCTTGATACTGTGCATGCTAGTGCTCCAGAGGAGATTGATGCTGGATATCTTGTTGCTGTCTCTGAGGCGCAACACGAGTACAACATGCTACCGCCACGTTGGAGGGATTTAATTGATGGATCTGTGGATTCGCAGTTCTGTGCACCTACTCTCAGCAAGTATACTGTTCAGGGGCAAGAAGATACTGATTTACACGATCTCTGTGTACGCCTACTTGATGAACGATTGGCTGCCATTTCCCCAAATTTATTCCAGCGTAGTGCGTATCTTCGTGGGTTTAACCCGGTTGGATATGCTCCGCTTAGAAACCTTCGGAACAGGTTAAAAGTTTTGGAGGAATCGCTTATGTATGAAGATGGAACTTCTATCCGTCCAAAAACTCATTCTGGTAACCGTCCACGATTATAATTATGAAACAGCTCCACATCACTCCACACAAAGTTATGATTGCCCTTCTTGTGGGCATCATCGCTGTACCGCTTACTTCTACAGCACTCTTTATTCAACAGGATTCTTTGCCAACCATGAATATGGACGCAGAGGATTTGCGTAGTGCTGCACTGCAGGATCGTTCACGCATTCGTGCACAAACCAGGTTGTACTGGAATGCAATTACACAATTTCAGAAGCTGACCGAGGAGCAGGGCATTGATGTCAAGAAGCCAGATTTTAACGATACTTCTACATTTGATGTACACGGCAGTGCACCGGAAGAGGACGCGGTAATTGAGGATGACAAGGAAGTCTCTTCATTAACGACTGATCAGCTTGAATGGCAGGATCGTTCGCTTCTGCGCAGGTATACCCGTGCTGGTTTTTGCCCAGAGGGCCTGCGGGACTTTTACATTCCTGGCTACTACGAACTTTGCAATGCCCTTATCGATGATAGTCGTAAACGCATGCAGCCGGTAACTGGACTTCTTAATCACAATGCGTATTTGTACCGTGCTTTACGTAGAGCAGCTCCTAATACCGATGTCACTGGTTGGAAGCTTCGACAGCGCATGATTGATGAGGCGTACAATGGTGAGCGTCGTGATGGTGGTGCAACACCTGGTCGTCCCGTTACTTGCACTATGAATCCAGATTGTTTAACACCGAGGTATAGCGATTAGAGTGTTAGAGTGTTAGGTGTATGAGTCAGCATCTTGTATTAGCGTCGGCGAGTCCTCAGCGGAAGAGGTTGCTTGAAGGACTTGGTCTGACATTTGAGGTGCATCCGAGCACGTACGATGAATCTGCGTATGCAGAGCAAGATCCAGTAATGCGCTGCAAGCACTTGGCAGCCTATAAAGCACAAGAGGTAAATGAGCGATTCCCAGATAGCTTTGTCATTGGCTGCGATACACTTGTTGTTGCTCAAGATGGTACGTTGCTTGAGAAGGCAGCAACGCCGGAGGAAGCGAGAGCGGCAATAGTACTTCTTTCAGGGAAGTCTTGTGTTGTGCATTCTGGGCTATCTGTGTTTGATCCTCAACAGAAACACTACGAGGGTATCAGCTCGTCGACCGTATATTTTAAACAGCTGAGTGATGAAGAGATTGCCTGGTGGATCTCGACTGGTCTCTGGCAAGATCGATCTGGTTCCTTCCAAATTGATGGTCCAGGACAGCTGATGATTGAGCACATCGAAGGAGACTGGAGCTCGATTGTGGGGCTTCCTGTTTTCTTACTTGGAGAATTGCTTAAGAAGGCAGGATATGAATTACTCTGTTTATAATTCCATCTTTGTTGTCACCCATTCCCAGAGCTCATCGAAGATTGGGGTAGTTGCTGTTGCACAGCGGTAGCCTGTTCGAGGATTGCCTGGGTCGAGAGGATCGAGCTTCATCTTTCCTCCCGCTTCTTCTACCAACAAAAATCCTGCTGCAATGTCCCAGAGTCGGATGCCAAGAAAGAAGGCGCCGTCTGTTTTTCCTCTGAGGATCTCGCCAATTTCCTGTGCGGCACATCCTGTATTTTCGATGGAGGCACAGTAGGGCATTGTTGCTCTGTAAATACCATCTTCTCCCTGAACAGCACGTCGCATGGTGTTGCAGTTTAAAACTGCATCGGTCATTCCTTTTGTCTCTCGTAGTTGTACGGGTTCACCATTAAAAAATGAACCAAGTCCTCGCGCTCCGTAAAACTTCTGATTGAGTAGTGGCAGCTCCATGGAACCTGCAAGCAGCTCACCGTCTTTCTGAACAGCGATAATCGTGCCAAAATTTTCCCGTTTGTGAATGTAGTTGAGCGTTCCATCGAGTGGATCGATGATCCATTCGTATGGACTGTTTGGGTCTCCAATATGTTCTGCACCACTTTCCTCAGCAATAAATCGATGGTCAGGAAAATGGTTCTGAATAATGCTAATAATCAGTTTTTGTGCCTTTCCATCGAGTTCGGTGACGTAGTCTGTTGCGGATTCTTTTGTTGTAATCTCTAGGCTTCCTCCTTGGCAAAATGCCTCATACTCTTTGACGAGTAATGCAGATGCTGCCGCTGTCGCTTCTCGACAGACGTCAAGCAGCTGTTTGTTGTCAGGGGACATTAGAGTGTCGGTAAACGGTAGTCGTAGAGTTTTCTTCGAATGCGCTCGTATGCAGGCAGTGCCCATTCTACCCATGCCCAGTACTGTGCGCTATGGTCTGCACGCTTACGGTGCGCAAGCTCGTGAATAATGACATACCGTAGGACATCTGGTGTAACAAAGAGGAGGGCAGCATTGAGCATGATAACGCCCGATGGACTACAGCTACCCCATTGGGAAGAGGCAAACTGGAGTTTGACTGTGGAAATATGGACGCCAAATGTCTCTGTGTTAATGGTGCGTACCAGCTTTTCGATACGGGAAAGCTCTTGCTTGCAGAGTGTCTTCCATAGGAGCCTATGCAGCCCCTGACGCCTCATTTTTGGTCCGATAGTTACCGTCCAACCACTCGCTGTACGTTTAATTGTTGTTTTATTCCCGGGTCGCAACGAGAAGCGGTATTTCTGTCCATTCTGGAGAGTGATAGTCGTGCTTTCTCCACTATCGAGTAGCCTGCCAAAGGGGTGAATGAGCGTCTTTTCCTGCTCCTCAACGACTTGCCGCGTCATGCGCTCTAAGAGGTCTGAGATATGCTCTTTCTCTTCATCAGCAGAAAGTCCCTTTGCAAGCCGTATTACGATAGTATCGTCGCGGAAGACGGCACGACTGTGCTTGTTTCCAGTACGCTCAACCCGGTGGCGAATGGGGTATTTTTTCATTGGGACTAATGAGTATACAGATGCGTCAAGCCCACGGCTTGGAGAGGAAAGCGGAAAGCGGAAAGCGGAAAGAGATGGTTGGTATACCTACTATTTGGCTCTAGGAAGCCATCTATTTGTACGAATCACTATTTTCGGCTTCAGCTTGCTCAATTTCTGTGTTCAATGTCTTCGCCGCGAGAGCCAAATCATTACAGAATTTTACATCGGATTGGACTTGACGGAATCCTGTGATAAGTTCGTTTTGTTCCTCTTCCTGAAGAAGGGTCTTCAAGACAGCCTCCTGCTCTTCTAGACAGGCGATTGCAGCTTCTATTTTCTCTGTAACAAGAGGGGGAGGAGGGGTGTTTCCAACACGAATATCATCGAGGCGGACCATCAGGTGGATAACCCACGTTCGTGCTCTATCAACGCGTAGGTGGCTCATAGCTAGGCTTCTTTGGACATTGTAGGTGATGCCAAGGTTGCGCTTGGCTTCTTCCAAACCTTCTTTACTGTCGTAGACGCCAACATCCATTGCTTGGATCACGGTAGAGATGGCATCCATCAGGTTTCCGATGTGGAAGAGAGCAGTCTTCTTTGTCGATTCCACGGGGCCTGCCATTGTTTCTACAAACTGTTTCTCTTTGCGGAGCATCTCTAAATCCATTGTTAGAGTTGCTCGGAAACAGGTAAAGGTGACAGTGGTTACTGTATCGCGGTTTGCCTTGCGAACATCATCACGGCATGCACGTCTTTTTTCCGTACGCTTTTGTCGCCGAAGTTGCTGTTGTTCTCGAAACGCAGCAGCCTCTTTACGTGTGTTCATCATAGCAGCCCAGAAGCCCTGGTCACGCGATCTACGTTCTTGCCACTTGAGTTGTGTGGCTTGTATTTCGAGGAGTTCTCCGGTGCTAAGGGAGAGGGAAGAGGTCTCAGAAGGTACAGAGGAATCAGAGGAAAGAGAGGAGCTCGAGGAACTTGAAGAGCTCGAAGATGTTTTCTGTAGCCCTATTGCTGCGAAGGTTTTCATCGGAGCGCAGAGGGTTCCAAGAAGACAGAATACGATGAGGAGCCGTGAGAAAGAAGTCACGGGAAGGCAGTGTAGCATTTATTACTACGCTTTTGCTACTTTCAGTACATGGCCACTAAGACTTTCGACAACTGCTTCAAGTTCATCATTGATAATGAGATGATCAAAGAGATCTTTTTGGTCTTCGAAGAATTTTAGGTCCTCCTCTGCATTCTTCAGTCGGTCTGCAATTTGTTTCTCGGTGTCACGTCCACGTTCACGGAGTCGGTGGAGGAGGGATGAGAGCATTTGACGTTTACTGCTACCTGGAGGAAGGAGCCCAAACGAGAGGATCGATCGTCGTCCGAGCGTCGACGACAGTCCTTGCAGCAGGCCCATCTCGGTAATGACAATCGGAATCTTTTTCTTCGACCAAATTGCTTCGATATCCTTCTTCCTGTATCCATACCAGCGCTTTTCATCGGACGAGGGGATACTGGTTGATGCTGCTAGTTCATCATTTCTTTTCAGGTTCAAAAACTCTTCAGTGGTGACATGAATGTATTCATCTTCATCACTGGCTTTAGGAGGACGTGTTGTCAGAATTGGTACGCGCTCAACGTACGAACCAACTTTCGTAGAAAGGAGAATGGAGACGGTTGTCTTTCCCACGCCCGATGGCCCCGTAAGTGCGAGGAGATAGCCAGGGAATTCCTGCTTTACGTCCTGATGTACCGGTACTTCATAGGCAATGTCGTAGGATCGCAGGCCATCTGCTGTCACCTGGGAAAGGCGCATGCGGGGGGTGACGTGCATGCCAATGGCTAACGACAATTGACGATTAACAATTAACTGACCTGCCACTTTTGTTCCGTCTTCTAGTTCAATGAGACCGATTATTCTTGGTTCACTGGGAAACCCTTCTGGGGGATGATGGACGACGGTCCACGAGAGAATGGTACCCTCTTGAAGTTTTTTCTTGAGGTTTGCTTGAGCTCGGTGAATAGATGGAGGAGTACTACGCATGTTCCAGTATATGAATTCCGCAAGTGGCAGCAGCACCGCCGAAGTTATGGGTCAGGCCATATGTTTTTTCGCTTGTTTTCAACTGCTTGGCGATGTCAATCATCTGCTTAATGCCGGTTGCTGCGACCGGGTGTCCGCATGCTTTTAGTCCGCCAGAGGCATTAATTGTGATTTGTGATTCGTGATTTGTATAGAGATTGATCCCTTCACCAGGGAGCGCAAAGCCCATATCTTCCAGTGAGATGATGGCGGCGATAGAGAAGCAATCATGGAGCTCGATGCAATCAATCTGATCACGCGTAATATCTGCTTCTTGTAGTGCGGCAACCATCGCATCTTTTGTAGCAGCAAATGATGTCACCGTTTGTCTGTCACAGAGACTCAGTGCATCGGTTGTTAGTTGTGATGCAATGATCTTGAGAGGGCTCTCGTGCTTTGTTGAGAGAATAACGGCTGCCGCACCGTCACTAATCGGCGAACAATCGAGCATACACAGTGGGTCAGCGACCTTCGGTGATGCACTAATTGCCTCCGCGGGGATCTCTTTTCGAAACTGTGCAAAGGGATTTGAGACTGCATTTTTGTGATGCCTCGCACTCACCGCATTGAGCCTCTCTCTCGTTAGGCCATGCTCAAACATGTAGCGGTTTGTAATGAGTCCGAAGATACCGGGGAAGGTGAGTCCGGATGGACTGTCTTTCTCCGCATCGGCAGCTCCCATAAGTGCAGAGGCAATAACGGAGCCGGGTACATCCGTCATTTTTTCTACGCCAACAACGAGGACAGTTTCTGCTTTACCGCTTTCGAGCATTGCACAGGCCGTGTGCAGTGCAACTGCCCCCGACGCGCATGCTGCTTCTGCGCGAAGTGCTGGCGGCTGGTGAGGCAGCAGACTTGCTGCCATTGCACCGAGGTGTGCTTGGTCATTTGTTGCTTCGCCAAGCATGTTGGCAACCACGACCATATCAATATCGAGTGCAGTGCATGTTGCGTTTTCTATTGCTGCATCGATCGCTTCTTCCATTAGGTCACGAATACCTTTGTCCCAGTGCTCACCGAAGCGTGTTTGCCCTGAGCCGGTGAGGTAGATAGAAGTGTTCAAGTGGAAAGTGGAAAGCGGAAAGTTTAGTGACTATTAGCTGTGAGAGATTGATATTCAGAATAATTCAGGTAGTGTGTTTCTCTGGTGTCGGGTTCTAACTCTATGCCATCGCGGAGCATTGTCATGAGGAAGGCATCGCTTCCTGCACCGGACCCGTAGGAAACAAGAAGAATGGTCTCATCTTTTTTGGCTTTCTGCAGTACGTGAGCAAGTCCGAGAGGACTACAGGCACTGTAGGTGTTTCCGATGTGCGGAACAATGAATCCATGTTCCATCTGCTCTTTTGAGAATCCAAATTCTTTTGCCATGCGGCTGGGGAACTTTCCGTTTGGCATGTGGAAGATGACGTGGTCGATATCTTTTACCTCTATCTTTGTCAGTTCAAGTATCCCGGCTGTGGCTTCACGCACATGGCGGAAGTAGGCAGGTTCCCCGGTAAAGCGTCCGGCGTGGCTCGGGTGCTTCTCTCCGTTGGCTCTCCAGAAGTCTGGGGTGTCTGTTGTAAAACTTAGGGTTTTTTCTATGCGGCAGAGTGCGTGCTTTTGCTCGGCAGATCCCATGACAAACGCAGCAGCACCAGCAGCAGCGGTGTACTCGAGTGCATCACCGGGCTTGCTCTGCGCTGTATCGGCACCAATGGCAAGACCAAAACTAATCTGCTTTGCTCGTACCATGCTGTCAACAATCTGCATGGCAGCTGTTCCTGCTTTACAAGCAAACTCTAGGTCTGCTGCATGACAGAAGGGGTCACACTCAAGGGCAGCTGCTACCATGCCGCTTGTTGGTTTTACGGCATAGGGGTGACTTTCGGATCCGACAAAAACAGCGGAGATCTGGGTTGATTCAATGCTTGCCATCTCTATGGCTTGCTTTCCTGCGGCAAAGGCGAGGGTAAAGGTGTCTTCTCCGGCATCAGGAACAGTTTTTTCGTTCACACCAAGGCCGGATTTATACTGAGCAGCGTCCTGTTTCCAGGCGGCAGCAATTTCCTCCACGGTGATCTTGTTGGAGGGCACAGACAAACCAAATCCAATAATGGCGGAATTCATGAGGGGCAGTGTAGCAGAAATTTGGCTTTAAAAAGCTATCTAGCCATCTTTTTATGACTACTTGCAAGCTTCTGTGCAGCCTGTGCTGCAAGCAGACTTATCTCTCCAGCAAGGACTGCAGCTCCGATAGATTCTGCAAGTTGTTGAGCAGGTTTTAGGTTTGAGGTGTTAGGTTTTAGGAGGAGGGCAAGACATTGGTGTTGTGCGGGAAGTTCCGTTCCACCCCCGCGAACACCACAGAGGAGTGCGGGGAGGCGAGTGGTTATTTGTAATTCGTGATTCGTTATTTGTTCTACGGTTGTGTCGGCGAGCGAGCCTTCCACGGTGTGTGCAGCATCTTGTCCTGTTGCAAGATACAAAGCGGCGATGATATTTGCTGCATGTAAATTCGATCCAATTGCTCCGGCGATCTTCGAGCCACGTTTGAGTTTTGCTTCTGCGACCTCAAGCATGGCTTCGGGCGTAGTCTTTAGTATCTCTGTGCAGGTTTCAGATGTTAGGTGACAGGTAGCAGTGACTTCATACCCGCGACCCTTGTGGTGCGTGCGCTTACTAGGTTTTTTATCACTATCAATATTTCCTGCGATGGTAATCAGACGCGCCGATGGCATGTCTGTACAGATTCTGTTGCCAATCTCCTGAGCGGCAATCGTAATCATATTCATGCCCATTGCTTCATCGGTATCTGCGTTCAGCGTGAGGAAGAGGTAGTTATCGTCAGTGTCGATGTCGTAACTAAGGATCTTCAAGTGATTACTTGTTGCTTCTCCCACGGCTTTCCACTCATCTTCATTCTTCTTGATTGAATTAATTAATTGATCAATGTTTTTCTCTGATTTAAAAGCAATTGTTCGACTGATTCCATGATAGATTGATGTGAGTTTTATGCCGTCGCCTTCGGAGACTGCTTTGCAGCCGCGGTTCACACTAGCAACAAGTGCCGCCTCTGTCGTTGCGAGAGGTAGGTGGAGCGTACTTGTTTCGAGTGAGCTGAATGTTGCCTTGAGAGGGCCTGCGTATCCGACAGGAATCGGGACACTTCCGAACATTTGCTCGCAGTTCTTCTCTTCCGCCTGCCCAATGCGACTTGGCTCCGTGCCAAGCAGAGAGAGGTTTACATTCAAGGTATCTTGAATTTGCATACGCCTGTGTGCGCAGCGTTCGTGAGAGGAAAGGTTTTCTGGAAGGTTACGAAGATCCATTAGACTAAGTGTGCACCTTTTCCCACACTAGCTTCAAACACTTTACATCCTTTCTGCACATTTGCGTATGCCCTTACTGTTTCCAGTGCCTCTGCTTCACAAATCACATGGACTGTTGGTCCGGCATCCATGGTATAGAGCAGGGGAAGATGCTGTGTTTTTCTTAGTGTCTTTAGTTCGTCGACGATGCGATACGTTTCATCACTTAAGTAGTGCAGCGGAGGATCTTGCGTTTGCATGCAATGATGCATATCCAAACAGTCTTCTTCGGTGACTGCCATCAATTTTTCAAAATCTTTATTGGCAATAGCATCAATGCATTCTTGCTGACGTCGCTCCGTGATGTCTGTAATACGTTTTTTATAGTGTGGGCTTGTCCATGCAGAGGCGTGTCCTTCTGTTGAGCCTACCTTCTTATGATCCGTATTTGGTGCAATAACAATATCAAACAACTCCCAGTGATCTTGTGGGGCAATTTGTCTTGCAATAGCCGAGTCTTCGGTATTTTCTAGTGCAACAAACCCTCCAACAATCGAGCGAGCTGCACTACCAGAACCCAGTCGTGCCATTTGCGAAATTTGCTCATCGTTTAGTCCGCAATCTGCGAGTGCTGCAATGGCTTTTGCAAGTGCACTGAAGACTGCTGCAGAGGAAGCGAGTCCAATTCCCGGTGGAATCTGTGAGTCGATTTCTATCGAAATCGTATTTTGTACCTTTGGATGGTATTGCTTGATGAGATCAACGGTTTTTTGAAAACGTTCGATGTCTTTATCTTTCATCTCTTTATTATTTGATGAGACGGAAAATCGGTCGGATTCCGTTACCGTAATCTCAACGCAGGGTTCGCTGAGTGTCATGCTTAGTGAATCTGCAGCGGGGAGACGAAGCTCATTGTTTCTGTTGCCCCAGTATTTAATAAGGGCGATGTTTGGCGTGGAGCAGGCGGTGATCATGAGATAGAGAGTGTTAGAGTGTTAGAGTTTTGGGGAGTGAGGGTACTTAGTATCATGCCACATCCGCCAGTGCGTGCCCCTGCACCAATGACTTTTGCTGCGCCGCCTTCTTGTTCAATTTTTTTGATCAATTCTTTTGCCTCTTCTGTCACAATACCGAGAGAACACTGTGCTTGATGATGGTCACGGATTACTGTTGCAAGGTCTTCGCCACTCAGCAGTCGATCGGCGCATGATCCTATCGTCTTAAGGGCGTCTTGTAGCTCTTCTTTTCTCTCTGTTATCCACGCGATAAGTTCCGGTGTTTGTTCATGGGGTGTTCCGGTATCAATCAGGCACGCATCCTTCAGCAGATTTTCAGGCAGATGAATTGGTTCTGGTTCAGACCCTTTCGTAAACTTCATAGGTTGCTTGTTCCATATCACGGCAAAGTCCAGTCCGCTATGACCTGGGTTAAGTCTATCTTCAATGTGGAGGGCAGGTTCTTTGTAGTGATGATCAAGGAGTACCCCAGTAATTGCAATATTGAGTGCTGTTGAGCTTCCCATACCTTTACCAAGTGGCAAATGGTTTTCGATAGCGAGTGTGCCACCAGCTACTGACCGTGCTTCTCTACAGTGTTTTATAATCTTTTGTGCGTATGTAATCCAGAGAGGATGCGCATCCCATTCAAGTGTAATTTCGTCTGTTGATGTATTTTCTGTGAACCGCGCAATAAGCTCTTGGGAGGAGGGAATGGCAATACCCGTGTATCCAAATAACACGGCATATTCGCCGGAGAGGATAATCTTCCCACAGACGTGTGCAGTTCTATCCGCCAAATCGCCTTGTACGGGAAGAAAATGCATCGACAGATTCCTGCAGCTCATTTACGCCAAAGTCTGGGAAGAGCATGTCGATAAAATCCCACTCCGCATACGCTGCCTGGAAGAGGAAGAAGTTGCTTGTTCGATGTTCACCGGAGGTGCGAATAATCAGATCGATATCGGGAAGCTCAGGGTGGTCGAGATACGGCGAGATGAAATCTTCAGACTCAGCTTTTAGATGATAGCTTTTAGCTTTTAGAGCAGCCCTTAAGATTTCATCTTTGCCACCGTAGTCCACAGCGAGGTGTAGAGTAAATCCGTCATAGTCTTTTGTTTCTTCTTCTACTTCCTCAATCAGTTTTGCCAGTGAAGTGGGGATGCGGTCACGCCTTCCAGAATGAATAAATTTTGTGTTCTTATTGTTAAATCCTTCCCGTTCTTTGGCCAAATACTCCTCAAGCATCTTCATGAGCATTGAGACCTCTTTCTTATCGCGTTTCCAGTTTTCCGTGGAGAAGCACCAGACGGTGAGTGCATCTACTCTCGGGTCGTTTCTGCACCAGTCGGTTAAGCTCCGAAAATGTTCAATAGCTTCCTTGTGCCCATCCCATGGATGGAGACTTCGTTTCTTCGCCCAGCGTCGATTGCCGTCAGGGATGATGGCTACATGCATAGTGCTAGAGCTTGGTGGAACCAGGGGGCATATTGATTTGGATGTTTAGTCATATCTAATTTGAGCGTATCAATTGCAATCCATTTCAGCTCAGCTACTTCGCTTGGGGCGGGGCAAAGTTCTACAGATTCATCGGCTTCGCCGATCAATATCGTATCGTATTCATACTCTGTACCAGCTCCACTTGGGTCATCTGCTTTATATACGAATGTGTCAACAACAGAAAGAGGGCAGGTAAATCCACATTCTTCCTGGAGTCTTGCTGCCGCCTCTTCTTCGATTGGTTTTTTCTCTTGCGGGTGACTGCAGCAGGTATTTGCCCAGTAGCCCCCAAAGAGCTTCTTCTCTGGTGCACGTTTTTGGATGAGGAGCTTTGTTCTATCTGTCGAGAAGATAAAGATAGAGAAGGCTTTGTGGAGTTTGCCCCCATGTGTATGTGCGTCCATGATGTCGCAGGTTCCGAGGGTTGTCCCTTTTGGGTCGGTGAGAATGACGGATTTCATACAGAGAGTGTAACAGGGAAATTTGGGAATGATAGAAAATTATGCTATAATAGACCTAATGGAGCAAATACAGACCATTCTAAATTTAACCATAGGAGGGAATACTGTCGGCGAATGGGCTGTTGCCGCTTCGGTCTTTCTTGGCATCTTTATCGCGCTGCAAATGGTGCGAAAGTTTATTATCAGCAGACTGCATACCCTTGCAAAAAAGTCGACTATCAAAATTGATGATGTGATTGCAGGGTTCTTCAACAGCATGAAGACGCCAATCTTCTTTCTTATTGCATTGTTTGTTGCTGTACGAGGCGTAGAAGTGCCTCAATCTATTCAGTTAATCTTGAATATTGCTCTTGTTGTTGTCATTGTCGCGCAAGCGGTGCGACTACTTGAAGAGGTGACAGTCATGCTTGTCGAGAAACAGTTTCACAAGAAGAATTCCCAAGCACCGCTGCCAGGGATTTTTCGTATTGCTATTCGTATTCTCCTTTGGTCTGTCGGCTTTCTCCTTATTCTCAGTAACATCGGTGTCGATATTACGTCACTCGTTGCGGGTCTAGGTATTGGAGGTCTTGCCGTCTCACTTGCGCTTCAGAGCATTCTGACGGATATGTTTTCTAGCTTCTCGATCGCGGTGGATCGCCCATTTGAGGTAGGAGACTTTATTATAGTTGGAGAGCACAAGGGAACAGTAAAACACATTGGTCTCAAGACAACACGTATCGAAGCACTTGAAGGTGAGGAAATTGTTATCTCCAATACAGAGCTAACGACTGCACGAGTGAGAAACTACAAGAAAATGCATAAACGTCGTATTCAATTTAGTATTGGTGTCACGTATGACACGACACCGGAGAAATTGCGTTTGGTGAATGATATTGTAAAGCAGTCCATAGAAGGCATGGAGCATGTTGAATTTGATCGTTCGCACTTTAAAACATTTGGTGATAGTGCGCTGCTCTTTGAAGTGGTGTACTTCATGCTTATCAGTGACTACGCTGTCTACATGAATGCTCAGCAGGAAATGAATTTAAAGATTCATGAAGCATTTACAAAAGAGGGTATAGAAATGGCGTTTCCTACACAGACCATAGTTGTGAAGAAGCAATGAGCGCGCTACCATGAGTGCATGCGCAGAGGATTTACTCTCATCGAACTCATTGTTGTTATCGCTATTATTACCATAATAGCGGCAACAGTTTTCGTTGCGGTTGACCCTGCAAAGCAGCTTCATAAAGCGCGAAACTCTTCGCGCTGGTCTGATGCCACGTCACTCCTAGAAGGCATAAAGAAGTACCAGTTTGATAACGATGGAATTCTTCCGCCAATTGATAATGATGAGCGTACAGTGCAGCTTATTGGCTCAAGTGTTTCTGGCTGCGGTGGTACGTGTGCAGGCTACACCGTAGCAGGTAGCAGTTGTGGGGTGGACCTTGCTACTGCGTTACGTCCGTATATGAAAGATCTACCGTTCGATCCGCGTAGTGGTTCCCTGACAAATACCCGGTATTACATCAATAAAGATGAGTTTAGCCTGGTATCTATTGGAGCATGTGATCCAGAAGGGGAGGGCGCAGGAGGCCAGGGAGAGGTTCCAGAGATTGAATTAACACGCTAATTAGCCAATAAAGCTACTATTTACGGCAATCGTGTTTTTTGATATACTATCAAGATGACTTCAAAAACACCAACACCAACCCTCGATAACGATCTTCTGAGCCTTCTTGTCGAGAGTGGCGTCATGACCGAAGAAGGTCTGCGCACACTCACAAGTCGTAGTAAGGGTGAGCAGAGTATTTTTGAGCGGCTTCTTCTGAATGAGGGGTACCTCATTGATAATCAGTTAGGTCAACTTAAAGCACAGGTGCATGGCTGGCATTTCGTCGATTTGGAAACAATGGACATTGCTGAGCAGGAACTGAGCGCTCTACCGACAGTAATGCGCGAAGCGCAGGGAGTTGTTCCGTATCGTTATAACAGTGAGCTGCGTATTGCGATGAAGAATCCCGCTGATACGAAGCTTGTGCGCCTTCTTCGTAAGAAGTTTGGTGCATCGGTATCTATCGCTTATGCAACGGATGCTGATATTTCTGAGGCACTTGCTTCCAATAATGCAGAGTACGCAGAGCATTGTGAACTCGTTCTCAAGCGACACTTGGAGGCCAGCAAGCAGCAGAAGACTGATGATAATTCTATCATCGAACTGGTAGATTCATTGCTACTTCATGGTGTTCGTTCCCGCGCTTCTGATATTCACATAGAGCCACGTCGTGAGGAATCTATTGTGCGTGAGCGTGTTGATGGGGTGCTTGGTACTACGCTTCGATTTGCTCCATCTGTACACGATCTCGTTTGTCTTCGCATTAAGGTTCTTGCAAACCTTGCAACAGATGAGCATAGCAAGCCGCAAGATGGCAAACTGCAATACATTACTCCTGGCGGCAAGCGTGTGGATGTCCGTGTATCTATTTCGCCGATTACGAGTGGCGAAAAAATTGTGATGCGACTTCTTGCCCCAGAAGACCAAGCGCTTTCTATGGAGGCAATTGGGTTGCAGCCTGAGGATCTTCATCGTCTTCAGAAGGAGATGGGTCGGTCATGGGGTATGGTTCTTGTCACTGGGCCAACAGGTTCTGGCAAAACAACTACACTCTATTCTGGCGTACGAAAGTTGAATCAAGACTCAGTGAACATTGCGACTATCGAAGATCCTGTAGAATATGATTTGCCTGGTGTAAACCAAATTCAGGTAAATGAGAAGGCAGGTATTACGTTTGCCAATGGTCTTCGATCTATTGTCCGTCAGGACCCAAACATTATTCTGGTCGGAGAAATTCGCGATAGCGAAACAGCGGGCATCGGTGTGAATGCAGCAATGACTGGTCACCTTGTGCTTTCTACACTGCACACAAACGATGCTGCAACGGCACTCCCTCGTCTTATTGATATGGGCATTGAGCCGTTCCTAATTTCGTCTACGGTCAATGTTATCATCGCACAGCGACTTGTACGCAATACGTGCTCTCGTTGTCGGGAGAGTAGGGAAGTGTCTGTATCGGAACTGAAAGAGTCTGTTCCTGCAGACCTTCTGAAGAAGTTGGCAAATGGGAAGAAGAAGATTCGTCTCTACGAGGGAAAGGGATGCAGTGTCTGTGATGGATCTGGCTACCATGGCCGAAGCGGTATTTTTGAACTGCTGATAGTCGATAAGTCTATTCAGGATCTTATTATGAAAAATGCAGATGCCGATACGATTAAGCAGGCTGCTGTAAAAAACGGTATGAGAACGATGATAGAAGATGGTATCAGTAAGGTGCTACAAGGAGTAACAACGCTTGAAGAAGTACTCCGTGTTATTCGCTCATGAAACTGTTTTCCCGGCCAAAGCTCGGCGCAACAGATACGCAGCTCGTTCTTCGGAACTTGTCAGTATCACTCAGCGCTGGCGTTCCACTTGCTCGTGCACTTCGGACCTTTGAAAGCGATTCTCCACGATCGAGAAAGCCCTTACTCACGCATCTACGACGTAGTATCGAACAGGGGAAGTCTCTTGCTGATGCCATGGAATCTGCACCAAAGCGATTCCCAGCGATTGCTATTAACTTGGTGCGCACGGGTGAAACAAGCGGATCTCTTCCGAAAAGCCTCGATGCCGTTGCTGCGCACCTAAAGAAGATGATGGAGCTCAAGCGCAAGATTCGCAGTGCGATGATGTACCCAACATTTGTGCTCATTGCCGTCCTTGGTCTTGGGATCTCTATTGGCACTCTTGTTCTTCCCAAGCTCATTCCTCTCTTTGAAACACTTGATGTAGAACTGCCGTGGACAACGCGAGCGTTGCTTGCCACTGCGCATTTTCTCGACACCTATGGCTTACTGTTTGCTGGAAGCATCATTCTCTTGCTTATTGGTGTATTTCTGCTGACAAGAACAGAATGGTTCAAGCCACACTGGCAACGATTTCTGCTTCATATTCCCTATATTGGAACTGTGCAGAAGCAGGCATCGGTTGCACAGATCGCTGCAAGCCTTGGCACGCTCCTCGATAGTGGTATTCCTATTCATAGCGCCATTCCTTCTGCAGCTATGTCGACAGAGAACCGTGTCTTTCGTCAGGCACTGCTTGATACAATTCCTGTCATTGAATCTGGTCGCCCGTTTGCCGAAGGGCTGAAGCAGGCAGGCAGTACATTCCCACTGATGAGTAGAGCACTCGTGGAAGTAGGCGAGGAGACGGGGACGCTCACAGAAACACTGCAGTATCTTTCGGAGTATTTTGATGCAGAGGTGGATTACGCCGTGAAGAATTTAACGAATGCACTTGAGCCGATTCTTCTTATCTTTGTTGGTCTTCTTGTTGGTGGTGTGGTCATGGCGATCATCACACCGATCTACGATGTGACGAGTTCAATACGGTAACATTTTTCGCTATGATGGAACGCAAGATGCGTTCCCGCCCTGCCTTCACCGCTATTGAACTGATTGTTGTTTTGGCAATTTTTGTTGTTGCCATAGCGATTACGTTGCCCTTTTTAGGGAAGTTTCAGCAGGAAGAAACACTGACGACGGTCACGCAAGATATCGTGCAAACGCTTCGAAGGGCGCAGAACAAATCGATGAATGGGGAGCGTGGAGTGGCGTGGGGTGTGGCTCTCCAAGAAGGGGCGTATATTCAGTTTGCTGGACCTTCTTATTCTTCTGGTCGCATTGTACGTCTCGATGAGAAGCACACACTCCAAAAAACATTTACGTTGTATGGGCCGCCAGAGATTCTCTTTGCGAAGCGTACAGGCTATGTCGGCACTGAGGCAGTGATTACTCTCCAGGGACCTGAGCGGGGCCTCTCGAACATTACCGTTAATGCTGAAGGTGGTATTTCCTATGAATCACTATGAGCATCCTGCAGCGTCGCCATGGGCAAATGCTTCTCGAGGTCGTGGTGGCCATGGGTATTCTTGTGCTGTTTGTCACGGCATTTATCAGCCTGATTCTCGGGGCGTACGATGGCGGCAGAAAAGCGCGTGAGCGAACAGAAGCGTCGTACATTGCTTGGGAAGGACTTGAGATGGTGCGCAGTATCGCTCGCGATCGGTTTGACGATATAGCTGAAGGGACATTCGGTGTTTTCGAGCTTGATGGTGCTTTTGTCCTTTCTGGCGCCCTAACGATTCATGGGCAGTATGAACGTGAGATGATGCTGTCTCATCCCAAAGAGGACTCCTCAACGTGGATCGCAGAGTCGACCGTGTCGTGGGGCGGCAGATCACTCACGCTCACGTCTGCATTTACGGACTGGAGGCGCCCACGGTGGCGCTTTGATCTTCTCAATAAAGGAGATGAAGGACTTGTGCATGCAACAGAGTCACTTGGTTCGGGTGGCATTGCCTTCCGTGGACAAGGGGATCTTTCGTTGCCGCATGTGTTTTACGAAGAAGGTCTCTTTGATGGGGTCACCGTTCGTGACCTTGAGGTGGATGCAAATGAAGACCGTCTCTATGTTCTCTCGCAGCTCAATGCACAGGGGCCAGAGTTTGCCGCGTTCGACCTTTCTAATATCTCTCAGCAAGATTTACCGTACATCGATGGCACGGAGCTGAATGCTGATGGTGTGAAGTTTGTTATGGGAGAGGAGTATGCGTATGTGCTTACTGCACATGGCGATCGGGATATCATCAAAATTCGCCTCTCCGATTTTGGTACAGCGGCTACCTGGGACATTCTCCGTGCAGCAAAGCCAATTGATATGGCAATTGATGAGACGCGTGGCAAAGCTTATGTTCTCACCAATCGATTAGAGCAAGGGAAGAGTGTCTCTGCTCTCCCACCGGAGATTGCAACTACAGGCTTCTTTGTCGAAGAAGCGTATGCACAGGGGGTGCCAACGTGTAACGGCCAGACAGCAACTATCTACGTTGATGGCAGCAATAATATTGTCTCCACTGTCGCCAAGGATAACGGCGATCCATACACCGGGACACTAACGGGTAGTAACAGTGCAGACGTGATTGTTGGAACGTCGGGCAATGATATTATCAATGCAAAGAATGGTGACGATATTATCTGTGGAGGTGACGGTAACGATACCATTGATGGTGGCAATAACAACGATACGATTTTTGGTGAGGGAGGAGCTGATATCATCACAACAGGCAATGGTGTGAATATCGTGTGTGGTGGCTCAGGAAACGATACGATTACTGGTGGTAACAGTACCGATAGTCTTGCCGGTGGCGATGGGACAGATACCCTCAACGGTAGTACCGGAACGGATATTTGCCGTGAAGGTGAAGTAAATACAGGGTGCGAAGATACGACGAGTGCTATTGCCACCTGTGGTGTTTCCGCCTCGGATACTACATCACCGACAATCAGTACACTGTCGCCTGCAGATGATGCAACAGATATCGATGTGACGACAAATCTCGTCATTACTTTTAACGAGAATGTGAATGTCGAAACGGGAAACATTACGATTTACAAGAGTGACAGCACACAGGTAGAGCAAATTGCTGTGACCTCGGGGCAGGTAACGGGGGATGGGACGGCAACAATTACGATTAATCCGTCATCCGACCTTACGGCAGCAACGTCGTACTACGTGCAAATCGACGCAACGGCGTTCGATGACTTAGCTGGCAACTCCTACGCGGGAATCAGTAATACGACGAGTTGGACGTTTACAACAGCAGCTAGCTGCACGCCAGATCCGCTTCCAACCTGTAACGGGCTGACGGCAACGGTGTACGTTGATAACTGTGGCAACATGGTGGGTGGTACTGATGATGGCAATGCATATTCCGGTACGATTAATGGTTCGCAGAGTATTGACGATGTCATTGTCGGAACCAGTAGTGTAGATACCATCGATGGTAAGAGTGGCGATGATACAATTTGCGGTGGCAATGGAAACGACGATATTACAGCAGGGTCAGGTAATGACACTGTCTTTGGAGAAGGTGGCAACGATACGATTACTGGCGAAGGTGGTGATGACATTATGTGTGGAGGAGAGGGGGATGATGACTTAACCGGAGCAGGTGGAAACGACCAACTGGATGGTGGACCTGGTACCGATACGATTGATGGAACAGGCCAAACTGATATCTGTCGTAACGGAGAAAGTTACACAAACTGTGATGATTTCTCATCAGCGATTACTGCCTGTGGAGTCGCTGCCGATACAACTGCTCCAACCATTAGCACACTCTCTCCGGCAGACGATGCGACTGGCGTAGACCCTGCATCGAATCTTGTGATTACCTTCAGTGAAGAGATATCTGTTGAAACCGGAAATATTTCTATTTACAGAACATCCAATGATTCACTCATTGAGGCGATTGATGTGACGTCTGGACAAGTGACGGGGGATGGCACAACGAGCATTACCATCAACCCAACATCAGATCTGCTTACCGGTATTGAATACTATATTAAAATTGATAGCACTGCATTCGACGACCTAGCTGCCAACAGCTTTGCCGGGATTAGTGATACGACTAGCTGGAGCTTTACGACCTCTGGCTCTCCGCCAGATGAGACGGCACCAACCGTGAGTTCCTACTCGCCGACGAGTGGTGCTACGGGTGTTTCCGTATCGACAAACCTCGTTCTGACGTTTAGTGAATCTGTCACTATTGTTTCAGGGAATGTTGCCATCTACGATTCGTCAGATACGCTTGTAGAAGCCATTTCTGTGACTTCAGGGCAGGTGACGGGCAGTGGGACGGATACGATTACCATTAATCCAACATCTGATTTATCGCTCTCTACATCGTACTATGTTCTTATTGATGGCACTGCGTTCGATGATCTTGCAGGGAATAGTTACGTTGGTATTGGCAGTACGTCTACATGGACGTTTACGACGACTACCACAAACGACACTACTCCTCCTTCCATCGGTTCACTCTCACCATCTGATGATAGTACCGGTGCTTCTTACAATACTGATCTAACGATTACGTTCGATGAGGAAGTGACCATTGTCAGTGGGAATATTACTATCTATCAATCTGATGGAACGGTGTACGAAACAATTGATGTGACGTCTGCACAGGTCAGTGGCAGTGGCACAACTACTATCACCATTAACCCAGGTACAGACTTTGTTGCAGGTTCAGGGTACTACATTCAGATTGATGCAACAGCATTCGATGACCTTGCCGGAAATTCCTTCGCAGGCATTACTAATGCGACAACGTGGAACTTTACAACGGGAGTTACGTCATCCTCATCTTCATCGTCCTCGAGCTCGTCGAGTGTTCCTTCTGGAAGAACAAAGTTGCCACCTCCAAGTCAAAAACTCTATGTCATTGATATTTCCGGTGAAAATAGTAGTGATATTGCTGATGCAACGGTGGTGAAAGAAGTAGATATTGGTGCTGCCAGACGCATAGAGATAGCCGGTGGATACGCCTACATTCTTACAGATAATGGTGGTGCAGAGCTCTCGATTATGAACTTGAGTTCGTACGAGGTGACCAAATGCGATCTTCTGGGAGACCAACTACCAAACGATCTCTTCATAGATGGAACGACACTCTACATCTCCAGAAATAGCGGCGTCTTTGAGGAGTTTGTTGGTTATAAGATTAATCCGTCGGATCCCGATAGTTGCGAGTACATCAATGACCATCAGAATCTTGCAGTGGAGATGGGCAACGACGGGCGTGCCTTTACTGTTCTCTCAGATAGAGAACTTGCGTTTGTTCTTGCAGGATTCGGTCTCAGTGATTTTCATGTTATTGATCTCAAAAAAGAACAAACCCTACCTCTCTCTCCATTTTCCAATGAAGATGGTCTCTGCGACGTCGCTAGTACGGTTGGGTCCTATGTCTTTACCGGGTGCAGAGGCGATGGTGGTGTCACCGTGTTTGAAGGGGACACTAATGTATCCGACTACTTCCTCTGGGGAACGTATACCGCTCCACCGTTCTCGCTTGGAGAGTATGCTTCACAAATTCACAGCCTGAAATGGCAGGTGGAAGGAGACGGGGAAGTGTTGCTGCGTGTTCGTTCGGCAAACTCAGAAGAGGCACTGCAGCAGGCGCAGTGGCATGGTCCCGATGGAAAGACGACATCCTTCTTTACTGATGCTTCTGGCCAAAGTCTTTCGCTTGATGAAAGCAGCGAAGGGACATTTGTTCAGTGGAAGGCGTACTTTAAGAAAACCGGTAACGATACTCCGATACTTAAAAATGTTATTCTTTCGTTTGAATGAGAACCCTTACTTCAAGATACGGCTTTACCCTCTTAGAGCTGATTGTGTACGTGGGCATTACAGCACTCGTGGTTGTCTCGCTGACAAATGTCATGATTACAGTGTTTGAGACACGGGAGCGGACAGAGGGCGTCAGTGAAGTGCAGCAGACTGGTCGGTTTCTCTTCGATCGTATTCGTGCATCTGCTCTTGCTGCCGCCACATTTGAAGGAACGACATCAGATCGTCTTGTTCTTAACATGCCAGAAGGCGTTTTGGGCCCCATTGTTTTTTCAGTGAGTGAGGGTGTTGTCTATACAAGAACTGGGGAGAAGCCAGCGGAAGCACTTACGTCATCACTGGTGACAGTCGACGCACTCATTTTTACTGTTGTTCATGATACTGTCTTACAAATTGATCTGACTATTTCTGATGCAAAAGAGGATTCGATGACGTTGCATACATCCCATTCTCTCCGCTTACTATGATGAAAACGTCCAATAGACCCGGCGCAATGCTCCTCATTACCGTCATGATTATGGGTGCAGTTGCACTACTCATTGGTATGAGTTTGGCACTTCGGGGTATTGGGGAAATGGAGATGAGTTTTAGTTCGTCTCAGGCACTCAAAACGCAGGCCGTGCTCGATGGATGTATGGAGGAAGTGCTTATGCAAGTATGGGGTGATAGTTCCTATCGAGGAGGAACAATTTCCCTTGGAGAAGGGGAGTGCGTTGTGACGATTATCCCCGAAGATGACATCAAGATCGTTTCCATTCATGCGCATATCGGTAAGTGGGAACAGACGCTACAGGCGCGCGTTGATTCTGAATCAATTGGCATGCAACTTCTTGAGTGGCGACAGGGGCAGTAAATACTGTATACTCGATGCACCTTCCATGTTTGCTCTTCAGTGTAGTCCGTCGGTCATTCGTGCTGCTGCTGCAAAGCGCAGTGGCAGTAACCTTGCAGTGCATGCGCGTGCTGAGAAGAAAATTTCAGGCGACATCTTTCAGGCAGGAGGCATTGCGGATACAGAAAAAGCACTCGAGGCGCTTCAGGAGCTTATGAAGATGCTCAAGATAAAGCGTGGTGCAGTGACACTTTGTGTCTCACCGAGAATGCTTTATACGACGCTTATTCGTGTTCCCAAAACTCGTCGACAACTCGCTGCCGCTGTTCGCGGAGAGCTGGAGGCAGTGTTGCCGGTGCCCATTGAGACGATGGATGTTCACTTTACGCAAGTTCGTCATGATGAGCAGGGATTGCGCATTGCCATCACTGCAGTTTCGAAGGATGCATTTGGTACATATCAATCGCTTTTAAAAGATGCAGGGCTTACCCTCAAGGGTGTGACGACAACAGGTCTTGCACTTGGTAATATGGTGAAAGAGGATTCATTTTTGCTGATTAATGCAGAAGACCCTGAACCGAGTATCGTTGTTTTTTATGGTGGGAAACCTGTTGATGAGCATTTGCTTTCCTCGGTAGCAGTCAAGAATGTTCTTTCAGATACAAAAGCACTCCTCGATGAGTATGCAGCAGATGGCATGCCCATTCAGCATATCGCTGTGCATGGCACTAAAGAACTGAGCGAGAAGGTTGAGGATGCCTTTACCCCGAAGAAGAGTCCGAAAGACAAACGAGAGGAAATTGAGCAGGCAACTACTGTGGAACGTCTCCTCCCAAATTTAGCAAAAAGTGATCTTGAATGGGGAGGTGTTATTATTTCTAGCCTTGGAAGGGGAATTGATATTCGCAAAGGATTTTCCAGAGGTACAATGCTGCAATATGTTCTTATGCTCACGTTTTTTACAGCAGCAGCCTACTTTTTTTGGATAGTGGGCTCACAGCAGATTCTTGGGATCTGGAGTGATTTGACTAGTCTTTAGTGCTAGGATCTCTTTCCATGGAGAATAGAAACACCTTAGGCGAGCAGTTTGCCACTATGTTCAAAGGTGGTGTCATTATGGACGTGGTTACCCCAGAGCAAGCTCGTATAGCAGAGCAAGCTGGTGCGTGTGCTGTAATGGCTCTGGAACGCGTCCCGTCAGATATTCGAAAAGAGGGTGGTGTTGCGCGCATGAGTGACCCAAAGCTTATTAAAGAGATTAAAGCTGCAGTGTCTATTCCTGTCATGGCTAAGGTGCGCATTGGTCATACCGCAGAGGCACGTATTCTTCAGGCACTGGAAGTCGACTATATCGACGAAAGTGAGGTGCTGACTCCTGCAGATCCATTTAGTCATATTGATAAGTCACAGTTCACGATTCCGTTTGTCTGTGGAGCAACGAACCTTGGCGAAGCACTCAGGCGTATTCAGGAAGGTGCTGCGATGATTCGTACCAAAGGAGAGGCCGGAACAGGGAATGTCATTGAGGCTGTCCGTCATCTTAAGGAGATTACGCAGCAGATTGTGGATCTTACGACGGTGTCTCTCTCAGAGAGATCCCTCTTTGCAGAGCGTGAACGTGTAGCACTAGATCTTGTCGATCGCATTGTAGAGCTGAAGCGACTCCCAGTCGTCACCTTTGTTGCCGGAGGTATAGCAACTCCTGCAGATGCAGCATTGGTGATGGAACTTGGCGCAGAAGGTGTGTTTGTTGGTTCGGGTATCTTCAAGTCCGAGAATCCCGCTCAGCGTGCAGAAGCTATCGTGAAAGCAACGACGTACTGGCAAGACTCTGCAGTTCTTGCGGAGGTTTCTGAGGGGTTGGGGGAAGCAATGAGTGGAATTGAGATCGATCAACTTGAAGAGACACTTGCCGAAAGAGGATGGTAAAAACAGTTGGAGTTTTAGCATTGCAGGGGAACTTTGAAGAGCATGGAGCTGTGCTTGATATGCTCAATTTGAATAAAATTTTTGTTCGAACTTTAGCAGATCTCCAAGCGGTCGATTGCCTTATCCTTCCTGGTGGTGAGAGCACGGTTATGATGAAGTTGCTCACAGAGTCGGGACTCGATGAGCAGATTAAGCAGCGTGTACTATCTGGTATGCCAGTTCTTGGTACGTGTGCTGGTGCTGTTCTTCTTTCGGACACTCATCTGAATCTGCTTGATATCTCTGTCGATCGCAATGCGTACGGTTCGCAAGTTCATAGTTTCATAAAAGCCATTCATATTGGTGATGACGTTATTGATGTTTCGTTTATCCGTGCACCGATCATCACGAGAGTTGGACCATCAGTTACTGTGCTTGCATCACATCAGCATCATCCTGTAGCTGTTCAGCAACATCATATTCTTGCGAGCACCTTTCATACAGAGCTAACCGGAGATACCATTCTCCACACGCTGCTTGCTCATGTGCGTTTGAATAAGGTTTGAGTTCATCAAAACTAGAATTTGTGGCAAATCTATTGCACAGTGTATTCCTAGTTTGACATTCCACCCCTTCTTATGAATGCAGCACGTCGATTGTTTATTTCCGTTGCGGTCGGGTCATCGTTTCTTATGCCCACTTCATCTTTTGCTCAAATATCTGTTGGTAGTATCGATTCATTCTTTGATATCTATCAGGATATTTCTCTACCAAAGGCGCCTGCTACACAATTTGATCATCCAGATTGTATAACTTGTGATGACATTGTGGACGCTATTATGGATACACAAGCAACATTGCAGCATCTCGGGGCAGAGGCAGATAAACTGCTTGCTCAGCATACAGTGTATCAGGGATTGATTCAGACGATGCAAGCAAGTCTTGCTTTGCTCGAGGCAGACCTCACTCGTATTCAGAGTGAAGATTTTGTTCGTGATGAAACCACCGGTGAAACTGAAACAGCGCGAAATCAGGCTGCTCGCAAAGCGTATAGAAATGATACCTATCAGCAATGGAAGGCTGGAGACATTAGTAGTGAAGAGAAGATGCAGCGCGATAGTCACAGCTACGAAATGACAGAGTCAGAGCTTGCAAAGTGGTATAAGAATGCCAAGGCCGATACAGAGAGTGAAATCAAGACGATGAAAGAACAAATCGAGTCTATGCAGGGGACTATTGATGATATTCTTGATGATCTTGAAGATGTTCTTGATGACATAGAGGCAGGCGACGCAACGCTCTCTCAGCTCTTAGATGCCCTCGAGGACTGTTGGAAGATGTGCATTGATGGGCCAGTGTCCCTCAATGACTTAGAGATTATGCCAGAGCCACTTCCGCCACTGCACGATGGCCCGTTTGGCAAAATACAGGATTGGATATTTGGCATACCAGACATTGCGTTAGTACCACCTTCAGATCCATTCAATGTTGATTCATTCTTCGATATCTTTGTGGATATTCCACTACCGGAAGCTACCTGTCCCTTCTGCGACCCTTTGCGCAACCAAATTGCTGCAATGCAAAAAGATGCTACTGCATTGCAAACACGCCTTACTGCTATGAAAGCAGATCTTACGCAGGCTAATAGAGGTCTTGCACAAGCGGAGCGAGAGCTTGCAACAGCACAGCAAGCGTGGGATCGCATGAATTCCGATGACTTTGTAACAAACCATTCTACTGGAGTTACGGAGACCGCTCGCGATCAGGCGGCACGCAGAGAGTTCCGTAGAAATTCACACGATTACTCTCAAACGGGTTCAGACCTTACAGAGGCAGAACTTAATCGTTGGGCACAGAAGGCAGAAGCACGTCTTCAAGCGGAGCTTGCTGCTGCTAAGAAAATGGTCAATGCAGCACGAACCAAAACGAAGGGAATTCAGGATGCAATGCAGAATATTGCAGATCAACTGGCAGCATCTCAGAAAGCATTGAGTGCACGTATGGAGTCACTTGCTCAATGCGAAGCATCGTGTAAAAACATGGATGAGCTTAATCGCACCCTCGAGGATGTATCTGTCCTCACTCCACCAACGTCATTTGAGCCAAGTGGTTACTTCTGCAGTATTCCAGTTATCCGTAGCGTGACCTGCGGCGAAGATGACAATGAGGGCTGGATGTGCAATACATTTAATTTGTTCTGTCCAGAAGAGGAATTTTTCATTGATGATGCACTTGCCTGTATTACCGGTGCTTCATCCTCACTGTGTGATAGCATAGGAACAGAACCCCAGTTCTTTATTGAAGGTGCACTCGGCACGGAGTTTCCGCTGATTATTAGTGGTATGGACGGTGATATCAATGCGCTTCAGCATTGTCTTTCCAATGGCCCAGAAGATTGTACTGGTCTTGATTTCGGTCTCCCTGGAGAAGATATTCTCTTTGGAAACGATTTTCTTAATGCAGATCCTGGTGACTTTCACCTTGGTGTTCATGGGCCAAATGATGATGGTTTTTTACTCGGCGATCCCATTGATTCTGATCTTATCAATGTAGGAGGCGGTAGCAATGACATTCTCTTTGGTGGGCCAGTAGCCCTCTCTGATGACCTTATTGGCCCGGGCGATGACAGTATTCTTGGTGGCCCTCCGAGCGTCGATATTCTTGGTGACCCACCACCACAGTCTGAACCAAGTGTGGCAAATGATCCTCGTGCACGTCAGGTTGCGCAAGCAGCTGTAGATGCATACTTACAGAGGAATCCTCTGCAACCTTGCGAGAAGCTGGTCGTGTCAGTCTCGCGTGTTCGTATCGGAAAACGGGTTCGGTATACGGTCAAAATTACCCGTGATCGAGATGAGGCACTCTGTCCTAAACAGTGCACGAAAGATGGTGGCTTTGAAAACATGGCAGCTTGCCAATCTGCTTGTCCAGATCCTTCACGTTGTGGATACGATGGTGGTACCTGTTGGCTCTGCAACAGAGGAGACGAGAGCTCCTGCCAAAAGGATAATGGTTTTAACAGTATGGAAGCATGTCGTGCAGGTTGTAACAACCCAGAGTCCTGTGGTTATGATGGTAGTCTGTGTTACGTTTGTGGTCTGTATGATGATGACGATAGGGATCTTTGTAAGGATGTTGAGTGTGATGATGGCGATGAATGTACAGAGGATGCATGCAATCCAGATACAGGGGAGTGTACTAATACTCCTATTGATGGATGTGGTGATCCAGAGTGTGGAAATGGTGTAGTAGAAGCTGGAGAGGAGTGTGAATCGAACGTTGATTGCAAGTTTGATCAACAGTGCAATCCAGAGTCATGCGCATGTGAGCGTATGGAGATTATTTCCAATGCTAAGTGTCCAGACCTTTCCTACGCTACGCAAAATGAATGCAGACAGGCATGTAGTGGCTCTTGTCAGTACAAACAGTATGAAGATATTTGGTGCTTCTTCTGCTACTCAGAAGATTTGTGGGGTGGCTCATCAAGTTCCAAGCGGTCGGTTGATGAACAATGTGACAGTCCAATGAAGAAGAAAGCAGATTGTGAGCGTAGTTGTGATGGCAAGTGTCACAAGTCCTATACAACGATTAGCGGTCTTGAATGTTACGAGTGTCAGGAGGTACAACCAGTGTGTGGAGATGGGACATTTATTGACGAGTGTCCAAGTTCGTGTAGCAGCGGATGCGATGTTGCTAGTTCTCAAAATGGGGTTACCTGTTATCAGTGCGCCCAGAGTTGTGAGGATGTTTGTTCGCAGAATGGTTATCATACTGAAGACTATGATCATAGCAGCGCTATTCTCTCAGAGCTGAATGGCTACAGCTGTGTTTCTGGTGCAAATATCAGCATTCAGACTGCGACAATTGGTAGTTGTCATTGTATTGGTGAGTACAGTTTGTCTGTAAACCAAACACCTCCAGTGTGTACAGGTACGCCATGTGGTGATGTCACTTGTAATAGTTCAGCATCATGTACCGATGGAGATACAACAATTACTGTGAACTGTAGCTGGGGAGGCTGGGAGAAAATAGGTAAAGAGCAGTTCCGCCCGAAGGTCGGCAACTAAGCAATACTAAAAAAAGGCCCCGCATGCGGGGCCTTTTTCAAACTACTTATTTCTTGCGCTTTGCCGGCTTCTTCTTTGCAACTGCCTTCTTTACTGTCTTTTTCTTGGCAGCCTTTTTTGCTGGAGCTTTCTTCACTGTCTTTTTCTTAGCTGGAGCTTTCTTGGCAGCCTTCTTTTTTACTGGCATGACATGAGTGGGGAAGGAATAAGATGAGCAAATTATCGTCAGAAATTTTTTGTACACAAGAGGCAATAGAAAAATCCTCTTGCCCGAGGAATAAAAAGAGTTCAGATCGTTCTATTTTTTTGTGCCAAAAATAACACATGCCGTAAGGTCACCGGTGACATTTACTGCTGTCCGACACATATCAAGCAAACGATCGACGCCAAGAATAAGCCCATGTGCACCTGTTGGAATGCCGAGGTTGCTTGCGACGGTCATGAGAATAGCGACCCCTACACCTGGTGTTCCGGGTGATCCAATGGAGGAAGCAATAAGTGTAATAACAATAAGAACCATTTGTGCAAGAGTGAGTGCCATACCTGCACTTTGCGCCATAAAGATAATCGCAATGGATTGATAAATCGCCGTACCATCCATATTGATGGTTGTCCCAAGGGGAATAATGACTTCACTAATCGATGGATCGATACCGAGATTCTCCTCTGCAGTTTTAATGGAGACAGGCATGACAGCAGCGGAGCTCGATGTAGAGAATGCGAGTAGCTGTACTCCAGTGACGCTGGAAGCAAATTCCAATGGTCGTCGCTTGGTAAACATCATGATGAGGAGGTGGTACATCATCATAACAAGCATGAGTCCTAATAAGACCGTCAGAATGTACATGCTCATGCCAAGGAGTACAGAAAGACCTGTCTCAGCTGCCATACGTGCAGTGAGTCCAAAGACAGCAAGTGGGGCGAGATGCATAGCCCACTTTACGATGGTCATAAAGATATTGAGCAGGTCATCAATAATACTCAGGAGATGTTTTATAGTGCGAGTTGGCTGCATAGCAAACGCTAGTCCGAGGAGGAGAGAGAAGACAACCGTTCCAAACATTTCACCATCAATAGCAGAAGACAGTGGGTTTTCTGGTAAAATATTTATAAACGTTTCTGGAAGCCTTCCGACAATGTTTCCTTTTGCTATTACATTGAGCGCTCCAGTATGAGGAATCACAGATTGTTCAATGTGTACATAGGATCCCGGGTGAAGCACACTCGCAAGGCCTATTCCAATAATGCAAGAAAGCGCTGTAGTACACAGAAGATAGATAAGGAACCGAGGACCAATGTTTTTGAGTTGTTTGAGGTTGGCACCTCCAAGACCGCGAATAATTGAGAAGAAAACCAGAGGAATCAGTACCATTTTTATCAGTCGTAAAAAGAGTTCACCAGGGAGTGCGAGCCACTCGGCAAGTATTTTTGATAGCTGAGGATCTATGAGTTTTAGGTCTGGACCAAGCGCAATACCAATAGCAGTACCACATGCCATACCTACGAGTACCTGTAGCCAAAGTCTTCCATGTATATGCCGCTCAAGCGTGTGGGCAAGAGCGCCGATGGATCGTTTTCCATCTACGAAAAGCATCTAAAAAAGCAGCTTGTACACAAGCTGGGTGATGAAATCAAAATCCGGACCATAGACAAGCATCGCTCCGAGTGCTCCTGTAAGGCCTAGTGTTAAAAATCCGAGTGCGGCAAGCATTGGGGCAAGTACACTACCGAGGATGCGTTCAGCAATTCTTCGTGCGATTGCAACGGGCTTTGCAAGTTTTTCGTGCGGAGATCCAAGCAGTGCTGTGTGGGTCTCCAGCCAATAGAGTACGTAGCATGCTGCAAGAATTGCGTAGATCCATGTTGTGACAACTCCCATTAATGAATGTACCTCAAGAATGCGACGTAGCTCTCCAACGCCGTGAAATTGGTGTTCGGCACCTTCTCCTGTTGAGAGGCTCATAAATGCACCAATCGCTCCTGTTATTACTAAGACTGCCCGCACTGTTACCCAGTGTGAGTTTTTGGTAAACACTTTTATCACTTCAAGTAGACTGTAGAGAGTAAGCAGTGCTATTGGAAAGTGTACAAAGAGGGGATGTAGATCCATAGGCAGCAGTATACCATTTTCTGTAGATGAGTGATATATTTTCATTATTCTCTTCCCTTCTTGCTTATGTTTAAAGAATTTAAAGAATTTGCCATGCGTGGCAATGTTGTAGATATGGCAGTTGGTATTATTATCGGTGCTGCATTTGGTAAAATTGTTTCTTCGTTAGTACAGGATATTATCCTGCCTATTATTGGGTCATTTGGACGATTTGACTTTACTGCACTACATCTTACGATTGGCGAATCAGTTATTGCTTATGGCAACTTCATTCAAACGGTTGTTGATTTTCTCATTGTTGCATTTTCCATTTTTATTGTCGTTCGTCAGATGAATCGCCTTAAGAAGCGTGAAGAAGCCCCAAAGAAAGCAGCGCCACCACGGCAGGAAGTTTTGCTTGAAGAAATTCGTGATCTTCTCAAAAAGAAGAAGTAGTGCCAGTTAGAATGGTGGCAGCAAGTGCTGTAGCCAGAAGTATTCCCAACCACAGTGCACTCCAGAGAAGAACAGCGATAGATCGTCGCGCGTTTTTCTCAAAGAGGAGAATAAGAGGATACCCAAGCATCGTACTTCCACAGATGAGAGCGGAGAAGACAAAGGTTGTTAAGAATAATGCCATTCCGACAAATGGGTTTGGAAATGGCTTTTCGCCCATGGTACTTACCATCGTCTGGATGACAGTCACAAAACAAAGAATGTAGGTAACAAGTGCGAGTACTTGCCCCAGCGCTATTTTCCAAGGGGGGACCGTTTGGAGTGTCATACCTGGTTAGAGTGAAAGAGTTCAGTTCCGTTTTGCGATGAAATTGATGTGGTGTCATAGCACGTAAACCATGTGCTATCGGTTGGAATCTCTGTCATGTTCTTCTCTGCATTTTTCGCAGAGTCTTTCGAATCCCATTGAACAATATCCACATAGTCCCCGTTTTCTAATTTGTTAATTTGCCAAGACACAAACCCTGGTTGGTTTTGCATCCAAGATGTCAGTATTTCTCGTGCTGCCTCTCGTAATGTTTCCTCTGTAATGCCACTGGCCAGCTTATACTGGATAATGTCTGTGTACATGCGTACAGTGTATTGTTTCTTGCGGTAATTTCAATGGTGTACTTCGTGGAGCGGGTGGCTGAATGGTATTACAATTTTAGCAATATCTACCTAGGAGTTTGTGTCCATGAGAGAACTCTTCTTACAACGGCAGTGGAACTTCAATTCTCATATCTGTTGTTTTTTCTGTTACTTGTTTTTCGCTTAAATTATTGAGCCACATTCTTTTAGGAGTGGCTTTGAAAACTCTTTTTACAGCATTTCCCACATGGTCAATTAATTCGTACGTCCTATTGTTACTATGAAAATGTTGTAATGCTTCTGATGCCATTTGCTCATCGTCAATCTGCTCGGCGCTTGCTTGAACATAGACTCCTCGACGATGGTTGTCTCCCCTTTGTCTTTTTGAGTCAAAGATGGTTATAAATGCCCTACGGTTATTTCTAATGTTTTGTGAATGTTGAGCTTCAACCCATGAAATCCAATAAAAATTGTAGTCTTCATCATGAAATGCTGTAACTGGGCTGCCCCACGGCTCTCCATCGGCATCAGCAGTTGATATTGTTACGTACTCAAGCCCATCAATTATCTCTTTTGCTCTTGATTGCAGTTTACTAGACATCATTTGAATTATACTTAATGTCACTCAGGTGTCAATGATGCGCTTGCAAATAAAAGCCGCAGTAGTAGATCTCGTGCTGCGCACTCGATCACTACACGGCACTCAGTACTGCTTATGCCAGTTATTCGATTCTAGAGGGCTGTGCCACGAAGTCTGCGAGCGCAGCGGAATACTAAGAAAAGCCGCAGTAGTAGATCTCGTGCTGCGCACTCGATCACTACACGGCACTCAGTACTGCTTATGCTAGTTATTCGATTCTAGAGGGCTGTGCCACGAAGTCTGCGTGGCGAAGCGAAGCAGTACTTCGTGGAGCGGGTGGCTGAATGTTATTACAACTGTAGCAGCACCTGACTAGTAGTCTATGGGTAAAGGAGATCTTGATGCAGGAATCATTTTTTTTCGGTACTCCGCCTATTGCGAATCTTTTCTTGTTCCCACTCTGGCAACTGCTCAATCATTTGTAGGAATAACTGACTTTTCTCTTCTTTGCTAGCTGCATTTAGATAACGAAGAAAGTCATCTGTATCTTTACTATCTGCTCTACAGGATGCGTAGAGTCTGAGAGCACCAGGTTCCAGCAAACGTTCGATTTCACGCAAATGTAGCATTTCACCAGAAAAGTACCCTTTCTTTATCTTGTTCCAAACATCTTGTTTTGGAACATTTCGGGTGAGTGCAATTTTTTCAATAAGAGCGTCTAATAGTTGAATATCTTTTTCATAAGATGGAGGTAAGAGTTTTTCAGCAGACTCTGTTATATGCAGATCAGTGTCCCACTCTTCTTCATTAAATGTCTCAACGCATTCCTGTAATAGTTGTGTTGCATTTTTCATGTCATGCAATAACTCGTTGGTCATTTTTTCTGTAACAGCCTCATTTAAACTTTCAAATAATTTCTGCTTGGGATCAGGTCTATGCAGAGAGTATCCAATGCGAGTACCTAGCCATGTTTCACACATGGTGTCGGCGAATTGTTGATTCGTATGTGATGCAACATGCAATGCTTCGTGAAGAAGAACTCTTCGTTGTATTTCCCTGTATATACGATCAATTTTTTTTGGGGTCTCTTCTATAACCATTTCATAGTAGCCATCACGATCCTTGTGCTTCTCCTCCAAGATGTGATCAACGTACTCTGCAAAAAATTCATCTTCGCTACCTTCAGGGCAAGTGCCATGCAATTCTTCTGCTTCGTCCCATGCTTCTTCGGATAGTGCGTCGTCACTTGTATCGGGGTCTTCACTGCCGCTTGATAACCTCTCAAGTGCAGATTCTGCATTCCCTATAATTGCACTATGCAAAAAGTTGAAGTCGTCACGCTCATCTTTTACATCGATAAGGTGTCTATCATCCAAATATGCGATGCCTACAGATTTCGGAAATTCTGCCCACTTCTTCTCATACTCGTATGTTGAAAGAAGGTGAACTTGATCCTCTTGAATGCAAGCTGGTACAGCCACACCAAGAGAAGTACATTCCTGTTGGAGGAGTGTATTTATCACTTGTAGATTTTCAGAGAGATCCCAGGATGCTTCCGCTACTTCATTCCTTGCATCGTTTGGCATCTCATCTGGTGTTTGACTTTCATTGATATTCATCAGTATATTATATCATTTTATTTGTTATTTGTCATGGAGCTCCTTAGTGGAGCTTATTCGGAACTAGTTTAATTCTGAAGCGAGACTTGTATCTATAAGTTCGATCAGTTTGCGTCGAGTTGCATCTGGTTTGTAGATCTCTTCAGAACCAAGAAATTCATTTAACTTGCTTTCCATTTGAGGATTAAGTATCTGACTCAATCGAAACGTAATCTCTGCAACAGGACCGACATCAAATTCCCCCAGTTGAAGGAGTCTTTTTTTGAAAGCCAATAGTTGTCCTTTCTCTGGCATTAATGATATTATATCATTATCTTATAATATTTGCAAACAGCAAATTTCCATTTGCTGACCCCTCGTTTTTTGAATCATCAGGAACTCGTGATAGGAGGTTGATTCCATGATAATTAGACTTGACAACCTGCTACGCAGGTTGGAGCGGGTGGCTGAATGTTATTACAACTGTAGTGTCGTCTAACTAGGAGTTCTTGTCCATGACCTTTTGATATTTTTCTCTTAATTTCCAAACCAAATTTCTAGAAGGAGAGTCCACACCTAAATCAGACACCATACGATATAACTTATCGAGCCTGTCTGTAACTTTGCTAACTTCTAAATCTTTCTTAATCCTTTCCGTTACAGAATTCAATGCAATAACACTCATTGCTTGTTGTACTGATCCGTACATGATCGTCCATGGGCACGTTTCTATATATCCAGGACGTGCAGTGATTGGCGCTCTATTGTTAGATGCTAACTCTTCATTGATTGAGTGTAGAAAATCCTCAGCTTCTTGGACTTTGCCCCACCAATAATCCCACCATAAATCATTTGATTCAGATTCCATAAGTTTA
Source organism: Candidatus Peribacteria bacterium (assembly GCA_020632295.1). Classification (GTDB taxonomy): domain Bacteria; phylum Patescibacteriota; class Gracilibacteria; order Peribacterales; family Peribacteraceae; genus UBA2170. The sequence goes on from JACKFU010000001.1 coordinate 643,961, forward strand.
TTATTTAACTATTTCTTTGGCTTGTCAATGGATCTCCCTACTCGAGCCTATGCGGAACTATCAAAATTCTCTTTCGTAAGCTCCAATGCAAACCTGCGCTCGCCTGCGGGCGAGCTTCGGTCTGCAACCTGCTACGCAGGTTGGAGCGGGTAACGGGAATCGAACCCGTATGTTCAGCTTGGAAGGCTGACGTACTAGCCATTGTACTATACCCGCGAATACAGATAGTGTTGCAACACCCAGAGAGCATACTAAGACTTCTGCCTATTGTGAAGCCTTTGCGATGAGTTTTCGGAGTTTCTCATCAGAGGGTTTTACGAAGGGATTACAGGAGAGAATACGCTTGATGGTCATCAAGGAGCCAATAGCTGCTCCACGTTCAGCAATCACCTTCTTTCCATACTCACTGCAGGTTGGTTCGTGACGGCAGAAGCCGTATGGATGCAGTCCCTTCAGTGGACCATGGTCTGGGGAGAGGGTTTTTTGGTACAGCTCGATCAGAAAAATGAGGAGATTGCGCATGTAGTGAGGAATCGGTACTCTAGTATACATGAACGATATCATACTGTATTTACATGTTACGGTTGGAGTGCTCCTGATAGTGGTACTCTATCATATTCTCTTTGTGGTTGTTGATTTACGAAAGATCATGCGACGTGTTCAGTTGATTACCAAGGAAATAGAAGGTCTCGTGATGAAACCGATTACTGTTGCCGATCAGATCCTTGAAGGTGTTTTATCCCTTCTTGAGGATCAGCAGAAGAAGACATCAAAAAAATCCTCTAAAAAAAAGCGCTAGTATGGCTACAGAAAAGAAGCCACCGCTGGAAGACGATCTTGCCTCTATCATTCACATGCTGAATGACAATGTTCAGTACCTAGCAAGTCTTCAGGAGACAGCGCGATTTCTCTGGGTCGCATTCTTGCGAGGTATTATGTACGGTCTTGGCATTATTGTTGCGTTTGCCATTGTTGTCCCCATTATTCTTTGGTTACTAAGCACAATTAACTGGATTCCGTTTATTGGCGATATCGTCACAGAAATAATCACCCGCATTGAGGCGACTCGCACTGGTGCAGGATTTTAGAGAGATTGCCTATCAATAAAGACTCGAATAAAGATGCGCTTGAGCACATCCACGGATGCTTCCATTAGCTCACTGAGAAGACTATTAAGTCGGCGGATTTTACCATAGAGTTCGTTAAGCTGGTGGGCACTTCCCGGCTTACTGGCACGATATGCCTTGCGTCGTACCTGTTTTCTGAGCACTTTAATTTCTTTTTGGATATAGCTGCTTAAATCACTTCGCATCACTGCAAGTTCTGGCAAGTTGGCGATTGCCTGTGCGCGTGCAGACTGCGTATTATCATCTCCTTGGCTACTACTACCTACTGCACCAGATCCAGAAGATCCCATGTCTCCAGATCGATCTTCCCCCATGCGCTCAGACACCTTGTCCATTAAAGAAATAGTATCCAGTAGCCCCTGGAACTTTTCGGGTTGCGTGACAACCAGATGTGCTGTTTCCGGCGAGTCGTTTGTTTCTGCCTGTTTATCGGGGGATGATCCGCTCGGCATACGGTTCTATTATCTCATGAAATGGCTTATAATGCAAGGTTTGCGACGTTTGCAAGGTCTGCTATGTTGCCCTTGATATGCATGAACGTACTATTTTTCATAAGATTGTTTCCGGCGATATTCCTTGTGAGGCTGTCTACGAGACAGATGATGTTCTAGGATTTAAAGACATCCATCCCAAGGCGCCAACTCATATACTCTTCATTGCCAAGCGTGAGGAGGATTTTGTAGCATCTATCAACGATCTCACCGAAGAGACAGCACATGTACCAGGACTCCTTATTCGGGCAGCGCAAGACTTTGCGAACCAGAAGGGGATGAGCGGATACCAGCTGAAGTTCCATGTGGGTAAAGACGGTGGGCAGGAAGTGTTTTACCTGCATTTGCATCTTCTGAGTCAACAGAAAGTTTAGGCACTGAAACCTGCAGCTTCCGCTTCTTTCTCGTCTTTGAAGTACACGCGATTCTCTTCTTTAATTTTCTGTCCTGCAGCAGAGTCGACTGTGTAGTACTTCTTTCCGGTCTTACTGGCTACAAAAGCAGCATCTGGCGCATCGCCGATGTCCATGCTCAATTGTTCAGCTTTTTTCGCCTCGGACTCTTCGGACTCTTCAGAATCTTTCTTCTTTGCTTCCTCTTCAGCTTGCTCCCTCTTAATGCGCTCAAGTGTCTCCTTATCAATTGGGAGTAGTGCCTTTACTGAGAGGCCGATACGACGTTCATCCACATCAATGTTAATGACCTGTGCATCAACTTTTTGGCCAATCTTTAGCACTTCCGAAGCATCTTCTACCTTGTGATGAGAAAGTTCTGTAAGGTGCACAAGTCCATTGATGTCTTTCTCCAGCTTTAGGAAAGCACCGTAGTCTGCGAAGCGTACAACAGATCCTTGTACTTTTTTACCAACAGGGTAGCGCTCGGCAATTTCTTCCCATGGGTCTTTGGTCAGTTGCTTGATGGAAAGGCTGAGCTTGTCTCCATCCAGACCAATAATTTTTACGCGAACCTTATCGCCAACCTGTGCATGTTCACTAGGGTTTTTTACGTGTCCCCATGCAATTTCAGAGATATGAACAAGCCCCTCAAGACCATCGAAGGCAACGAAAATTCCAAACTTTACAATGCCAGTGACCATACCATCTTTTTCGTCTCCAATGTGAAGGGATTCGAGTGACTTCGAACGCTCCTCAGCCATTGCCTCTCGCTCGGAAACGACAATTTTGCCAGCTTCTTCATCCATCGTAATAATTTTTACAGTGAACGTATGACCAATGTACTTAGAGAGGCGGTGGATAATTTCACTACTATCTGCATTGTTGACACGTGGGTAGTGGACCGGAGCCAACTGGGAAACTGGTAGGAAGGTTCGAATACCATCAATGTTTGCCAGGAGACCTCCTTTATTTGCTTCCTGTGCGATGAATTTCATTGTTCCCTCGCTATCAATAAGTTCATGGAACTTGTCCCATGCCTTTTGCTGGCTTGCCATACGGAGGCTCAGGACTACCATTCCTTCATCGTTCTCCTCTTCGAGGACGAGAGCCATGACTTCATCACCTACCTTTAGGTCTTTGAATGTGTTAAATGAATCGCGTAACTCACGCCCAGAGACAATACCTACAGCAACACCATCAATATCAATGAGCAGTTTGTTTTTACCTCGGAATACAACCTTTCCCTCAACGGTTTCGCCGGGGCGAACACGTAAAGGAGTAGGAGCATCTTGGAGGAGCTTCTCCATAAGTTCGTTTTTCTGTACAGTTGCTTGAGCCATAGGAAATGAGAGGTGCAAGTGGGAGGAGTAAATGGGGGGTAGTGTTTGGTCGCCCTTGCACGAGCAACGCACCAAATACCGGCCCATTTTGCGTAAAGAGGCGTACGGAGTCAACGAAATGACACAGATTCTTGTTTACAGGTATGCAGCACTCGTATTGAGGTCTGAGTGTGGTAGTTTTTGCTCCTGGCTGGTTTTTGGGTTGTAAATTTGGTAGTAGAGCTCAATCAGCTCCATTGTGGTTAACCTTTGTGTGCGCAGGCCAACATTATGTAAGCCGGTTTCTACCAGGTTCACACGTTCTTTAAGCTTACTTGCTTTTTCAGCAAAGTACTTGCGACGGTTGCTTACCTTGCCTGAAGAATCATCAATGCCTATCCATGAAAAGAACTGCGAAAGAGTTGTTTTCTTTTCTTCGGCATCATCAAGTGGTACAACCACAAGGAAGCGTTTTTGCATGATGTCTGCCACTTCAACGATCTTTTCCATGAAGGTGGCGTAGGCGAGTGTTTGCTCTTTGAGCAGCGTGTTTGGTTGCTTGTTTGCCATTTCATGAATTTGAGCGATATACGGATCAATATTGACTTTGGTTGAGCGGACAACAATCTGAAGAGGGAATACGAGTGTATTTATAAATGATTCATATCCTGCGATAATGCCCTGTTGTTCTGTTTCACTCTTGAGGTTGAAATTCAATGCCTCCACCTCAAGTACAGCGCGAAGACCACCTTTCTTGAGGATAACAGTGTCATTCCGAATTTCTGAAATGGGCACGAATCTCTGCGTTGCCGCCTTTGCGTTTTTGTTTCGCTTGCGCACGGTGTCCTTTGGATTCTTAGGCATGAGATGGGGCAGGGGAGATATCATCTATTGGTTTCTTGCGTTTGTTTACCTGAATACGGTCTTGCTGCACTGGTTCCGGAGGCCCTTGGTCGAGTACACGACTCAGTTCTTCAATCTGGGATTCTTGCTGCTTCTTTTCTGAGTGTGTACTCGGTTCTTTTTTTGATGGTGTGGACGTAATGATATTGATATAGATTCCTTTATGCGGCATCCATACACGTCGAGCGGGCTTATCGATACGCTCTAGAAAGAGAAGAACCATGCGCAACAGGCTGATTCCATTGATTTTGACGAATGCAAACAGTGCTCCGATGAGTGTTGGCGTCCATGCTATTGCTGTATGAATACCTGATGCCATGCCGTTCGATCGCATGATCGCCCACAGGGCGTAGCTGACACCAGAAGAGATCATGATGATCATAATCTGTTTTAGTGTGACCGGGCCGATAATACGGTCCTCTATATAGACGTTTTGTGGGATTTTGACAGGGTCAATAGTCATCAGATTATTATAGCATGAACATGCGTTTTCTTCGAGGTTAGGAGAGTTGATTTATTTTAATAATTGTTAGCTAATAGCTTCATTGATTTCTTCCATTTTTGGCTCTTTCTTAGCTTTTGTTTGGTCTCCATGAAGGAAATCGAAGCGATCTTTTCCTTTTGCTACGATACGAATCGTATCACCCTCCTCAAAGATCCCCTTAAGGATATGTTCTGCTATCTCATCCTCAATACGTTCCTGAATAACGCGTCGGACGGGCCTTGCTCCATATTCTGGGTCAAAACCAAGCTCTCCAAGGAGATGAACTGCTTTTTGGTCAACCTCAATGGAGAAGCCTTTGTTTTTGAGGCGAGCTTCAAGATTGTCGAGGTGAATTTTTACAATTTTGCGAATGGAGTGCTGATCGAGAGCATTGAAAACAATGATGTGATCAATACGGTTGATAAACTCCGGACGAAGGTTTGCCTTGAGTTCCTTAATAACCTCTTTTCGTTTCTCTTCGTATGCTTTTTCCTCGGCAGTTGCTTCTTCTTCGAGCTTGAATCCAATTTTTGCTGCCTGCTTGGTGAGTTTTGCTGCACCAATGTTACTTGTCATAACAATGATAGTATTTCTGAAGTCGACCTGTTTTCCCTGTGCATCGGTGAGCACACCATCTTCGAGAATTTGCAGGAGGATGTTGAAGAATTCAGGGTGCGCTTTTTCAATTTCATCAAACAGCACTACAGAGTACGGCTTGCGACGTACAGCTTCTGTTAGCTGTCCACCTTCTTCGTATCCGACAAATCCTGCTGTTGCGCCAATGAGACGAGAGACATTGTGTCTCTCCATGAACTCGGACATATCAATCTTAATGAGTGCATCTTCGCGACTAAACACTTCACTTGCTATTGTACGAACAAGTTCTGTCTTACCGACACCTGTTGGCCCTAGGAAGAGGAATGAGCCGATTGGCCTACGCTGATCTCCAATACCAATACGACTTCTGCGAATGGCACGCGCTACTTTTTTGATTGCATCCTCCTGTCCAACGACATGTTTGCGCATTGTCATCTCCAGATTTTGGAGCCTCTTCTTATCGGATTTAAGCAGCTTGGTCACCGGAATACCCGTCATACGACCAATAACATGTGCGATGTCATCTTCGTCAATTTTAAGAGGAGAACGACGGTCTCCGTCAGAAGCCGCACGCATCTCTTGAATCTTTTCCTGTAAGATTTGCTGTTCCTGTTTTAGCTTAAGTGCAGTGTGGTACTTTTGTTCTTTTACAGCTGTTTGCTGCTTCATGATAAGCTTTTCTAATTTATCTTCTGTCTTCTTGAGTTCTGGATTTACGTCCATTTCCTGCAGACTACGACCTGCAGAGGCTTCATCTAGGACATCAATTGCTTTGTCTGGCAGGAACCGATCTGCAATGTAGCGCTTACTGAGTGTTACCGCAGCTTCAAGTGCTTCATCACTGATTTCCAGGTTATGGAATTCTTCGAAGCTCTTACGAATACCTTGAAGAATGATAATGGAATCTTCGACCGTTGGTTCGTTCACTGTGATCGATTGGAAACGTCGTTCTAAGGCGCGATCTTTTTCGATCGTGCGGTACTCATCGAGTGTGGTGGCACCAATGACTTGGATGGAACCACGACTGAGAGCTGGCTTCAAAATATTTGCCGCATCAAGTGAGCCTTCAGCACTGCCGGCGCCAACAACGGTATGAATTTCATCGATGAAGAGGATAATTTCGTTTTCACTCTGCAGTGCCTCTTTGATGATGTCGTCGAAACGCTGCTCGAACTCACCACGGTATTTGGTACCGGCAATAAGTGACCCCATGTTGAGGACAAGTACGCGTTTATTTTTCAGTGGCGTTGGTACGTTCCCCTCAGCAATCCGTACTGCAAGACCTTCAACGATTGCGGTCTTTCCTACACCTGGCTCACCAATGAGCACAGGGTTGTTCTTTGTTTTACGGTTGAGAATATGGACAACACGCTCAATCTCTTCATCTCGTCCGATAATTGGGTCAATCTTTTTGTCCTTTGCGAGCGCAATGAGGTCGTCGGTGAAGTAATCGAGGACAGGTGTTTTACTTTTGCCGTCACTCTTTTGTTTGCGAAGCCCTTCGGGGTCTGCATTTGCCCCTGGTGCCATGCCACTTTGCATGCCAACAATTGCGCCTTGAAGTCCTTGGAAGAACGATTCAAGCGATTGTTCCATATTCCTGCTTTGTGACTTAAACTGCGAAATCTGCCCAAACATCTCTTCGACGTGTGCTTTGAGATCTTCGGGCTCTACTTGCATCTGCTCAAGCAGTATTGTTGCGGCATTTTTTCCGGTCGATACAAGTGAGTGAAGCAAGTGTTCCGTTCCCACGTTAGCATGACGGAACTTGTGTGCGGTAATAACACTTTGTTCAATTACGTTATGAAGGTATGTGGAGAGACCGTGCTTAATGTGTTTTCCTTCAATGCTCGGCGTCTTCATCGATTTCAGCAGTATGCGCACGTTTTCCTGTGTAACTCCTGCGCCGGTAAAGATAGAAAACCCAAGGGATTTTGGAATTGAGAGGAGTCCCAGGAGCAAGTGCTCTGTTCCTATGTAGTTACTCTTCATGTTCTTTGCTTCTTGCTCTGCAATTTGTAGTGCAAGTTTAGCGTTGGGAGTAAAACGATCGAAGGGGTGCATAGGAGGAGTGGAAAGAGGAGAGAGGAAAGTTTCCAAGTGTGAACCCTGTCATTATCAGTCTACTTGTTGGAGTGATAAATGTCGATGAAGGTTCCAAACATTTTATCAAAAAATCTCTCTTCTGTGCAGTGACAAGATGGTGTTAATTATCGTTTTGTATTGATTTGAATACTATCATTTACATTTTTGCATCACCGCTTCAATTTGCTTATACACTTGATAGCATTCTGCAACTGCAGTTAAGAGCGCTGTTTTATCTGGTTCTTTTGGATATTCATTTGCAAAACTTGCGTTGAGTAGAAGCCAGCTTCTATTGCTTCCCATTTGTTTCCCAAGTTCATACGCAGCGGTAAGAGTCGTCACGTTCTGTATAGATTGCAACAATTGCCTTAGCGACTGCTGCGTTTCTTGTATCACTGCAAGTTTTTCCTGAGTCTCGGCAGAGTATTGAGGAACATCTTCTCTCTCCCTAAAGATACGAGGGCTTTTATAAGGATTTGTCTTCATTGTTTCGTATTCAAATATGTATTCCAGTATGGTAATTCATCACCTTTGCTTGTTACATCAATCACTATACCCGATTGAGCAAGTTGGACACGTACTGCGAGCATATTATCTTGTACATGATGGCTGCAGAGGCAAATTTTTTCCAATTGCTCCAGTACTTCCTTTCTTTGCGCCAGTAGCGCAAGGAGAGTCTCAGGTCCATTCATTGGCATATCTGTGTCGAGACGCAGCGCTGTAATGGATGTTGTATTCGTTAGCATTCTTGTCACCTCGCTACCGTCTGTTGCTGTAGAGACAGTCGCACCAATGCCTACAAGCTGATCTGCTAATATACGTAGCTGTGTGAGGTTATCGTCGACAACAAGAATATGTTTTTCCATAGCGGAGGATCTTATGGTGCTTGGCAACCTGTGGTCAAGATTTCTTTCCACTAGTTCTCCAGTCTTCTAGGAAGATAGAAATCAGTGTTGTTGTTGGTACTGCAAGCATAACACCAAGTACGGGGTGAATCGTATCGGGGAAGCTGACACCGACAAGCATAGCAAAGAGAATAGCGATAGGAGAGAGGCCGACAGCACGCTTCATAATAAGCGGAACAAGGAGGTTGTTCTCGCACCATTGAATAATGTAGTACACACCAGCAACAACGAGCCCCATGACAAAACCTCCTTGGGTAAACGCAATGAGGACAGAAGGAACAGCGGCAATGAATGGACCAACTGCAGGAATAAACTCACAGATACCCGCAAGCACGGCAAGGGTTAGCGCATAGGGCATACGCAGGATAAGTAGAGCGATGAGAGTTAAGGTAAAGATGGCAAGCATCAGTAGAAGCTCCCCACGAGCCCATTGACCGATTTTGGTATGCATCGCTTCAAACTTGTTATCAAGGTAGTTGCGGTAGGAGCTTGGGAAAAAGCTGCGCATCCAACTGAGGATTCCCTCTTTTTCTATTTGCATAAAAAACGCAAGAACCATGACGACAAGCATGCTCACAAAAAAGCTTACAAGTCCTGTTGCCAATCTTCCTGCGAATCGCACACTTCCTTGTGCTGCCGTAGAAAGGCTTTGGCCAAACTGTGTGAGCGCATCTGCAAACTGATTAATGTTCATTGTTTGTAGCGTTGATTTTGCAAGCCCTGTCATTCGTAGATTCACTTCGTCTTTTACAAATGGGAGGTTGATATGAGGATTACCAAGGAATAGGTCTACCTCGCTTGAGATAATATCGGCAATTCCCTTAATTTGATCTGCGATAATAGGAATAAACGATAGTAGAAGGAATAGCAGAATGAAAATAGCAAAGAAGTAGTGCACCAAAATAGCAAGTCCTCGTGGAATGCCGTGCTGCTCCATTTTTTCAACACTTGGGTCGATAACTGCTGCAACAAACATTGCAAGTAGCAGCAGAAGAATCTTGTGCCGGAGCTGGTAAAGAGCCAGTGCACCTAAGATGATAGCCAAAATACTAAACGCTCCACGGACAATGCTTTGCACGGAGATGTGCATTACCACCTCATCTAATTTTTTTGATTCAGGCATGCGCACTGTTTTTTTCTTGCTCTCTTGCTCGATTGGCATATTTCGCTGCAGGAGTCGCTGTGCTTTTTTGCCAATGACACGAATAGAGGTGAATGGGTTCTGGTCTTTTTTCTTCGGCATAGAAGAGGTGGGTTAACCGGTAATGGCTGAAATAATAAAGTCCATGATGAAAAATGATGTTGCTGCCATAATAAAGCCAATAATAGCCCAGGTCAGCCTATTTTTACCAGCTTCGCTACTTCCTCCGGGAAGACTCCCTGTAACAATTTCGTAGCCTGCAAACATAATCATGAGTATGCAAATGCCGGCAGCAAACCCAAAAACAAATTGAATCAGATGTGCAAGAAATGCTGGAAGACACTGTCCGGCGTTAATAGTTCCTTCTGCAAAATCGCACCCCATATTTTTGAGTGCAGGCGTAATAATAGATGGAGTTTGTGCATATGCTGTTGCCACAAGGAGATGTGTGAATTGCCACATGGTGCCCATATTTTGCCATGAAAAAAGACTTCAATGCTTGTTTCTGGCTTTACACAGGGAAATGGTTATATTGTTATATGGTTATGCCATTTTCTTGGAGTACCTGTCCTCGGCCCATTGTTGCCCTCGCGCCTATGGCAGGCGTTACCGACGCGTCGTATCGTCAACTTATTAAACGCGTTGCGCCAGAGACGATTGTATATACAGAGTTTTTGAGTACGGATGCAATTCACTACGGTGCAAAGCGAACCATGAAAGAGCTAGAATTTGATGCGCAAAAGGAGCACCCATTTATCGTTCAAGTCTTTGGAAAAGAACCTGAACATTTTCTTTCTGCCGCAAAAGTTATTGAGCAGATGGGTGCAGACGGTATTGATATCAACATGGGATGCCCTGCCGCAAAAGTGGTATCTAGTTGTCATGGATCTGCACTCATAAAAAATGCAGACCTTGCGAAGCGTCTTGTTGAAGCAACAAAAAAGGAGGTCAGTATTCCGGTAAGTGTTAAAACGCGACTTGGATGGGATACCTGTGGAACACTCATTGAATTTTGCAAAGGCCTTGTTGATGCTGGTGCTGATGCACTTGCTATTCATGGACGTACATATGCAGAAAAGTTTTCTGGCGAAGCCGATTGGGAACCGATCTATCAACTTAAAGAAGAGGTAAGCGTTCCAGTAATTGGCAATGGAGATATTTGCAGCGCTCAGGATGCTCTTGAAAAGATTGGGAACCTTGATGGTGTTATGGTGGGGAGAGGTACTTTCGGGAACCCTTGGCTCATGAAAGATATTGTTGAAGCCCTCTCAGCAAGAGGAGCGATGATAATTCCGACAAAAGATCGAATGACATTTGAAGAGAAAATTCCATTCATCATTGAGCATTGCCGCCTTGCGGTAGAGGTAAAAGGAGAGAAGAGGGGAATGCTTGAAATGCGCAGGCACCTTGCTAGTTACATTAAAGGCATTGATGGAGCAAAAGACCTCCGATCCAAACTCGTTCGTGTTGAGTCTGTTGCGGAGGTCGAGCGTATACTCTGTGCTTAGAGAGCAATCTTTACACCTGGTCCCATACTTGGGCTCACGGAGATACTTTTAATGTACTCACCCTTGATGCCTGAAGGTTTCGCATCTTTGATAGCGGTGAGGATAGTTTCCAAGTTCTCTTGTAGCTTCTTGCTACCAAACGACATTTTTCCAAACGCTGCATGGATAATACCTTGCTTGTCCATTTTACACTCAATTCGTCCTTTCTTCAGCTCGTCAATTGTTTTCGCAATATCTGTTGTTACTGTTCCTGCTTTAGGGTTTGGCATTAGGCCGCGTTGACCTAGAATTTTTGCCACTTTACCAAGATCTTTCATAACGGTTGGTGTAGCGATAGCGACATCGAAATCAATTTTCTCTTGTTCAACGTCAGGAAGAAGTGTCGAAATACCAGCGATATCTGCACCAGCTTTCTTAGCGGCATCAGCTTCTCCATCTGCAACGAATGCAGCGATACGCACTTTCTTTCCTGTCCCATGTGGCAATGCAATTGTTGTACGAACAAGCTGGTCTGCCTGGGTAGTGTCGGCACTAATGTTGATGTGCACCTCGGCAGTGGCATCAAAGGTAACGGTACTAAGACTCGGAAGGAGCTCGGTCGCTTCTGATACAGAATAGAATTTGCCCTCTTCTACAAGAGCGGCTTTTTCCTTATATTTTTTACCTCTTGGCATGGTTATAGGGGGAATGTGGTGCAAATGTCCCAAGCGAACGTCGAGGGACTCCCACAAGTAAAACAGGGCATATCTTTGCCTGTAGCGTACGTGTAGGCAAGAAAAAACTCCTACTTCTTTCGACGCGTTGCCTTTCGTTTCTTTGGCTTAAGGGCTGCAGATTTTGCTGGAGTAGCAGGTACATGGAGTGTTTTTAGAATTTCCCATTCATGTGCTCCGCGAGTACACCAACTGAGCAGCAGTCCATAGAGCAGGAGGACAAATGGTGTTACCCACCAGCCATCTTGGAAGGATGCAAGGACTATACTGAGAAAAATGGAGATGGCACTGAGTATAGCCATCAAATTGCCGATAACTTTGAGTGTTGTCATGTATACAGCCTCAACAACTGCCTTAGAGGCGCTGTCGAGCTTACGCACTTCTTGGTCTTGCATAAGAAAGAGAAGTCCTCCGCACGCAAACACAAGGAGCAGTGCAATATATGTTCGACCTGTGTACGGAACTCCTGCAAAAACAGAAAAAATCGTTGGTAGTGCACCTATAGTCATTAGGAGAACACTGACAGCATGCATGAGATATGTGTAAATTGCTTCACCAACACTCTTTGGCTTTGCGCCGGGAACGGACATGCTTGCCAGAAATAAGACTGTCAGAAAGAAGAGCGTAGCAAGTGGGAGCACGAGTCCGTAGAAGGAGCCGATGAATCCAAAAATTGTAGAGAGGGGATTTTCAACCATGGTTTTCGAAAAGGAAGGATGAAAACAGCATACACAAAACACATTCACGAATACTATTGCAAAAAGTACGTTCAGTGATGCAATTTTACTTTACTATTCAATGGTGACTCCCATGCTGCGGGCTGTTCCTTCGATGATGTTCATTGCCATCTCAATAGAATTTGCGTTGAGGTCTGGCATTTTTGCTTCAGCAATCTCTTTCACTTGTGCCTTTGTCAGCGTGCCTACCTTATTCTTGTTTGGTTCACCGCTTCCCTTCTTAATCTTTGCTTTTTCGATAATCATCTGTGCAGCTGGTGGCTGTTTCATTTCGAAGGTAAAGCTGCGGTCGTCGTATACTTTAATGACAACGGGAATCACCTGACCCTGCTTATCCTTCGTCTGTTCGTTAAACTGTGTACAAAATGCATTGATATCAATACCAGCCTGTCCAAGGACAGGACCGAGTGGTGGTGCAGGGTTTGCCTGCCCTCCACGCGCTTGAGCTTTGATAATCTTTTTGACTTGTTTTGCCATAGCGAAGCGCAGTCTATGGACTTGGGATTTGAGAGTCAAACGATTACTTCGTTAAATCTTCGATGAGATTGAAAATTTCATCGCTAGCGCCTTCTGCAACGTGAAATTCATATAATCGCTCTCGAACGCGGACGAAGACGACTCGTTCAGGAAGAAGGCCAGGATCGTAAAAGGTAAGGAGGTTTCGTGTGGGATGGTTTTCTCTGCGCTGTGTTTCGTCTAATAAATCTTTTACTTCTGGTGTAAATGCGCTGTGCAACGCTTCTTTGAGTACGACATAATGCTTCTTCACTTGTGGTGAACTTACCCACGCAATACTACCAGCCCGGTCACCATGGAGCAGCAACGCCTTGCTGGTGACGGTGTCTCCACCACCGGTAACAACTCGATCAAGAATAATCTGCTCGCTCGTTTCCGTAATAGAGAAGCCTTGCATGCCGAGTGTTTTTTCGACATTCGGTCCTTCGAATTTGCGCACTCCTCCTTCGGGAATTGTTGATGGTGGTTCGACGGGGTTTGTTCGATCGATGACAGGTTCCGATACCTCATCAGCTTGCGCCATCATTTGGTATCCTGGGCTTCCTTCGAGCACGATGATATCAGAAGCTCCCAGCAGCAGCATGGTGGCAAGAACTCCGATAGTCAGCTGTAACTTTTTTGCCATGACGACGCAATTGTACATGGTGGTGCCTGGAAACAAAAACTCTGGTACCATACATTCCCATGGCCATAACAAGAACACAGCGCAAGGAACCTATCGTTGAACCCAGCAAGACGTCTGCACGAGATAGCGATACGTTCGATAGTACACTGCGTCCGAAGAAGCTTTCTGAGTACGTAGGACAATCAACTATTAAGGAGCACCTCATTGTGCATATTGCTGCCGCAAAGAAACGTGATGAACCTCTGGGGCATGCCATTCTTCATGGCCCCCCAGGTCTTGGTAAGACAACACTTGCCTATATCATTGCGAGAGAGATGGGTTCGCAAATGCGCTCTACCTCTGGACCGGCAATTGAAAAGCCTGGTGATCTTGCATCACTTCTTACTAACCTTGAGCAGGGAGATGTACTCTTCATCGATGAAATTCATCGTATGCGACCAGTAATAGAAGAGGTTCTTTACAGTGCTATGGAAGATTTCGCCCTCGATCTCGTTATTGGCAAAGGCCCAACTGCTCGCAGTATGCGTCTCGACCTAAAACCGTTTACATTGATTGGCGCTACGACGAAGATTGGGTCGGTCAGTGCACCGCTTCGCGATCGATTCAGTCATAACTTTAAACTCAACTTTTACGATGATATCGAGATGGAGCAGATTGTTGAGCGCACAGCATCGATCTTGGATGTTCACATGGAAGAGGGCGCTGCACATCTTGTAGCGCGGTCCTGCAGGTCAACGCCACGTATCGCTAACCGTCTTGTTCGTAGTGTGCGAGACTTTGCGCAGGTCAGTGATGAGGAGCGGATTTCTCAAAACCGGGTAAAAGATACTCTTATGAAGTTGGGTGTTGATGATAAGGGTCTCGATGCAACTGACAGAGAAATTCTTCGCACTATTATTGAAAAGTTTGGCGGGGGGCCGGTTGGGCTTTCCACACTTGCTGCTGCAACAGCAGAAGAGGCGGATACCCTTGAAGATGTGTATGAACCGTTTCTTATGCAGTGCGGGTATCTGCAACGCACACCGAAAGGCCGAACAGTTACACGACTTGCATACGACATTCTAGGGATTACCCTATCTGAGGATGCTCAGCGCAATCTTTTTGCGTAAACTATGGATATGCAACCACAAACTCTCGGCATCATTATCGGTGGACTTATACCAGGGGTACTGTTTGGTTTTTCTAATGTGATTGTGAAGTATGCAACATCAAAAGGAATTGCGTTACCTCTCTATCTTATTGTTACCGGACTTGCCGTTGTTCTTGTTGGTGTTGTGCTTCTGTTTATCGTTCCGGAGAGACATGTTTCTGTGCAGGGTGGTATTGCAGGGTTTGTAGGGGGAGCTATTTGGGCAAGTGGTATGTCGCTTATCGTGTTTGCACTCGAAAGGTATTCGGCATCTATTAGTGTGCTTACACCTTTGTTTAACTTGAATACTCTTGTTGCAGTTGTTCTGGGTCTGTGGATTTTTTCCGAGTGGAAAACAGTCAGCATTTCTCAACTTTTCCTTGGTGCAGTTTGTATAGCTGTCGGTGGGACGCTCGTTGCTAGAGCATAAGGTTTGATACAGCTTGCTTCATCTGTATCTCAAACTTCTCTCTTGAAAATTGTTGAGCTTGTGCTTTGCACAATTCAGCATCAAATGCTGATGCATTGAATATTTGCAAAACATCTGCGAGTGACTGCGGTGTCTGCTCATCAAAGAACAGTCCCGTCTTTCCTTCGACGATGGTTTCGAGTGGTCCTCCGGCCCGGAAGCTGATTACTGGTGTGCCACATGCCATTGCTTCGAGCGGTGCGATGCCGAAGTCTTCGATACCGGGGAAGAGGAGAGCGGAGGCGTTTGTGTAGAGTTCTTTGAGACTTTCTTGCTCTTGATATCCAAGAAAGGTGATTTGCGATGCGTGATTCGTGCGTTGCTCTAGACGTTTTCTGTCAGGTCCTTCGCCTACTATCTTCAGGGGAGCGTTGATCTTGTTGCATGCGTCTATGGCGATATCAATTTGTTTGTAGGGAACGAGTGTAGAAACAATCAGGAAGTATCTTTCCGCTTTCCGCTTTCCACTTTCCACTTTTTTTAGCCAGAAATCATCTATTGGCGGGTAAATGACATCACTCTCTCGTCGCCAGTAGAGCTCTATTCTTCGTTGAACATCGTTCGATGCAGCGATAAGTTTGTCAGCACGCCCAGCACATTCGGCATCCCACGCGCGAAGTTTGTGAAATGTTTTTTGGAGATAGCGTTGCTTGAGAGGTCCGAATAGCCCGTGCCGTGCGTGTTTTTGCACATCGAATGTTCTGTCCCAGAGATACCTGGCAGGTGCATTAATGTACGAGAGGTGCTTTGGTTTACCATTGGTAATGATGTTGTGGGTGAATGCAGAGGAGGTACTAATCACCACATCATATTCGTTAAAATTCCACTGTTCTACAGCTGAGGGAAACCGTGATAGGTGTATGTGGTGATTAAGCGGAAAGCGGAAAGCGGAAAGCGGAAAGCGTGGTTGGAGTGTGCTTGTACGCACTCTCTCCCTTGGAAACCAGTCGCCAAGCTTCTTCTCGTTGTAGAGAAGTGTATAGATGGGGGCTTCGGGATAGAGGTCTGCAAGGATCTTTGCAACCCGCTCGGCGCCACCGCGCATGGTCAGCAGTTCGTGGACAAGGGCTATTTTCATTGAAAATAGCTTATAGCTTTTAGCTTTTTCTGTACATTTTTGCTCATTTCTGTACACTTCTGCCGTTTTCTGGGTCGGTAGCTTCCGCCTTCGCGCTTCGCGGCTACGGCGGACAGGGCAAGTACCTGCCTTCAATGATCTTTTTCTTCACTATTGTATTCTGGGTCGGTAGCTCAGTGGTAGAGCAGTAGGCTTTTAACCTATTGGCCGTGGGTTCGATCCCCACCCGACCCACCAATCAGAAAAATGGCTTTGGCTAAGAAAGAAGTTATAGAGTTTTCTACGGGAATTGATTGTAATCGATACTGCCTGATAGTATCCTAGTGCACTTTTCACAATCTAAATATGACACAGGAAGTATTCACAGAGGAGGTATGTAGCCAAATGACTCTAGTAGAAAAAGTACGAGCAATGCACAGAATTCGTAATGAAAAACTAGAAGTAAGTAAGGAAGTGGCATTAGCACTTACAGAAGGTATTTCTAGCTTAGAACAGCTGAATGCTCTATTGGATGAAGCTAAAATTCCTCGTTACGATGGAATGGATGTTCGGTTGGGTGTAAGACTTGTGAATCTGGCGTTGTTAGAGCAAGCCCATAACCTATTAGGTACAAGAATTCAGTTAATGGATTCTAAGCAAACAGTAACAACAGCAGATGTTATTGACTATGTAACCGATGCAAACTATCAGACTATTGACCTATCAAATCGTATTGATGAGATTCCATTTGCTGAAGAATATCCGCCTGAGTAGAGAGTGTTGGTTGCTGAAATAACTTTCTGGTTAGACGAAAATTGTTAGCATTACACGCCTTGTATGCTACTGGAGCTTCAGAAGCATACCGACCCACCATTGACATACATTCATAACAGTATATAGTATACATGTTCCAATTTCTGTCTCGGTCCTTAACAAGTAAAGGGTAATACGATGAAGCGACACAAGAGTAGTATATTCTTAGTAGTACTGTCGTTGATCCAAGGGTCTTTGATTTTCTTCGTCTTTCCAACAATGATAGTGGAAAGTCCTCTGGTGTTCCTTGGGTTGCTGGCGAGTATCGCGTGCATGCTGCTTGGTGGTTTTGCCTTGTACAAGGCAGAAAATCACTTGGCAATCGAGCGGTACCAGCAAGACAGGGTTCTTGCGCACAGGACCTCCGAGCACCGAGAGGCACATCAGGAGGTTGCAAACAATCATCGCTTCTTGAGAACTTGGGGCGGTGCGATATGCATCGCTTTAGCAATTGGAGCATTTGTGATATTTACGGTAACAACATTTCTTGCAATGTTGTCATAAGTATTACAGCACCTGCGTTTACATCTTCTGTGAACGCGGGTTTTTTATAGCAGTTCTTCCACTCCTTCTACTATCAAGCTAATAGCAAAGAGTGTGAGGAGGATACCGGAGAATTTAAAGAAGATTCCCAGAGGGAACCACTTCAGCATGCCACGGAAGAGGAGCCATGCCATACCAATAGCAATAACAATGCCAGCGATAGCACCGATGTTTTGTGTGAGTGATTGCGATTGAAAGAATGCAGCCTGGAGAAAGATAACGGTTTCGAGTCCTTCTCGGAGCACCGATGTATACACAAGCAAAAATAGACTAAGTAGTGCGCCTGTCTCTAGGTGAAATGCCATCTTTTGTTCGATGGCGGCATGCATCTGCTTTCCGTTTCGCGCAAGCCAGGTTACCATCCAAAGGATGAGCCCTGCTGCAATCAGCATCATCACTCCTTCGTATAGCTCTTCTGCTTCTCCTTCAAACGATGCACCGATATGGAGTATCCATGCAGCGATTGAGAGTGATGTCAGTATGCCTGCGCCTACACCTGCCCAGATGACAGGGTTATGCTCTCTGTTTTGTGTACGGTTGAGAAACGCGAGCATAATTCCGACAATGAGTGATGCCTCGAAAGTTTCTCGGAGAGTAATGAGGAGTGAAGTTCCCATAATGCGTCAATGCAGGAAGCGCGAAGAGCGGACAATAGACGTTGAAGGCATTGTAGCAACATTGCTGTATGATGCAATTATATGATTGATTCTCACTGTCATCTTGCCGATCGTAAATTTGCAGCAGACCTTTCGGGTGTTATTTCACAGGCAAACGCTGCTGGGGTTACCCATATGGTGACGATTGCTGACGATGTGTCTGAGGCGGAAAAATGTCGACAGCTTGCTGAGAAATATGATCAATTATTTTATACAGTTGGAGTACATCCACACGCAGCTAAAGAGTGGAACGTGGAACATGGAAAGAGCAAAGTTTTGGAATGTGCTCAGGATAAGAAGATGGTTGCGGTCGGAGAGATTGGCTTGGACTATCATTATATGAACAGCCCGAAAGACGATCAGATCCGAGCGTTTTATGATCAAATTGTGATCGCGCAGGAACTCAATTTTCCTATTGTCGTACATAACCGCGAATCGTTTGAAGACCTCCTCTCGATCATTGATGAACTGAAACCTACAGCAAT
Source organism: Candidatus Peribacteria bacterium (assembly GCA_020632295.1). Lineage (GTDB taxonomy): Bacteria > Patescibacteriota > Gracilibacteria > Peribacterales > Peribacteraceae > UBA2170. The sequence goes on from JACKFU010000001.1 coordinate 662,659, forward strand.
GGTATTGCACTGTTGCACAGAAGAATGGGCGAATGCGAAGAAGCTTATTGAACTCGGGTATCTTCTTGGGTTTACAGGTATTGCAACGTATCCCAAATCAGTGGCAATTCGAGAAGTCATCAAGCAGTGTCCACTCAAGCAGATGATGATTGAAACAGATGCACCCTATCTTGCCCCAGAAGGAAGGCGAGGGGAGCGATGCGAGCCTGCAATGGTTACGGAGGTGGCAAAATGTATTGCAGATATCAAGGGGGTATCGCTGCAAGAGGTTGATAGAATAACCACGAAGAATACGATGGACTTTTACCGCCTTTCTCCTGATATACTTGCCTTGTGACCATGGATACTCAAGCGCTTCTGGCGGATCTCTCTCATCAAGATCGGTCTACGCTTTTATCCGTGATTACGTTTTCACGTACGCATCTTTCTGGGCTTCAGCGCCGCAGTGGGGAAAGCTATGCAGAGCATGGGGTTGAAGTCGCTTGCGTTCTTAAGGAATCTCAACCAGATATATCACTCCTGTGCGTTGCCGTATTGCATGATGTATTGGTGCACCCGGATGGCAAAGATCTTTTGTCCTTTGCGCCAATTTCCGATCATGAAAAAATGCTTGTGCGACATATGCACGCACTCCGTCGTTTGCATATTAATGAGAATACCGATGATTTAGATACCGTTATGGATGCGTTTATGGAGCAGCCGGTTTTGCTCCCATTGCGTATGGCACACCGTGTAAATGACGTTCGTCATATTGCTCGATTTACATCGCCACTCTGCAAGGAAATTGCGAAAGAGTCATTGCATATGTATGCAGCAATTGCTGGTCGACTTGGTATGCAGCGTTGGCGTGTGGAATTAGAAGACGGGAGTTTTCCTCTGCTGCAGCCGGGTATTGCAGCAAAACTCAGTCGTCAGTTTGAGGCAACGAAGGTAGCAGATAATCTTTGCCTTCAGCATACCAAGCAATTTCTTGAATCAATGCTACAACAACATGGTATCAATGCAGTCGTTGACGTGCGTATTAAGGGACACTACTCCACGTACAGAAAAATGATTATCAAACATCGCTCCTTTGAAGATCTTACCGACCGTCTTGCCCTTCGCATTGTTGTAGAAAAAACCGAGGATTGTTATCTGGCACTTGGGGTTGTTCATGCGGCTATGCATCCAATTCCTGGTAAGTTAAAAGATTACATTGGCGCACCTAAGGAAAACGGTTACCAATCCATTCATACGGTTGTCTATCCTCTCCCCGGAGTGACAGAGCAACCTATGGAGCTTCAGATTCGTACGCAGAGTATGCATCAAGACTGTGAGTATGGTCCTGCTGCACATGCAGATTATAAGCAAACGGTGTATGCACTTGGTCGAAAGGCTTCTCGTGTAAACCTATTTCGCAATTTAGAACAGTTGCGGGAAGAGGCGACTACGCCGCAGCAATTTGAAGAGGCGCTTCGTATGTACTTTCGAGAAGATCACATTGCTGTGTTTGATGCCGATAACAATATTTATCACATTAAAACTCCGGCAACTGCGATGGATTTTGCGCGCCATGCGTACCCAAAGAAATACAGACGTATGCGGGATGTAAGGATTAACGGCCGCAAGCAACCATCTGAGATACCTCTTCAGGATGGTGACACGGTTGATATCGTATTTGGGAGATCAAATGGAGCGGATGACGGGATTCGAACCCGCGACCTTCGCCATGGCAAGGCGACGCTCTAGCCAACTGAGCTACATCCGCATAGCGGGGGCATGCTACGGGTTTACCACGCGTATCGCAAGCACGTGACGACTAGACTTGCAATTTTTTTATAAATGTTACACGGCAATACACTTGAGGATCGCCTAGAACAGCGATATTTGTTATAATTCTTACTGTGAGTCTACAGAAACACCCGTTGACACTATCGGCGCTTGCTGTAGTCCTCTTTGTAGGACTTACCTTTGGTGGAGAGTCAGTGTTTGCAGCGGGGCCACAGCCCAGTGCTCAACCAGCGACCGTACAAGATTGTCAGACTGGCAATAATCTCAAGCGTGGATGCATTCCTCTTATACAACCACTTGGTTCTATCAATGTACTGACAGTGCAACCAGGCGCACGAACCTTTATTGATTACTTCAATGACGCTGCAGGTTTATTGTTAACTGTTGCCATTGGCTTTTGTGTGCTGTGGATCTTAATTGGTAGCTATTTTATAATGGTATCTGGGAGCGATGGCGGGAAACGCTCTACCGGAAAATCGATTATTACGTGGGCACTTATTGGTTTGATTATTGTGACCTTCGCAGGGTTTTTCTTGCGAACGCTCAATAGCGTTTTCTTTGTGTAATGATGCATTTCTTTCACTCTCTTACCAGCATTTTAACACCTGTTGCTTTCGCACAAGGCCCTTGTGTTGGCATCACCTGTGGTGCTGGCGGCAACCCCCTTCCACTGTTTATTTCGGTAGCTGCTGCTGTAGTGCTCGAGATAGCGTCTGGCCTTGCGGTTGTTTCTGTTGTTGTTGGTGGGGCAATGCTTGTATTGAACTTTGGAAACGAATCTCGTGCAGAGAGAGGGCGCAAGGGGATTTTCTACGGACTCGTTGCCTTTGCGGTTGCTCTGAGCTCTCAGGCAATTATTTCGTTTGCTGTTTCCAAAGCAAATCTTGTTGAGGCTGATGCGCCACATATCAGCATTATGAACGTAACTGTTAGTGCGATGCTTGCGGTCTTTAATGTTGTTTTTGCTCTTATGATGCTTTTCTTCGGCTTTAAACTTGTTTTAGCTCGTGGTCAACAAGGAGAGTTGGATACCACAAAAAAAGGGTTGGCATGGGCTGTCACTGGAGCGATAGGAGTAAACCTGTCGTATGCTCTTATTCGTGCTACGTCACTTCTTGGATTTTAATGCTGCCCCTCCTTTCGTTCATCGCGCAACTGGTACCAGTCGCTTCTGCGCAGTCTCCCTACTACAGTATTTATTGCGATGCACTCGGTACGTACTGTGGAGATGGAAAGACATTTGTCATTCACTTAGCACTTCGAACAGCACAAGTTATCGTCATTCCAACTATTGGTGGTATTTCCGTTATTGCAGTCATTTGGGGAGCCATTAAAATGATGTCTTCATTTGGAGAAGACCAAGGCAAGGAGGATGCAAAGAAAATTATTATCGCTGCAATTATGGGTATTGTGCTTGCAATTACAGGGGCATTTATCGTGAGTTGGATGTGTAGGGTCGTGCAGCTTGCAACTGGTGGAAGTATTCCCTGTGGGTAAAAACTCATAAGCTTTTAGCTTTTAGCTTTTAGCTATGTAATCATATGTGGGATGAAGCAATACATCACTACCGCTATTGATTATCCAAATGCTGCTCCACATATGGGGCATGTACTCGAAAAGGTTCTTGCAGACGTTATTGCACGTTGGTTTCGTTTGCGTGGGGATGCGGTGCGTTTTCAAATAGGAACTGATGAACATGGCATAAAAATTCAGCGCACAGCGGAAGATGGAGGAATCACGCCACAAGAACTTGTCGACAGGAATGTTCCGTTTTTTCAAGAACTCTATCAGAAGCTTCATATAAGTCATGATTACTTTATTCGAACGTCAGACCAAACGACGCACTGGCCAACTGTTATGAAACTTTGGGAGAAGCTGGTTGAAGCCGAGATGCTAACAAAGAGGAGCTACACAGGATTTTACTGTAGTGGATGTGAGCGATTTATGACCAAGCGTGATCTTGATGAAAAAGGGGAGTGCCCAAATCACAAAAAGAAGCCTGAAGAAGTAACCGAAGAAAACTGGTTTTTCCTTATGAGCAAAGATACACAGAACTTAAAGAGTTTGCTGACAGATGCATGGGATGGCGAGTCGTATCGTATTGTGCCAGAGCTCAGAGCTAACGAAACACTTGCTCTCATCGATCAAGGACTTGAAGATGTGTCGTTTTCCCGACCAACATCTTCGCTCACCTGGGGTATTCCTGTGCCGGGCGATGCTGACCAGACCATGTACGTTTGGTGTGATGCTCTGACGAATTATATTTCTGGTTTAGATTATTTTGGTTTGAACCAGAGTGGTCCGAAGGACGGTGCCAAGTGGTGGGATGACGCGCATGTCACGCATGTCATTGGAAAAGACATTGCACGGTTTCATGCTCTCATTTGGCCTGATATGTTAAAACATAGTGGTGTTCGTATTCCTGACCAGTTACTCATTCATGGTTTTCTTACGAGTGAAGGGGAGAAGATGAGTAAGAGTCTAGGAAACGTTGTAAAGCCCGAAGAAGTTCTTGAGAAATTTAGTGGAAACCCCGATCCTATCCGTTTTTATCTGTCTCACGAAGTTCCTGTTGGTCGTGATGGTGATTTTTCTTGGAAGCGATTCGAAGAGTTGTACGATGCAAAGCTTCGTAATGCCTTAGGAAATCTTTTAAACCGAGTTCTTGTCTTGCTGCAGAAAGAAGGTGGGAATATCGATATTCCCAGCATTCCGGAGTTTGAGCAGCAGGCAAAAGACGGTTGGGACATGTACCAAAACGCAATGGATCGTTTCGATCTTCATGATGGATTACAAGGCGCAATGCGTCTTGTCGACCTTTCGAATGCTGGCATTGATGCAACAAAGCCATGGACACTTACTGGCACAGAGAAGATTCAGAATCTTTCGTGTCTTGCAGAAAGCTTACGTCTCATTGGATTACTTCTTTTGCCATTTATTCCCGATACAGCCCAGCGAATAAGTAAGCAGCTCAACGTGCCCTACGCTGAAGAAATGTTGAACAAAAATTTTGTTCTTAAAAATGATGAGCGTGATCTGACTGAGTGGGGAAGTGTAAGAAAAGACTGGAAACAGATTGGGGAACCCAGTATTCTCTTTGCGCCTATTTTGTAACTATCTTTATTATGTTTGATCCAATGGCAGATCTTGCTTCCGGTGGCTCCATTGCCGATACTGATGATTCACCTGTATCAGCACGTGAACCAAAGAAGCAATCTGGCGGAGACCGCAAGTTCGCAGATGAGCTGAGCTCCGTTACTATTCACGCACGTCAGCGTACGTTTTATATTGATCTCAAAGAGAGCTCAAATGGTAAGTTCTTCAAGGTGTCTGAAAAGTCTCGCGGAGGCCAAAAGACTACTATCATGTTCGATGCAGAAGATCTCGAAAAGTTCATCGAAGCATTCGAGCAGATGAAGGAATACGTTTAGAGATCCAGCTCATCAACGGGTACGACGTACCCGTTGACTCTGGGGTTACTAATCATCATATACACGACAATTTTCGACGCTTCAGCCCGGGTAATTGCTTGCCCGGGTTTGAACGTGCCATCATCGTAACCCGAAATAAAGTCGTAACTCAGAGCAGTTTCTATGTATGAGGAGAACCAGTCTGATTTCTCTACATCAGAAAATCGATTACTGTAATCCAGGTCATCAAATGGCTGTAGTTTTGTTGCTGTAAGGAGAATTTTCAGCGCTTCTGCTCGGTTGACTGGTGCGTCAGGCTGGAAGGTTCCGTCTGGGTATCCTTCGACAATTCCTTTCTGTGCTGCTGCATAGATAATGTCTCTCTTTGCAATGACATCCTCGTTTTCATGTGGCCGCAGAGACTTTCTGACATCGGAAAACTCCAATGAGTTATCTTCACTCATTACCGGATTAATACAACTGGAGAGCAGTGCAATTTTGAGGAGTTCGTAGCGACTAATCTCTCTATCTGGTTGAAACATTGCACCGTTCTCGGTCCAGTATCCCTTAATAATTCTTGGGCCGTTTTCTCCTGCTTTCATTTCACTGAGCACAGTGACAAATGCCTTGCTCCAGTGCCCCTCAATGTCATGCAGTGTGTCCGATGGCCCAGCATGGAATAGGCACGGATTTTCGAGAGGGTCACTTCCTAGGCGAACTTCTTCACCATCTGTAGTGCCATCTTGGTCTGTATCTTCTGCAAAGATATCTGTACCGTAGGTAAACTCATCGAGATTCGTGAGTCCGTCGTTGTCTGCATCTTCCTCGGCATCGCTGCGCTTGTCTCTTGCGAGGTTCTGTTCAATTTCATATTCATCCGGTAGACCGTCACTATCACTATCTTGTCGGTATTCTTTTTGAAGCGGGAACGGATCATCTTTGTCGTTTATACCGTCGCCGTCGGTATCTTGGAGTGCACGATCTGTTCCTAGTAGGTCCTCTTGGCCGTTTGTTAATCCATCGTTATCAAGGTCGTACGTAATATCATCCGTTCTATCGAGCGGATCTCGTCCCGCTTGCATCTCTGCGCCGTCTGCTTCACCACCGGAGTCGGTATCTGCATTAAAGGGGTCGGTTTCTCCAGTATTGACAATACCATCGCCGTTGGTGTCTTCCTCGCTGTTAAGGAGCCCATCACCATCGTAGTCATTTGTATTTTGGCTAAACTGTGCTGCAGCAGAAAGTGGCAGTGCAAGGAAGATGAGGATGGTAGCAGCGATTCGCATGAGACGGTGACTGTAGTATACAGGGTTACTGTCTCCCGTGCTTCCAATCGTTTGCGGGCATGGGTTTTTTGCCTGCTGGCTGCACAGTGACGAGAAAAATATCTGTATCACAGCAGCGAAGTGGAACGCTATTTTTTGTTTCTGTGAGGGATACTTTTATGAGTTTCACATCTTCACCGTTGATACTGACACGTACTCCCGGCCAGGGGACAAGTGCGCGGACGTGTCTGTCGAGATCCACTGCTTTCATTGTGCTCGGGTCAATTGTGCCTAATTCTTTACTGAGCTTATGGCAGGTGCGGACTTCTGATGCAACTTGAGGGGTCTCTGAAAGAGGTTTTTTTAGGGTGCTTGTCAGGAGTGCTGCTCCCATTGCTGCAAGTGTGTCGTGGAGTGTTTCGATCGTTTCGTTTTCCTGTAATGGCATCGACTGCTGTGCAAGGATCGGGCCTGCATCAAGCTCTTTTACCATGCGTTGAATGGTAATACCGGTTTCGGTGTCTCCATGAATGATTGCACTTTGCATAGGGCTTGCACCGCGCCATCTGGGAAGGAGAGATGCATGTAGATTTACTGGGGCAATTGTTGGTGCACTGAGAATATGCTCTTTCAGAATTTGCCCGTACGCAACCACCACGAGGAAGTCGTGGTCGATGTTAGGGTACTCTTTGTTTATATCCTGTGGCTGTAGTATAGAAATACCTGCTTCGAGCGCTGCCTGTTTCACCGGTGTTGGATGTATTTCTTGTTTTCTTCCAACCGGTTTATCTGGCTGAGATATGACGAGCTTTACGTCAAACGCATTGTCATTTATAAGGGATTTCAGCGTAGGAACGGCAAATTCTGGGGTGCCGGCGAAGATGATGCTTTTTGGAGTATTGGCCATTGGTGGAAGTATAGCGAAAAACTTGTAACAATTAACTGTTAACTGTTAACTGTTCACTGTTATGTCAAAGCGCCCAAAGATGTTGGCATCTGTTGTTCGCGAGGTCATTGCACCCGTGGTGCGATTGTGTCCACAGGAATGCAAGATGGTATCCATTACTGAAGTAGATGTTTCTGAGGATTTCTCGTACGCAACCGTGTACATCAGCGCACTAGATCACGCTGATTTGGCACTATCATTTTTAGAATCTCGGCTTCCTGAACTTAAGACAAAAATGGGTTCACTGTATCGTAAACGTATTCCCGAACTTCGGTTTCGTATTGACCCACTTACTGCACGGAGCGGAAAACTTGATTCGTTGCTTTCTGAAGCGCAGCAACACACTGACAACTAAACCAATCGAAATACACTCATCACGTTAAACGACTCGCCTCGCAATACGTGATCGTTGGAACGAACAACTGCTCCACGTATTATTACTCCCTTATGTTAAAACGGGATGATGTTCAACGGAGTGTAGATCTCCTCTCGGGAGCGTCTCGTATTGTCACCATGTGTCACAGTAATCCTGATGGCGACGCTATTGGCTCGCTTCTTGGCATTACGCTTCTTCTTGAGCAGCAGCTTCCTCATGTTCCTATTCAGTGTGTCTGTAAAGATCCTACACCAGAGACGCTACAGTTTCTGCCAGGAACGAGTCGCATTGTTCACAACCTGCTTCCGTGCGAAGGAGATGTCTATGTGTTCCTCGATAGTGCAGAGCCAAAACTCACGGGTTTTCACGAGCAGTATCCGCAGGTATTTGATGCATCACTACCTTCTATTTCTATCGATCACCACCCAACAAACTCGCATTTCGCTCAGATCAACTTAATAGATGCAACAGCTGCATCTGCGTGTGAGATTGTTGTGGAGTTTGCTGACAATGTTTCGTGGAATATATCGCCAGATATAGCGACCTGTCTTCTGACAGGTGTATATACCGATACGGGTGGGCTACTGCATAGCAATACATCTGTACAGGTCTATAGGACTGTTGCGCGACTTCTGCGAAGTGGTGCACGGCAACAAGAGATAGTAAAACGCGTCTTTCGTACTGCAAAACTCAGCACACTCAAGCTCTGGGGTCGCGTACTTGAGAAAATATCTCTGACGGATGAAGGTGGTGCAATTACTGCTGTCACCAGGGGGGATTTTGCTGCAACAGGTGCTGACTATAGTGAGTTAACAGGAGCGATTGATTATGTGAATGCAGTTCCTGGTATGCGTTTTTCTATGATACTTTCCGAACGAGATGGGAAAGTGAAGGGGTCACTTCGAACACTTCGAGATGACGTAGATGTCTCTGCAATGGCGGGAAAGTTTGATGGAGGAGGACACAAAAAAGCTGCTGGATTTGCCTTACCCGGGAAGTTAAAACCTGAAGTACGTTGGAAGGTCGTTCATGATTAGACCTCTTCGTTGGTTTCTTGTTCTAGCTGACCGTCGGAGTTGATACCTTTTGGAATGAGTTCTTCGCCATTTTTTTTCGCTTCTTCTTCTCGTTTTTGCGCTTTGCGAATTGCCAGAACTTCCTCGGGATTTGTTGTAATAATTTCTTCTTCCTGAGGACTTGCAACAATTTGAATGGCAACGTGCTTATTTCCTGCGAAGAAGAGCCCCTGTCCGACATCGGAGTTGAGGAGGAGATACTTTTCACCATCGGTCAGGTAGAAGAGTTTTTGCAGATTATCTACTGCAGTAGGGGATTGCTTCAGCAGAACTTGTAGGGCGGCATTTGTAATAATTGGTTTTCCAAATGGAGAGTTAACGAAGTCTTCGACATCCTGTGTGATTGTCGTCACACCAAGGTAGTACTTTCGCGCCCGTTTAATAAGACCGTAGAGGAAGCGTGCAGAGTCGTCATATTGCATCAGGTTCCATGCCTCGTCGATGACGAGGAAGCGACGCTTAAGTTCTGCGCGAATGCGGTTCCAGAGGAAGTTGAGGACAATGTACATGGCGATGGGCCTTAACTGTTCTTCTAGGTCTCGAATCTGGAATACGACCATTTGATTGTCTACTTCGACGTTGGTTTGTTTGTTAAATAGTCCGGCGTAACTTCCGTCTGTATATTTCTGGAGTGTCTTGGCCATATTTTCTCCGCCATCACTTGTCATGAGAACATCGACAAGTTCGTGCATTGTTGGTGGCTCCATATCACCAGGGTTTTCTGTCGTGAGGTCGATACCACGCAGTGCATATGTATCGAGAATAGCCTTATCGAGAATGCCGTCTTCTGCTGGTGTAAGCGTACCAAGCATAATTTTAAAGAGACCGTGCAGTGTAATTACTGCTGCACGCAGTACCTCTCCCGTTTGTGCGTCGTCACCTCGTACCGCTTTTGGCAGGTCAAATGGGTTAATCCGAAATGAACTTTGCAGTGAGAGGGGAATGTATGTTCCACCGACGGTTTTACAGAGATCGACGTATTCGTTTTCGGGGTCAATAACAAAGACGTCGGTGCCAAACATCATTGATCGGAGGATTTCAAGTTTCACTGCAAACGACTTACCAGCACCGGATGTTGCAAATACCGTTGCATTTGCATTTGGGAGATCGAACCTATCAAAGATAACAAGCGAGTCATTATGACGATTGATTCCGTAGAGAATACCGTGGTCGTCTGTTAAGTCGCTGGAGCTAAATGGGAAGCTTGTTGCTAGCGGAGAGGTATTCATGTTGCGGTTAATTTCCAGTTCATCGATAGCAAGTGGAAGGGAAGAGATCCATCCGTGTTCCATCTGGAAGAATGCAGGTTTTGAGAGTACAAGTTTTCCTCCAAGAAGTGATTCGACATCTGTCTGCAGTCGCTTGAGTTTTTCTTCATCTTCTGCGTAGATTGTGATGTACATACCAAACTGATAGAGTTTCTCTCGTCCGCGTGCCAGCAAGTCTCGCAGTTCTTCAGCATCTTGTAATGCTGCTTCGAGCGATGGGTCACGCACAATTCCGCGTTGCTCGAGAATGCGAATGCTCGAACGCATTTCCGCTACCTTCTTCCTGAGCATTTTCATAATCGCTTTATTACTTGTTGGGTAAATGAAGTGGACAATATCCATCTGCGCATCAAAATTAATTGCCTGACTTAGCCAGTTAGGATACGCATAGTTTGGCCAGTTATAGACGTAGAGCGTTCTGCTGTAGACGTCGTTCAGTACTAATTCTGTTGCACGTACTTCCATACCCGCAGGTGCAATAAGATCGAGTGTTTTCTGTAACCCCTCTTCGTAATGTGCAATTGTTTCGCGCTCCTCCGTCGTCAAATCTCTTTGTTTTGCTGCACGTAATACTTGCGTTGTCTGTTTGTGCAACCCCAGCAGGTCATCGAATGCCTGAATGAGAATGGAGGGAGTGCCTTTTGATGGTTGTGTGTTTGCCGCCATATAATCTTTAAATTATAGCACAAATTGCTATTTTCGGCGACTATTTTTACTGAAAGAACCCAGAACCCCCTCTACGGCTCCATTTACTGCCTTTCTCGAGGATATTCAGGTCTTTTATGCCAGGGACATCAATGACTCTTAAGCCCGCAATAAGAATCTCTCTGTTGTTTGAAACCGCCTGATATCGGTCTTTGGCAATATCGAGCAGTGTTTCAAATCTGTCGATCATATCCCCAGTTTGATCCGTTTTGGTGTCGATAGCGGCATAATCGCTATTTGCAGTTGCAAGCTGCTCTTCGATATCACTTGCTCGTCCATAATCCTGGTCTCTTAGAGCAGTTTTAAGTTCACGCTCCATATCCCGGGCAGCATTACGCTTCTCCCGTGATTCATCTTTTTGCTGCTCGTAGAGTACATTGAGTTCTTCGAGTTTACGTTCGGTGAGGATAATCACATTTTTGAGTGATTGAATATAGCTTTCTAACGTCGTTGCACGTGTAGTGCTTCTGTTGAGCGTATCAACAACATCGACTTGCAAAATACTACCCACCTCACGCAGTAGAGCAAAATTCTCATCAGTATCGCTGTGAGACTGTGCTTCGAGGAAGCGCGTCATTGCCTGTATACCTAGCATTGCGTTTTCTGTAGGCAAAAGAATACCCTGTGCTGCATATAAGCTCACATACACACCGAGCGTTGCACTAGGGCGACTCACATGGATAACATCACTGATGATTTTTTCTAGTGATAGTACTGCGCTTTTAGCAGCGCTCCCATATGGTTCTTGTGTGTCTTCTTTTGTAGTACCACATCCTATGAGAAGAAGGCAGGGGATTATTCCAGTAGCTACTACCCTTTTTAGGCTTTGTACGTTCATCCTATTATTTTACCGTTAAATGTCTTGAATAACAATAGAGTTCAGGTGGACGAACGTGCATACAATTTGTGTTCAAAACATGAGTATAAACTGTATGCAAGATCAAATATTGTTTTCAAGTGTATACAGTAAGTAAAAATGCTACAGTTAGCTTACTTTTTTGAGTAGCACTTTTGTTCACTCGTCAGTTTTTACACGATGTTTTCCTCTCTTACCACTACCGTTCAAAAGTCTCTCACGGATGCGTATGGTATTTCTGACATTACTGTGGCTTGGGAGAGACCCCAAGACAGTGCGCATGGTGACATTGCAACACCGGTTGCCATGCAGATAGCAAAGCAAGTTGGTAAAAGCCCGAAGGATATTGCAGAGACAATTTGCAGTGCATTGTCTTCTCTTGATGCCATTGAGAATGTGGAGATTGCTGGCCCAGGGTATATCAATATTTGGTTAGGACCATCTGCATTGATTGATGAGCTATCACAGACGGCAGATTCTGTGTTGCCGATACCAAGACGAAAAGAGGATCCGGTGATTGTGGAGTATTCACAGCCAAATATCGCAAAGCCACTTGGTGCACATCACTTACTTACAACACTTATTGGTCAGTCCATTGCCAATATCTATGAACATCTTGGTTTTAATACTGTGAAGTGGAATTACATTGGTGACTGGGGGACGCAGTTTGGAAAACTTGCTGTTGCTGTTGAGAGGTGGGGAGATAAAAAGGAGCCGAGTCAGTACTCTATTGATGAATTACTTGCACTGTATGTTCGTTTCCACGAAGAGGTGGAAAACGATGCAACTCTCGAAGATGAAGCGCGCAGTGCATTTAAGAGACTCGAAGAGGGTGATGCAGCGCTAACAGCATTCTGGGAGGCAGTAGTCTCTACGACCAAGGCATCTCTTTCTGATGTCTATGAAGCATTGCATGTTTCGTTTGATCTTGATTACGGAGAGTCATTTTACCAGGACAAAATGGAGCCATTGTTACAAGAGGGCATCGAAAAACATGTATTTGTCGAAGGGGAGGGTGGGTCGCTCATTGTGCAGTTTCCTGAGGGGACAAACATGCCGCCATACCTTGTGCGTAAAGGTGATGGGGCAACACTCTATTCCACCAGAGATATTGCTCAGATGCGGTATCGCATTGATACCTACCATCCGAAGGAGGTGCTTATTGTGACAGATATTGCTCAGAAGCTTCACTTCGAACAACTTGAAGAAACCTGTAAGCAACTTCAGTGGACATTGCCATCGTTTACAAACGTTCTCACGGGACGCATGCGCTTTGCAGACAAGAGTATGAGTACACGAAAGGGGAATGTGTTGAAACTTGAGGATATTCTTATGGAAGCTACGCAAAGAGCCGAAAAGAAAATTGCTGAGCATGGCGATACCATTCAAACGGATAATCCTGCAGAACTTGCAAGGATCATGGGGATTGGTGCTGTTTCCTATGGGATTCTCAGCCAGAACAGGAAGCAGGATATTGTTTTCGACTGGGAGAAGATGCTGAGTTTTGATGGAAACAGTGCGCCGTATATTCAGTACACGCACGCGCGAGCACGGTCTGTCGTTGAAAAGGCAGGTGGAGTCTCTGGTGCTGTATCTGCTTCTGAGCTTAGCGAGAAAGAGCGCGTACTCATTAATACGTTGCTCCGGTTTCCCCGTGCACTCGACGATGCGCGCATAGCGCATATGCCGCACATTCTTGCCAATTTTTTGTACCAGCTCTGTCAGGACTTTAATGCGTTTTATAACGATGAGCCTATCCTCAAAGCGTCTGAGCCGCAGAGGGGGCTTCGCGTTTACCTGACCGATCTCACCGCACAGGTTCTGAAAACCGGTGCCTCTCTTCTTACTATTTCTGTTCCCGATCGTATGTAATCATGGCGTACTACCGTTCCACCCGCAGAACAAACACACAACCACTTGTTGTCTTCTTGCTCGTTGCTTCCTTTGGCATTCTCTTTGCCGGTTGCGGTGGGACGGAGCCTGCTGAGATTCCTCAAGCCGATGAATTTTCGTTTACTATGGAGGATATTTCGAAGGTGAAAGAATTGGCGAGCGATGGAACGGGTGCTTTTATACCGCGCTTGGAACTTGCACCTGAAAACGAAGGGGAGAGCACAGTGCCGGTAATTGATGTGGGATCCATTGCGAAGTTTACGGCAATTCGCACCGGGGAAAATGAAGAGCAAGATCTCTATCGCGTAACCAATGCATTCTTAAATGTACGTTCGGCACCAAATGTCACTGCTTCGCAGCTTGGAAGACTAGAGCAGAGTGATACCGTAGAAGTACAAGAGTTTGTTGATGCAGCGTGGGCGAAAGTTGTCTTTGAGGGTCAGGATGGCTATGTGTCTTCTCGCTATATTAGTAAACTTGTCTCAGAAGAGCAGCTTTCCAAAGAGAAGAAAAAATATGAAGGACTCTATTTTGTAGATTTTGGTTTTCTGAACGTTCGTAAAGAGGCAGACGCCAATAGCGATAAAATTGGTGAGCTTCCTGGGCAGTCGTTTATTCGACCACTTACAGTGGATGATGTATGGGCCCGCATTCCCTTTAAAGATGGAGATGGATACGTTGCTGTTCAGTACCTTACGCCATTCCTTCCAAACTTTCTGGTACGCCAGAGCCAATTTGCACTTCCTGTCGTGCATTATCGCTTAGTAAGCGAGGATATTATTGACCATATGCCACAGCACATTGCTGCACTTCGTGAGAACGGATATACGCTTTGGACACTGAACGATTTCTACCAACTTCTTCTTAGGCAGGAAGAGCGTGATGTCCGTCTTGATCCAAAGACTGTTATTCTTGCTGTCTCAGACATTACACCGCAGAACATTCGTGAGGTGTCCGATGCTCTCCGTGCCAGCAATGCCGAGGCAACGCTCTTTCTCTCGTCGAAGTACATTGGCGATGGTGCGCTTGACCAGAAGCAAATCGTAACGCTCCTAGCCAATGGTCATGATATTCAATCTGCAGGACATACAGGTGACGACTTGCGTTCCCTGACAAATGCACAGGCAGAGTTGGAATTAAGCCAAAGTAAGAAGATTATCGAAGATGTAACGAAGCGACCTGTGATTGCTATCGGATATCCTATTGGCGGAGTTAACGATCGCATAGCAAGCAAAGCTGCCGACATTGGGTATTTGCTCGGGCTCTCTACTGCACCGGACACGAGCTTTAACCGAACACAATTACTTCGCATACCAAGCATTGTTGTTACGGCTTCGACAACTGCAGACGATCTCCTTTCGCTATTGAAACAATAGAGACTTACTTACTTGCGCTGCTTGTTTGGCGGCCTCTGCAGCAATTTTTTGAAGAACGGCATCGCCGTTTTGGTACATGTACCACGCACCCCAGAGGAAGACCAGAACAGGAATGATGCTGATGATTCCTTTGATGCTTGCTCCAAACATTCGCATGCGATCACGCTTATCCATACGTCGAAGGTGTTCAATAATTTCTTCAAGTTTTGCGTCGGTTGATGTTGGAATCTCCTTTTTACGCATAGTATTAGGGTTAAAATCCGCGACGCCATTTGCGGAATGTTTCGAAGGCGCGGGTTGCATAGTACCGTGACTTGAGTGGTACGTCTATGCAGTGGGCAATTTCGAGGAGCTGTCCTCCAAATCCTGTTTTAAATGTTCGTACGCCAGCAAATGGATGTTTTGATTGTCCTTCTGGGGAAATGCCCCAAAAGTTGTAGACATGATCTCCGCGCTTCAAGGCGTCTTGTATCGCTGTCCACTGCAACAGGTAACTTGCAGGAATTTTTGCATGTGCGTGTGTACTTGCACCATGGTGATAACTGGTTTCACCAAATGCATGCATGTGAATAGAGCAGGCAATGACCTCTCCGTCGTAGAGTGCTTTATACATAGTGCATTCGTTACGTGCAGAGAAGTGCCTGACCTGCGCTTCAAAAAATGTATTGGTGTACGGTGTAAACTGATGACGTTTTCGCGTTTCTTCATGGAGAGTGATGAAGGTATCAAGATCGCGCAGCGGATGAGTTGATGCCTCAATAGTCACTCCTTCTTTTTCTGCTCTTCGAATGAGATTCCTCGTATTTTTTCGCATTCCTTTCAATATTTCCTCTTCTGTTACTGGTTTGCTTGTTGTAGTTTCTTCTTCCCATGGGTTTGGTGTCTGCAGTGGTATGTACCAGATGTGTTCTGCGAGGAGATGAAGTGGAGAGCTAAGAGCTACGTGCTGAGAGCTGAGAGCTAACTGTCCTTCAGGGAGAAATGGGCTGAGGCGTATAAAGCTACAGTGTCGTTTTAGGGCCTCTTCTTTGAGAGCATCAAGAATCATCTTTCCACTTATTACTGGTCCGTATGGTACGGCGAGGTGACGTCCTCTCCTTGCATTCACAACGATTGCCTGGCAAATGCCTACGGTTTTATCCTCATCAATTGCCTCAAGGCGAATAGGGGGTTGATTTGTGTCTCGATAGACTTCTCCCATTGTCCAGCTTTGGAGAAATGGGCGAAATTGCTGCTTACTGAGAAAGCCGTCCCACGTTTGCTGGTCTTGCGCAATGCGGATATCCATGGAGTATCAGCCTACCAGACTCGAAAGGAGTTTCGCGAGTTTTTGGGCTTGAACTTGGGTCATTGTTGGATGTGTGGGGAGTGTAAGAATCTCGCGATCAATCCTCTCTGCATGGGGACAGGAGCCTAGAATGTAGCCGGCAGATTCTTGACTGACGGATCTCGGACAGACTGTTGCTCCCGTCCAGCCATCATCAAGATAAATGTTGTATTTCTTTAGCGTATTACGTATCTCATCTGCATTTGGGACGTAGATGGGAAACTTTTGTAGCGGGAAATGTTCGCTGATACCGACAGGGATTTGCCAGTTATTTTTTTGTGCGTGTTCAAGATAGTATGTTGTGAGCGTTCGCCTGTGGTTATTGATGCTGTGGAAGAATTTAAGTTGCCACTTAACAAGACCAGCGCACGCATTTGGCATTTTGCTGAGTACAGGTTGCTGAACTCCTTGTTTTTCTTTAGTGGTGAGGACGGGAATCAGTATCCCTAGTTTGCGTGCTATGCTCATCAGTAGTTTTCCAATACCAATGCCATAGAGTGGCTTTGTTATGCCATAAAGAAGAGGGTAGAGTAGTGCTTTACCTATAGTCATATGGGTAATGGATTTTGTGCGCATCGCTTCGTTTGCTAGCGCATCGACTAGTGTCGTATTTTTTGCGATGGCAGCACCACCGAGAATGCCGGAGGCTGCTTTATCTCGCCCGAAGCTCAGCATGATGGCATCGGCATACTTCCCGATGACTTTTGGTCCTGTCACATCGGGGATGATGTGTGCACAGTCCTCGATGAGGAGGAGATCATGCTTATCGGCAATTGCTCTGAGTGCTTTTACGTCGGCAACTATGCCAAAAGTATGTTGGCAGATGATGGCTTTGGTACGGGTGGTTATTTGGGTACTGAGGTTCTCAAGATCGAGATTAAGTGTGTCGCTATTTGTATCGGCAAAGATGGGTGTATACCCCGCGGCATGAATAGCGTTTGGTAGGGCAACACAGGTAAACCCTTGAATGATGATTTCGCTGCCGCTCTCAAAATTGCATGCGCGCAGGATAGCTAGCAAGGCATCGCGACCACTCCCAAAGAGCGTACATTCTCCTTCGAACCATCGACTGAGTGTCGCTTGCAATTCATGACCATTCTCACCCTTTTGCCATGTCCATGGTTTTATGAGGTACCCAAGACTTCTGCGTATATACGATGGGGTACAGTGTGGCCCGAAGGTGTGGTGAATGACGGCGGTCATACGAGGAGTGATTGAATACTGGAGGGTTTTACCCTTCCTTCGCAAACAAGAAGATCTCCTGCAGCAAGTGGTTTTGTTTTGCTGCTAAGTAGTTCAACGGGTTTGCCATATCCTTCTTCAAGCATGGCAGCGTGTTTTTTCGATGTCACAATAATGCGATCAAATACTGGTGCTGCCTGACTTCCTAACTCTCGATGAATAGTCTGTTCCAGATTGCCAAGTTCAATCAGTCCTGGTGTCAGGAGTACTTTCTGCTTTATTGGTTGAGATGCGGCCCAAGCAATTGCTGCACGAAAACTTTCGGGGCTTGCATTGTGGGTATCGTCGAGGATAGTAATACCTCGTTCGCTACGAATAGAAAACGTTGCTGACGGAGGAGTAAAGGTATTGAGACGCTTGGCAATTGCCTGTGTATCCATTCCTAATTCTTGCGCTACTGCGATAGCAAGCAAGACGTTTGTCACGTTGTGTGTTCCGTGAAGTGGTACATGTATCTGGACATTGTCGACACGGAAGGAGATTCCCGTTCCTGTTTCTTCGATATCGAATGCTTCTTTATCTGCATGCCCGCCGGTACCTACGACGATGTGCTTTGCTTTGGTATGCGCCAGTGCCTTTTGGCAGAGCTCATTATCTCCATTGATGAATGCGACACCGGTTTGCGGTAGATACTGAACGAGCTCTGCTTTTGCATTGCAGAGTGCATCCTGACTACCGAAGAGTGCAATGTGCTGAGAGCCAATGTAGGTAATCATGCCCATGGTTGGTTGTGTGATGCCGCAGAGCCTCGCTATTTCGCCTTTGCGATATGCTCCCATTTCGATGATGGCAATGAGCGCATCGTCTGTGCTATGTCGTGGTAGCTCGCTGAGTAGCCACTTTGAAACGCCCATTTCAGAATTGACATATGCTGGAGTAAAGATGATGTCTTTCTCAGCCAGGAGGTGAGCAATGAGTTCTTTTGTTGTCGTTTTTCCGACAGATCCCGTAATGCCAATTACCATCATGTTTTTGTATGTCTGTCTCAATGATGCAGCTTTCTGCATCATTTGGCGCTTCATTATTCGATCGATTGGCAAGAAGAGTGCCCATACCAGTGCAAGGATTACAGGCTGCGCCAGGAGAGAACCAACAAGGGTCCAGTTATTGTTATGGAGCAGTGTGATGAGCGCGAGGTTAATGCAGAGAGCTCCAAGCACGAGGAGCATTGCCTTTAGTGTCCATCGTGGGTATCTTTGCTTTCTGCCTATAATCTGGAGCAGTGCCATACCAGCCATTACTGCGATGCATGCATCAATGTAGGCGTAGGTCGGCAGGTGTGTCAGCTGAAGGGAAAGCAATGTAATAACTAGGATGACCGGCCGGAGAATGCCAATGAGCTGTCGTATATATCCTTCTGATCGCAGATGTTCTTTGAGGCGATCTATGCGCCACTCTTTTATTTGCCAGAGTGTAGCAAATGTGAGTAGCGGAGAAAGTACCGCAAGCAGAAAGAGGCCGATGCGAATGAGGGTGATGCTCATAGGTATGTGCGAATGACAGCGGCAATCTCCATAGCTCTATCGCGATGAACACGATGACGGACTCCTGCATAGGCATGGAGCTTTGCATGAGGTATTTCTTTCTCCATGATACGTGCGTCAGAATATGGTGTCATGCCGTCATCTGTTCCCCAAAAGAGATCTGTTGGCACTGAAATGTGTCGTAATAGAGGCTTAAGATCTTCGCGTGTTACAAGAATAAGTGTCTTTCGCATAACTTCTGATGCTTTCTCGTAGTCGTGCACACGGACGAGTTTGTAGAGCAGTGTTTTGCCAAGAGGTTCAAGCTTACGAAGTCCGGGAAGTGCAAAGATGGCTTTTCCTCCTTTGGCAAGCATAAGCCCTATCACGCGTTTGATGTGCCTTGGGTGGTGGATACCAGCTGCGGCACAGAGGAAGAGATGAGAAGGAATTGAAAATTTAGAATGTAAAATTGATAATTTTTCTGTGACAAGTTTAATGGCAACACGCCCTCCATGTGAATGGCCTAACAAAAACCATTCATTTTTCATTGTTAATTTTCCATTGTTCATTTGCTGGCTAAGCCAGCACAACGCCCAGTCGGCGTAGTCATCATTTGAAAATGGATGCTCGGGATCTGGCTCATCGCCAAATCCAGGAAGGTCGGGTGCGAGCACGGTAACATCGTCATGCTTCAGTGCTTCTTTGAGCTCGGTAAACGATTCTTTAGAGCCACCCCAACCATGGAAGCAGACGAGTGTCTTTGTCATTAATTGAGTTTAAGCAATTGGTTAATGTCTCGCGCAACGCTATTTGGGTGCGGCACCATATCCATAATTGCGTTTTCATCGTACGTTACTGTACCGCCAGTGTCGAACCATAGTGTTCCATACCCTAGAATTGTTTGCGCTAGTCCATGCTTCTTTGTTTCCACCCCTTGAATATTATCGAGAGGAATCTGTCGCATGTCATCTGTTTGGTACAGTGCCTCTTTAATCCAGATGACACGTTTTGTTGTAATAACAATATCTTCCATTGCCTCAGAGAGGAGCCTATGAAAATACCAATGGTGCACAAGACATGCGAGGAGTACACCGCCGATAAATAGACTATTTGCAATAATTGGTAATGCACTATGCAGGGCAAGTGCTGCCATAAATATACCGCTAATGCCTGCTACGAGAAGCATCGCCATTACGGTTGGCATAACGTACTTCACCCAGTGTGTCGAAAGTGCGCGAACGATGTGTTCTGGTTCTCCCATTATGTATAGTTGATAATATAGAGTAGTGTCGATGTAGATAGCACTATGAATATAGTGATGATAATGTACATCCAGATAATGAGGTTGCTTTGAAAGGTGCTACTGGGCTTTTTTCCGGGTTCAATAGCAGCAAGTAGCTGTTCATGCTTTAGCGTAATTCGCTTATATTCGTGGATAAACAGAAGCATAATGCAGACAGAGATGGCCTGTATAACGATGAAGACGATCGTTGGCATAGTGCTCAGTATAGCATTTTTTAGTATGTTTCCTCTTTTTTCGCTGCTTCTTATCCTGCATAATCGGCTAAGAAACCTTGCCACGATAGCTCAGTTGGTTAGAGCGCGGGACTCATAAGCCCGAGGTCGCTGGTTCAATTCCAGCTCGTGGCACCACACAAATTTTTCGACTTATTTAATTCAGACTGCATTGCTTTCGGCACTCTCAGCACGACTTTGATGTCCTCTCCTTTGATGTACACCTTGTCTACGACAGCCTGAAGAATTTTCCTCTTGTCCTCGTACGTCAGCTTCTCGAAGTTGTCTTTGTATTTTTCTTTTAGAGCCTTCACAGACTCAATCTTTTGCTCTTTAGCTTCCTCCGTACTCAATTGAGCATTAATTTCTGCAAGCGTTTCCTTCTGCTTTTCAATCTCCTCCTTCGGTATTGCCATTTGTGCTTTGAACTCATCTACAGTTTCATACGCACCACCTCTATGAGCATCTTTGACTCTCGCAAGTGCTTGCTTCGCTTCTTCCAACGCTTTCTCAGCCATCTCTCGTTCCTCAATCAAAGCATGGTACACAGAATCCTTCTTTAGTTCTCGCTGATATTCTGTAAATACCTTCTTGGGATTCTGGAGCAAATGCTCAACGTAATCCCATACGGCTGTACCGAGAATCTTCTCTGAGATTTGCTTTGCTGGACACTTCTCGTACGTTTTTGTTTTGTTATTTTTCATGCATCGGTAATTCTTAGTTTTCTTCGTTCCCGTGTAAGGAGTATACGCACATCCACATAGGTCACACATTACCTTGCCTGACAAGAGATAGATGTTCTTCGCATTATTGGAACGCTTTGGAGATGCAAATTTCTTCTGGGCTTTCTCAAAGAGCTTGGGGTCAATAATGGCAGGACACTCAAATTCCACCCACTTGGAACGAGGGTTAGTGACGTATTTGCCCTTCTCATTCTTCGACTGCTTGTTGTAGTAGTATTTCCCTGCATACGTTTCGTTCTTGAGCTTCTTACGCACACTTGGTGGGTCCCAATAGCCAATAGGATTCTTACGTCGCCTAGATATACCTTTCTTGGTTTTCTTTTTGTCAGCGTTACTTTTCACTTTTAGCTTAGTGAGCTTTGCTGCAATCGTTTCAACGGACTCATCACGCTCTACAAACCAAACAAACATTTTCCGTACCCACTTCGCCTCTTCCTCATAGATTTTCAACTTTCGAGATGCACGTTTCTTGTCCACGTACTTCTCTTCAATGTGATACCCGAAAGGCTCTTGTCCTCCGACATAGTTTCCTTCCTCGGATGCGCTAATCTTTCCTTCCGTGGTACGAATTTTGATGAGGTTACGCTCAAACTCAGCTAATACACCGAAAATCTGAAAAACCATCTGTCCTACAGCCGTTGTGTCAAAAGGCTCTGATGCAGACTGGAACATTACTCCCTTCTCAGTAATCTTTTCGACTGTTTCCAATAGGAAGCGCATACGTCTGAACAGACGGTCAATACGCCAGACAATCACCACATCAATTTTGCCCTTCTCAATGTCCTGCATCATTTTGTCGAGAGCAGGACGGTGTCTAAGGGAACCTGAAAAGCCTTCATCCCTGTATACCAGCTTCTCATCAAACACCCATCCATGCGTTGATTCTCTGACCGCAATGGCATTCTTACAGTGTTTCAATTGCGTATTGAGTCCAAACCCTTCTTTCGCTTGCTCTTCCGTAGAAACACGAATATACACTGCCACCCGTTGCTTTTGTGGAGTTTTGTCGTCGCTGTCCATGTTCACAATTATAAAGGCAGTAGGTCTGGAATCATAAGCAGAATACATCGTCAATACCATCGGTACCGTCGGAACCACGCCCTACACAGTTCATAGTGCTTCATAGCATGAGCCGAAACTCCTTCGGCTATATTGATGCCCCAGACGGAATCGGCGTTGTCATAGGGGTACTAAGAGCTGTGACATCTGCATAATCAATCGTTATGCGGCCTCTACCATTCGTTTTTCGTGCCAATAGCACCAAGTACATGAACAGAGCTACCGTCTGTTAGAATCCGATTGTAAATGAAGTAGTCCACTGGTAGCAGTTAGAATGTTCGAGTGAGACTACCTGAGTCCATCAAGGGAATTCCCGAAGCGGTGAAAGAGGCATCTCGATTCGTAGTTGCCCTGGTGGCTGGCATCATCGCTTCTGAGCGTGTCGAAATAAACACAGCATTAGGACAAGAAATGTGCTATAATAGCTACAGAAACACACAAATAACCACTATGGCTGAAAAATTTCAACCATCACCTGATGACGGCAAGGAGCAAGTTGGAGATGAAGCTAAAAAGAAATTGGAAGACATGAAAGAGTCAGTGGAAGAACAGCTCGATGTGCTCATTGAGGAGTGTGGGAAGCGTTTTCCCGAAATGAAGAATTTGCGCAGAACGAAAGAGGCATCCTTGGAGTTCACATATGGTCAGCACGAAGTTACCGCACAACTGGCACAGGGTCTTGAATTGATGTCTATAGAATTGCTTGGTAAACGATTACAGTTCTCCAGCTTCCCTATTACTGCAAACAAATTTCACAGAGTGCTCGACAATACAATTACTACTGTTACCCAAGTGAATGTATTTGAGAAAGAATCTGGAGGTAAAGTGACCGACATGGTGGCTGAGGATGGGTACAGAATCAGATTCTCTACAACGAAAGGAGATGCACAAGAAACTTATGTTGCGACTCCAAGAAGCATACTAAAAGTAGTAAGGCCTAGAGGCAGCTTCTTTACATTTGAGGATGAGAAAAAAGTCGCACAACTGAAATCCGAACTGCAGAAGCTCAAAGACGAATCTGCAAAACAAAAACCACCAGCATTTGATTACTTAGAAGAGAAATGGAGAACGGTGGCTCAAAGAGGATGGCGAGAGAAAAAGTTTGACGATGAAATCCGTGGCCTACGTATTAAAATAGAGAATCTGGAGGACAAGAAACAAACACGGCTTCTTCAGCGCAAAGATGGCACAGTCATTACGGAAGCCAAAAGGGGCTATGGCGAAGGCTTTAAGAGGGAATACAAAGTAGACGATGCAATCGTTGAGCAAACCTATTCTATGAGTGATGATTCAGTTCCTCGTCTCTGGCTGGAGAAAGAAGAGCGCAAAAAAGACAGCTACAAGAAACAATCTGAATACAACCAACAGGAACAATTAGTGGAGGTTGAGGAAGAAAAAGGAGCAAAGGCTACAGTAGACCATTTCGCAGGAGGAAGGCTATACCTTCGAAGAACATTGGAAGGAAAATGGCCGAGCAGAAAGGAGACACAAAGACTGTATGCTTACGAGGAAGATGGAAAACAAAAATTCCTTGACCCCTACAGCAAGATGCAGCAGAGGGTTGATGAGTTTGAAAAGAAAATGAAGGAGTTAACAGACAGCAGAGAATTCATTCTAGCAAAGGACAAAGAACGTTCGGAGATGTACTACAAGAAACAAGATGAACTGAAGAAGATGCTTGAAACTGAAGCGGTAAAAGATGCTGAAGCAGTGATTCAGCACCTGAAGACTAAAGAAGATTATGATTTGTTCGAAGAGGTGTTTATTTTGCCTGGGATGCCTTCGCCTTATAAAGAATTTCTTGGAAGGGTTAATTATGAACCTCTTGACCATCAAAAATATGAGTGTTTGAAGCAAATAAGGCTGCATGGAAGAAGGCTGTATGGTTTGGACACAGTAATGGATGAATGGGAACGCAGAAACCCTGAACACAACCTCGAAGAAGAACTGTTTACTGAATACCAGGGTGTCATCGGAGATGAATTTGATGAATACATCGCACTCAAACCACTTGCTATGCAAAAACTGTCGGAAATGTTGCCTGAACTATTGCAGGGCATGGAAATGATGCCCCCTCAGATTTTTAGAGTAATTCCTCCGTCAAAAAAGTATGTGCTTGCTGGACTAAAGAAAGAACGTTCCATTCTGGCAAGAAACAAGAAGCCTGATGACCCTGGTGAGATGGGTGGGTTCTACATTGATAGCATGAAAGCCATGTGGCTTACGGAACTGAGCGCTGACTTTGGCATAGGCAGAGTGTGGAGACATGAGCGAGTGCATCACGATGATGCAAATGATTATGATGGTTATGAAGAAGACAGACCAAGGCAGGAAAGGAATTGGGAACGCCAATTCCACGGCGGAAGAGATGTTTATATGGGCAAAGAATGGTACGAACCGTTTGCAGACGGTCAAGAAGCTCAGTTTGCAAGACGGTATGGCAGACACAGCATCGAAGAAGACAAAGCCACTGTAGGGGCAATGCAAGACCATGTGAGCACCAGAGAAGAACTTCAAGGCAGAGCAAAAGAGAAAACATTACTCAGAGCGAAGATGGAAGAAATGGACAGGTACTACTATTTGCTCTCACTGGGAAGATGGGATGAGCAAGCCAGAAGCGACCTAAATAGTGGTGTCATCGAAAAAAGAGGCAGAGAGTATTGGGACGAGCGCGAAAAGGACGGAGACTTCGACAAGCCGGAGTGTAAAACATTGGAAGGATATTTCGCGTTTGACACATTCATGGCAAATCAGAATGCAGCACTGAAGAAGTTACGAGAAGATGGCAAGAATGAAGTAGTAATTGACATCTACCGAATTGCCACAGTAGGTAAGCAAGACGGTGAAAAGTACCATCCTGAAGCAATCAGTTTTTACGAAAAACTACAGAGTACAGAGCAACACAATCCGTACAATTTGCGTTTCTATGAATCATTGCAAGCAGCATGCAAAACGCATTCGAGAGCAGAAAAGGCATTTGATACCAACGCTGTTCTAGTACCTGTCTTAGAGAGGCGGTTGAAACTCTTGCCGGAAATAGACCATCAACCATCGTACTACTCAGAACTCATAGGCATATATAGAAGTAATGGTAATCAAGAAGAAGCATCTGAGCTACTTGCGAAAGCGATTCAGTTCTACCCGCATGACCTTACGTTACAACGGCAAGAAATTGATTACCTTCAGCTCAGCGACAAACAGAAAGCTGTTGAACATGCTGAGAAGTTATATACCACTTCCAAGATGTCTGAAGACAGGCGAAGGCTAGCTACAATGTATGCCAAAGCTGGGAAGTACGCAGATGTTGTTACTCTCTATGAACCGCACTTTGCAGACGACATGAAGTCGTTCATAAGTGTTCTGCATGCAGAGGGACAAAATGAAAGCATCCACAAAACCTGTGCGACGTATTTGTCCCAAAATTTAGAGGCAGACAAAGCACTTGAAGCTTACACAGCTTTTGTTGCTGCCCATGGAAAAGAAGATGATGTGAAAGCGCTTGTCAGGCTATGTAAAGGCATTCCCAACGATGCTCCAGAGAAAGCGAAGTTTATGCTACGCCTAGGACGATTCTATGCGGACAAGGAGATGTTTGACGATGCAGAGAAAACTTATGCAGAGGTGGCAAAGCAGCATCCTGAGGAGGATGATGCGGCTGTAGCACTCGTAATATTTCACAGAAGCAGAGCAAGAGAATTGAGCAAGAAACAATCAGAACGAGCAATGGAACATGCACAAAAAGCTGAAGCCTTCCTCAAAAAACGCTTTCTCGACGACCAGACTATTGAGAGGGGATGGGAATACTATTTGAGTGCTGAAGCTATTGGTAAAGAAAACAAGACTGCCGCCCTGAAGTTGGTCTGTGGCAGTGAAAAATGTAAAAAACAATACGAGAATTTAGTTGAAGGTCGTGAGTATATTAGGGTTGCACAATTCTCTAGTAGATTCACTTTTGGAGACATTTCTCGGTTTGAGGCGATGCAGAGGGAGTTGCAGGAACAGAATGAAAAAGACGACTGACGTACGAGAATGATTAACGCTTCCGCATACATACAAAAGTCACATAATCCCGTTTGTCGGAATTCGCAGTAGCCCAATCACTCAGGTATTCATCCCAAGCATTTTTCCTGATGCTCTCAACCCATCCATATGAAATACCGTGGTCTCCACTCTGCGTTTCCTTCGTCCAAACGTAGAGTAGTTTCGGGTACGAGGAGTACCACTTTTCAAGCTCTGTACGCACTGAAGCCACTTGGTATTTCGAGGGCAAATCTCCTCCGTTCTCGTAGCAGTAGCTATAAGCATCGTGCCATGACACATTGCCGTGCCTCCTGAAGTAGAAATAGCAGTCTTTGTCTGTGAGAATGGGGCAATCTTTCGCTTCCTGCTTGGCAATCGCTTCTTTCCTTGCCTCATTTCCCTTGCTTCTGTCTCCTGCAATGGTGTCCCATGATGCAGTAATGGTCTTAGTGCATTGAATCTCCTGTGCAGTACTGCCGTAGAGTTCATAGGTCAGGAGCTTGCAACCCTTGGGCAGTTTGATGTCGAAAACATCACTGCCCTTTAGGTTGTCTGCTCGACCAGTTGCTTCGCTATACCTGTTCTGGGAAATACGAAAGTCCAGTACTACCTTACCGTCTCGCTCAAACGTTTTTCTCTTGCGAAGCGACCCTCTAAGCACATCATCAAACAGGTACTTGTTCCGCAACGTCTCAATCTCGCTGAAGTCATGCTTGAGAGCTTCGGGATGGAACAGCAGCAAGCTGGTCTCTACTGTGCCATCCTTTGGAACGGGTAGCGTGTTTTCGTAGGCGAAGTTCTCGGCAGTGATTTTGTTAATGGGCAGCTTCTTCACTTTTTCGGGCAATAGGTCGTACCATCGGCTGTAATCTATACCTCCATCGTCTTCATGCTCAGGATTGAGCACAGAAACTGAAAACACGTTTACATCTATGTGTGTTCCCTTCCAGAGATTCGTATGAATTGTTGCTCGTACTTCTCCCTGTCCTGCGTACTCACCCTCAATGTCGAACTGAAGCTCGGTAAATGGGCGTTCCACTTTTATAGTCTCTGATGTTTTCTTCTTGCTCGGTGCAGTTGCAGTTACATAAATAGAGTGTTCGCCTGACGTAAATGGTGAGAGCGTGGTGCTGAATGTACCGCTTGCTGTTACTGGTACGGTCTTGCCATCTACTTTTACTTTCGCTCTCGGCTCTGTTTCTCCTGTAATCGTTGCGGAATCACACTCTATAGTGATGCGTTTCGGGACGGTCAGCTTTAGTACCGTTGTTTGCTCCTCTATAGCAGGAGCAGGAGAATACAACTGCTCAGGTTCTGTTTCAGGTTCCTGTGGAGCAGAGCTTTGGCATCCTGCAAGTGCAAGGGTTATGGCAAAGAGAACGAGTGGATGATGCTTCATAATATGAGGGGAATACACAACCATAGTATGCAATACCATGGTTAGTATTCAAGTAAACGCATACAAAGCCATAATGGTTTGAATGGCGAAAGCAGATATTCGCATCAAACTCGGCAAACGCATGCGTCAGCTCAGGGCAGAGCAAGGTCTTACGCAACAGGAACTGGCAAAGCGGTCTGGTCTTAGCCTCCCGTATATTCAGATGCTTGAGGGCATCGAACCCAAACGCAGAAGGAGTGCAACCATTGTGACGTTGGAAAAGCTCAGCGATGGCTTCGGTGTTTCACTCTCTAAACTGCTCGACTTCTGAGTGGCAGCTTAGAACCTTGTAATCGCATTTTTTCTTTAGTGTTAAAGGAAATCTCTGTGTAACCATATGAGGAAATAAATTTGTTCATATGAAACGGCAACGACGAATCAGACTATTTTGAGTGCTTCGTTACGCTTCTCCACCCCTCCGTACGAGTACACTCCTCTATAGACGTTGCTGTTATGGATGTAATGCACGGTGCAGGGCAGCCACAGGCGACCCTTGGGAGCTTCAATGTCCTGTTCGTTGAGCATGTTGGCAATCTTTGCGTACGAGAGTCGTTTGCCCTGTTTGGGCTTCCTACGAGAGCGGAAGATGCAACGGACAATCTCAGCTTCATTTTCTTGCACTCTCAGCTCCCCATTCACAAGCCTGTACCCATAAGGAGCACCTCCACCTGAGTATTTACCTGTCTCTGCTTTCTTTACTCGTCCCTGCTGAAGCCTCCGAGCAATAAGTGAACGCTCAAACTCGCTGATTGCTCCTCGTATTTGTCGGTACATTGTTCTGGTCGGGTCTTTACTGCATAGGTCAGGTTCATCTACAGAGACAAGCTGTACGTTCCGTTTTCGAAGCTCCATGAGCATTGTCTCCTGAAGAATGAGGTCGCGAGCGAGCCTGTCCATTCTGAGAATTATAACGTGTTGGATGTCGGGATTCGCTTCGACGAACACGATGAGGTCGCTCCACAGGGCGCGGTTGGCATCGGCTCCTGACACACCTTCCTCCGCAAAGCATCGGAGGACGGCATAGTCGTTCTGCTCTGCGAACTTGGAAATCAAGCTCCGTTGGACATCGAGTCCGTAGGAACCCTCCTTGTCCATAGAGCATCGGCAGTAGGCTACGGCTGGTACTGGCATAAGGAAATAGGGGAAAGAATTAAGAGGCATGCTTGCGGCGCTGCTGCTTCCACTTGGCTCTGTACTTGGCGTTCTCCTTCTTCCACTCATCCATTGCAAAGTCTGCTGCTCTCTTTTTCTTGTAGCTCTGTTCCTTCTGGCCCCGCTTGCTCAAGATGTCGCTCTCGTAATAGAGCCTCTCGGCTTCTTTGCGAATCAAGCGCATTCGCTCAAGGTGCTCCTCCATTTTTGGAGTCCTTTGGGGAACGGAGGGAGCCATCTGCATTTGGGGTAGCACAAATCCCGCCAACCTCGGTTTCTCCTGAAGAAACGTTGGGGCGGTGCTATATGGGTATTATAAAGTCGGTGGTGCTGGAATCAAAGGTTTTTGTCTAAGGGAAGCCCTGAAGACCATAGAGCTTCCCTGTGACGATTGGGGGGGGGTGGGTATATGACAAAGTGACCACTTTTCGATGCTTTTCAAAATAGAATACATGCCTGTCAAATCAGGGAACTTCACCAGATGTCGAGCTTCATGTTTCCTGAAACATCGTCAATACCGTCGGTTACTGTCGGTTTCGGTTCGTCTTCCGCAGATACTGACGATACCGACGATGTTTTTGTCAGGCGTATGACTCTGTCCTTACCTCGATGCTTTTTTGTCATCTTGATACCTACCGCTTCAAGGTTATTGCTGATGAGTTGTAGGTGTCGTGAGAGTGTGTTCGGTCTTGTGGAATGGCGAATGCCAGCCCCTTCTGCTTCAAGAAGCGCGAGTAATTCCGTAGCCGTACCCTCCCAAGGTTTTTCTTTGGTAGCCATGAACTTCTGCACGACAGGAGCTAGCCAGTCTTCACCAAGGACAGCATCATTCTGGTCTTCTTTATTCGCTTCCAATGCAGATTCGAAGTCTTCCTGAGAGCAACCGAGGGCAACGGCAATAGCACAACCCCACTCAGCAAAGTCTGCCATGCGAGGGAAGCTCTTGAGCGTTATGTGAGGGTGGAGCTTCATAGCTTCCACCAGTACATCGAATATTCCCCCAAGAATGACAGGAGCATCTTTCTCAAACGCATCCCACAGTTCTCGTTCAGTCTTCCTGCGTTCATCGAGTATTCGCTCCAGCGAGAACAGTAAACTTCTGTCTACAAGGTCAGAACGTGTGCTCGCTTGGTTTACACCATTGAGCAGGATACATCGCCTGAAGTTATAGATTTTGTCGTCATCGTCCGTATAGAGAACACGTTTGGAGAACCCTCCTCCCGTGGTCGCTCGGCACAGCGCATCGGACTGCTCTGTGGTTAGGTAGTCGATATTGTCATAGGCAGGTGCCCAATGGTGACTCATTTGCTGAACCAACTGCGTGGCATCACTGGGAAACGTGAACGCCCCCATCTTTGATGGGTCAACGAGAGCTTTTGTCATCTTGGTTGCAGTGCTCTTTGCAGAACCCGGTCTGCCATGCAGGACTGCAATCGGGTGTGGTATGTGCGGAATGAAGCATGAGATAACATGAACAAGAAAGAGAAGCTGGTGTTCCTTCTTCTCGATGTTGATGTACTCAAGGAGCTTTTTTGCATCACCTCCCGATTCCACAGGTTCGACTTGCGGTTGTTGATGCTGTTCACGATAGAAGAGTACGGGCGGTACATCATGTAGTTTCCACCCAGAGGGCGACACAGAGATTGCTCGACCCTTTTCATCGGACAGGTCGTACCAGATGGTATTCTTCTCTTTCTGGAACGCTGCACGGTTATGCAGCTCATGTCGCTCGCTGTTGTACTTTGCCATAGCGGAAAGTACTTCAATAGCTGAGGACTTGTCCTCGCCCGAGAGCGTATTGCCCTCCGTTTTCCAGTACAGGTGTCCGAGCCACTCACGGATAGCGGAAGCTCTGGGAGCACACCTGTGAATCTCGTAGTGTCCGTTAATGGGCAGTCGGACGAAAGCATCTCCAAACTGGTCGTGGAACAAAATGATGTCCTGCTTTAGGGCGAGCATGAGAGCTTTCTTGGCTTTGCTGTCATTACCGAGGGCATCTAAGGAATCACCTGACTCGCACTGCTCCTTGATGTCTGGGTAGTGTTCCTCGAACCACTCGAATGCTTGCCTATTGTTGAGTTCAAGAACCGTTTTGACAAAATCGAAAACAGAGTACCCTTTCTTTCCTTCTGGCAAATGGTGAGTGCCGCTATGAACGAGAAAGTTCTCGCTCTCTGGAATGAAACACGCCTTCTTCTTGCTCTTGTTGCCTTTCCAGAAGTTTTTGCCATCTGTTTCCCAGTCTTTCAACTTGCAAACCACTTCGTGCATAGGAATGAGCTTGTTAATCGCCGTGTAGAAATCCAGTACTCCTTCTTCAGAGAATAGCTCTTTGGTTTCTTTCTCTGATGCACGTAGAGCCTTCACTGCTTCCTTTCTGTTCTCATACAGCTCCTTTCCTCTTGCAAGAACTTTGGGGAAGTCGAAGGCAATGCCTCCACGTTCTTCAATGATTTCTACGTTTCTTGGAGGGTCGTACTTGTAGTTCTTCGTTCCGGGCATACGAAAAAGGCGACCCACATTCACACAGGCAGGGTCGAGCGTTCCTTGCAATTCATCAGGCAACAGAGCTTTAGCTTCATGGTGTAGGTCTGCAATTGCATGCTTGTAGTGCTCTGGTGATTCGATTTTCTGAGCTACACCGAAATACCAGACGTGTAAACCACCTCCGCTAAAGACAATGAACGTCCACCTGCCGAGAACAGGGTGATGTCTGAACGCATCGGAAATGATCCGGCCGCAGTTTTTGATGTCTGCCTCAGACCGTGGATTTTCTTCGTCCTTTGCGAGGTCGAAATCCAATACGAAACAATTCTTTAGCGTGATGTCTGCATCCGTAGCTCTACCAGCTTTGTCTGGTCGTACACCATTCAAGATGAAGATATTGTCGTCTGGCAGCTTGCTCATGGCTTCCTCCGCATTCTCTATTGTGAGGTTAGCAACAACATCCATCAGCGTACTAAGTTGTGCGTTGGAGCCGTCAATGTCGATTCTGTGAACGAAGTGCTGATGAGCATCGTTCTGGTTAATTTCTGTCATAATTAAAGTAAGGAAATAGGAAATAAAACGAGGTTGAGTTCCTCTGCGTAAGATTTGCTATAATCCTTACAGATTCAGTTGTCTTAAGTCTCATCAGAAGACCACTTGGAAGCTCAACCTTCAGGTGGTTCTTCTTGGTCCGTCACGAGCGTTGTGCGTGTTATGTCTCCACATGTTCTTCTGGGGAGACTGCTAAAATCACAGCGACTGCTTTAGTCACGGCCTCCCACGCCTCCTCTTCATCCTCGATGAAGGCGATTGTTACATTGAGCCGTGGCGTGTAGGGTCTTCGTCCCACAATTGGCATCCTGCGCTGCGTTTCTCGCCCTTAACTCACCTTGATGGTGCCTGTATACAATGTGAAGATTTTTGCTTATATAAAACAAAAAACATGAATCTCGACCTAAGTCGAGACTAAGATTTTAAGTCGTGATTACTTCACCAACTTGTAGCCCCTTTTGCGCTCATTTTCTATGCAATCGATGCCAGCAAATTTTCTCAGGCGTCGTATGGAATCATGAAGTGCTCGCTCCTTAATGTCGAATTCATCATGATTCGGGTCTGGATTCATTGCTGCGATAAGCGCATGGTGTTGCAACGTCCTGCCACCTCCTCGAATAAGAGCAGCCAATACTTTGATGTCACAGGCACGCAATTGTTCTTTGCCTCCCCCTGAAGTTAACAGTGTACCTGACTTATACACTCGGGGATGACAACCATGTTCTGATGGAAAGGTTGCTTTGAGTTCTTTCCAGTCAAACGTTAGTTCATCGGATATGTCTGCTTTTGTGGGTTTAGCATTATGTGGTATGTCAGTAGGTCTTACCCTGAAAACAAAATTGTAGACATACTGTTTTTCAGGATTGCGTGTGTTTGGGAACCATTTTGACCTGTCCTCAATTTCATGAATGGTGATGAAGTTTTCGACCTCCATGAGAAGGAGTGCGTAATACAAATTTCCTTTGGTCAAAAATCCATCGGGCAAACTTTCGTACCCGATTAAGCAATCAGGGACTCCACGTTCGCACTGTAATTGCAGCTCCCTCTTTACACTGTCTGCAACCTCATTACATGCAACGGCACTGCTTGTCATAGGCAAATGGTGTACGAAGTCGTTGTACAACACATTCATAGGCTCGGTCACAGCGATTGTGTGCCAACGCTCAATCAAACCCCCAACATCTTGTTCTGTAACATCGGAAACACTTTCCAATACCCCATCTGCAGCTAGTGCAGTAAGTACTTCAACAGTAGTACCGGAACCAAGCGTTGATTCACTCGTATTGTATTCAAAAGTTCCCTTTATTGCTTGTGCGGATTTCCACAAATCACGAAGCACGATTACTTTCTTAACTTCTTCAAAGTGCGCTTTGAGTTTTCGGGAAGTGTCGAAGTCCATATGCACATACTGAGTGCATAAAGATTACTCCACTGTTCTAAACTCTAAAAGTTCAAAAGTTCTACGCAGCTACTAAAGCTGAACTGTCGTTGAGCATTGTTAGTTGTCCCAACTGTGGGCGAAGGTACGATTCGCGGATTTGACAGTAATTTTTCCAGTGAAAATAGAATACAAAAATAAAATAAGTAGTAATATTTGTGGCACCAGATACGGGGTACCAACCATCGCAAACATAAGACAAAGCCCGCACATGCATGCACGGGCTTTGTTCCCTGACGTAGTCTGTGGTCAGACGCATTCCGATTCCGCAAGCTCATAGATCACCTTGGCGACGTTATCGAGGTACGTCGCAACCGGGAGCGTGAGGGATGCGTAGCCGATGCCATCGACACTGAAACGATTGTTGTGCTTTTTGAGTTCCTTTTCGACGACGAGCGTCTGAAAGGAAACAAACGGCTGCGATGACATCGCAAGGCAAGTGCCGGGTTCAGGTTGCGCGTCTTTGAGCCACTGCTGGACCGTGACCGAGGTGTTGGCTCTGCCGGGGGTTCGGACGGGGGTGACCCGCACACGGTTGTCCCACGGAAAGTCTGCCTGCTGACAGACCATCTCCATCATCTCAATCTCGTTACGCGGTGGCGCTTCAGCGGTCTTGGCACGGACTTCGGGGAACGGCAGTTCGGCGTTCTTCGGGTTGAAGAGGACATCATGTCCTTCCTTCTCCGGAATGAGATCGCGTTCACTGCCCAGAAGGACAAGCTCCTTGAAGAGCAGTCCCTTTTCCCATTGCGTGCGCAGAAACGCCAGACGCTTACGCACGGCAGCAACCGTTGCTCCGAGCAACAATGCGTATTCGTAGGACCCCTCACTCTCGACGGCATGCATCATGCCCAGTTGTGAGAAGTGCCCAACGACATCGTTGTGGAGCTGGCCTTGCTCGACCGTATCCTTGATCTCTGCTCGCAGCTTCCCTGCTTGGTACCACGCTTCCTGCGTGGCATCCCGAATGCTTTTGAGCGTCCCATCATGCTGAACGCCGAGACGTTCAAGGAGCTTCAGGAGCGGTTCGGACGGCTGACCGTTGACGTCAAAGAACGGGGTGGCTTTCATAGTATTTCTCCTTCTGTTTGAGTTTGTTGACAGAAGCCACTTAATATTTTATACATTATTTATAGCGTAATGGCAAGTCCTTTCGTGCCATCCTCCTTACCACTCCAACCTTCACCTTTACTTCTACAACGTAGTAAGGATAATCCCCCGTACTACCACCCTCATACTTCTTCCTCTTCA